>JBBIIM010000057.1:0-21185 GCA_037446475.1 Crocinitomicaceae bacterium | reverse complement strand
CGTGCGCGCGCTGGCCGCCGGCCGCCCGATCGACCTGTGCCCCGATGCCGACGCCGCCGGCCCGCCCGAACAGCAGGCCGAAGAAGCCCGCGAATGGGCCGAGCGCCTGCAGCGCGCCCATGCCGGCGATGGCGCGCTCTCGATGCTGCGCGCCCTGCTGGCCGACCTGCCACGCACCCACATGCCCTGGGAGCACGCGCTGCGCAGCCAGCTCGCGCGCGGACTGGCGCAGCGGCCGGCGCCATCGTGGTCACGGCCCACGCGCTCGTACATCGCCAACCAGGGCCGCGCCGGGCCGGGCCGCCGCATGCCCTGGGAGCCGGGCAACAGCGCGCAGCGGCCGGTGCCGCGGCTGGTGCTGGTGGTGGATGTGTCCGGCTCGGTCGACGACGGGATGCTGCAGCGCTTCGCCACCGAGATCGAGGCCATCTCGCGCCGGCTGGAAGCCCCCTTCGTGCTGATCATCGGCGACGACCAGGTGCGCCGCGTGGCGCACTGCCAGCCCGGCGGGCGTGAGCTGCGCAGCATCGGCTTCCACGGCGGCGGTGGCACCGACTTCACCCCGCTGCTGCAGGAAGCCGACCAACACCGTCCCGACCTGATCGTGGTGCTGACCGACCTGCAAGGCCCGGCCCGCCACCGCCCGCGCTGCCCGGTGCTGTGGGCCGTGCCCGAAGCACCACCCCCGGCCGCGCCAGGCCTGGGGCCCGCGCCAGGGCCAAGCCCCCTCACGCCGCCCTTCGGCCGGCTGCTGTGGCTGCGCTGAGCGGCCCGGCGCGGTATCTTCCAGCCGCTCCAGGCGCTCCAGTCGCTCCGGCCGCACGGGCCGCTCCAGTCGCCCACGTCGCCGAAGTCGCCCACTTGGCCAGCCGCCAGATCGCCCAGCCGTCCACGTCGCCCACCGCCGCACCGCGCGCCATGCCGACACCGCCGCTCACCCACCACGAGATCCTGCGCCTGGCCGAGCCCTTCGTGCGCGCCGGCCGCGCGGTGGACCTGGCAGCCAGCGACCGCGCCGCGCGCCGCATCGCCTTCAAGCCGGTGGCGGTGGATGGCGGCACGGCCGACCTCGGCCCGCTGCAGGAGGCGCTGCACCTGAACTGCCCGCACGACGCCCCCTTCACGCCGCAACGCACCCTCACCCACCCGGCCGGCCTGCAGGCCAGCCTGCAGGTCCAGGGCCGCGAGGGCGCTGACGCGGCCCCGCTGCTGGCCCAGGCGCAGGCCATCGCCCCGGCGGTGCAAATCCGCGCCGGCCCGGGCTACCTGATCGCGCTGAGCCACACGCTGGAGGCCGCCCACGGCGCCGAAGGCCCCGCCGGCCTGGCGCTGCAGCGCGGCGTGGCCCGGCTCGACGGCCTGACCATGACCCTGTCGCTCTCCGTGCCCGGCATGCGCGGCGTGCCGGCCGACATCACCCTGCTGCCCGAGCCTGGCGAACAGCTCGCGCTGCCCGAAGACCTGCTCGCCGTGCTGGGCTGGGACTTGGCGCGCCTGGTGCGCGGTGAAGACCGCTGGACCACCCGGCGCCGCCTGCGCGGCCGGGGCCTGCGCCGCAGCCGCGCGGCCGAGGCCGCCCTCGAACGGGCCGCGCGCCACCTGGCCACCGTGCTGGCCGAGCCCCCGGTGCGCTTCCACGAGCGCCACCGCCTGGCGCGCTGGGGCGTGGTGCTGCGGCGCGGCATCCCGGCGCTCACCGCCATCGGCATGATCGCCGCCGCGCTGCTGATGACCAAGTACGGCGACAGCGCCTGCTCCGGCATCGCGATGGCGCTGCACTACGTGCCCATCGCCCTGCTGGCCCTGGCCTTCAGCCTGCAGGAGCTGGCGCGGTTCGAGATCCCGCCGCTGCCGCGCCGCACGGCGGGGCCATGGCGGTGTGAGCGGATGCGGGTGGCCTCGCTGACCCGCTGACAGCCACTCAATGGCCAAAATGGCCAACCACCTACGGAGTGCACCATGCGCGTCACCGCCACTGAAGCCAAGAACCGCTTTGGAAGCCTCTGTGCCCAGGCGAAGCGGGAACCCGTGTTCGTTGAAAAGGCGGGGCAGCTCGACAGCGTGATCCTGTCGGTCGAGCACTACCGGGCCTTGCAGGCCGCACAGGACAAGTCCGGCCGCGCCGCGCGCCGCAAGGCATTCGAGGCCGAGTTCGCAGCGTG
This sequence comes from Crocinitomicaceae bacterium, assembly GCA_037446475.1. Classification (GTDB taxonomy): domain Bacteria; phylum Bacteroidota; class Bacteroidia; order Flavobacteriales_D; family Crocinitomicaceae; genus UBA6165. The sequence continues at coordinate 19,023 of JBBIIM010000057.1, read as the reverse complement.
GATCTCGACCCAGAACGCGCTGTGCGCAACACACGGCATCCCGGGTGCCGACCTGCGCCCGTGGTGAGCCTGCGATGGCTCCGTACGACGTGTTTGCCAACCCCAGCAGCAGCGCGGCGGCGGGCATCCCGTACGTGGTCGTGGTCCAGAGCGATCTTCTGGACGGCCTGGCGACACGGCTGACCATCCCGCTGGCGATGCTGGAGCTTGCGGGCAAGGTGCCCACGGCGTTGTGCCCGGTCGTCGTGGTCAATGGCATCCGGCTTCACGCACTGGCGCACTTCGCCGCGCCCTTGCCGGCGCGCCTGCTGCGACGCCCGGTCGACAACGTGGCCGCCCAGGCCAGCGCGCTGGTTTCGGCGCTGGATGCGGTGTTGTCAGTCATCTAGCGCCAACAGTCTGTCCGTCCCGGTGAGGTCAAGCCGACAGAGCGCGTTTCACCGCCCCCGCAACCGCCCGCTCTTGCGCGTGGCGACGAAGAAATCCGGCGGCTTGCCCTGCACCCAGGTGATGAAGGCGCTCAAGCCCGGGTGGGCGCGCAGCGCCTCGATGCTGGCGTAGTAGCGGGCCAGCTCCGCCTCGCCGAGCAGCGCATGGATCTGGCGGTGGCACACGCGGTGCAGCACCGTGGCCTTTCGCTTTCTGGAGCGCGTGGAAAGGCCCTCAGGCCCCCGCCGTGCAGGCCTCGTACACCACCTGGCGCTCGGCGTTCACCCGGCGAAGGAAGTGCGGGTTGCGGATCGAGCGCGCCATGACCAGATCGACCGACCGCCCGAACAGCGCTTCGAGCCCGTCTTTCAGGTCGAAGAATGCCTGCGCCAGTGTGCCGGGCGGCAAACCTTCCTCCAGCTCGACGAGGAAGTCCAGATCGCTGCGCTGCGCGTCGAAATCGCCCCGCGCCGCAGATCCAAACAACTCCAGCCGTCGCGCGTGGTGACGGCGACACAGCGTGACGATGTCATCGCGGTGGTTCTCGATCAGCGCCGGGAAGCCCATGCCTGCATTGGACGACACCGCAGCCTTGCCATGCAAGCAGCGGCGCCATGAACACGTCCTTCACGTTCCAGGCCAGGAAGGCCGGTGCGGGCCGCATGTTGGCCTGCTGCGGGGCCAGCAGGCGCTGGCCGTGGTGGCGCAGCGCGCCTTCGCGCCCGCGGTCACTGGCGATCGCGTGCTGGCTGAACACCACCCGGTGCTCGGCCGGCTCTACCGTGAACGCGCCCAGGTCGAACAGCTTGTGGTGCAGCGCGCACAGGGCCAGGCCGTTGGGCTCGATGTCGGGCCCGCCGGTGTGGTGCCACTGGATGTGCGCGGCCTCCAGCCCGGCCGACACTGTGCCGATGCGCAGATCGAAGCCGCAGACGCAGCAGCGGTACTCGTAGGCGCGCAGCACCCGCTCGCGGAAGGCCGGGTCACGCCGGCGGCTCTGGGCCTCGGGCCAGCTGGGGCTGGCCGCATCGGCGGCGTGCATTCGAACCATGACACCCGATTTGAGCGACCACCAAACCCTGGCGCTGTACCAACCTCAACTTTTGACCTGGTACCCTTTCAACCAAAGCGACATCAACAAGTCCACAGCCAGGGATGGACCCCACCGACCAGTACTACGACCAGTACGCGGCCGAGTTCTTCGGCTCGACCGTTGGCGTGGACATGACGCCGATCCACCAGCGGTTCCTGGCGCGGCTGGCCCCTGGCTCGCGCATTCTCGATGCGGGCTGTGGATCAGGCCGCGACGCGAAGACTTTCGCCCAGGCCGGGTTCCAGGTCACCGCCTTCGACGCCTCGGCCAAGTTGGCACGGCTGGCCAGCGGTCACTGCGGGTTCGAGGTCACTGTCCGCCGCTTCGACGATGTGCGCGAGATCGCCCAGTTCGATGGCATCTGGTGCTGCGCCAGCCTGTTGCACGTGCCGCTGTCCGAGATGCCGGCCACGCTCGATCGGCTTTGGCGCGCATTGCGTCCAGGCGGTGTGCTTTACCTCAGCTTCAAACATGGTCAGGGCGAGCGCGAGCACGGCGGTCGCAGGTTCACTGATGCAGACGAGGCACAGCTCCGCCAATGGATCGGCCGGCTACCCGAAGTCGATCAGATCGACCTGTGGCTCACCGATGACCAGCGGCCTGGGCGCGCCGAACGCTGGACCAACGCGCTGACCAGCCGCAAGCCAGTCACCCGCCAGCGCCTTGTGACGGGCGGCGCCGACCACTTTCTTCCGCATCTCTCGGAAGCATTCGCCACCGCAACAGAAGCTGACCTGGCCGTCGCCTTCGTCAAGGCCTCGGGTCTGCGGCTGTTGCTGCCAGACCTCGAATCGATGGTCACGGCCGGGCCACCCCGACGCGTTCGCGTGCTGACCAGCGACTACCTCGACATCACGGATCCTGCGGCGCTGCGCTTGCTGCTGCTTTTGCAGGAGCGAGGCGCCCAGGTACGCGTGTACACCACGAAGGAGGGCAGCTTCCACCTCAAGGCGTACATCTTCGCCACATTCGCGCAGCAGGCGCTGGTCTCGGGCACCGCGTTCATCGGTTCCAGCAACATCAGCCAGCAGGCGCTTCGGGACGGGCTGGAATGGAACTACCGGGTGGCCTACCCCGGTGACGCCGGCTTCCTGGAAGCCCGGCAACGGTTCAATGAACTGTTCGCCCATGCCAAGACGGTGCCACTCTCCGACGCATGGATCGAAGCCTACGAACAAGGTCGGCAACCGCCCACACGATCAGCCGCAACTGAACCTGACGACCATGAGGGGCCACCCGACCACACCGCGATACAGCAGGAGGCGCTGGCCGCGCTGGCAGCCAGCCGCCAAGGTGGCTACCGGCGTGGTCTTGTCGTGCTGGCAACCGGCCTCGGCAAAACCTGGCTGGCTGCCTTCGACGCCGCGGGCATGGGTGCACGGCGCATCCTGTTCGTCGCACACCGCGAAGAAATCCTGGGCCAGGCCGCCGCCACCTACATACGCATCCTGCCCAAGAAGCGTGTGGGCTTCTACACCGGCCGCAGCCGCGACGCGACCGTCGATGTGCTCTGCGCTTCGGTGCAGACCTTGGCCAAGGCAGAGCATCTGGAGCGTTTCGCGCCGCAGCACTTCGACTATGTCGTCATCGACGAATTCCATCATGCGGCTGCAGCTACCTACCGCAGGCTGCTGAACCACTTTGCCCCGTCATTCCTGTTGGGCTTGACCGCCACACCGGACCGAACTGATCAGTCCGACATCCTCTCGCTGTGCGACGACAACCTCGTCTACAGCTGCCACCTGTTCGCCGGCATTGAAGCCAAGTTGCTGGCGCCTTTTCACTACTACGGCATCCAGGACGAGTCGGTCGATTACCGCGAAGTGCCTTGGCGCAACGGCCGGTTCGATCCCGAACAGCTGTCCAACAAGCTCGCCACGTTGGCGCGGGCACGGCATGCCTTGCGCGAGTGGCGCAGCAAGGCCCAGCGCCGCACGTTGGCCTTCTGTGTGTCCACCCGGCATGCTGACTACATGGCTGAACAGTTCAGACGTGCTGACGTGACAGCGGCAGCCGTGTATTCAGGTTCAGCGTTAGGTCGTGCGCAAGCGCTGGAGCAGCTGGATGCCGGGACCCTTCAAGTGGTGTTCTCAGTTGACCTGTTCAACGAAGGCGTTGACCTGCCGAGCATCGACACGGTGATGATGCTGCGGCCGACCGAGTCCAAGATCCTCTTTCTCCAGCAGCTCGGCCGCGGCCTGCGCCGCAGCGATGGCAAGCAGCACCTGGTGGTGCTGGACTTCATCGGCAACCACCAAAGCTTCCTGCAGAAGCCGCAAGCACTGTTCGGCGTTGGCCCCACCTACAAGGCGCTGGCCGCCTTCGCCCGCCAGGCAGAACAGCAAGCGCTTGGACTGCCAGAAGGCTGCTACGTCAACTACGACCTGGCCATCATCGACTTTCTGAAGTCGCTCGACAGCACCGGACCGCAGAAGGACTACGAAGCCCTGCGTGATGTTCTGGGCCGCCGTCCTACGCTCAGCGAGTTCTACCGTGCCGGCAGCAACTTCCAAGCCATGCGGCAGCAGCTTGGGCACTGGTTCGCGCTCGTGCGCAACATGGGAGACTTGACGGACCAGGAAGCAGCGGCGGCCCAACAATTCCAGGCACTGCTGCGCGAGGTTGAGGTCACGGCGATGACCAAGAGCTTCAAGATGGTACTGCTGGAGGCCCTGCTCGAACTTGACGGCTTGCGAATGCCTGTGCCATTGACTGCACTCGCACAGCGATCACGTGAGGTGCTGGAACGACGGCGCCCGTTGCTGGCGGATCTACCGTCCGAGATTCGTGCAACTGCTGCAGGAGAGCTGGCCTGGGAGCGTTACTGGCGCTATAACCCCGTGAGGGCGTGGACCGGCGGCAATCGACCCGCTGGCACGTCGACGCACTTCAAGGTGGAGGCCTCTAGCTTCTTGGTGAGCCAGCCTGTACCGGCAGCGATGATCCCCACCCTGTCGGCGATGCTGCAGGAGTTGGTGGATTACCGCCTGGCTGCCTACGAAGTACGGCTGGAACCTGAGGCAGCTGCCAGCAACGTGGTGCCCTTCCCGACCAGACGGCGAGATGTTGTCGAACTGCCTTACTTCCCAAATCTGAAGATCGCCTGCGGCCACTTCCGAACCGCGCGCACCGACGCCGAAGAGCACCGCGCACTGCCCACCGCGTACGGCGCATTGGACCCGAGTCGTTACTTCATCGCACGGGCCACCGGCAACTCCATGGACGGCGGCAAGAACCCGGTGCGCGACGGCGACTACCTGCTGCTGGAACTGATCAGCCCGGCACGTGCTGGCTCGATCACCGGCAACGTGGTGGCCATCGAACGGCAAGACGAAGCCGGTGACAACCAATACCTGCTGCGCGTGGTCACGAAAACCCGCGACGGCCAGTACGTGCTGAAGGCGAACAACCCGGCCTACGAGGACATGCCGGCCACCGACGAGATGCGCACGCTGGCTCGGCTACGGGCCATCGTTGATCCATTGGATCTGGCCATAGGCCAGGCCTTTCAACGGGAAGACATCCCACCGCTGTTCGGCGAAACCTTCAACCCGGGCAGTTGGAACGTCGGCCATATCGCGCTGAACGAGAAAAAGGCGCATGTGCTGCTCGTCACCCTGAACAAACAGGGCAAGGCCGACGAGCACAAGTATCTGGACCGTTGGATCGACGAGAACCACTTCCACTGGCAGAGCCAGAACTCGACGACACCGGAGAGCAAGCGCGGCCAAGAGATCATCGAGCACGAAAAGCGTGGCATCGACATTCACTTGTTCGTGCGTGACGGCAAGCTGGCAGGCGGCAAGGCTGCGCCGTTCGTCTACCAGGGTCGAGCGACCTACAAGTCGCACACGGGCAGCGCGCCGATGAGTGTGGTGTTCAGCTTGTGATGGAGCCGCCACTTGTCGCTTGTGCCCGCCGCACCAAGGGCGCGTCAAGCGCGCGGGTGACCGTGTCGCAATCCACTCCAGGCAGTGTCTTAGGGGCGGCGATTGCAGCTGGGCAGGGAGCGCGAGTCCGTGCTCGCTCATCTTGAAGTGACAGCGTGGAAGACCCGCGTATTGCTTTGTACATCGAGCAGGTAGTCGATGCCACCAGTCAGGAAATAGCGGTGTGTAGCTCCGCATCCGCTCTGGTCAACCGCATCGAAGGTCAGCTCCCGGTCGTGGAAGGTTCGATTGCGACCCAGTTCCTTCACGAAAGCTTCCCCCTTGGCAATTCCCGCCTCGTCTAGCACTCGCTCGACTTGGTAGGCGACCTCTAGGCGATTCGCGATGTAGTCCGTGCCGTCCCGTTGTCGCTCCTTGACCTCAGAGCAGTACACGTCGGCGCGTTCAAGCTCGGCAACGTGGCCTTTCAGGAATGTCAGCAGCTGCTTGAGGCGCTGGCGATTGCGCTCTGTGCCGCAGTAGGGGTCTCGAATGACTAAGCTCTTGATGTGCTGCCCCTTGATGGCTTCGAAGACTTCAGCCAGCGGGCGCGGGGCGCCGACGGCGAACTCCCACATGCCCATCTTCTGCCCCTCAGCGAAGTGCTCTGGGGCATAAGGAACAGCCGCATCCAGAGCCTCCCCAAGCAGTGCCCTGGTGCCTGCATCCATCGCACCAAGCTCAGCTGGCGAACTGACCAGCCCGTCAAGCAGCGCCTGTACAGGGAAGGCCTGCCTCACGAGCAGCGTGCCATCCTCAAGCGAGGAGAAGACCCGCGGAAGCTGGCCTGCGGAACGGCCATCTAGCTCTGGTAGCGCCCGGACATGAAGCTTTCCTGCCTGCATCCAAGGGTACAGGTGCCGGTAAAGCATCAGGGTCTGGTAGTCCGAGGGATGCTGAGCGAGCTTGTTGGCTACGTACAGCGTCACCTCCTTGCCCGATTGGAGCCAGGTCAGCAGCTGGTTCAGCTCCGTCTCGCGGTAACCAGTCGCTCCGGAGAGCGAGGTCGCAATGATGGAAATGGACGAAGAGGTCGCCAGCCGCTCAGCTAGACCGCTGAGACTGGGCTTGGGCCAAGGAACGTAGTTCCCCGGTCCTTCTGGCGTTGGGCGGCCGTCTAGTAGCGCCTTGAGCCATGCCATGGCCTCCTTGCGGCGGAAGCTGTCCCAGTGCCGTTGGTTGCCGTAATCACACAGGCATGCCCTGCATGCAGAGTCGCAGTTCTGCGGGCATTCCAGCCGCCGCAATGCGCCCACCATGAGCTCGCGGAAGCTGAACTGAGGCGTGCCAAGTCGGGCGCTGTATCCAGCTCCGCCAGGCACGCCGTCGTAGAGCACGACCTCCGCGATGCAGCCAGCGTTGGCGTATAAACGATAGGTCGACCGCAGCTCTCCGGGGTAGAGATGGAGCATGTCCGACGCCGCCAAGCGACAGGCCTCGCCGACAGTGCGGGCAACGTGTTCCTGAAAGCGCCTCTCATCCGTAACGTCTTCCGGAGCCTCCGGCAGCGGTGCCAGGAACCGCAGAAGCCGGACGTCGGTGTTGAACATGTGTGCGAAGTCGACGCCCATCTTGGGCATGACGTCGGACTTGCACGTCGAACCGGTGCTGGGGTCCTTGTGAACAAACTTGCGAGTAGCGGCGTCGCCAGCGGCAACCCCCTTCTTCGCTCCGACCTTGGTCTTCTTCGGCTTCGAGGCGGGCTGGCAGTAGTTGCAGAACAGGCACCTGTAGTACCCCTCGCCGTACGCTCCCCGGTTGGTCACGAACAGACTGCCGCGGAGGTCGTTGTCTTCGGAGCCGCGTGCGAGCAGCAGCGCGGTGCTCAAGAACGGAAGTTCCGTCTCCTGGAAGTTCTCTGGCCTTGGAGCGGCAATCAGCCTGGCCTCGTCGGCAGGCTTCACTCTACGCCGTGCTGTTCCAGGGTCTTTGCCTTTGCTGTCCGCCACACTAGTCACAAAGCCCTTGGGTTCCAAGAACATGCGCTTGCGACGCGTCGGCTCGGCGTAGCCGCAGTTGCTGCAGCCGTCAGGGAGGTCCTGGTGCGCATCGGCGACATCAACGTGGAAACACTCTGGACAGGCGGCATACCACCGCGTGGGCATGAACGCCTTGGGATAGCTGGCCAGGCCTGAACTCTCCCAGATTCGACCGTTGGCCACCACCTCGGCACCCGGCGCGTACTCGCTGATGCCAAGACTGGCGTCACGGTTCAACGAGACGTCCGCCTGGTTCTGGTAGCGGTTGAAGGTGCTCCCGTCCTGCACCTCCAACGTCAGCGAGTGAACAGGGAAGCTGTAGGTCGGGATGAGGCCGCGGCGGGACAACTCATTGACCAAGAACTGGTCCATGTACTTCTCAAGCTGCTCCTTCCAGTAGAGCGCCTTCTTGAGCTCGTCGCTCTCTGCTGCTGCCGTCTTCTTGGCAACGTAGGACTTGCACCGCTCGGAGACGTCTTCGGCGAACTCCTTCAACCGTCCAACGATGGCGCTGCGCAGGTAAGCCCCGCGGCAAACGATAGAGCGCAGGTCTGGCGGCAGCTTGTCTCCCAGTGCCTCCGCTTCAGCGAACGCCTTTGCTCCTGAATCGCCTTCGACCCAGGCGTTCAGCTTGTCGTAGAAGTCCTCCTTGGCCTTGTCATGCAGCACGTCACCGAACAGATGCTTGAGCGACGGAGCGTTCACATCGGTCTTGCTCAGCGCATGCCGAAGGAAGGAGGACAGCACCACGGACATTTGATGCCGCAGGAACAGTTCCGCGTTGCCAAGATTGATGAACGGAGTGGTTGGTGATGAGGTCAGGTAGTCCTTGAGCTCGCGAAAGACAATCTGGTCGTAGTTCGTGTTTCTTGCAACCGTGACACAGAACGGCGCTGCCTGTGCGCGCCGGCCGGCGCGTCCGGTTCGCTGCTGGTAGTTGGCGATGCCTGGCGGCACGTTCAGGTTCACCACAGCTTCAAGGTCACCAAGGTCGACCCCCATTTCCATGGTGGTCGTACAGCTCAGCAAGTTGATGCGCCGCTCGGCGAACTCGCGCTCGATTTCCTCGCGGAGCTCCGTCGAGAGGGAGGCCGTGTGCTCTCGGGCACGCAGCGTCAGGTGGTTGGTCTCCTCGTAGGAGGCGAGGTAATGGTTCTCGCGGTACAGCCTTGAGCGCTCGTCGGAGTCCAGCATCAGGACGTCACCCCGGCATCCGAAAGCTGTGCACTTGTCGGCGACGACGTGTCTTTGCAAGAGACCACAGCTCTTGCATTGGTACAGGGGGACGCTGAGTCCGCTCCGGACACGGATGAGCCCGCCCTCCATAGCGAAGCCTGGTGGGAACTTTTTCAAGATGGTCGCGGGCGGCTTGGACATCGCGTCCCAGAACTTGCGCAAGAAGTCCGCTGCCTCCGACTTGCTCAGACCAAGGCGCTCCACCAGGTACCAGGACCGGCGGTTGTGGCGGTTGGCCTGCTGGCTTGGGAGCCACTTGAAGCGGACCCCGTTGTCGCCGGTCTCGATATCGAAGGTTCGATGCTGGTTGTAGTCACCCCAGACAGCTTGGTCGTTCATGGCGAGACCGGACAGGCTCTCCAGCGCTCGCTCACGGCGTACGGTCTCCAGAAGAATGTGGCACAAAGACTCAAGCGCGGCCGGGTCGCTCGGCAGCTGCTTCGGCCAAAAGTTCTTAACCTGCTGGTACAGCGCCTTGAGCTTGGCCTCGTCATAGGTGACGAGCGCCACCCCCAGGCTCTCCAAGGAGTTTCGGCGGCCTCCGGGCGTACAGAACTCGTATCCCAGAGCGCCGAGGAGCAGCTGCGACACGTCCTGCTTGTCGGTCCGAATCTCGCCGGCCTCATTAAGAAGCAACGGTTGACCACCGTTGCGTCGCCAGTGTTCGAACACGCGTTCTGCAAGCTGGGGCATGCCCATCGGGGCCGATGAATCCGCCAGCACCGCGCGGACAGCCGCTCTCAGCGCCACGTTCGCGGATGTGCGCTCGAAGTACGGGGCGAAGAAAGCCGCGTCCTGACGGTTGTCTGAGAACGTCAGTAGGTTGCGACCGAACGATGGCCGCGGGTCGGAATGGTCGATGACACCAGGAGGAAGCGCTTCAAGGACTCGTTGCGCAACGACTGCGCCGAGCGCCTCATTGCCAGGGTGCATCCGGGTCACGACCTCGGCATCAGCGCCCGTGGACCGGCCACCACAGGCCGGGCAACGTTTGACGTAGCGCGCCCGCTCGACGTCGTCCTGCTCCGTGTGTACCGGGTACAGCGGGACGGCATCCTCAGTGGCGACTATCTCCCCGGTCTTTAGCTGCACGAAGATGCGCTCGTGCGCTGAATCTGGAGCCTGCCCGTCGCCGCCTTCGTCCTCTTCGTCTTCAGTTCCCGTGAATGGAACCCCGAGCCAGAACACGACCCGCTCCGCACCGTTCTCGCCCGTATCAGGCCGGTGTGGGTGGACATGTGACTGGTCCTTCCATCCCTCCAGAAACGGCTGCCCGCACTTGCGGCATGTCAGTAGCGGGTAGTAATGCCCAGCGTCGTCCTTAAAGCTCCGGCCAACTTTGGCCTTCGCCCAGCCTTCGTCGCTGGTGTCTGGCCTGACCACAACGCCTTCGATGCTGTTCACAGCGAGGTGATATCGACCGGGCAACAAGGGGAAGTCGCCCTGCCCTCGCCGAGCGACCATCCCGCACTGAATCACGACACTCAAGGCGCCTTGTGCTTCCTGGGGTTCAAGGTCGTAGGTTTCGAAGACCTGCTGAGCTAGCTGAGCGTAGCCCACTACTCGGCCGCCCTCCAACGCCTCGGCGACCCGGCGCACCTGCACGCTGCGCGCAAAGGTCTCAACAAGAGCCTCGCTTGCCGGGCCGTCCGGGTTGGTCTTCAGGACGAGCTCAGGCAACTGGTCGTCCAAGGATTGGACGTATCGATTCCAGCAGTCGACGGTCTGTTCATCGCGGTCAAGCTGGAGGAACTCACGGAGCACTGCGCCGAGAGCCACCCACTGGCGTGGACTCATCGAGAAGGTGGTGTCAACAGGTTGTGCCAGCGCTGCGTGGGGAATCCGCTTCCCCCGAATGACGCGGTTGACTGGCTCTCCCAGGAGGTCAGTGGCGAACTTCTTCAGCTCCTCGTCAGCCGTCTCAGAGTCAGACAGGCTCGCACTTGTCCCAAAGACCCGGATTCCCTTCTCGGCGCCGAGGCGGGTCTTCAGCTTGCGCAGGAGGAACGCGACCTCGGTCGCCTGCGCCCCGTGGTACGTGTGAATCTCATCGAGAACGATGAAGCGCAACGAGTTGGTGGCGAACAGGCCAGCGTTGCGCGGCAGTAGGAGCATGTGCTCCAGCATCGCGTAGTTGGTGATGAGCACCTTCGGCGGGTCAGCCAGCATCTCATCGCGAGTCAACAGCCAGTTCTTCGGGATGCTGGAAGGGTTTCCCAGAGCATCCATCAGCTTGGGGTTGTTCCAGATGCGGGCCTCTTCTTCGTCGCGCTTGGCTGTGGACTTCACTTGCCCGGTGTACCGCCCAAAGGTGATGCCGTAGTCCTTCAGGTACCGAGCGAACAGCGGTGCAACACGGTAGTAGAGCTGGTCGTTCGCCAGGGCGTTCATCGGGTAGACCAGCAGGGCACGTACGCCTGGCCGCTTGGGGCCCGGGTCAGAGAGCAGGTCGTGAGCAATGGGATACAGGAAGGTCTCGGTCTTGCCGCTACCCGTACCGGTTGCAGTCAGGAAGCTCTCCTGGTCAACGATGGCGTGACGAAGCGCCTTCTCCTGGTGCAGATGCAGTGGCCGGTTGGCTGTCGGCAACAAGCCCAGTCCGTCGTGCAGAAAGCCTCCGGCCTTCTTGAGAAGTCCAGCGAGGGGCTTGCCCTTCTCAAAGTCGGGAAGCGCCTCGACATAGGGCCCTTGGACGAGCTGCTCCTGCTCAAGCAGCAGACGGAACTCACGACCAAGCTTTGAGTACCGGCGCGAGATTGGCAGCGTGGTCGCTATGTACCGGGCGAGGACCCTCTTGAGGTCCTGGGAGAAGGAAATCGGGTTCGTGTCAGACATGCTGGACAACTGGGTCAAGTTCAACGGTCTGCACCAACTCCCACAGGAGCAGGTAGAAAGCAAACATCGCCGGGGCCACCTGGAGGTAGTAGGCGATGCAGTCAGCGATGGTTCCTCCAGGGACTTCAACCTGCCTGCGCAGGTTGCCAAGCAGGCTATGGAAGCCGCTCAGAGCCCCAGGCTGGCGATGCTCAAGGCGACAGAACCAAGAGAGCCACGCGCAGGCTAATGCGATGTGCTCCATGTGTTCCCACTTGAGCTGCTCACCATCGTCCAACTGGTCATCATGCAGCTTCCCAAGCCGAAGAAGCAGCGGCTGTCCCTTCAAGCCGTTGAAGACGGCTTGGTCAAAACTACTGCGATGCAATGCCAGCTTCTTCGCAAGCGCCAAGGCAGCGCTCTTGCGGTTGTTGGGCATGAGCTGGCTGAATGCAAAGCCGCGCTCAAGGTCTCGCCAACAATGCGCAAGGTGGAGCGGGCCGAGTAGCTCACCCTCCTTCGGCAGGAAGAGTTCATCCTCTAGCTGATGGGCCCCTTCGACCTTCGTCTGCTGCAGTGCTGCACGATAGGTGGCCAGATTGAAGCCCTTTGGGCGCCGGCCATGCATCACCTCCGCAAGGTTCGCGAAGGGCATAGCAGCAGTCGGATGCAGGACCGTGCCAAAAGCAGGGGCAATCGCGCCTTTGAGCTCAGTCGTTGCCCGAAGTGCAATGGACAAGGGATGCGGCTTGATGTTGACCCGCTTGTACGTGGCCCGCTGCTGACTAAATGCATGGTTAAGCGACGCAGGCGCGAACTGCATCGACAGGTAACCAGGCCGGCCATCTTCCGGCGGCCGGCACATGGCCATGTCGACAAGTTCGGTCACGTAGTCAGCCTCGCTGTCCCTGAGCCGGCTAACCAGCGCCGAGAAGTACGGTGTCAGCCACTGCTGCTGCTCCCAACAAACCGGCGACCAGCACTGGCGGAAGTGCTCGTTCAGGCGGACCAGCTGCGCCGCGACGTCAGGCAGCTCCAGCGTGTCAGCCGCGGCAACGACCTCCCTCCCTGGAATCTCCTTGCCTACGCTGTCGACAGCGAACGCAACTGCAATGCGTCCCTCCTCTCCGTCCTGCAGGCGACCCCACACACCACCAATCCGCGCCCCGAATCCGAGAATCCAAATGCCCGGCTTCAATGTCTCAACGTCGATGAGGACGTAAACGACATTGCTGTTACCCGCCGGCGCGGCGTAGACCTGCATGCGAGCCAGGTCGGTGTCATGCCAGGTGCCAGCCATCAGCTCGTGCTCGGCACGCGCCTCCCGGCCCGACGACAGCTCTCGGCCGGTCACAGCGACGTCCGTCGGCTCACCACTGACCACCACGCGAACCTCGAACAAGTTCGCCAGCCGCTCAGTCTTGACGTCAGTCGCCACATGGGGCTGCGACAAGACAAGCAGGTCAACGGCAGCCTTGCCTGAGGCTGTCTCGTACCTCAGGGTGCGAGCACCCGGCTCAAGCCGGCTTGCCAAGAAACTCGCAGGGAACGCCTTGCTGGCCTGTTGCGAGAAGTCGACGAAGGTCCGCATGCTCCCAAGACAGATGTATCCAGGCTCGGAGGCGCTGACCACAATCGTCTTTGGACTGGTCAGCGATACCGTCTCGGCTACCCCTAGCGGCCGGGCTATCGAGGCAGTCGAACCGTCCGCGCCAGGCACCCGAACCTCTACAAAGACTCCAGGCCGGTGCCAACTGAAATGAACGAGCCTTCCACCGCCTACGTCAAAGGCCATCCGGATGAGACGACTGTGGTCATCTGCCGGGTCCATCTGGTGTGGACCGACCTTGAGTCCTGCGCAGGATGAGGCAATCAGGTTCTTCGGAGCGCTCTCGTAGGAGAACTTGAGCCCATAGGACACATTCTTCAGACCGCTCCAGTAGAGAACGGACTGGCGTTGTGCAGCACGAGCCTCGCCAGCCCGTCCGAGTTCCAGAACAAGCCGCCAGAGACCGCCACCCAGACCCAGATGCGCGATAGCCTCCGACAGCACCACAACCGCGCGACGACTCTCGTCAAGCCTCACGGGGAGCGACGCTCGGCGGTCACCGTGAACCACCCTAACTTCAAACTGACCGGCGCCGTTCTGGAGCCAGTCGGCTGGGACCTCGATGTGTGCCTCAATCCCACCGTACCAGAAAGCCAGCCCCTCGAGGCTGCCCTTGGAAGGCCCACTGAGCGACAGCGACGGTTGGTTCTGCCCGACCAAGGTAACGGCTGCGGGCCCATTCTTGATGAGCAACTCGGCGCCAGGCCGAACTTCCAATGGCACCTCGACCAGTAGCGGCGACTCATTGACCTCATACCAGTCATCGAGATTGCTCGGCTCGAAGCGGCAAAGGGCAAGGTACCGGCCAGGGGCGAGCTCGACCGGGTCTTCCTGTGCCAACTGCGCAGACGCCCGGAGCCGCCCTTCAGCGTTGAAAATCAGCAGCTTGTTGGACAGCGAGTCAGGCCAAAGACGCACGGAGAGAACTCGTTCCCCGTCATCACGTTGGACTACGACCTCGCGGTGAAGACCGCCGGGCAGTGGCCGGAAGCCTCCTTCCGCATCGAGGCGCATTGACGCGATGTGCCCGCCACACTCAACCTTGTAGCCAACCGCCTTGTCCGTAGGCGGGAAGAGAACTCCAAGCGAGCCATCGCGGTACATCAGCTGCGGTATCGCGGCCCTGCGAAGATGAGATGAGCCCCCAGCGGCGAACGCCTTTGCAAGAGCTTGTTCAAGAGGGTCCTTACCTGCAGCCTGGCCCCCGTTCAGATGAACGCGAACAAAGGCCCGCGTGTAGTAGCCGAGGGAGTCTCGCTCTACTGCTTTGCGCGCTGTCACACTGAACGGCGGCACCAACTTATTCAGGAGAGTGGATTGCCAGGTGAGCACCCCTTCCTGGTCGTCCTCGTCAGGCAGACCAACTCGTTTGGCCGCCTGGAGCATCCTTAGCGCAAGGTCGTCAGCGAAGGCAATGGGCACGCCGGCTTGGCGGACATACTCGTCCGCCATGAAGTGAGTACCGGAGACGCGCGAGAGCGGCTGAATGCCAAGCTTGAACATCGCTCGGCGGAACGCTCGCCACAGAAGCTCCTTCTCCCCTGACGTCAGCTCAGTCGAGACGCCGATGGCCTTCTGAAGGTGGGGGTACAGGCTGAAGTGCCCGTCTTGGCCGAGGCCCAGCATGACATGCTCGGCCAGCCAGACCCCAAACAAAGCGGGGTACTTCTCTAGCCTCTGGGAGTACGCCTTGGCGCTTGGCATTACGGCCAAGTCCCTGCGAATGGCGTCTCGCGCGTCAGGCGGCAGCAGAGTTCCGAGTAGGCCGAGCACAGGCGTCTCGGCGCGCCTCACCAGCGCCTGTAGGCGCTCCTCGTGTATTTCGAACATGTGACTCCCTGATTCATGTAGTTCTTCCTGTCTAGTCATAGCTCTTGGACAAGCCCTCCAAGATTGCCTTGACCTCGGATGCGTTCTTGAGCCGAATCTGCTGCGCCTCGGGGCGAACTTCTCCGTCCCGGCTGAGGCCCAAACGCTGCAACACGTAGTACAGCATCGCTTGCCGCGTCTCAAGAATGACCTGACCGTCGGTCATGGCGTAGTCCAGCTCGACGACCTTCTTCTTCGACGCGCTCAAGCCGGCGTTGGGCTCCAGAACCAACTTGACTGGGGTGTGCCATGCCACGTCATCCTCGGGCTGAACCTTCGTCGGACCAGCCTTGCGGACCTCTAAGGCTCGCGCGAAGACGAAGTCTCGGAAGGCACCCCGCGCATGGCAGAACGCTCGAACGTGCCAGCGGAAGCCGTCATGACCCAGAGCGTGCGGCGAAACCTCCCGCCACGATGGCTCTGACCTCGACATGGACTGGTAGAGAAGTTGAACTGCGCTACGCCCACGAATCGCTCGCACTACGCTGACCAGAATGGCAGGAGGAACGGACCGCGCAGGGGACACCGCCATCGCGACCGACGGAGCCCAGCCGACGAAGCTCCCCTCGGGTGGCAGAACCTTGGCGTTCAAGGCCAGCAGGTCGTTGAGATAGTGCTCGGCAGTAGTTGAAGGGAACACAGGCGCGAAGCCTGGCGAGGCCACATAGACGCGAGCGCTTCGGTCATAGGCCAAGTTGTCAGGTGCCAAATCGGTGTAGGCGGCTATGTCAGCTGACGCCTGAGGCACCGAGATACCGAAGTGCTCCATCAGGTCTGAACGGTTCAGCCGACCGTCCCACTGAAGCCGGAAGTCAATGAACTCAAGGCGACGCTCCGGGCCCCATGGACCAGAAGCCCGTCGCCGTTCACCAGCAGGCGGCTTGACGAGTTCGCGGGGCATAGCTGTGACCTCAGTTGCATGCGTACATAAAGTGTACTAGCATAGTTTGTAGACGCGCAAGCCCTCAGCCACGCCATCCGCACAGGCGCGGTAGCGCCCATCCAAGCCCCTCAGGAGTGCCTCCTTGACGAGTTCGACCTTCACCAAGTACCAGTCCGCCATCAAGTCCTATGCAGGGGACCCCTGCGCGACAGACCTTCTGATGGCCCAGGACGGTGCCGTGTCCGTCTACTACGCACCGTTCGAATGGGTCAACCCGCAAGCGCGGGTCGTCCTGGTCGGTATCACCCCCGGAAAGACGCGGCAAGGCTGCGCCATTCGTCTACCAGGGTCGAGCGACTTACAAGTCGCACACGGGCAGCGCGCCGATGAGAGTGGTGTTCAGCTTGTGATGGAGCCTGAGCTGTAGTCAAGTGCTCAGTCTTGGGCGGCCATCACCCCGGCCCGGCATCGTGCACCGCCACCTCGCCGCGCCCCCGCGCCTGCTCGAACAACTGCAGCAGCAAATCCAGCTTCGCGCGCACCTCCGCCTCGGCGGCCGCCGACAGCGTCGCGTGCGGAATCAGGCGGTGCAGCTCGCCCTTCTTGAGCAGCATCGCGCCGCCCACCCGTTGCGCCAGCCGGCGGAAGAATGCCTCCGCCAGGGTACTGAGTTTGCGGCGCTCTGTCCGGGCTTCCCAGATCAGGCGGGCCGCATCGGCCGGAGAACTGGTCCAAGTGTCGTAATCAGCCTGGCTTCCCCCAAATACGTCGTCACGCAGGGTTTCGGCCAGGGCCTCATCCACCGCGGTGCGGGCCTGTTGGGTGAACAGATCATCGGCCGGGTACTGGCGGTAGCCATAGTCGCGCAGCAACGCCGGCGTGATGAAGTAGTTCTCAGCTTCGTAGCGGCACCAATAACGGATCCGCAACGCGCCTTCGTCCTGGTCTTGCCGGTTCTGGCCATCGTTGTCCAGGATGGCCAAGCCCTGCAGCTCGGGCAGCAGCTTGCGCAAGCCGTTGAAGTGCACGCGCGGTGTCAGTCCGAAGCCACCCTCCACACGCTCCAGTTCCGCGGCCACGTCCTGCAAGGGGTAGTTGTTCTGCACATAGAAGCTGTTGATGCGCTCGTCCCAGACGCCCGCCACGGGGTGCTGCAGCCGCTCGGCCAGCCCGCGCAGCATGTCCACATCGGTGCCACCTTCCACGTACAGCACATAACCCCGCTCGCGGGCCTTCACATAGTGGTCGGCGCCAAAGTGCTTGAGGCTGTCGCGGATGTCCTGCTTCTTCGCCAGATCGTCCGCGCGGCCTTCCAGCAGCAGCGTCAGGTTGTTGTCCAGCGCTTCATCCAGGATCACCTCGGAGTGCGTCACCATCACCACCTGTGAGCCGTTCTGGCTGGCGATGTCGCGCAGCAGCACGTACACCTGCTTCTGGCGCAGGATCTCCAGGTGCGCATCCGGCTCGTCCACCAGCAGCACGCTGCGCTTGTGCGAGTAGAGGTAGGCGAACACCAGCAGCATCTGCAACATGCCACGGCCTGCGCACGAGATGTCCAGCGGCTCCTTCACCCCAGGCTGGCGATAACTCAAGGTGATGCTGCCGCGGCTGGTTTCCTCGGGTGCCCCGAGCTGGATGCTGAACAAGCGCTGCATCAGCTGCACGATGCGCGCCCAGTCGTCCACGGAGGCCCTGGCCACGGCCAGGCACAGGTTCCGCAGCACGTCAGCGGTGCGCCCCTGGCCCAGCAGCACGTCCACACGGCCAGGCTGGAGGATGGGTTCCTCGGTGTCCAGCCCCGACATGGGGTACAGCAGCTCCACCTTCAGGCTGGTGGCGAAGGCGATCAGCTCGCTGTGGCCGATCACCGACTCGTCAGGCGTGCAGTACACCAGCTCGTCGCCGCGGTGGGTGAAGCGCATGGTCAAGGGCTCGACCCGGCCTCTGAACTCAACACCCACCGTGATGGTCAGCGGCACCTTCTGCACCCGGGTGTTGTGCCAGAACAGTCGGGTACGGGTCACCGGCACCGCCACGATGGCGAGCCGGTTGAGTGATGTGGCCGTGCGCTCCTTGGCCGAGCTGTCCTTGCGCACGTCATGCCAGGTGCGCACGGCTTGCGACCACAGGGCCAGCGCCTGGATGGCACTGGTCTTGCCGCAGTTGTTGGGGCCGATCAGTACCGCCGGGTGGTCCAGCTCGATGCGCTGCTTGTCCCCGAAGCGTTTGAAGTTCTCGATCTCGAGGTAGTGCAACAGGCGCATGGTCGCGCGAACCCTCACACGTCGATGTTCGCCGCCCTCAACGCATTGCTCTCGATGAAGTCCCGCCGCGGCTCCACCTCATCGCCCATCAGCATCGTGAACACCCGATCGGCCTCGATCGCGTCCTCGATCTGCACGCGCAGCAGGCGGCGCACGGTGGGGTCCATGGTGGTTTCCCACAGCTGCTCGGGGTTCATCTCGCCCAGGCCCTTGTAGCGCTGGCGGCCCACGGCGCTTTCGGCCTGGCCCATCAGCCAGGCCATCGCGGCGCGGAAGTCCGATGCGCGGGCATCCTTCATGCGCTCGCCCTCGCCGCGCTTCACCACCGCGTCGGCGCCCAGCAGGCCCTTGAAGGTGGTGCCGGCTTCCTTCAGTGCCGCGTAGTCGGCGCCGTGCACGAAGTCGGCGGTGATGACGCTGGCCTTCACGTTGCCGTGGTGGCGGCGGCTCACGCGCAGCAGGTGCTTGTCGGTGCGGGCGTCGAACTGGGCTTCCACCATCGCGTCGGTCAGCGCGGCCTGCAGGGCCACGGCGCTGGCTTCCGCCTGAGCGGCGTTGTCGAGCTGGATCTCCAGCCCGTTGGCCATGGCGCGCAGGGCCTCCAGGTCCATCCAGTTGGCCAGGCGCTCCACCACGTGGTTGGCCACCACGTACTTGCGCGCCAGCTCCTCCAGCGCCGCGCCCTGCAGCGCGGGGCGGCCGCCTTCGGCCTCGGGCTTGCCATCGGGCAGCACGGCGGCACCGTCCAGCGCCACCTTCAGCAGGAAGACGTCCAGCTCCTGCCCGTCCTTCAGGTACTGCTCGTGCTTGCCCACCTTCACCTTGTAGAGCGGCGGCTGCGCGATGTAGATGTGGCCGCGCTCCACCAGCTCGGGCATCTGGCGGTAGAAGAAGGTCAGCAGCAGGGTGCGGATGTGG
>JBBIIM010000056.1:0-2133 GCA_037446475.1 Crocinitomicaceae bacterium | reverse complement strand
GTCACCGACGAACTCACCGGCCTAGGAGCCTGTCGGACTTGAACCTGGAACCGGGCCCGATTTCTGGCTCGAGGGCGGATTTGCACAATATTTAGGCAAAAACGGGCAATTATTGTGTCTATCAGCTCGATTTTTGGTGCATTTCCCCTACTTTTAGGTTCACTGGACGGATTTCGGGCGCAACACGGCCATGCGTTTCAAATTCCACGCCAGGCATACCAGGGTCCATTCGTTCTTCACGTTGGCCAATCCACGCAGCATGAACTGCCGGAACTTCATCACGGATTTGATGATGCCGAACACCGGTTCGACCGTCTGCTTGCGCAACGCGTAGGTCTCTTTGCTGGCGCGGGTCTTCAGGGCGTGTTTCATCTGTTCCACCCGGCTCGTGCCTTCAGGCAAGGGCTCGGGCTCAGCGAAGCGCTCTGACCAGTGCGGGTGGTGGCTTTCCCGTGCCACGGCAATCAGGGGGGTGATGTTGGCGTCGTGGCAGGCTTCAACGTTGTGTTCACTGTAGTAGCCGGTGTCAGCCAGCAGGGTGTCGGGGGCATTGAGCCCTTCGGGTAGGGCCTGGATCTGTTCCAGGATGGGTTCGACTTGCTGCTTGTCGTTGGCGGCCTGGCTCACTTCGGTGGCCAGCACCAGCATCGTTTCGGTGTCCACGGCGGCCTGGGCGTTGTAGCACTGCTCGAAGCCCTGGCGGGTTTTCATGATCCGGGATTCATCGTCGGTGAGGTTGACCTGGTCTTCGGCACGCGGGGTTTCGCTGGGTGGGGTGGGCGCTTTGCCCCGGGGCTTCTGGCCACTCACTTCCTTTTCTTCCCGCGCCTTCATCTTGGCGTCGAATTCGGCCTTCTCGCGGGCGTAGCGTTCCTTGGCTCGGGCTTCGATCTTGGCCTTGGCCTCGGCGATGGCGCTGAGCTGGGTTTCCCGCCGGGCGATCTCGTCGGGGACGCTGAGTCCCTCCGGCAAGCTCTGGTCGGCCTTCTCGGCCAGGGCGAGGAGTTCTTCGACCTCAAGCTTCAGTTGGGCTTCCAGCTTTTCGGCATGGCCATAGGACAGGGCACTGTGCCGGCTGGCGTTGGCGTGAATCTTGGTACCGTCGAGGCTGACGGTGCCAAACTTGGAGAGTTGGTTGGCTTGGGCAATCTCAAGAACCTGAACGAAGATCGCCTGAAAGGCCTCGCCGAAGCGGCGCCGGAAGGTGGCCAGGGTGTCGTGGTCAGGATGCCGGTTGCAGGCGAGGTAGCGGAAGGCGACCGAGTCGTAGGTGGAGAGCTCAATCTTGCGGCTGGAGAAGACGCCGGTGGCGTAGCCATAGATGAGCAGGCTCATCAGGTTGGCGGGGTGGTAGGCCGCGCTGCCACGGCCAGCATAGGCGCGTTCAAGTTCGCTGAGGTCGAGGCCTTCGACGACGTTGGCGATGTACCGGGCCAGGTGGTTCTCCGGCAGCCATTCTTGCACCGAGGGCGGAAAGAGAAAGGGAACGTCCCGGTTGATCGGCAGAAATTTGCTCATCGGTGCATCTCGACTTGGGATGCCTCCATTTTACGCGAGGGCAGAGGGGAAAGTCCGACAGGCTCCTAGGCGCAACAGCTCCATCTCCGCCGGCGTGCCACCGCGGGCCTCGGTGATGGCGATGAAACGGCCGCCCGCGGCATCGGCCGCATCGAAGGGCGGGTCGATGCTGGTGAAGCGGGCCAGATGCACGGTCACCGCGCCGTCCGGGGTGTCGACCTGGGCAAGGAACTCGGGCTCCAGCTCCAGGCTGCCACCGGGCAGGCCCAGGCGTTGTTCGGCGATGCGCAGGAAGCTGGCCGGATGGTGCATGAGGCTGGGGGCGGCGGCCGCCTCATCGACCACCGACAATGCCGGCAGGGGCGTGAAGGCCAGCAGGCCATGCCCGAAACGCAGGAAACGCACCCGGGCGCTGGTGCTCTGCTTGTGCACCAGCAGCAGGCGCAGGTCGGCGGGCAGGTCGGTGGGCAATTCGCAGGTCTGGACGCTGTTCATACCATCGCCAGCATGTGTGCTTCGGCCTTGAGGGTGTCCGCGCGGCCCCAGGCGGTGACCGCCTCGATGAACCAGCCGCGCTTGAACGGATGCGGCACGCACAGGTCGTATTCGGCGTAG
>JBBIIM010000055.1:0-21000 GCA_037446475.1 Crocinitomicaceae bacterium | reverse complement strand
ACGAGGAAACGAGTGCCCTTATTCGCGCAGTGCCGGGAATCAATGAAAAATTCTTGACCCAAGTACCACTGACCAACAAAGACGTTTCACTACTCAGAAAACGTCTTTTAAAATACCTCGAAGACAATGGTTATCCCTTTGCCAAATTGCATTTCGAGCAACTGACGTTCGCCGAGGAACCCGCTGTGAATCTGCGCATCGAGACAGGGAGCCTGGTTCAATGGAGCAAAATCCATATCAAGGGCGATTTGAAATTGAGCAGAAATTTCATCCTTACCTTACTGGAAATCAAAGAGGGCGATGCCTATAATGAAGAAAAATTCCAGAAAGCAACACAACGGCTCACTCAGGTATCGTTTATCAGCATGACGCAAGCACCGCAAGTTGCATTTTTTCCTGAAGGAGCTGAATTATTCCTTTACTTGACCAAAAGAGAATCGAGCGCAGCCAACGGTATTCTCGGTATGCAACCCAATCCGGAAGGAAAAATCGTTTTTACCGGCGATATTCAACTGAAGCTGGAAAACACCTTGGGGATTGGCGAACAAATTCACTTGGTCTGGAAAAATCTGATGCCGCAAACACCACAACTCAATGTCGGAGCAACACTTCCCTTCCTATTCAAAACGAAATTTGGAACAGAAGCGAAATTTCATCTCTACAAACGCGACTCTTCATTTTTGGAGGTTAAGGGCAATTTCGGTTTGCGCTATTTTTTGGGTAATAACAGTTTCGTGCGCGGATTTTACAACTTCGAAAACTCCAGTATCTTGGGTGGAGCAGCCAATAACCCACTCTTTTCCGATGGCTTATCAGTGCGCATCAATGGCTACGGGTTGGGTTTTGAACGACAAACGCTCGACTATTTCCCCAATCCCAGACAAGGTTTTAAAATGGATGTGCAAACCATTTTTGGCACAAGACAAACCCTACCTTCTGATGCCAACGGATTGACAGTACAGGGAACCAAAAACAACATCTTCAGAGGTACTTTTAAAGGTGATTATTTCATCCCCTTCGGTAAAAGAAGCACTGTGCGCTTGGGTGCGCTTGCCCAGTTTTACTATGCCGACACCATCTATACCAACGAACAACTCAGATTTGGGGGCCTTCAAACGCTCCGAGGCTTCGACGAAGAATCCCTGCTCGCCACTACCCTATCGAGACTCACAGCAGAATACAGATTCCTATTGGACCAGAACTCACATCTCTTGGTATTTTTCGATCAAGGATTTTATGAGAACAGAAGCAGAGCCTACATGCGCGACACCCCTTTTGGATTCGGCGCAGGTTTATCATTCGGGACAAAAGCAGGAGTGTTCTCCATCATTTACGGTCTGGGAAGTCAACGCGGCAATCCTATCAATCTGCGCGACGGAAAAATACATATTGGTTACTTCGCCGTATTCTAAGGCTGATCTATGTTTTCTTCGAAGTATTGCCACAAGGAATCGTGCTTCGGACAGGGTGCGATTACCTCAACGCGCTCCTTGGAAACCGGATGCACGAAGCTAATTTTCCTGGCATGCAAACCGATTGAGCCATCAGAATTGCTGCGTTTGGCTCCGTATTTCAGATCACCTTTGATGATGCAACCCATGTTGGACAGTTGAACGCGAATCTGGTGGTGCCTTCCTGAATGCAAATCGACCTCCAAAAGGGCATATTTCTCTGAACGCGCCAAAACGCGATAACTCAAGCTCGCCTTTTTCCCTCCGGGATGCCGCTCATCGACAACATAAGATTTATTTTGGTCTGCTTTTTTGGCTAGAAAATCAACCAATGTACCTTCCGATTGAGCAGGTAATTTCTCGACAATGGCCCAATAGGTTTTCTGCACATCCTTCTCGCGAAACATGGCCGAAAGTCGTTCCAATGCTTTACTCGTTCGAGCAAACATCAATATCCCGGACACCGGTCTGTCCAAACGATGAACTACGCCTAAAAATACATTGCCCGGCTTGTTGTACTTTTCTTTGAGGTAGCTTTTGACTTCCTCACCCACCGGAATATCTCCTGTTTTGTCTCCTTGGGTGATGTCGCCTGAGCGCTTGTTGATGACCACAATGTGGTTGTCCTCATAAAGAATTTCGACCATCAATACTGTTCCTTTTCGTTGGGGAATTGTTTGTTTTTCACATCGTTGTGGTAGGCCGTTAGCGCACCCAACATCACCTCGTACAAATTGGCATACTTGCGCAAAAATCTGGGGTTAAACTCATTGTTAATTCCCAACATGTCATGAATCACCAAAACCTGACCATCCACGCCATTGCCGGCACCAATACCGATAATCGGAATAGACACGCTCTCGGCTACCTCCTTGGCCAAGGAAGCAGGGATTTTCTCAAGTACCAGGGCGAAGCATCCCGATTCCTCGAGCAATTTAGCATCTTCCTTCAAACGACGCGCCTCTTCTTCCTCTTTGGCACGAACCGTATACGTTCCGAACTTGTAAATCGATTGAGGCGTGAGACCCAAATGCCCCATCACCGGAATGCCCGCCGAAATGATGCGCTCAATGGACTCTCGAACTTCTCGTCCGCCCTCCAATTTCACCGCATGCCCACCGGATTCCTTCATGATGCGAATCGCATTCGACAAAGCCTCCTTAGAGTTGCCTTGATAAGAGCCAAAAGGCATATCCACCACCACTAAGGCGCGCGACGCTCCACGAACCACCGCAGAAGCATGGTAAATCATCTGATCCAGTGTGATGGGTAAGGTTGTTTCATGACCTGCCATCACATTCGAAGCCGAGTCGCCCACCAAGATCACATCGATGCCAGCTTCATCTACAATTTTGGCCATAGAAAAATCATAAGAAGTCAACATCGATATCTTCTCCCCTCTAGCTTTCATTTCTGATAAAACGTGGGTGGTAACTCTTTTTACTTGCTTCAATTGCGTAGACATGGTCGGATATTTTCCGCAAAGATAGGTTTTATGCTTGGTTGGAACACTTGAGCCAGCGGGAAAGGCAAGTATTTTAAAAAAGCTGAACCAAGTGAAATTGTACAAGTATGAATGCCGCAATGCCAGGAAATTACGATGCTTGTAAGCACAACAACACTGTTTTTTTTGCGTTCATTATTCAGAATTTGAACAAATCCGGCCTGACTGAATTCAAAGCACTTCTTAAAAAACTACTAACTTAGCGCCCTATTTTCCGGCATGTCTGACAGTATCGTAATCATTCCTACTTACAACGAAAAAGAGAACATCGAAAAAATGATTCGACAGGTTTTGGGCTATCCAAAAGGTTTTCACGTGCTCATCATCGACGATAATTCCCCGGATGGCACAGCGGCAATTGTTCAAGGGCTTCAAAAGGAATTTCCCGAAAGCTTACACCTCGAACAGCGTGCAGGAAAATTAGGTCTGGGAACCGCGTACATTCATGGTTTTCGATGGAGTTTAGCCAAAAACTACGAGTACATCTTCGAAATGGATTGCGATTTTTCACACAATCCGGATGATTTGATTCGCTTGTATGATGCCTGCAAAAATGAAGGTGCAGACTTCAGTATAGGGTCGCGCTATAGCAAAGGTGGTCAAGTGAAAAATTGGCCGCTGAACCGTATTTTGATGTCTTATTTCGCTTCGGTTTATGTTCGGATGATTCTTTTTATTGGTATCAAAGACACCACCGCCGGATTCAAATGCTACCACCACAGCGTGTTGCGCAAAATCAAGTTTGAAAACATCACATTCAAAGGCTATGCTTTTCAAATCTGCATGAAATATGCCGCTTTGAAGCACGGGTTTAAAGCCAAAGAAGTACCGATCACCTTTGTGGATCGACTCTACGGCACTTCCAAAATGAGTGCAGGAATTTTCAAAGAAGCCTTGTTTGGCGTCTGGAAAATGAGAAAAATGGACTTGTAGTTTTTCGAATTTGTTTGGGTTGTATTTTCGCCACCAAAATCTTTGGGCATGAAAAACTACATCATCAAATCCGGCACAATCATCAACGAGCAGAAACGATTCGTTGGCGACATTCTCATCAAAAATGGACGCATTGAAAAAATCGCACCGCAAATCGACACACCTTCCGGAGTTATAGAAATCAATGCCGAAGGAAAATACGTTATTCCCGGAATGATTGATGATCAGGTACACTTCCGCGAACCAGGACTCACACACAAAGCCAATATTTTCAGTGAATCTCGCGCTGCAGTAGCGGGTGGCATCACTTCTTTTATGGAAATGCCCAATACTGTTCCCAACACCTTGACACAAGAGCTTCTCGAAGACAAATACCAAATTGCTGCTAAAACCTCTGCTGCAAATTATTCATTCTTTATGGGGGCCTCCAACGACAATGCCGAAGAAGTGTTGAAAACAGATGCGCGCAAAGTGTGTGGTGTAAAAATCTTCATGGGCTCTTCCACAGGCAACATGCTCGTAGATCAAGAGGCTACCTTAGAAAAATTATTCTCCTCCGTGCCGATGCTCATTGCTACCCACTGCGAGGATGAAGCGACAGTGCGCAGAAATCTTCAAGCCCATATTGATAAATATGGAGAACACATTCCGATCAGTGCCCACCCCATCATTCGCTCAGAGGAGGCTTGCTATTTGTCATCTTCCTTTGCGGTGAGCCTGGCTAAAAAGCACAAAACTCGTTTGCATATCTTGCACATCAGCACGGCCAAAGAACTCGAACTCTTCCGCAATGACATTCCATTGGAACAAAAGCATATTACTGCGGAGGCTTGCGTGCATCACTTGTGGTTCAGTGATGAAGATTATTTGACGAAGGGCAATTTCATCAAATGGAATCCGGCAGTAAAAAAAGCCTCCGATAGAAGTGCCATTTGGCAAGCCGTACGAGACGGACGCATTGATGTTTTGGCTACAGACCATGCACCACATACCTTGGAGGAGAAAAATCAATTGTATCAAAAAGCGCCTTCCGGAGGTCCTTTGGTGCAACACGCGCTTCAGGCCTTGTTAGAAAAATCAGTTCAAGGCGAAATCACATTGGAAGATTTGGTGCAAAAGTCCGCGCACAACGTGGCAATTTTGTTCCGCATCGAGGAACGCGGTTATATTCGCGAAGGTTATTACGCCGACTTAGTCATCATTGACCCCAACAAGTCGCAAACCGTGGAAAAATCTAATTTGCTCTACCACTGTGGATGGTCCCCTTTTGAAGGCACAACTTTCAGCCACACCATCGACAGTACCTTCGTGAGTGGAAATTTGGTCTGGCACAACAACACGCTGCAAATAGAAGAGTCCGGTAAAAGGCTTACCTTTGCCGGTGTATGAGGTTAATAACCCTTGCTTTACTTTTTCTAACTCAAGCGTGCGCACTCGAGCCCAAGGAATTTGAGGTGCCATCGGACCTTATTCCTCAAGATTCAATGGTCATGATTCTCAAAGACATGAGCATTTTGGAGTCTTTTACCCACCAAAAATACATCCAGCTCGAACGCTATGCCATGCTCTTGAGAATGAGTGGGGACTCTTTGTTGCAAGACTATGGAGTCAATCGCGACAGATACGAGCGATCCATGGAGTACTACGGCAAAAATCCACAACGCTTCATGGATATTTATGACTCTGTTATTTTCCAATTGGACGGCGGCAAAGTAAATTCATCGCCTTTCGAGGCTATGGAGCAGTTTTGAAGTAATAAAATCATTTCCATCAATTCCAATCGACAAAGAAAGGTCTATATCCTTAGGAAAATAACCCGTTATAAAAACACCAAATTTGGTTTTTTCAAACCCATCGAACAAAAGCAATATTTCTAACTTTGCCGCATGAATCAGTCCGCGTTACTCTTTTTTTTCGCTTTGAGCATCTTTCAAACACGAGCACAACGCAAAGTGGGTCAGGAGGCTATTAACACCCCGATGGTTGGAATGCACTATTCGGGCATTTTCCCCATGGGTGATTTGGCCGATCGCTATGGATTTTTGAATCAAATCGGATTGACTGCTGGACACAAAAACAAAAAAAACTGGGTTTACGGTGTTGAGGGCAATTTTTACTTTGGCAATCGCGTAGCCAACGACTCTATTTTCAATTTCATGACGGACAATTTGGGAAATATTTCAGAGGCAGATGGCGAATTGGCTGTGATTCAAATTTTATCGCGAGGCTTCAATATACACGCTCACATCGGGAAAATCATTCCTATGTTCGGCTCCAACCCCAACTCCGGACTCTATGTTTCCTTTGGCACGGGATACAGTTTGTTAAAATACCGAATTCAAACTACCTACGACTTTATCCCTGCCGCAGAAACAGACAACAGAATGCTCTACGACCGACAAAGCGTTGGTTTTTCAATGCACCAGTTTATCGGCTACTCATTGATTAATGCATCCTACCCAATTCACTTTTATGCCGGTGTATATGCCAATCAAAGTTTTGCCAGATTTTCCAGAAGTTGGTTTTACGACCAAGGACCTGCGCCAAGCGGTATTCTGCGTGATTTTCAAATCGGTCTGAGAGCCGGATGGTACATTCCGATTTATAAGCGTCAGGCAAAAACCATTTACTTCGACTGATGCATTTTTTATACAACATCGGCATTCGACTTTACGGTTTGAGTATTCGATTGGCAGCACTGTTCAATCCGAAAGCCAAACTATGGATCACAGGAAGAACAGATTGGAGAACAAACCTGCTCATCAAAAAAGATGAAATTTTCAATTGTTATTGGTTTCATTGTGCATCTTTAGGTGAATTCGAGCAAGGTCGACCCTTGATGGAAGCGTTAAAAAAACAATATCCGGAAACTCCTTTACTCATCACATTTTTCAGTCCGAGTGGCTATGAAAACAAAAAACGTTATGCCCTCGCGGACCATATTTGCTACCTGCCGTTAGACACAACTTCCAATGCGCGATTTTTCGTGAACGCCATCAGACCCAAAGCAGTTTTCTTTGTGAAATATGAGTTTTGGTACAACATGCTCGCCGAACTGCACCGCAACAAAATCCCACTTTACAGTGTTGCCGGCAATTTCCGACCTGACCAACGCTTCTTTACCAAGAAAAACCCTTTTTACACAGCCCCATTAAGAACATTTACGCACTTCTTTGTACAAAATGAAAACAGCAAAAATTTGCTCGCCTCCATTCGCATTGAAAACGTTACTGTTTGCGGAGACACGCGCTACGACCGCGTATTGGAAAATGTCAGCTGTCTGAAGTGCAACAATGTGATAGAAGATTACATCCGAGAAGATCAAGTGCTTATATTGGGAAGTACCTGGCCTGTAGAACATGAAATGTTGATTCCCTTGATTAACGATGGTACAATTCGAGAAAAAGTAATCATTGCACCGCACGAAGTAGACCCCAAATCACTGAAAAGCATTGAAAATGCGCTCACTGTGCCGCACTTCAGGTATTCCCACCATGAAGATTACGCCAAAAAAGAACACAAGCGCGTGATGATTATTGACGGCATTGGTATGCTCGCCAATGCCTACAATTACGCCACTTATGCTTACATAGGCGGAGCCTTTGGAAAAGGACTTCATAACATCCTCGAGCCCGCAGCTTTCGGGGTTCCGGTAATCTTCGGTCCAAACTATGGCAAATTTCCGGAAGCCAAAGAATTTATCGAGTGTAATATCGGTTTTTCAATCCAAGACCAAAATGACTTTTTGAGCGCTAGAACCCATATATTGGAAAACATTGAAGAAATCCGAATAGCGACTAAAACTTTCATGAATGAAAAGGTAGGTGCAACCATTCTAATTCTGGAGCAGCTTAAAAAAGACCTGGGTTGATTCTATATCGAATTATCGACGAAAAGTTGCTGATGCTTTTACAATCTAAATCTTTGTAAAAGCAAACAAACTCAAGCAATTCAAGACTTAGGAATCCAAAATAAAGAGAAATTTGAGTATTCAAACATCTCATTTTTAACACTTTCCCTAGTTTATCTTGTTTTTTCCAACTAGATTTACGCCAACTAAAAATCTATCACCATGACTAAAGCGCTATTCTCGAGCGTCCTGCTCGGTGTCTTTTTTTTCTCATTTTCGCAGAATATTAGACACATCCAGACCACCTTTACGCCATCAACGCTGAAAATATCCGCACCGCTTGACAAGCAGTATATTTGGGCGGAAACCTTCAATGTATTTGAATTATCGTTCGCCGGATTAGATGCCGAACTCAATGGCTCAGACATTCCTCACAGAGACGATGAAAGTCCAAGCAACAACGTAATCTTGCAGATTCCTAATCCCAATGGTGGATCCGACTTGTATCGCGTTTTGCGCAACACGACGATGCATCCCGATTTACAGGCTACCTTCCCGGAAATCCGCACCTACGATGTGGTAGGCTTCGAAAATAGAGCCCTACGCGGTAAAATTGATATTACTCCTCACGGCTTTCACGCGATGATCTTTAATTTTCCGGGGGGAACTTTCTTCGTTGATCCTGTTCAAATGCAAAACAACGGACTGTACATGGTGTATTACAAAAAACACTTTGTTACCGACAAATCAATGAGTTGCAGCCATGATCACGCGGCACACTTAATTTCCGCAAGCATCATCGAAAACGGTGATATCTTTCAGCCGCTGAGTTATGCTTCATGTCAATTGAGAAAATACCGTTTGGCTTTAGCTGCGCGTGGGGAATACACCGTATTTCATGGAGGAACGGTTGCTTTGGCTCAAGCAGCTCAGGTGACTTCAATGAATCGCGTGAACGGTATTTTCGAAAAAGAGATTGCCATAACTATGGAGATTATTGCCAACAATCATTTATTGATTTATTTGGACCCGGCCACGGACCCGTTTTCAGGTACAGACAGCGAATTGCTCACCCAAACTACAGCCAACACCAACAGCGTCATAGGAACCGCGAATTTTGATATCGGGCACTTGTTCTCCCAAGGATCAAACAGTGGTGTGGCCTATAAAGGCGTGATTTGTAATAACGGTTTCAAAGCTGGTGGAGTAACAGGCAATGCAGCACCCATGGGCGACCCTTTTGACGTGGATTACGTTGCCCACGAAATGGGACACCAATATGGCGCCGACCACACCCAAAACAACAATTGCAACCGCGTAAATGCAACAGCCGTTGAACCTGGAAGTGCAAGTACCATTCTAGGTTATGCAGGTATTTGCGCACCCAACGTGCAAAGCAATAGCGACGCCTATTTTCACGGCATTTCACTGGGTCAAATGGGGACTCACGTTTCCGGAAGCGGAGGAACCTGCGCGGTAATCACCAATATTCCCAATCAAGCTCCGTCGATTTCATCTACAACCGGAGGAATAACCGTCCCAATCAGCACGCCATTTGCATTAACAGCCACAGCGAGCGACCCCAATGGACATACTTTATCCTATCGCTGGGAGCAAATCAACAACGAAGTGAGCACTCAACCCCCTTTAGCAAATGCAGTTGGAGGACCAAACTTCCGCAGTTTTGAATCAACAACTAACCCAACCCGATTTTTCCCGAGACTTCAAACATTGGCCAGCAATGGACCCTACACTTGGGAGGTACTGCCGTCGGTTGCCAGAACCATGAATTTCCGATGCACAGTTCATGACAACCACGTGGTTGGCGGTTGTAGCGACTATGTAAACACAACTGTAACTTTTGACGCCACTGCCGGACCGTTTGTCGTTACATACCCTACTGCAACCGGCATCAACTGGCAGATCGGCTCGACACAAACCGTAACCTGGGATGTTGCCAATACAACCAATGCAGCCATCAACTGCCAATTCGTCAATATTTTCCTTTCTGTAGATGGTGGCGCAACCTATCCCCACGTTTTGGCCTCAAACGTACCAAACTCAGGCTCAGCCTCAGTGACCGTGCCTAATTTACCCAATAATACATCTCGTGTTATGGTTCGATCAGCAAACGGAGCATTCTTCGATATTTCCAACAACAATTTTTCAATTTCCAGTTCCGTTTGTAATACCTACAATTCTACGAACGTACCCATCAATATCCCCGCATCCGGTACACCAACAATCACCTCAACCCTAAACGTGACACAGTCCGGTATCATCACCAATGTGAATGTATTGAATTTGATTGGTACACACACCTGGGTGAGTGATTTGAACTTTTCTCTAACAAGTCCACAAGGCACAACAGTAACGCTTTTTGGTGGCATTTGTGGAAATCAGGACAATTTCAACCTGAACTTTAGCAGCAGTGGATTACCAACACCAATCCCCTGCCCACCCACCAATGGCCAAACCTATCAACCTACAGGCAACTTGGGTAATTTTATTGGTCAACAAATGCAAGGGACTTGGACCTTGACCGTGTCTGACGTTTTCGATGGTGATGGTGGGCAACTTCAATCCTGGGGTTTGAACATTTGTTACGGCATTGATGATTATCTGCTGACCACCGGAAACAACACCCAAAGTGTCTGCGCAGGTGTAAACGCGACTTACACGGTAAATGTGGCTCAAATCGGCAACTACACTTCTCCTGTAAATCTCAGTATAAGCGGCTTGCCATCAGGTGCAAGTGCATCTTGGAGCACTAATCCGGTAACTCCCGGAAACAACACCACCTTGACGATAAATACAAACGGCGTCGCTACAGGCTCAAGTGCGCTCACCGTTAATGCCACAAGTGCTTCCGGCAACAAGACGCTTGCACTCACACTCAATGTGAACAACCCTCCTACGGCTGCCATCAACTTAACAGCTCCTGCAAACAACGCCATAGGAGTAAGCACGACGCCCACTTTTACCTGGGCAGCCTCACCCACTTCTGGAGTTACTTACCAAATTGATATCGCGACGAATTCCAGTTTTTCCAATATCGTTCAGACCCAAAGCGGCATAACCGGCACTAGCTACTTGGCCACAGCATTGCTCGGTGGTCAAACTTACCACTGGCGCGTAAGGGCTTCGAATGAATGCGGAAACGCACCTTTTTCAAGTTCAAGATCATTTACCACGCAGAATTGCCAAACATACAATTCTACCAATGTTCCGATCGCGATACCTGCGACAGGCACACCCACCATCACTTCAACATTAAACGTCACACAATCAGGAACCATTAACAATGTGAATATTGTTAACTTAACGGGCACACACACGTGGGTGTCCGACTTAACCATTTCTATCACAAGCCCTCAAGGCACAACTGTACAGTTGTTCACCGGGATTTGCGGCAGCCAAGATAATTTCAATCTAGGCTTTAGCAGCAACGGCTTACCTACACCGATTCCGTGTCCGCCAACCAACGGTTTAACTTATCAACCCACAGGAAATTTGGGTAGTTTGGTCGGTCAGCAAATGCAAGGTACATGGACACTCACTGTTTTTGATGGATTCAATCAAGATGGCGGCGAACTGCAATCTTGGGGTCTGAATATTTGCTTCAACGTTGACCCATGCCCTACACCTTCTGTAGCGCCATCTTCCATCAATGTGGTCGGATTGCCCTTCTGTCAAGGAGGCACACTCAACTTGAACCAGGTGGGTGGCTCACTAGCGCCCGGAGCCCAGTGGGAATGGTTCTCCGGTTCATGCGGCGGCACTTCTCAGGGAACTGGTAGCTCGATTCAGGTCTCACCTACAAACAACACGACCTACTTCGTGCGTGCGGGAGAGGGAACAGGATGTCCGGCCTCTACATGCGCACAAGTCAATGTCGAAGTGCCGCAAATCGGAAACAGTTTATCCGTAAACAATGACGCTGCCACATGTGTGGTGAATTCCGGAAACTGGGTACATTTTTACAATGCACAAGGGCGACTCATAGCCTCCATCAATTCCAACGGGCAGAACTTGGGTCAAGTGACTGCGAACAGCGTGGTAAGCAACAACAGCTATCTACTTGGGGCCTGTGATAACCCAACGGATCCTGATTTTGTCAATGCTGTATTGGCCAGAAGCTTCATCATCAACCCTCAATTTCAGCCAATCGCGCCGGTAACTGTGCGTTTGTATATTCAGGAATCAGAATTCTTGAACTACCAAACGGCAGCCGTAGGAACTGCCAATCCGAATGACAACGTACAATCTATCAATGAGTTGCACGTAACAAAACACAGTAATGGCAACCAAACAGGAGTACCTTCTGACATCTGCTCCGGAGGCGGTACTACACAATTTGTGCTGCAATCGAATTCTGGAAATACGACCAGTATTTTCCCAAGCATAGCAAATTCCTATTTCCTCGAGTACCAGATTGACGGATTTTCGCAATTCTTCCCGATGAACTCCGGCAACTCGCCACTGCCCGTGGCCTTGAGTTCTTTCACCGCCACTTGTGAACCCTATCACGTCGAGGTGAATTGGACAACTTCAAGTGAAAACAATGCTTCTCATTACATTTTGGAAACCAGTCGCGATGGGAACACCTGGCTTGTTGAACAAATCGTTCAAGCAGCAGGAAACAGCAGCACAGCAACTCAATATCAGGTGAATGCACTTCGGTTCAACAACGTTACTGTTTATTACCGTTTGAAACAGGTGGATACTGATGGTCAGGTGAAAACCTACAGTCCGATTCAAGTGAACTGCGACCTAAGTGGAGATGCAATGAGTCTTTTTCCAAACCCAACACAAAATGACTTCTACCTTACAATCAACTCAACACAAAATTATGACAAGCAAGTTGTCGTTTTTTCAGATATGCTTGGAAAAACAGCCTACTCACGTGAGATTACACTTTATGATGGTTCGCTCTTGATTCCATTCGAGCAGTTGCAACTCGCGCAAGGTGTTTACACCATAACCATTCGAGGTTTAGAAAGTATTTTTGAACCGATTCGATTGATTATCAGTAAATAATGATTTAAAGAACATTATCAAAAAGCCGGGCTAAGCGTTCGGCTTTTTTTGTGGTTAATCATTGTAAAACATAATGATTCGGAAAATATGAAGATTGTAAAAATCCCAATGGGTTACTTACATTAAAAATTGTGAAATTGGATTGAGAATTACAGTACAATTTGTTAACAACCAATTTAGAGTGCGATTTTTCAAAATCTTCTGTCAATCAAATTGTCAAAGACGACTTAAAAAGTTACACCTAATTTGAACGTCAGATAATCAAAGAATAAGTTCGAATTAAATTTGGTTTGCGATAAAATACCGTTGTAACCACTGGATAGCGTATAGTTAGCCTTATCAAAATAGGCAGACTTTTGGACTGAGAAAATCACGCTTTTGTATTTAATTGACGCGCCATAGGCTTTAACCAATGTGAAAGAAGGCTTATCTCTTAATACATTCTCTTCATAGTTGTAAGTAGTATTTTGATACCTAAGTCCACCACCAAAATTTACGGATGGAACAAAATCATAGTAAAAAGTAATTCGGAAGTCAGTGTTTCGAAAGGGAGAGAGCAAAATAGCCGGACCACCGCCGAGACCTGCTCTCATGAATGCATCGTATTTAAATTCATCAAAAGGTGCACCAAGACTTTCATAGGAAAATGGCTGAACATTGAATGATGTCCCTAGGGAGATTCCAAAATCGACAAAATAAGGCAGTTTACGATTCAGAGACTTCAAACCACTGATTCCAGATATTTCAAGTCCGTAGGCTCTCTTTATCCCCATGCCTGATTCACCATTAAAATCCTGCTGGTAAGATGTAGTTTCCGATGGATTTTCAGATAGAACACCCCCAGCAGATGACGTACTTGCATGGATGCCCACAAAAGAAATGTCATTCTTATAGAGTGAATTCACATTGCTTTCATTTATGTACGGTCCGGGGTAAATGAGAATGGAGTATTCGTGGTCATTCCCTTTTGTCAAATCGATTAAATAAATCTCCATTTGCTTTTTTGCAAAAAGTGTAGCTGATCGTTTTTCTTTACTGTCCAACAGCTGAACTTCGGAGGTACTAACAGAAAATCCGAGCTTCTTAAGCCCTGAAAAGAATGATAGATAGTGGTGTCTTGAGGTGAATGAATACTGAAATGCCCGAGGCAGAAGTTCATAACTCACTCGTTCATCAATGCGGTAAAAACCATATCGCTCACTCTTCTTTCCGTTGAATGTAAATCCCTTGTTATTCAATGTAGTTTCAAGCTCTAGTGGTTCTTTAACAGATAAAGAAATTAGTTCCTTGATGTCTTTAAATGACTGCGCGAAACCAAGAAAAGAAAAAGCGAAAGCGATTAGGGTTAACGCAAATTTACTCATGTGACTAATAATTTTATTGTGTTCTTAATATTTGAGATTCGCGCAAAATTATTGTTATTGTGATACTTGAGCTCTAAATGTTGCATTATTAATTCATAAGTATCCAATAAATCAAAAGAGCCAAAACAAGTATCTCAAGAATAACACCTTGTATTCTTTATAAATGAAATAAAGCAAAAAAGCCGCCCCCAATTGATTGAGAGCGGCTTTTGCGGTCTGGACGGGACTCGAACCCGCGACCCCGTGCGTGACAGGCACGTATTCTAACCAACTGAACTACCAGACCAAAGTTTATTTTAAACTGACAACAGTCAGCGACAATTTGCATTGCTAAAATTTGTAATGTTCAGTGCCTTTCGTTTAAAGCGTTGCAAAAGTAGATATTATTTACTTTCAAGCAAGAAAAAATAAATAATTTTCTAAAATTAGTTCTAGTCCATTATAGATCAACAACTTATTTTAAAGTTCGGTTTTGATTTTCAGAAAGGAATGCTTTCCAGCTGTTTGATTTGGACTTGTTGTTTTCTCCTATGCCTCCCGAAAAATAGTGGCATACCGCCACTGCCAAACCATCCGTTGAATCGAGATACTTGGGCATTTCCTTGAAGTTGAGCAATTGTTGGAGCATTGCGGCCACCTGTTCTTTCGAGGCATTTCCATTACCGGTGATGCTTTGCTTGATGCGTCTGGGTGAATATTCTTCATAATGCATGCCCTGAGCCAATGCGGCAGCAATAGCCACACCTTGCGCCCGTCCCAATTTGAGCATAGATTGCACATTTTTGCCAAAAAAAGGCGCTTCAATGGCCAATTCATCAGGTTTATACTGCTGAATTATTGCAGTCAAACGCTCGTATATTTTCAACAACTTATCCGGCTGGTTGTCTAATTTGTGTAAGTTTACAATCCCAAAATTGAGCAGTGAGATTTGTTTGCCTTGCACATGTATCAAACCGTAGCCCAAAACGGTCGTCCCGGGGTCAATACCCAATATTATCCTATCTTCCTTCATGACTTCTTCCGATGACAAAGTTAGCCAATTTTAACCCTACCTTGCTTCGGATCATAAAAGCCATCTTCGCCGCGGGGCTTCTTTATGTAATCTACTACCAATTAGACAAAGCCAAGGCCTTCGACGGATCAACCATTGTTCTTTCGGAGCCGATAGGACTTTTACTCGGTTTCTTATTGATGCCTATAAACTGGACGCTCGAAGGACTCAAATTGCGCAGCATCATACTCAAATTTCAGCGTCAAATTGGTCTAAAAACCTTGCTATTTTCCCTATTCACAGGTATTTCTGCAAGTTTGTTCACCCCAAACAGAGCGGGTAATTTTGTGGGTCGCATGATTTGGTTTGGCTCGAACATACGCGTACAAGTTTCGGTGCTTTCTATTTACGGAAATATGGCCCAATGGCTGAGCACCATACTCTTTGGCACGATAGGATTGGGTTTGAGCACCTTTTTCATTTTCCCCGAAATCAACATGTGGTATATTGCGCTGAGTTCAATACTGGTGCTTGTAATAATCATATTGTACCTGTTTCCTTATTGGACGCCTCAGTTGTTGTCTCAATTCATGTTCAAGAGAAACATGACTCATGCAGCGCGCGTTTTGGAGCAACATCAGGGATTGAAATGGGAGTTGTTGATTCTGTCTTTGTTGAGACATGCCGTTTTTTCGTTGCAGTTCGCATTGATCATGTATTCTTTCGGTTTTGACCTAAACATGGACTTGATTTACGCTGTTTGGATTACCTACTTCGTGACCACGCTCATTCCTTCTCCATTATTTGGAAAATTGCTGCTCCGGGAGAGTGCTGCACTCCTGGTGATTGGCTCGTTGTCAGACAATTCGACGGCAATTTTACTAAGTTCAGTGATTCTTTGGTTCATCAATTTGAGCATTCCTGCGCTGCTCGGCGGCATAATTTGGTTAAAATGGAGACCCTTGAAATAATTTCCATCGCAATATGGGCCTCCACCTTTTTGGCTTTTGCGCTTATCACTTTTTGGCAAAATACAAAAAGGATTCACGATCGCTTGGGCGGTTTGGATTTGAATGAACTCACAGTAATTATTCCTTTCAGGAACGAAGCGCAGCAATTGCCCAAGCTTTGTGAAGCCTTGCTGCTTCAAAAATCACTACCAGCGAAAATCTTGTTCGTTGATGATCATTCGAATGATGGAAGTGATACAATTATAAGAACGCAATTGAAAGTAAGAAATGTACCTTATGAAATTCTCAAACTATCGGATTTGACCGGAAAAAAACACGCCCTGATGACAGGTGTGCAACACGCCAACACAACTTATTGCCTTATGATGGACGCTGATGTGTGGTTTGATGCCAAGTTTTTTGAAAATTTACCCGAACCGGGGGAGTACGAGATGCAAATTTTGCCGGTGCGCATGATAGGTGATTCGCCATTTACAAGAATTTTAGAATTGGAATACGGCTCATTTCAAATTCTTCAAGGACTCGTAACTAGAGAGAAACCACTCATGGCCAGCGGTGCAAACCTTTTGGTAAAAACGACTATCTACAAGCAATTCAACAGTTTGGAGGAACACGCGCACCGCAGTTCGGGTGATGACCAATACGCATTGGCGCAATTTCTGCGCAAAAACAGAAAAATCAGAACCTATTTTGACCAAAAACTAGCTGTTTATACGCAAACACCACAAACCTTTAAGGAACTATTCAGACAACGCGTGCGCTGGATGGGTAACAACACCCAAGGCCATGATTGGCGTGCAACGTTTTTCTCGGCGCTGGTACTCGTGTTCAATACTGCATTTTTGATCTTTATCGCAACAGCGCTTTTTCAAAATAAACTACTTCTATTAGCAGTGATTTTTTTAATCAAGATTTTGATAGACCTCGTGTTCTACATGGCTTGGTTCCATAGAAATTCTACTTGGGGATTAATTCTATACTTACCGGCACTAAGTATTTTGTATCCTTTCTATCTTATAACGCTTGGGCTGAGCTATCTTCTTATGTCCAGGAATTTACTGTGGAAAAATCGCCCGGTTGTTGCTCCCTGAAACGAACTTTTCAAAAAAAATCCTATTCTGTAACTTCAATCACCGTCAGGGGCTCTTGACCTCCGTATCTTTGCACCATGATTTTGAAAATGGTTGAAAAATACAAGTGGTACATCATTGGGGGCGCAGTTGGAGCCATCGGTGGTTTTGCGTATTACTATTTTGTAGGATGTGAAAATGGTGCTTGCGCCATCAAATCCAACCCATACACGATGACAGCCTACGGCACTTTGATGGGCGCTTTATTTTTCGACTTGATTCACGGATTAGTAACTAAAAAAAACAAAGACAATGGAAATCACAGAAATGATTAAAAACGGAACCGTAGTAGACGTTCGCACACCGGCAGAATTTGCAGGAGGACATGTTAACAATGCAGTAAACATTCCACTTCAAGAGTTGGCCAACAGAATGGACGAATTGCGCGCTTTGAAACAACCTTTGGTTTTGTGCTGTGCATCAGGAGGAAGAAGCGGCATGGCGGATCAAATGTTGAGCGCACAAGGTTTCGACTGCATCAACGGCGGTGGCTGGTTGGAAGTAAATTATTATGCAAATCAAATCCAATAAGATGGGCTTATTCAGTAAATTATTCGGTGGAGGTGCCTCCGTGGACTTCAAAGAGTTGGCAAAAACAGCAGTAATTTTGGATGTGCGCACTCCGGGTGAGTACAAACAAGGCCACATCAAAGGCTCTAAAAATGCACCACTCAACGAGTTGGACAAACACATCAAAGGACTTGCTAAAGATCAGGCGATTATCACTTGTTGTGCTTCCGGCATGAGAAGTGGTTCGGCTAAATCAATGCTGCAATCCAAAGGGTTCACCAACGTGCACAACGGAGGTGGATGGATGTCCTTGAAAAGCAAAATCTAATCCAATGGCTCGAACGTTTTCAGAGATCATTTCCGACTCCAAACCAACGCTCGTGGATTTTTTCGCGGAGTGGTGCGGACCGTGCAAAATGATCAAACCTATTCTTGAAGAGGTCAAAACAGAAATGGGCGCTCAAGCGAATGTCATCAAAGTGGATGTGGATAGAAATCAATCCGCTTCGGCAGTTTACCAAATTCGCAGTGTGCCAACCCTGATTATCTTCAAAAACGGCAAACCCGTGTGGCGCCAATCAGGCGTTGTTCCTAAACAGGAACTTGTACGTTTGTTGAAGTCATTCGCCAACTAATTTTTTTCATAAATTCGATTAGCCGGGGCAGTCATTGTCTCGGCTTTTTGTTTTATGAATTTTGAGATGCCTCAACCCATGAAAAAGGACTACTTTTGCAGCCGATTTTTAAAGCACTTGCATGAGCCACATTGAAGAATTGAAAAAAAGACGCACCTTCGGAATCATTTCACACCCCGATGCCGGAAAAACGACCTTGACTGAAAAATTACTCTTGTTTGGTGGCGCCATTCAAACAGCAGGTGCCGTTAAAAACAACAAAATCAAGAAAACGGCCACTTCAGATTTCATGGAAATCGAGAAACAAAGAGGCATTTCCGTGGCGACATCTGTGATGGCTTTCAATTACAAAAACAAACAAATCAATATCCTTGACACACCGGGTCACAAAGATTTCGCAGAAGACACTTACCGCACATTAACGGCCGTGGATAGCGTGATTTTGGTGATCGACTGTGCCAACGGTGTTGAGGCGCAAACCGAGCGCTTGATGGAAGTATGCCGCATGCGCAACACTCCAGTGATTGTATTCATCAATAAAATGGACCGCGATGGTAAAGAGCCCTTCGAACTTCTGGATGAATTGGAAAGCAAATTGAACATCAAAGTTCGACCACTTGCCTGGCCTATCGGCATGGGCTACAACTTTCAGGGCGTTTACAGCATTTACCAAAATCAGTTGAATCTCTTTCAACCCGAAAAGACGAAAATCGCGACAGATGTGGTTAGTTTTGGGGATGTGAATGATGGCCAAATCGATGAAATTATCGGTGAAGACGCAGCGGCACAATTGCGTGAAGATTTAGACTTGGTGTCCGGTGTTTATGACCCCTTCGACCGCGAACGCTACTTGAGTGGTGAAGTTGCACCTGTTTTCTTTGGCTCTGCGGTAAACAACTTTGGAGTGCGCGAATTGCTTGATTCATTCATTGAAATTTCTCCTGAACCCAGAGGACGTGAAACTGACCAGCGCTTTGTAGAACCGACGGAAAACGCCTTCAGTGGTTTCGTGTTTAAAATCCACGCCAACCTAGACCCCAAGCACCGTGACCGCATCGCCTTCCTGAGAATCGTGTCGGGGAAATTTGAACGAAATACGTTCTACAACCACATCCGCTTGGACAAAAAAATGAAATTCGCCAACCCAACATCATTTATGGCACAGGACAAGAGCGTAATCGATGAAGCTTATCCCGGCGATGTGATTGGTTTGTATGATGCCGGTAACTTTAAAATTGGGGACACCCTTACTGAGAAAGACAAATTTTCATTCAAAGGCATCCCAAGTTTTTCACCTGAGATATTCCAGGAACTTGAGAATCTCGACCCTATGAAGTCCAAACAATTGGAAAAAGGCATCAACCAATTGATGGACGAAGGCGTTGCCCAATTGTTTATCCAACAACCCGGTAATCGCAAAATCGTAGGTACTGTAGGACAACTTCAATTCGAAGTGATTTTATACCGCCTGGAGCATGAATACGGTGCAAAATGTACGTTCAGACCGAGAAACTACCACCTGGCCACATGGATTACGAGCGATGACGCGGCGAAGCTAGAAGCCTTCAAGCGTGCAAAAACTTCGAATGTAGCTGTTGACAAAGACGGAAATCAAGTGTTCCTGGCTGAAACACCATTTTTATTGCAAGTGGCAGAACGCGATTACCCGGAGATTACCTTCCACAGAACCTCCGAGTTTTTATTGGAAAAGAAAAAATAGCCTACTGCTTTACCAAGGGCAACTGCTTCAAAACGACATTTGTCGATTGAATTAAAACGTGGTACAATCCTGAAGCGATATTTTCCAACGGAAGATGAACGAGATTGCTACCGGGTGTAGCGTGATAGTTGCTTTTGAAGACGGTTTTTCCATAAATATCTACGACCACAAGCTCCAATCCTTCCTGTGCTTTCTCCCATGTAAAATGCAGTGAGGCATGTTCAGAAGCAGGATTGGGGAATATCGTCCATGCTTGAACTGCTTCTGAACAAGTTTGAGCTATTGGCCCAAAGGTTTCGCTTCGACCGTCAAAATCAACTTGAATCAGTCTGTAGTACATTTCTTTTGTCTGTGCTGCATGCTTATCAGTAAATGTGTAAGACGTTCTTGTTGAACTGAAGCCTTGTGCTTCAACAAAACCCAATTCAACCCAACGAACGCCATCGAAACTGCGCTCTACAACAAAATGTGAGGCGTAATATTCGGAGGCTGTTGCCCAACGCAGGATTAAAGAACCATCAGGTTCACAGCGGGTAGACATCCCAAGAAATTGTACAGGCAAATTCGCAGGAGCAGGTACCAACTCTCCGGTAGGTAAAAGCATCGCGCCATTGGAGAAGCCCGTGAACGAAACCTGTGCAATTTGCGTCGCGGTCAATCCCAAATCATTAGACCCCACGAAAATCTGACCTCCAGTTCCTGAAATCCCCTCCATGCCCTGCCACCCTGAAATAGTCAAAGTGGCGCCACTTGTCCAAGCCGAACCGCTGGAATTGGCAAAAGTCAAGGTATGTTTGTCCGAAGACAAATCCAAAGTTGAATTGGCTTGTACGACAAAATTGCCACTAGTAGTGATGGAGGTCCCACTCGTAATTCCCGAGGTTGATAAAGTACCACCATT
>JBBIIM010000054.1:8993-21057 GCA_037446475.1 Crocinitomicaceae bacterium | reverse complement strand
GCTACCCTACGCCCTTACGTAAACATCGAAAATCGCTAGTCGATTCACGATAAAAACAAAAAGCTGTCCGATTTGGGCAGCTTTTTTTTGTTTAATTAGCAAACAGAATTTTAATCGAAATAGCTACAGAATAATTAGGCGATTTTTCCGGCTAACAAATAGGTCACAGCCATTCGAATGGCCACACCATTTTCCACCTGATCAAGAATAATCGCATGCTTTCCATCTGCCACGTCAGAAGTAATCTCCACACCACGGTTGATTGGGCCGGGGTGCATAATTATAATTTCCTTGTTTAAATTCTCTAGGATACTTTTATTCAAACCAAAAAGCATGGCGTATTCACGCAAAGAGGGAAAATATTTGATATCCTGACGTTCTAACTGTATGCGAAGCACATTCGCCACATCGCACCATTCTAAAGCGCGTTGTAGATTGTGTTCGACTTTCACGCCAAGCAAGTGGATGTGTTTTGGAATTAAAGTTGTAGGACCGCAAACCATCACTTCTGCACCGAGCTTTTGCAGGCAAAAAATATTCGACAAAGCCACACGAGAGTGCAAAATATCACCTACTATCACCACTTTTTTACCCTGAACTTCACCCAATTTCTCTCGAATCGAATAGGCATCCAGAAGCGCTTGAGTGGGATGCTCGTGGGTTCCATCACCCGCATTGATAATCTTTGCAGGCACACGATCAGATAAAAATTTAGCCGCACCGGGATTCGGATGTCGCATAACCACCATATCCACTTTCATGGCGAGGATGTTGTTTACCGTGTCAATCAGCGTTTCACCTTTTTTCACAGAGGAAGCGGAGGCAGAAAAATTAATCACATCTGCAGACAAGCGTTTTTGGGCGAGCTCAAAAGAGATGCGAGTACGGGTAGAGTTTTCAAAAAACAGGTTGGCAATGGTAATATCTCTGAGCGAAGGCACTTTTTTAATCGGGCGATTGATGATTTCCTTAAATGAATCAGCCGTTTTGAAAATCAACTCGATATCGTCTCGAGTAAGATCCTTAATTCCAATCAGATTGTCTACGCTTAAACTATTCATTGCCCTGTTTTGGAGTAAATAATATAACTTGGTTTTTTCCCTCGGTGGCCTGCCATTCCACAGAAACGCGTTCCTCTGTGAGTGTATCCACTGTAGAACCCACGTAATCTGCTTGAATGGGTAACTCACGTCTGAAACGACGGTCAATGACCACCAAAAGCTCAACGCTAGCCGGACGACCAAACGCCAACAAAGCATCCAAACCTGAACGAATCGTGCGACCAGTGTATAGCACGTCGTCAATGAGAACTACGCGCTTTTTTTCAATGCTGAAATCGATATTCGTGACACTGGGAATGAGCGGTTTTTCACGCCTGCGGAAATCGTCGCGGTAAAAAGTAATATCCAGATTACCGCAGCGCACAGGATGACCAAGAATTTCCTCGAGCATAGTTTTCAAACTAGCGAGCACATGAACGCCACGCGGTTGAAGCCCGATAAGTACTGAATTTTCAAAATTGTCGTGATTTTCAATCAATTGATGGGAAAGCCTTTTGAGCGTGAGGTTGAATTGTTGTTCGTTAAGAAGCACTTGTTTCTCCATCAGGCTAGCTTTTTGTCATCTGCGCGTGGCAAAGCTAAGAAAATATTGGTATTGTAGTTTATTCTCAACAACAACCCTCTTCGATAGCATCTATGAGCGCATGAATCACTTTGATGTGGATTTCTTGTGCACGATCGGCGTATAACGAGTGGGGTGCGCGAATTTCAACATCAGCCAATCCGGCCATTTTTCCACCATCTTTACCAGTAAGTGCTACTATTTTCATCCCTTTGTGGCGTGCAGCATCCATGGCCAAAATCACATTTTCTGAGTTACCACTCGTTGAAATAGCCAGAATTACGTCGTTTGAATTACCCAGAGCTTCAACCATGCGTTCGAACACGTGTTTGTATCCGTAATCATTCGAAACACAGGAAATATGAGAGGCATCAGCCAGAGAAATAGCAGGAAGCGGACGTCTATTTTCACGATAGCGGCCGGTCATTTCTTCAGCAAAATGCATCGCATCACAGAGTGAACCACCATTGCCACAGCTCATGATTTTTCCGTTGTTGTTGACGGCTTCAATCATCAACTTTGCGGCCTGGGCAACTGCCTGCATATTTTTGTCATCAGAAAGAAACTGTTCGAGCGTTTTTTGAGCTTCCAGGAAATGTGATTGAATGCGACTGTAATCCATGAAATACTGTTCTTTGATAAAGTGGAATGAGTTCACGCAAATGTACCTATTTCCAAGCTTAAACCGTATGAGAATAGAGACGAGAATTTTAATTTCTTTTCTCCCGCAGATTACGCAGATAAAACAAAACCCAAAATCAGCGAGATCAGCGAGATCAGCGGGCTATTTTTCTATTCTCCCGCAGTTAACGCAGATTAAATACGATAAACTTAATTTTTCTCAAAGGTCAGGTAATCTGTATCTCCACTTCCTCCGCTCACGTCTTTC
Organism: Crocinitomicaceae bacterium; assembly: GCA_037446475.1. GTDB lineage: Bacteria > Bacteroidota > Bacteroidia > Flavobacteriales_D > Crocinitomicaceae > UBA6165. Next base: position 18,545 of record JBBIIM010000054.1, on the reverse strand, counting down.
AATTCGATTTTGGTCGCAGTTTGAGAAACAATTTCCCAATCGTCGTCCAATTCGTCGAAGTTGAATATATCATCGAAATTCAAATCCAATTTTGTTTTTCCACTGTCTTTGCGCGTATTCCAAGTGCCATTGACAGTTTGAGAGGAAGAAGTAGCAGAAACCACACCTCCATCCTGAAAGTCGAATGAATAACCTTGAAAATAAGAAGTTTCATCTTGGTTGTCGTCCTTGTACAGTGTAACCTTCCAAGTGCCTTCTTTGAGCACATTGGCTGAATTGGTTGGATCGATGTTGGAGTCTTTATTACAAGAGCCTAGCGCGGAGAGAAACGTGATTCCGAGAATTACAGTTTTGATTGTTTTCATGACTTAAAATTTTTAGAGAAACAAAGGTAACTTGATTGATGATAATCACCGATAACGTATAAAACTGTAAAATATTACAACTCCCGATTCATAAGAAAATCTGCTAGCTCCGAAAGTTCCAACTTCATGTCATGATCGACCGCAATAGCATTCAAATTTTCCAATGCCAAAGAATAATAATGATTCATGACTTCTTCAGCATGATGACGCACTTGAAGCTGATCGTATAGATTGCGAACAATACGAACTTTTTCTTCAGTATCTGAATTGTGCAATTGGGCCTCAAAAATGTGCTGCTGATTTTGATCCGCAAGCTCACGTGCCTTAAGATATAGGAAGGTCTTTTTATTGGAAATGATGTCGCCGCCAACTTGTTTACCAAATTTATCTGCATCGGCATAAACATCCAAAATGTCGTCCTGAATTTGAAAAGCGATTCCAATGTTTAATCCGAAATTATAAAGTTTTCCTCGGTCATCTGGAGACGCATCAGAAACAATTGCCCCAAGCTCCAAGGCGCAACCCAACAGAACAGATGTCTTCAGGCGAATCATTTCGATGTATTCCTCCAACTTGACATCATTGCGCTTTTCAAAATCCATATCCATTTGCTGGCCTTCACAAACTTCAACAGCCATCTTGTTGAATGACATGAATAAATCTTGAAGATGCTCCGGATTCGACCTCATCAAATACTGATAAGCTACAATCAACAAAACGTCACCGGAAAGAATACCTTGCGACAGATTCCATTTTTCATGCACAGTCGGCACTCCCCTTCTCAGCGGCGCATTGTCCATGATATCATCGTGAATCAAGGTAAAATTGTGAAATAACTCCACCGCTAACGCTTGATTCATCACCGACTCGTTTTTATTACCAAACAGTTTTGCAGCCATCAATACGAGTATCGGTCTGATGCGTTTGCCTCCGATATTTAAAAAGTAACGGAGGGGTTCGTACAACGATTCCGGGTGATTGGAAATATGAAGTTGTTGAAGTTGTTCCTCAATATTGCTTTGTAGCGAGGCTAATTGCTGCATAAATTATCGAATCAGGTTCATTAAATAAGTTCCATAGCCCGACTTAACAAGGGGCTCGGCGATTTGTTTGAGCTGCTCGGAAGAAATGAATCCGTTGCGGTAAGCTACCTCCTCGATACAACCAATCTTTAATCCTTGGCGCTCTTCGATGACCTGCACGAATTGCCCTGCCTGCATCAAAGAGGTAAATGTTCCCGTATCCAGCCAAGCGGTGCCTCGATCCAAAATAGCCACTTTCAACTTGCCTTGCTCCAAATAATGTTTGTTGACGTCGGTAATTTCATATTCTCCGCGCTGACTCGGTTTGAGGTTTTTAGCAATTTCAATGACTGAATTGTCGTAAAAATAAATTCCGGGTACCGCGTAATTTGATTTGGGTTGAATCGGTTTTTCCTCAATGGATACCGCGTTCATGTTTTGGTCAAATTCTACAACACCATAGCGTTCAGGGTCTTTGACATGGTAGGCGTACACCACCCCACCATCAGGATTGTTGTTTTCTTTCAAAAGGGCATCCATCCCTACACCATAGAAAATATTGTCCCCTAAAATAAGCGCTACTTTGTCGTTGCCAATAAATTTTTCGCCGATTACAAAAGCCTGTGCCAAACCGTTGGGAACTGCCTGTTCTGCGTATTCAAAACGACATCCCAACTGTGTTCCATCGCCCAACAACTTTTTAAAATGCGGCAAATCGTGTGGGGTTGAAATGATGAGAATCTCTCGAATTCCGGCACTCATCAAAATAGATAAGGGATAATAAATCATAGGTTTGTCGTACACCGGCATGAGCTGTTTACTCATCGCCAGCGTCAACGGATGCAAGCGCGTTCCTGAACCTCCTGCTAAAATTATTCCTTTCATGTCTACTCTTTGTCCTTTTCCGGTTCACCGCCCTCGATTTGCAGGGCGTCTAAATCAATGTCTTCCTCCTCTTCGATAAACTGAAAATAAGGCTCTTGAAAAGATTTTGTGTTTAACCAGCGGTGTAAACTTAACAAAATTGATGGCAGTACTACCAGATTGGTCACCATGGCCACAATCAACGTCAAGCTAACGAGCATGCCCAAAGCCTGCGTGCCGCCAAATTGGGAAAGTGAGAACATGTTGAATCCGCAAAAAAGAATAATTGACGTGTAAAACATGCTCAATCCGGTCTCTTTCAACGCATTGATGACACATTCGCTCTGCGCCCAAGCCCTGTGTTTCAGCTCCATACGGTATTTCGCCAGGAAATGAATCGTGTCGTCAACAGATATTCCAAAAGCAATACTGAAAACTAAAATAGTCGAAGGCTTAATTGGAATGTGGAAGAACCCCATAACGCCGGCTGTCACAATTAAGGGAATAAAATTCGGGATTAAAGACGCCACAACCATTCTCCACGAACGGAATAAAATCGCCATCAAGACCGAGATAATCAAAATCGCGAAGAACAAACTCGTCAAAAGATTTTTCACCAAATACTGTGTGCCCTCTGCTGCAACAACGGAAGTACCCGTCATTGTAAAATCGTAATACTGATTGTCAATCGCGTTTCTCAGGGCTGGAAGAAACTCGGGTTTTTCTTTATAGGATTCAAGTAATTTAGGATTGGAGTCGAATTCGTAAGCCAAGTCCTCATCGCCATTGGCCAATTCACGAGAAAGTTTCGACACTACACTTTTTTGTTCACTTATAAGTTGCTCCCAAGCACCTGTTTTATTGGCCTGAATATCTTTGTACAGTTTCTCAAGGGTTTCTTTGTCCGGATTTAGAGTTTGGTCAATTTTCAATTTCAAGTCCTTCACGATTGCAGCTACCTCATAAGAACCTAAATCAAGCATTTGCGTACGAATGCGCAATATCATCTCATTGGTATCCGCCAATTGCTTTAATCCGAATATCCCTTTGTTTTCGTATTCTTCTCTGAATTTATCGATATAAGGTTTGATGAAACGCTTGTCCTGATTGGACATAATTTTATAGCTTCCTGTTTGTCCGTAATATGACATATTCAGGAATTTCACCATATCAACGATGGAGATAGATTTTGAGAAGACACCTTCATCCTCCAAAATTTGTTGAACTTCCTCAACCCTCGTGAGCGTATTTTTACTGAGCAAACGGCCCTGCTCCTTGTAATTTACCATGATTTCAAATGGAATGGCACCACCGAAATTATCCGCGATAAAATTGACATCCTCCAAAATTGCGTCCCCATCGGGCAAATCGCCGGTCAAATTACCCGTTGCTTCCACTTTAAACAAGCCAACAATAGATATTGCTACCACAACAGCAACAGTGGAATACACCCAAGGCCGCTTGTAATTCGCAATAAAAATGAAACGATCGACCAATACACTCGTGTATCGATTTTGCAAGTGCTTTAGATGTCTTTCCTTGGGCAATTTATTCCAAGACACCAGAATGGGTATTATGGTAATTGACAAAAGGAAGAGCGCCATAATGTTGATTGAGGCGATGATGCCAAACTGAATCAGCTTTTCGGAATCTGTGAAAATAAAGGTCGAAAAGCCCAACGCAGTGGTAAGGTTCGTCAAAAATGTGGCATTACCGATTTTCACAACGATACGCTGGATGGCCTTCATTTTGTTGCCATGTTCCACAATTTCCCGGTGAAACTTGGTCATCAAAAAGATACAGTTTGGAATACCTATTACAATCATCAAAGGCGGAATCAGTGCCATGAGAATCGACAAATTGAATCCAAACATGCCTATACTCCCCATCGACCAAATCACCGCAATGAACACCACCGTATTGCAAATCAACACGATACGAACGGAACGGAAAAATACAAAAATCAAAATGGACGTAACCAAAATGGCTAGTCCGATGAAAATGTACATCTCGTCCATGATACGCTTGGCAATAACCACGCGGATGTGAGGCAAGCCGGCAAAATGAATTCTACCGAAATAAGACTCATACTCCTCAGCAATTTCTTCAATTTCAAGTACAACTTTCGCTTTCTTAGGATCGCTCAAGAACTCCTCTGAAACAGAAATCAGCATCAACGAAACCTGAGTCTCATTATTGAAAATGATACCCTCATAGAGTGGGTTGCCACGAACGATGCGTTCGAATTCTTTGGCAGCTGCTTCATCAAAATCCTCGTCCGGGATTATGGTTTCAACCACAAATTTCCTTTGTACCGTATCGTTCACCAAGCGAATGAGATTAGCCTCAGAAACTACGTTGGTTACCCCCTCAACTTCAACTATCCGATCGCCCAACTCGCGCCACTTCTGAATTTTTTCCGCCGTGTAAAGGTTGTCATCTTGAATCGCGAAAACCAAGGTTCCGCCGTCCTCACCAAACAAAGATTTGAATTTCAGATAGCTGCTTTGAGCCGGAGACTCCTTGGGCAACATATTGCCGTATTTGTTGTCGAGCTTCAAATTCGTGGCTGCGAAATAGGCAAACATTCCGGTCAATGCCAGAATTACTACAACAATGGAGAACCTATTTCTTAAGATTTTCTGAGCGAGAAAATGCCACATATTCAATCCGATAAAGACAAAGGCGCAAAGGTATAAAAACAAATGACGCATGAAAATGAATCCTCCAACGACACATGGAACTTAACGTTTTCTTGATGCGTCTTGGGCTGTTGTTCGAACCCTGTAGGAAGTGCGCGAATATTCTGTTTACTTTTGAAAGCAAAAACTGAGTCATGAAAAAATTCGCACTTGCGCTCCATGGTGGTGCCGGAACATTGGTAAAAGGCATGATGACCAATGATAAAGAAAAGGAATACCGTGAGGCTTTGACAGAGGCGCTTCGCATAGGTTTTCGCATTTTAGAAATTGGTGGAAGCGCCCTTTTGGCTGTTGAGGAAACGGTAAAATCGCTGGAGGATTGTCCATTGTTCAACGCCGGAAGAGGCAGTGTCTTCACCAATCAAGGAACGCATGAAATGGACGCATCCATCATGGATGGCAGCAATTTGCAAGCAGGAGCAGTTTCGATGGTTAGTGGCATAAAAAACCCAATTGCATTGGCCAAAGACGTGATGCTCAAGAGCGAACACGTATTCCTTGCCGGAGAAGGTGCGATGAATTTTGCGAAAGAAATGAACTATTCATTCGAAGATCCGAGTTATTTCTTCAATCAATTCCGCTACGACCAATGGCAGGAGATCAAGCATTCCGACAGTTTTCAATTGGATCACAGCATTTCCAAAAAAGATGAAAAATTCGGTACTGTTGGCGCTGTGGCTTTGGATCAATTTGGCAATCTGGCTTCAGCAACCTCAACCGGCGGAATGACCAATAAAAAATGGGGACGCGTTGGCGACAGCCCAATCATCGGCGCAGGAACCTACGCGAACAACGACACCTGTGCTGTGAGTTGTACAGGTAGTGGCGAGTACTTCATCAGAAATGTAACGGCTTTTCAAGTATCAGCTCTGATGGAACATGCCGGCATGACGCTTGGGGAAGCAACTCATGAGGTCGTTCAGAATCGTTTGCTCAAATTGGGTGGAGACGGCGGTTTAATCGCTATCGACAAACAAGGAAACATTTCTTTGGAATTCAATACGGAGGGCATGTACCGCGCTTCAAAAAATTCCGAAGGCATCGAAGAAATTGGGATTTACCGCAATTAATGCACTATGAAAATTACCGAGTCAGACAGTTTACATGAGGCATTGGAACTCAAATCCACAAGAGACTTATTGGTAGGCATCAATCAAGAGGACGCTAAGGTACATCTCGCCGTTGGGCAAATCATTCCTGAAATTGAGCGCTTCATCGAGGCGGCTTTCGAAAAAATGAAAGAAGGTGGGCGTTTGTTTTATCTTGGTGCAGGAACAAGCGGGCGATTGGGTATTGTGGATGCTTCAGAGTGCCCACCCACTTTTGGCGTTCCTCACGATTTGGTGATTGGACTGATTGCAGGTGGCGACACGGCTATACGAAAAGCTGTTGAATTTGCTGAAGATGACATCGAACAAGGCTGGCAAGACTTAGAGGCCTATCAGTTTGATGCGAGAGATGTACTTGTCGGTATCGCCGCATCCGGGTCAACACCATATGTGAATGGAGCGCTTCAAAAAGCAAGAGAAATCGGTGCTGTGACCGGTGGAATTACGTGCAATCCGTACAGCTTAATCACAAAAAATTGCGACTTTCCCATGGCTGCTGTGGTGGGGCCGGAATTCGTTACAGGCAGTACCCGCATGAAATCAGGCACAGCGCAAAAACTCATTCTGAACATGATTTCGACCACGTTAATGATCAAACTGGGTCGGGTAAAAGGCAACAAAATGGTGGATATGCAATTGAGCAATAACAAACTGATCGACCGTGCCATTCGTATGATTCAAAAAGAACACCCCATTGATACGCAGCATGCACGTGAGTTACTTGAACAACTGGGTTCAGTCAGAAAGGTGGTTGATTTTCTCGGCAATCAGAAGTAAAACATTGAACCATCAATATTGCCCGGTGCTCAAAAGTACCAAAGTGCAGGCACGAAGCGCTTCAATACCACGACTCCACAGTAGTTGCTCAAATTCCTCATTTTCAGTACCCGGATTGAAAATCACACGGCGAGGAGCCATGTTGAGTATGGGTTCTATAAAGCTCTCCTGATTCTTCGCGGAAAGATAGAGCGTGACCGTGTCGCAGGGAATAGTCGGTAGTTCCTTCTCAATTTTCACATCCAACACTTGACCGCTTCGGTTGCCATGTGCCAAGGTAGGCACGTCGTGTTCGCGCAACATCTTAATCGCCATGTTGGAATATCGGTCAGGATTTTCGCTTGCACCTAAAACGAGTGTGGTTTTCTTTGTGTTCATGGTGCGAAGTTACGCTATTGCCGGACTACAAGCCAACATACTTCAAGAATTCGTTGCGCGTTTCCATGTTTTTAAAGGCGCCTGAATATTCTGCCGTCACGGTGCTGCTGTTCACATCCTCTACCCCACGCGAAGAAACACACAGATGCTTGGCATCAATCAAAACGGCAATATCCTCAGTTTTCAACACGCGCTTGAGCTCGTTGGCAATCTGCATGGTCAGGCGCTCCTGCACTTGCGGACGCTTGGCGAAATATTGCACGATGCGATTCAATTTGGACAAACCTATTACATGACCGTTGGAAATATAGGCTACGTGGGCCGTGCCGATAATCGGCACAAAATGGTGCTCACAGTTGCTGTAGAAAGTGATATTCTTTTCCACCAACATCTCGTTGTACTGGTACTTATTCTCGAAGAGTTTGATGTCTGGTTTGTTGGCAGGATTTAAGCCGCTGAAAATTTCTTTCACATACATTTTGGCAACGCGGTATGGCGTTCCTCGCAAACTGTCGTCGGTCAGGTCCAAACCGAGAATATCCATGATTTCTCGAAATTTTTCTTGAATCAAATCTATTTTCGTTTCATCACTGATGTCAAATGCATCGTCGCGCATGGGGGTTTCAACGGAAGTGGCGATGTGTAAATCACCCAACTCGTCGTATTCCTCAAAGACAATTTTGCCGTTTTTCAATTCAACCTCTTGAATAACATCACTATAACTAGTTCGTCCGTTCATGATTTTTGTTTAATATTTTCGTAAAAATATTAAACAAAGATTCAACAGATATGTTCAACTCAGCCAAAACTCTGTGCATCAAAATTTATAGATCATTGGAATAAAGAAAGTTGCAATAACCCAAAACAGAATATTCAAAATTGTACCGACTTTGATGAAATCCATGAATTTGTATTGACCCGCACTGTACACCATGGTGTTGGTTTGGTAACCAACCGGCGTCATGAAACTTGCAGAGGCAGCGAATGTAATCGCCATCAAAAACGGCATCGGGCTCAAACCAAGGCTTTGCGCTGTGGCAATGGCAATTGGCGCTAAAAGGGCAGCAGCCGCGTTGTTTGACATGATTTCCGTAAGCAAGGAAGTCACCAAATACATCCCTGAAACGATGGCGATTGGTCCCCATTGTCCGAGTTGTTCCACCAAGGTATCGGCGATAATCTTATCCAAACCGGTGTTGGTCATGGCTGTTCCCAAACTCAAGGCACCCGCCAACAAGAAAACGACTTTCCAACTGATTGCCTCGTAAGCCTCTTTCAGCGACATGATTTTCGATAGAGCGAGCAAGGCAACACCTGCAATTGTACCCACCATGATATCCAGATACTCGAATGTGGCCAGGAAAATAATTACCCCGATAATTCCCATAACCGCGGCGAAACGCTTTTTATCGAAATCCTGAATGCTCTCCTCAGACAAAAGCACAAAAGGCGCATCCTGCTCAGTTTCCATTTTTTTCAAATCTTTGATGTAGTGATTTTTCACTTCGGCCAAAATCACATCACCGGGTTTAATTGGAATATCGTAAAGATGGTCGTGTTGGATGTCTTCGCGGTGTTTAATGGCAAGTGGCACTGAGCGGAATCTTCTGCGGAAATCGATTTCTCTGAGTGTACAACCTTCAAACTCGGAACTCGCCGTAATCACCATTTCAATGAGTGTAGAATTCTTACCCATCAAATCCACCTCTCCAATTTTGACCACCGGATTGGATTCTATTTTCGCACGGTCTTTCAGTGACTTCATTTTGTCAAGGCTACAGCGCACCCGCAATACGTCGCCATCTTTCAAAACAAAGTCTCCCTGCGGTACGGCATACTGACTTCCGTTTCTTTTGATTTCGATGATGTCCAATTCCAATTCTTTCACCAAATCAGACTCCATGATGGTTTTTCCAACCGAGGAGGATTCCGGCAATAGCTCAATTTCTGTGATATAGTTCGCAACACCGAATTTGCTTTTTAAATCCTCGTTGTGTTCGCGATTTGGCAACAATTTGACACCTACGAACACCATATAAAGTATCCCTGCCGCAAGAAAAATCAAGCCCATTGGGGTCATATCGAACATACCGAAACCGCCCACGCCTTGTTTTTCTGCTACTCCGCTCACCACAATATTGGTTGAGGTTCCGATTAGCGTACAAGTACCTCCAAAAATCGAAGCGAAAGAAACTGGAATCAGCATTTTAGCAGGATTTTGACCTGAGGACTTCGCAATTTGTATCACCACAGGAATAAATACGGCCACTACAGGTGTATTGTTGATGAAAGCAGAAATCACGGCTATCAAAATCATCATCATAATCATCCCGGC
>JBBIIM010000054.1:0-8946 GCA_037446475.1 Crocinitomicaceae bacterium | reverse complement strand
GCCATTACTTGCAACGCCCCGGTTTTCAGAAGAGCCGCACTAAGTACAAACATAAAAGCGACGGTGATGGTGGCCTTGTTACTGAAACCGGCAACGCCTTGTTCAGGGGTAATTACTCCCCCAATAATCAAAACAGACATGATCAACAGAGCGACCAAATCGATGGAAATAACTTCGGTCGCAAACAAGATAATTGCACCAACAATAACGGAAATCGTAATGATTAATTCAGTAGACATAATTCTGATTTTTAGGATTGTTTTTTAGGATGGACTAAAGCGAGAAGTTCCACAAGACTTACAGAAACCTCTACGTAAAAAAAGTTTGAATACGACTTTGAATAACCAAGCACATCATGTTGCCTCCGAAGTACAAAATCGCCATTTCTATAATGTGCATACCCGACATAGGCATCGATGAACTTGACTTTAGAAAACTGCACCCGAGCGTCAAAACCATGGCCAAGAAATTTGCCGCTGTGCCCTGTTACATCTCGGTTGTTGACACCATCAAAAAGGTTGAAAAAGCGATCGGTGGAGCTGGCCAGCCAATAAAATCCGTAGCCAAAGTCTGCTTTGATTTTTTTGGCCGGTTGAATTTCAAAACGGATTTTTGGCGCACTTACATTTTCAGGAACAATGTAATCATCCGGTGACCAAGGCCTTGCAAAACCATAGAATCGCTCAAAGCGGTTATGGTAGCCATCGTTGGGATTTTTATCACCCGATGCAAAGCCGTAAAACAGACTGATACGCGGTTTCCAAAGGTAATTTTTCAATTTCACGCCAAGTTCAGCAGTTGTCATAAAAGCGCGCATTTTTAGGTTGCCATGGGTTCCAAATTGCTGCGTGTGTGTGACGTCGTAATTGAACAAGCCGTCCTTTAACCAGCCGTAGAGGCGAATCCCGGGACTGTGAATCATCCGCGCCAAATTGTTGTTCGAAGCACTAGGCGTTTGTTTGAGCCCGAGGTAATATGGCTCTACGGTCACAAATTCAGAATGGCGACGCCAATGTCCAATTGCACCAAAAAAGTAGCGATTGGTATCTCGATGATCGAATTGATCCACTTTGCGCTCTATCGGTCTCAACGCCAAAAGATCGACCTGCCAATCGTTTTTGTCCTGTCCTACGGTTCCACGAAATCCCACAAAATTATTCGTGGTATTTCTCCAGCGATTTAAACCAATCAAACGTCTGTCGAGAAATTCGAAAGTTTGTCGTCCGAAGTTCAAATAAACCGGTCTTGAATTGCCGAGAGGGTCTTTAGGCAGAAGATTTTCGAAATGCAATCCGGCAAATGCCTGAATCAGTTCAGCGCGGTTGAAGTCTTTGGTATCCTTTCCGAATTGACTGTTCACGCGATGTGCGTCTTCAAACTCCACTGCGAAACGAAATGGATCAAGGATACTTTTTATTCCAATGTACATTCGAGAACGAAGCAAAACCGGATAATCTGTGGTGATGGTTGGTCGGCGCAAATCATTGTTTCTAATTTCTGAACGACAGCGATAATCCCCTCCAAAATCTAACCAATCCAATTTTTCCAAACCGGAAATCTTGCTCTCGCTCAGGGTGTGTGAGTAACTCGGCGGATTCATTTCTCTTCGTGTACCATAACTTCCGGGATCAACATAATAAGTTGTCTTTTTGAACAAAAGGGTAGTGTCAATTATTGAATTTTCCTGCCCATAAAGAGGTTCAAAAAACATCATTGCGAAAATTGAGCACACAACACTGCCCGAAATACCGCTTAGGGTAAAATTTCTTAACATAAAACAAGATCAAAACGGCGGCAAAAATATACAACTTCTGTAATTCCTACCTTTTTTATATGTTTTTTTTGAAATTTTTTTATTGAACTTATTCTTAGGGGTTTAAAGAATAAGTTATTTGGTTTTTCTTTTTTGAATAAGTTTTCTTTCTCGCAAAAGAATATTGGCGAGCGTGGCATTCTTCAGTTTGTTCACCGTTTCTTCTCGAATTTCCATGGCCACTTGGCGAATTCCGCAAGTTTCCTGATCGATGCATTCTTCACAGGGTTCATAGAAGTCGTGAGTTACGCATGGTAAAAGCGCGATTGCACCATCAAAAAGCCGAACAATTCGAGCCAAATGAATTTCTTCAGGGGATGCATTCAGTGAATAGCCGCCGAACTTACCTTTTTTGCTTTTGACAATTCTTGCGTTTTTTAATTCCGCTAAAATCGACTCCAAAAATTTCAAAGGGATGTTTTGTGCCTCCGCGATTTTACTAACTGAAATGGGTTGCTCATCAATATGTTTTGCAATGTAAACCAAGGCGTTAATGCCGTATTTTGTTTTTTTGGATAACACGTTTTGATTTTTGTTGTCCTCAAAAGTAGGGATAATAATTCTAACCCGTGGTTTTGAGAAACTTACCCATCGGTAATCAAAGCGTGTTGAGCGCCGTGTATTTTAGCCTTTTATCAATTGAAATATTGCAAAACAAAGAAGTTGATTAAGCCGAAAAGTGCACTTATTCCAATCCATGGAATCATTCCAATTTTGAATCTATACAAAGCGATGAATGAGATGATTATCCAGCTCAGCGTTGTGAAATCTATCCCATTCAGTGAAAATTCTTCCGGAAAAATTACGGCCTTGCCAAGATAGAGTGTGAGGTTGAGTACCACACCCACAACGGCCGCAGTAACGAGCGACAATATCTCTTTGAGTTTTTTGTTTTCTTGCGTTCGTTCAATAATTGGAGCGCCAATAAAAATGAACAGAAAGCACGGTAGAAAAGTGAAGAATGTGGTGGCAGTTAAGCCCAAAACGCCCATGGCAAGAGAACTTCCAAAATGATTATAACCGGCCATAAATCCAACGAAAACAAGCACCATAATCAGCGGCCCGGGCGTTGTTTCTCCCAACGCAAGTCCATCAATCATTTGCAATTCAGAAAGCCAAGAGAATTTTTCTACACTCACTTGTGCTACATAAGGCAACACTGCATAAGCGCCTCCAAAAGTTACAAAGGCTGCCTTGGTAAAGAATAAACTTAAGGTTTTCCAAAATTGGAAATCTGAGGTCAAAAAATAGAACAAACCGATGGGTAAAATCCACAATAAAACCCCTGTTGAAATTTGTTTCCAAAAGCGCAAAGGATTGAACCCTACGTTGTCAAGGGTAGTATTTTTGTTGATGAAATAAGCGCTTTCGTCAATTTCATTGTTCTCTGTCGATTTTTTATTGGCATAAAATAAGGATGGAAACCATTGCCGACTTAACGCTGCGAAAAGTACTGCGCCCAATATTATCAACGGAAAAGGAACATTGAAAAAGAAAATACAAACGAACGCGGCAAATGCAATAAACCAATGGAAATAGGTGAGGAGTGATTTTTTTCCTATTTTCACCAAGGCAACAACAACGATGGCGATAACTGCCGGTTTCAAACCATTGAACATGGCATAAATCCAAGGCACATTGCCAAAGGTCACATAAATGGCGCTCAAGCCCAACAAAATGAACATCGATGGAAGCACAAATAAAATTCCTGCTGCTAGGCCTCCCCATTTTCCGTGGAGCAACCAGCCGATATAAGTGGCCAATTGCTGCGCTTCTGGGCCAGGCAAAATCATGCAATAATTGAGTGCGTGAAGAAATTTGCTGTCACTGATCCATTTTTTTTTGTCTACCAAAAATTCGTGCATGATGGCAATTTGTCCTGCGGGGCCTCCGAAACTGATGAAACCCAGTTTGGTCCAGAATTTTAAAGCTTCTTTGAATGTGGGTTTTTGTGCCATGGTTAATGTGATTTTTTCTTGTGAAACTTATAGCCAAGGCCAAAAGAGGGAATCCATTCTCCTGTTACGTCGCGGTGAAAAAAGGGCGCCATAATTACGAAATTTTTATAATCCACTCGTGGAGAAACACCCAATCGCGCACCAAGTTTGCCATTGAGCAGAAAAATTGACGGTAATGCACCAATGCCTATTTTCCAGTCATTGTTTATCCTCAAGTAGAGGCCCGGACCACCCACATTCATGGAGTAGAAATTTTTACCAACTGAAAAACCTAACATGCCTTCCAAACCGACATCAAATTTTGATTTATTTTTAACCGAGGTTGTATCTTGGCCCATTGAAATGGTAGAATAAAGCATGAGAAACAGAAGGCAGCAGGTAATTTTTTTCGTCATAATTTAAGGCAAATGAAGTTCTCAATTTTTTTGAACGTGCAAAATTAATTGCAGCGGAAGGTTGAAAATTGCACGGAATCTACTTTTTTGACTGTTTATTACTTTTTATTAGTTTTTTTCTGAAAGCTGATGGACTTTCACCGGTAATTTGTTTGAAAACACGGGTAAAATGACTTTGATCAGAAAATCCGGTTAGGTATGCTATTTCGGTCAAAGAATATTCAGACATATGAAAAAGTTCTTTGGCTTTCAGAATTCGTGCATTTCGAATATAGGTTCCAAAGTTTTGGTTTTCGAAATATTTGGGAAATTCTCGTGATACGTAGGAGGCGTTGAGGTTTATTTCCTCGGATAATTTTTTTAAATCAAAGGAAAATTGAGCGTCGAGTTGGTCTTGAATGAGGTTTTTTAATTCGATAACCCATGCTGGAGATTCATCTTTTTTATTTTTTAAAAATTTCTGATACACTTCGTGGAGCATTTTTTCAAATGGGCTCCCTTCTAAATGATTTTGTGCCGTGTAGTGTAGTGCCCAACTGTATAGCGCATCATAGAGCTTAAACCCAATTTCTAACAATTCGAAGTCGTCTTGAATGTTGTGACTCAAGCCCATAGTTATAGCCCAAAGTCCTGCAACTTCAGGAGCTAGGTCGTGACGGTCTGTATCAGCTCCTCTTACGATTACCGCTATTTTTTGAAGTGCCTCATTGTTTATTTGATGTTTTTTTAAGAAATAATCAAAGGTCACCTCTTCGCCATAGTGGCTGTATTCAACATTTGGAATATCGAATGGAATAGCATTCATGGTGATAGATTTTTCTAAAACTTGATCTGCTTGCACAAAGTAAAAGATAGCATTTGGGTCAATGAAATTTTTAATTAACCAAGGACAGGCAATACGGTCAATTTTGGGTCGTTCACGTGTAATCCAATTCATCTTTTGGTATTTTTTCCAAATGTAGTCCTTAGAAAGAGGGTTTTACTCATCAGTTCTTTCATGAATTTTAAACGAAGGGAAAAGAACAGCTTCAAATTTTCGCTGAATGGGTTTCAGCACAAGTTATTTTAGGCATCCATTAAAACATTTTCGTGTTTTATTAAACTTTCTGCCAATTTCGCGGCTTGCTCTCTTAATTCATTCACCGCAGTGCTTTCCCATAGAATCCCCTTCAAATTGGAACCCACAGTGAATAGGTTCTGGTGACGTTTACCGTTTTTGGAAATCACTTGAAATGTTTCAACATCAGTATTTATACCGAGTTTCAAGTTGTCTTGGGTCAGCACACCGTCTATCAAGCATTGTTTGAGGAAGCTTGAATCCAAATTGTCGATGTTTGTTTCCGGCCCAGTGCAATTGATGATTCTTGAAACTCCAATATATTCGAGGGTTTGATTTTTTTTATTAAAGAATTCAACGGTGACGTAATCAACTCGATCCGTCATGTTGATCAGATTTCCTGAAATTATTTTGAGTTGGCCTTCAATTCTCATTTGTTGAATTTTGTCGTGTGAATTGATTGGAATTCTGTGTCGCGCCACACCCCAAAGATGTCTAAAACGCGACATAAATTTTGCTTTTTCATCATCCGAAAATTCTTGCCAAATCATTTGAGTAAAGGGTCGTAATGAATCAATAACCGGCTCCGCAGAAACTCCATAATTTCGAACCTTATGAACGTGTTTTTTCACAAGTATAAATAGTGTGTATAGATTTTTTTCGCCAACAATTTCGTCCGTGATTGCAGGATACTTCAAGCCGTTATGGCGATGAGGAAGAATGTTAAAACCATTGGGCGAAATTGAATAAATCACACCTTTAAATCCTTCCTCTCGTAAACTAAAAACGGTGTCAACCATCGTCAAACCATTTCCAATAATGAGCACCGGCATTTTATGATCATGTAGGTTTTTGACTGAATCTTTAATCCAGGGATTTCGAAAATAATTAGAACTTGTGTAAAAATCCATGTTCTTAATGTTTGGATTCCTTGGAAGGTTATTTCCTGTAGCGATTACACATTGGTCTGCAACCAAATTAGATTGGTTGTTCAAAACTAGTTCAACTGAATTTGGTCGAAGTGTTAATTCCTCAACATAATGGTCTATGAAATTGACGTGTATCCCCTTTTTGACGGCTATTTTTTTTGCATCCTCCCAAACCTTTTGTAGATAGGAACCGTAAATTTTTCTTGGTAAAAATGTATTGGCTATAAACGTTTTATCCAATTCTTTATACGCATCTAAGGTCATCACCCAATCCAAAAAGTGGTCAGGTTGATCAGGGTATGCGCTCATTTTAGCTGCAACCACATTGAGGAGGTGCTTTTCTGAATAGGGAATGTACGCAATTCCCTTATTTAGATTAGCCGATTTATCAATCAAAATAATTCTTAACGGCTGGGTGGATTTTCTTATCATTTGTGCAGCTACCATAGTACCCGTAAAACCTGCACCAATTATTGCTATTGTTTTCATTCCGTCAGTTTAAACTAAAAATACGGAAAGACCGCCAAACGTCATTGACAGTCTTTCCACCTCGAACACGGGCGTTTTGTTTTGATCTTGTTTCGACAATTAGTTCAAATTGTATCTAATTGTCAATCCGTACGTTCGAGGGTCTCCTAATACGCCCGCATAGTGTCCTATATTTCCTGCACCCGGCATCAATTGTTCAAAATAATTCACATTCATTAAGTTTCTTGACCACAACAGCACCGTAAAACCTGAGGAAGTTCGAATTCCGACACGTGCGTTTATCAGCGTATATCCATCAACGTTCAGGTAAGCAGATGGTGTCGGGTTGGATGAAAACCCGGAGCGGTAAAATCCATCAGCTCCATAAAACAATTGAGCATCTTTTCCGCCAACTTTTATTTTGTTGAAGAACTCTAAACCGGCAGATAGAGCATACTTTGAAATACCCGGCAATCTTTCACCTGAAATGTCTTTGAAACTTGCAGGGCCACCCGTTTCCTCGAGCGGAACCGGTGCATTTTCAAATGAAACATAGCGTGCATCCGTATAGCTGAAGGAACTGAAAAAACGTGCTTTTCCAGGAATATTATAAGACACTTCCAATTCACCACCTTGAGAACGCACTTGTTCTGCGTTGGACAAATAGCCTCTATTCACACCAAGTTCAGCAACTTGAACCACTGTTTGATAATCTTTAATATCTGTTCTAAACGCTGTTGCATTTAACACAAAGTTTTTGATGAATTCTGACTTCATGCCCAATTCATAATGCAATACTTGCTCAGGTCGTATGACTGCAAGTTCCGTCATCGGCTGACCGTTTTGAGTTGGCAATCCTCCCAAATTCAATCCTACAGGTTTAAATCCTGTGGATACTGTTGAGAAGGCTCGAACCTTTGGGCTGATTTTGTACATAGCCGTCATTTGACCTGATAAGTTCCAATCTTCAACGTTCGCTGTGAATTCTTGATTTGAGTAAACGGAGCGCTGTAACGCAATTAGAGCAGGGTCTTCTGTTTGTAAACCGCCATAAACTTCTCTTTTGAAGTTGACATATTTCTGGTCATAGTTTAGTCTTGCGCCTGGCAATATGACCAATTTTTCTCCAATTTTCCAGTCCAATTGTCCAAACAAGGCACCGCTAAAGTTTCTAAATCTTGGATAAGTGCGAATACCATAGCCGTCAAGCAACCCTGGAGTTTGCCATAATGGATTTTGGCTGTTCATTACAAAGCGCCACTGGTCTCTTCCTGATTCCTCTACGTGTGCGCCATCAGGATCGAGTTTTTGATAAAAGCCAAACAATCCGATCACACCGCTAAGCTTTTCATTAAAATCACCAGCATATCTGATCTCCTGAGAAATTTGATTGTGAATCGACGGCGCCTGTGATAACGCAAGTGCTTGAAGACCTGTAAAGTCCCTGTCGTTAGAAGGACCCCATTTCCAATAGCGCCACGCAGTTGTAGTGGTTAATGTTCCTTTTCCAATTTGAATATCACCGTTTAAAGAAACACCGCCCATGCCTTGGTTTGAACGCCAAGGAGTGTCGTGGTCAATCACTCGGTCGAAGGCATTTAAACTTGGCAATGAATAATTTAAGTCGCTGATGATACTTGCAAATTGTCTGAATTCAGGGCGCAAGGTAGGAGCAACTCCAGCCACAACTTGGGCATAACCATCCGGTCTTTGCTGAGTATAGTCTCCGATAAGCAAGAATTTCACTTCGTCGTTTGGTGTAAAAAGTAATTGACCTCTGAGACCTTGATTGTTAAGAGTGTTGGTGTACTTCTCGATGCGCTCGTTGAATATTGTACCACCTCGATTTGTGCCAGAGAACGATAATCTACCTGCTAGGATATTCTTATACAACCCACCAGAAATAGAGGCTCTCGTTTGAATGAATCCGAAGTTTCCAAAACTCTGCTCCATAATTGCCGATGTTTCAAAAGTTGGCTTTCTACTTGTAATATTAAATGTTCCGGCAGTAGTATTTTTACCAAACAACATGCCTTGTGGGCCACGCAACACTTCAATTTGTTGAACATCAATGAAGTCTAAAGTTGTAGCTGCTGGTCTTGCATAGTAAACGCCATCCACATAAAAACCAACACCGGGGTCGATCCCGTCATTCGTTAAACCAAATGTAGAGCCCAAGCCGCGAATGTTTAAGGTTGTATTTCGTGGGTTGGAAGAATACAATTGAACCGAGGGAACTAGGTCTTTTACACGATTTACATTGAAGGCCTGTGCATTGTCCATGTCGCGTGAACCGATCACCGCTGTAGGTATAGGAATTGATTGA
>JBBIIM010000053.1:0-21682 GCA_037446475.1 Crocinitomicaceae bacterium | reverse complement strand
CTGCGAAGTGGAAGGTACCATCACCACCAGGCATAGGATTGTGAGGAATTCCGGCTGTGTAAGTAATTGCTTGACCATCATAAGCCATACGAGAAGCAATGTATGGCACTTTTTGCCCATCCCAACCGTCAGCAGTTACAGAGAAAGGTTTGAAGTTGTTGTGAGCATAAGCTATGGCTATATAATAATACGTCTTGTGATTTACTAAACGCTTATTTGTCGTGGTAGCAAATAAATCCTCAGTTACCTTGAAAGAGTGACGAAGACCTTGATCAGCGCCATCTACCATCAAACGAGGTACAGAAACATTCAACTCTTCATCGAATTCATAGTTAATCAATCTTCCGATACCGTTCTTTTTGTCGCACTGCGCAACCAAACGAACAAAATCTGTGTTACCAATCTGAGCTACAGAAACTGTAGGATCTTTGATTTGGAAAATTTGATAACCTTCAAAGCGATAGAACTTGTCGTAAGTACCACCCACCGGGTCGATGATATTCACTTTGTCTTCAACCTCATAGTCCTCATTCATGTTGTTACCACTCGGGTTGTCAATCATCAAAACCAATTGATTTTCCAGTTCTACAATTTTCAAACGAGGCGCCATTGGTGGCTCCAAAATTTGGAAACAGTTATCAAACAAGGCTTGAGCCTTGGTATCGGCGCGGAACATTTCCTCACGAGAATTGATGTAATCGCGACCTCTGGCAAAAACAACACCTACAGTAATGTTGTTGATCGCACCAGGTCTTAAGGTAAACGGACCCGCAGCCTGAACGAAACGACGGTCACCAGGAGGGTTGTTGATCGTAAACTCATCCCAAGGTGCTTGTGGAGGAGAACCCGGAGTACCCCAACCAAGAGGGTCGGAAGAACCTGGGAACATATAATCAGATTCAACGCCGGGAACAATACCGGGAGCCAAGCTGTGACCAAAACCGCCATAACCCATACGCTCATTGTTTTTGAAAACACCACGCATGTAACGGTAGAAGTCAACGGCATTAACCGGGTCGTCGTTTACACCTGCAACGGCACCACCAGTACCTGCACGGTTGAAGTAAACGAAACGCTTCATACCATAACGCTCATTATCCACAACGCCATCACCATAACCAATACCTAACCCACTGTAAACAATACCTCTATCGGCACGAGCAACAGCAACAGTTGGAGTAACAATCACACCATTAGCATCAGCTGCCGGTCCAACATTGTCTTTACCATCGTCATCCTGATAAGGACCTTCAAAGAAGTCAATACCAACAGCAGGTGGTCGATTCTGATAACCGATGGCGGCACCTTGCGTAAGGTCAATTTCATCACCATTCATCGCATAACCGAGACCACGAGAAACGTCACAACCTACGTAGTCGTCCTCTGAACCTCCAATATCAGCATCGGCATACTGCGCAAAGTAGGTATTGAACAAAGTCTGCGTTCCACGGTTAATCATCTCATAATTGTAGAACGTCATTTGGTTCACTTCGTCATTGGTTGCAAAAGAGAATGCTTGCGCACGAACTTCCATTCCGATTGGGTCACCACCTGTTTCAGAGTGAATGTTACCCTTATCGTTGAAAATCCACCAATGCGTCTCATCACCAAACAAAGTAATTCTTCGGTCATTTCTACAGTCGATTTCATCTTCAAAATCATACCATGGATAGTCACCACCCTCAATCGGGTCATAAACACCATTCTTATTTCTATCGTAGAAAGGAGCCAAATAACGGTCTTGTCCTAAACTTTCGTCACCATGTGCCGGCCAGTTTAAGATTACATTCAAAGTCTGTGGACTCACAGAAACTGAATTATCACAACCGGTCAAAGTCGGGTCGTCATTACACTCCCACCAGCGCATGAATTCACGCACTTGAGCTTTAGAAATGGTGAAGAACTTGTCGTATTGAACACAAGTTTGGGCAGTTACAGTTGCCTCACCATAAGGACGAACAACATTGGATCCACCGATAATCGGCTCGATCGGATCGTAGTTTCCTGTGTTCAAATTCACAGAAAGTGGACCTGTCCAGAAGTCGCGACCACGAGCCGCAAACAACATCGCAGCCAATTTCAGCTGTCCGTTCACATCGGTACCCCCCATCCATAGAGAACCGGCATAAAGCACAGAAGGACCATTACTCGCGTTTGGTGGTGGCTTCGGAGCAAAATAAGAACCTCTGTTCAACTGACGATCCTGCCACATGATCCCGCCGGTCTCAATGAGAACACGGAGGTCGTTAAAGTCCATAAATTTTCTTTCCGTAGTTGGCGTACAATTGGAGGCTCTTGTCGCCATAATCTCGCCGTTGTTGTTACCGGATCCTCCCCCGGAAACTCCTCCATGGTTGGTCGGCGGATTCCAACCATAAGCGACATTCGCCAGAGAACCAACGAAAGTTGCTAGGAGTGCTTGCATTACTACTTTTCTCATAACTGTTTGCATTTGTAGTTTTTTAAAAATCGAACTTAATACCGAGGCGAATCGTTCTTGGTAGACCTAAATTGAATGGATTGTTTGCATTTAACATATACATGTCTCTGAAAGCTCTTTCGTCCAACTGGTTTTGGATGGTTGGCTGGAACAAGGCCGACTGCAAATAACCATCGTCATTAGGGTTACCCGTACCTCTGTACACATTAAGGACGTTGGCCACATTGAATACGTTGGTAATTCTGAAATAAATATTCAAGAATGCAGGAGTTTTCTTACCTTCTTCTTTTCCAAACTCAAGGTCGAAAGTTCTATCAATCTGTAAGTCAGTAGTATAAGTCCAAGGTTTTCTAGAACCATTGAGCGTACCTTCCAAACCTGCCTGACCTACACCAATAGCCTCACCGGTTGCAAACTGTTGTCTTGAGTAAGGTGTTCCAGAACCAATGTTGGTTGTCAAGTTCACACCTGTATTCTTCAAGATTTGTCCACCGTTTTTGCCTTTAGGACCATTGTAAGATTTTCCTTCGCCGAATCGGTAATCGATCACGAAATTGAAAGTGTGTCTTCTGTCAAAATCAAGCGGAAAAATGGTTTGCAAGTTTGGCTGACCGGAGTTCACCAAGCTCAAAGAAGAGTTCGCGTCAGAACCTGTACCTTCAGCAAACTGCAAGGTATAGTTGGCATTCATTCTGATGTTACCGGTTCTTCTCAAGTCGTAAGAAACTGTCAAACCTTTCACTGTACCAAAGTCACGGTTACCGAACGTTGTATAAGTCGCTGGGTGCGCTTCAACCATTCTAAACGCCTGGATCTGATTTCTCATTTCACGGTAGAAGGCCTCGATTTTAATCGCAGATGATTTGGTCAAAACTTGTTGGAAACCTAAAGCATAGTCGATGGTTGTTGTTGGTCTCAAGTTCGGGTTGCGAATTTGAGCATTTCGGTTTTGAATAAATTGATATTCAAATGGATCAAAACGGAAACCATCGTTTGGACGCTGAGTCAAGATGTCATAATGTGCAAAGAAGCTCGCCTCATCCGAAATAGGGAAAGAGAATGCAATACGCGGCATTACATTCACTTGAGGTCTGTAGCGCTCAAATGCATCAGCGGTCGGTCTATCCTGATCGGGGTTGAACAAATATGGAGCGATACCAAGACTTCCTTTAATAACAGAAGGGTCAGAAACAGGGATACCGTTGGCATCGTACCAATTCATACCATCTCTAAAACCATTGATTGCAGTAGGGTTGTTTACATCATTAACATATACAATGTAGTCATCACCCATGGATTCAGGGATAATAATCCAATCGTGTCCTTCAGCTTTGGCTTCTGCCACATTTCTTGCGTTGTAGAACAAGAAAGGATCTTTCAACACAGGCTGGTTGGCGTTGAAGTAGTCCACACGAACACCCACGTTAAATACGATGTCATCAAATGCGAACTTGTCCATCAAATAACCCGCTACATAAATCGGTTGGAAAGAACCAATATTTCTGCGGTAGTTACCATCAGCGTTAAATTCATTAAAGTAGTTGTTGATGTCAGTTACACCGCGAACTTTTCTTCCTGTATGATCATATCCGAAGTAGCTCACAAAGGCATTTCCTGTGTTGAACAATTCATCTGCTGAGAACATTCCAAAATTCAAACTGTTCGGATCTACTTCATCCAGGTTAACAAACTCAGTACCGAATGGGTTGATGCCAACTAAGCGGCGCAAGTTGTAGTCGAAGAAAGACTGAGGATCACCTGTGCCACCGATGCGCTGACCACCGTAAACCCCGTTAGTTGCACCATACGCGTTGTTCAATCTTTCATAAGTCACACGGCTGTATGAACCCACGTTGTCCCAGGTTGGTCTGTCTTTGTCCAACTCACGAATATGAGAGTTCGCCAACTGACGAGCAATTTCCCAGATTCTAATTGGTGAAGCTGAATAACCCCGGTCAACACGCTGCTCAAACTCGAAGCCCATAGACAAGGAGTGCCCACCAATATTCATGGTTGCAGAACCAGTTGATCTGAACTGTTGTAATTGGAATTTAGAGTAAGTTCCAAAAGGCACACCGAAGTTTTCCCAGATTCCATAAACGTTTGTCGGGCGGTCACCATTTCTCAAACCACCACCGTTTACGATATCAAACAAACTTGCAGTTGCCGAAGGGTCGTTTCTGAAAATCTCATAATACTGACGTGTGATTGCTGCAAAAGAGGCGTTAACGTCAGAAGGAGTGAATGCCGTTGAAACATCGCGGAAACCGTCGTGCTCAAAATATTGGAAGCTGTTTCCATTGCCATCCACACCGTCAACGAAAGCGTAAGTTGGAATTCTTGTTGTTGCGAATTTCCCTACATAACCGTAGTTGAATAATTTGTCGCGGTGGTTTCTATCCTGCGTTGTACCGGTAGAGTTTGAGTAGTCGAACATAAAAGAATAGAAGAATGAAGAAATTTTCGAACTGCTTCCCTCACGCTCATCAAAACGCAATCTGTGTGTAAAACGACCGAAGAAACGAGTGTCCAAACGGTTTGAAACACCAAAATTATCCCAGTTGAATAGCGAGTTAAAATAACTGAAGTTGTTACCTGTATTGTAGGCCACCTGACCACCGAAAGTAAGGGTAACGTTTGGTCCAACATTCGCATCAATCTTGAAGGTTCCTGCGTAATTTGTACGACGTGCGTTCATTCTGAATGGAACATTCTCAAAGGCATCAGCACGCATAAAGTTTGAGTTATGGTACGTACCCTGACCTGTACTTGTTGGTCGAAGAGGATTAGCAAACAATTCATTTCTGTATTCTTCTTTCAATCTCCAAGAACCACCAATCAGCGGTCTAGGGTCTAATTCATCCGTAATATTGAAGGAGGCAAAGAACCCTAAGATAGGTGTCGTCTTTTTGCCGGTAGAGTCTTTCTTCATCCAAATCGGACCGGAAAGCATAGCCTCAACAAGGTTGTAACCGAATTTATCAAAACCAATCACACGGGTATCATAGCCTAATGGATCTGCACCTTTAAAAGAAACACCAGAGGTCACAATCTCTGCAGAACCAAAATACTTGGCAGAAGGTCCACGCGTTGTGATTGAAATTACACCACCGGTCATATCACCGTAGTTTGCAGGAAGACCACCGGTCATTACCGTAACCTCTTGGATTGCAGATTTTGGCAAGGCAGACGAACCACGCACTTTAATACCATCTATAAATATGTAGTTATCGCCGGTTCTTGAACCACGAACGCTGATGGCATCGGATCCCTCAGCAGAGTAAACCCCACCAACAGTCGAAGCAACCCCTACCGCATCACGAACCGCCATTCTCGCGATGTCCTCACGCGTGATTGTTGCTCCTGAAGCTCCACCGTCTTTATCAATAAGAGGGACTACATAATAGATAACCTCAACGTCGTCGGTAATTTTATCCGTTGATGAAAGTTGGATATCATTCAAAAAGGTAATCTTATCTGAGTTGACGATTACGCCATTTTTTCTTTGTGTACCAAAACCTACATAGCGGAATTCTACATCGTAAGAACCCGGTTCGATGGAATTGATTTGAAATTTTCCTTCAAAATCTGTTTTCGCACCACCAACTTGGGCACCATTTCTGTAGAGTACGACATTGGCAAATGGGATTGGCTCTTTGGTCTCTTTATCCGAAATTACACCTCGGATGGTGCCGACCCCTGTTTGTGCTAACGCGTAAGATCCTACAAACAAGATACTTGCGAGCATAAAGTAATACTTTCGTAACATAAGCAATTTGTATTTAGAAAGGTTTTTTAGTAACAAAGCGGGTAAAATTATAAATTAATTCTATTTCGGGCGTGGGTGCCTTTAATAAAAATTAACAATAGCTTAGCCTAAGCACAAAAGTACAGCATCGGTTTGGGGATGATTTGAACATTTAAAATAAATAGCTCTTGAAAATAACACGTCTACAAAATCTTCGTAAATTTTTCACCCTTTATCATGAGTTTCATCCATACATCAATAAAATAAGTGGAACTATTTCCAAAAGGCGCGACACACTGCAATGTGTGAATTGATATATTTTGTAGTCTTGTAAACATCAAATATCTCAGTTCTTGGAAAATGAAATTTGGATTGAATCGTCAAACATTCGCGTATAAAATTTTGACTTGCGCCGTGCTGCTGGTTTTGTTGGTCCCTTTTTGCTCGACGAGAATTTATACACAATACAAATTCAAATATCCTGAAGAGCGCGAATTGTTCTGGACCAAGATTGAGAGTTATGATCAAGCAATACAAAAGTTGAGCAAGGATACTATTCACTTCGGTGCTTTGGTTTTTGATCACTTAGCCAATGAAAACGATAGATTAATCAGTATTAACCGATCCAAGTGGTACATTAATTCACGCTGGTGGAAAAAAACAAATTCCGTAAAACAGGCTGAGATAATTGTTCTACTTGCCCAAAACCTAGCACTTTCTGATGAGACCAAACAAGCGATAAAGTGGTTTCACGTAGCACTCGAGAAGCACATAAAAAGCTTGAACAAGTCTCCCCTGGCTTACGCTTTGGCCCTCATTGAACTCTCCAATTGCTATGCTGTCTTTGGGCAGAAAACTCTGGTAGTGGAATTGTTGAATAAAGCGATTGACGTTTGCCATGCGCATCCTACCGTAGTCAATCTGAATGATTTCATTACGGCCTACAACAATCTGTTGTATTATGAATTGAACAGTGAAAATCTGGAACGCTTTAAACGCGCAAAAAGTGAAGTTTTGGATTCTCTGGCTTATAATTCACGGGAGAAGTTATTCTACATGGAACTTATTTCAAAAAAATATGATGTTCTTAATTACACGTATCAAAACAGAATGGTTGAAGCCTTGACTGCTTTGAAAACATTTTCGTTGATGCCCGTTGCCAATAGAGAAGAACAACAGAAAAAGAGTGATTACTTTCTCTCAGCATATCCGAATGTCATTGCTCAACTCATCAACCTACAAAATTTTAAGCTCGCCGGGGAAATTATCGATGAATACATCAATTTATCCATTGAGCAAAAATCCAACTGGAATCACTTTTATGCACTTTCTCTAAAAGCCAACCTGCTTTTTAAAATGAATTCCATTCGTGAGGCTTTGAATTTGTTGGAAAACAATCTGGAAAACTTCAAGCCTAGTCCGCAAGCTTACAGCTTCTACTCTTTGCAAGTATTTCGGGCTCAGGTCAAGGCCCGTTTGAACCTCCATCAAGAAGCAGAAACTCTACTGGATTCTGTCATGATTTTGTTTTCGCGTGAATTTTTAAATCCACAAATCGTATTACAAAATTTCGATGCGCAAAATTTTTCTCAGGTGAACAATACAACGGTCTTGAGTTTCGTTTCCATGGCATCCAATGTCTATGCAGACATTTTCAAACATAACCATGATGTAGAAACACTGAACAAAGGTGCCTCCTTTGCCAAAGCCGCATCGATTCAATTTACATACAACTATGAACTTGGGGAATTTGACGAGTCGTTGGCGCAAATTCACAAGCGCATCGCTGAAACATTGCTCAGCCTATTGGAGAGTGGCAACATAAATAATCCTGAAAAACAAATTGAGTATTTGAGTCAAATTGAACAAAACGCCTCTCAGCACTTGCTCAAGGAATTTCAAAATCACTGGATAGCCTCTCATCCGAAATTCAAGTCACTCTACATAAAAGAAAGAATCCTAATAAATAGTATTGAAGTTTCGGAGCGTGAATTAACCTTAAAATACAGTGTCCAAGGAAAAAGAAAATTGGAAGTTGACCGCGATTCTTTGAAAATCCTTCGTGAACAAATCCGCTTAGAACTCGGGGGATTTTATGAACTTCAAAAAGATTTTGATTTCGCAAAGATCCAAAAGAAACTTAACGTAGATGAACAACTCATCAAATTTCACGAAGGCGAAAGAAACCTGTTTCGAATTCTTGTCAGCCGGGACAAGATTGAAGTAAAAACAATAGGACTCAATGATTCAATAAAACCGAAGATTTTGGCTTATGCCAACCTCATGCGCCAACCGCAATCTCAGTTCAAAACTTTGGGTAAAGAACTATACCGGTTGCTATTGCCGAATAAAATAGAACAAAACCTCTTCGTGATTCCTGAGGGCTACATGAGCTACCTCAATTTGGAAACACTCATTGATAAAAAAGAGCAATACTTGATTAACAATCACAATATCGCATATTGTCCATCTATTCCATTTTGGTATGCAACTAAAATTTACCCCAAAAAAGATGGTCCAAGAGACTTACTATGTTTTACCGCAAATTATCAAAATACGCCTGAATTGAATTCTTT
This sequence comes from Crocinitomicaceae bacterium, assembly GCA_037446475.1. Classification (GTDB taxonomy): domain Bacteria; phylum Bacteroidota; class Bacteroidia; order Flavobacteriales_D; family Crocinitomicaceae; genus UBA6165. Next base: position 12,918 of record JBBIIM010000053.1, on the reverse strand, counting down.
GAAATATGCTAGTGAGGAGGTAGAAGAAATTTTAAAATCAACACCCGGCATTCATATTGAGTCGGCTCGCGTTCAGGATTTCAAAACACAGATTCAACAGTATTCAATTGCGCATCTATCCATGCATGCAATCTTGTCAGACGACGCAGACACCCCTTCTGAATTGATCTTCTCCAACAACGAGAAATTGCGTTTTACGGACATTTATGACATGAATCTTCCATTGGAGATGATTGTCTTGAGTGCTTGCAACACGGGAATGGGTAACTTAAAAAACGGCGAGGGAATAATGAGTTTGTCTCGAGCCTTGATGCTTTCCGGTGTAAGAAGCAATGTGGTCAGCCTCTGGTCAGCACCTGATTTGGACACCAAAACCATTATGGTAGATTTTTATGCGTTGCTCAACGAGGGCTATTCCAAAAATTTCGCTTTGGCAAAGGCGAAGAGAAATTTCTTAAAAAACAACCCACTCAAACAACACCCTTTCTTCTGGGGAGGATTTGTGCTGAATGGTGATAATGTAGCCCTATTTGACAAGCCAATTCGCATAAACCATAGCATACTTTTGCTGGCTGGGTTACTTGCCGGGATTACGCTTTGGATTTATTTTCGTCGAAGCGCATCCAATAATCGCGCAGCCTGAGACTGAAAAGCGTTTTCATTTGATTGGCTCACAATTTTGAAATGGTCGATAGCCGCTTCTTCATGATTTCGCTTGAGCTCGCAAAGCCCCATGTACCAATGAGCCTCAACAATTAAATTCTTTTCGTTCATTGCAATGTGTTGCATAAAGTCACTTTGCGCTTCTTCGAATTGACCCATGGCCATATAAGCCTGACCACGATAAAAATAGGCGTATTCAATTTGACCAAGAGCAATCAAATTTGAAAAATCCTGAACAGCCTGCTCGAATTTGGTCATCTCATAAGCTTCAAAAGCTTTTTGTTTCAGTTCTTCATCATTATTCCCTCTCACTTGAGGTGCCACCAAATTGGGGAAGATCTCATAATTCTCGACAAACAATTCATCAGGGTTGTTAGCCTTAGGCCAAAATTGGTAGGCAGTAAAAAACACCAAAACTATAGACGCAGCTGCTATATAGGATTTCCAGCTGAAGGCTACGACCTTTTCTTTTTTAGCTTTCTGATCATCTTCAAGTTGACGCAGACTTTCTTTCAGCTTCTGACGCTCATTGAGCGTGACTGCCGTTTTGAGAGTCCTCTGAAATTCAAAAGCCTCTTTGAATACAATGTCATTTTTCAATAACCAATGAAAACGTTCTTCTTGCTCTTTGGACAAAGCATTTTCGAAAAATAAATCCAACAGTTCGTCGTGTGTGGTCATGACAATAAGGCTTTAAGTTTGTTCAAACATCTGGACTTTTGACTCTTCAGCACGTCCTTGTTTTTGTAGTCAAGGATTCCCATAATCTCATCCAACTTTTTTTCTTCGAAATAAAAGAGGCTCAAGATAGTATTGCAGGGCTCACCCATACTTTGTAAAGCAGAACGAAGTTTATGGACTTTTGCTTGCTCCGCATCTTCGTCATACGTTTCGTAAGCAATCTCTACCCCCTGCATCAATTCATCGGTGAACTCAATACTCGTCTCAGTTCTAAGACGCTTATAAATCATAAACTTCCCGATACTGAAGAGATAGGTTTTGATAGAGCATTTCAAGTTGTCCAACAAGCCTTTCTTGGCATTTTCGCACAGGGCAACAACTGCATCCTGATAGATATCAAGCACTAATGTTTGTTCCAGTCGATAATTCCCGGCAAATTTTCCAAAAGCATCACGATATTCCATATAAATCGAAGAGATCGTTTTAGAATCGCCGGATTTTAACAATGCGATTTTTTGAGCCTCCTCCGATGTTTGTGTCGCCATGCCACAAAAGTAAACAGGATATCAGGAATTCCTCAGCATTGTGTTTACCTTTTTACGAATTCTACACCAAAGAAAAGATCGCCGCTTTTGGCGCACTATTCAAAAAGGAATTGAAAACAGTTTATTATGAAAAATTTAGGAACTTTAGCAACGATATTCGCCTTGATATCGACCGTGAACAGCCAAAGCAACTTGGGAGGTCGTATCAAGGAAAATGCGAAAAACAGTACTGTAAATCGTATAGAAAATCGCGCAGGAAATGCTGTTGATCGCGGTTTGGACAAGGTTGAAGAAGGCGTAAGAGGGGCCTTCAAAAAAAATGAAAATGGCCAAGAAAACAGCAACAAGGATGCTGAGCGCGGTGAAGACTACAAACCCAGTAATCAGCCGAACACAGATGAGACCAAGACAATGTCGGGAAATTCAGAAAGCCCGAACATGCAAGTGTATTCCAAGTTTGACTTTATACCCGGTGAAAAAATCATTCTGATAGAGGAATTTGAAAAAGATGAAATCGGTGATTTTCCCGTGAATTGGAACACCAACGGCTCGGGAGAAGTGGTTCGCTTGAGCAACCGTCAAGGAAAGTGGCTCAAATTGAACGGCGACGGCATCTTCTACCCGGATCACTTAGGGGTTTTACCTGAAAATGTCACTATTGAGTTTGAAGTGGGTACCTCTGAAGCCAATCAGGTACAAACCAATCTGATTTTTGTGGATGCAAAAAACAAGAACCTTTTGAGTTTTGATTATGCAAATATGGTCGAAGTAAAATTTAACGCACTCGGTGGCTTCAACATCATCTGCCGCGATGGCGAAAACGCAGACAAATTGAACAACACCAAAAGTCAAAATCAGTACCAATTGCCTGAAAGACCCTTCGTAAAAGTTTCCATTTGGAAACAAGGCACGCGTCTCAGAATATATTTCAACGAGGAAAAAATGCTCGATTTGCCTCGTGCTTTTGAAAAGAATGTTGATTATCGCATGATTTTCTCAACGGATACTTACTTTCTCGAAAACAGAGAAGCTTATTTAGGCAATTTCCGCGTGGCAACGGGAAAACCTGATACACGCTCGAAGTTGATTACAGAAGGGAAAATGTCAACAACAGGAATCAAATTCGATAGCGGGAGCGACAAAATCAAACCGGAATCCTACGGCACATTGCAGGAAATTGCAAACATTCTGAAAGAAAACCCCGGCATAAAAATTAAAATTGTGGGGCATACAGATTCCGATGGCGATGCAGCTAGAAACATGGAACTTTCAAAAAAGCGAGCTGATTCTGTGAGACAATTCCTGAACAAAGAATTTGGAATTCCATCAGAAAGTTTAGAAACCGATGGCAAAGGAATGACTGAGCCCGTGGCACCCAATACATCACCGGAAGGGAAAGCCAACAATCGACGCGTGGAATTCATCAAACTTTAAAACATCCACCACGAAAAAGGGCCGCTCTGAAAATCAAAGCAGCCCTTTTTTAATTCAAAGTTAGAGTAGCTTATTGTCCTTGACCCAAGGAGAAAGCCGGTTTACCATCAAAAGCGTATAGGTTTTCTGTTTTTACCACGTCGACACCTGATTTTTCAGCCGTGGACAAAAGGTTCACCACAACGGAATTGTTGATGCTCTGTCCGTCTTGAGCAGGTTTAAATCTGCAGCGCCAATGGTCGGTACAAAATGTCTCAGGGAAACCATCCGGATAAACTTTAATACCTCTGTTGGTAATCATACTCAAGTGCATACCATCAATATTCAGTGGGGCTAGCATTTCAGCCAATTTGTTGGCATCCGTACCATTCCAGTGAACAAACAAATCCACACCGATCAATTTCTTATCGCGCGCTGGTTTGCGCTGATATTTTGGCAATTGCAACACGCGGTCTTTGGCGAAATCTACGGCTTTCAAACTTGTCGGGCGCTGACCCAAATTAGCAATAACCGCTTGTGCAAATTCCTGAGTACCTACTTTCTTCTTGCTTATCTTTTCGTTGTAAACATCCGCTGTATGAATACCATCCTCAATTGTTTTGAGCAAAGCGTTCTGAATTTTTTCAGCAACTTCCGCCTGACCGATGTGCGTAAGCATCAACACAGCGCCTTGAATGATTCCAGAAGGATTGGCGATATTTTGACCTGCAATCGTTGGTGCTGAACCGTGAATCGCTTCAAACATCGCACACTCTTCACCAATGTTTGCCGAACCAGCCAAACCAACAGAACCCGCAATTTGCGCAGCGATATCACTGATAATATCCCCATAAAGGTTCAACGTTACAATAACGTCAAACTGCTCAGGACGCTCAGCAATTAAAGCAGAACCTATATCAATAATCCAGTGTTCTTGTTCAATATCCGGATATTCCTTACCGATTTCGTTGAAAACCTCATGAAACAATCCGTCTGTTTGCTTCATTATATTGTCTTTGGACATACAAGTTACCTTCTTGCGTCCGTATTGTTTTGCATATTCAAAAGCATATCGGATAATCTTTTCACACCCCGGACGGCTGATCAATTTTAAACATTGAACCACTTCATCGGTTTGTTGGTGCTCGATACCTGCATACAAATCTTCCTCATTTTCACGGATGATCACCAAATCCATTTTAGGATGCTTTGTCTCCACGAAAGGGAAATAACTCACGCATGGACGAATGTTGGCATACAATCCCAAAAACTTACGGGTAGTTACATTCAAACTTTTGTAACCACCACCCTGAGGCGTTGTGATTGGAGCCTTAAGAAACACTTTGTTTCTGCGAATGATGTCCCAAGAGCTTTTGTCGATGCCGGAAGTGTTTCCAGAAAGGTAAACCTTCTCACCAATCTCAATTTCATCGATTTCAACTTGCGCTCCTGCGGCCTTCATAACCGCCAAAGTAGCTTCCATAATCTCCGGGCCGATACCGTCGCCCTTAGCAATTGTAATTCTTGTCATACTTACTTTTTTTCGAGTGTGCAAAGGTGAATCACGGTCGAATTGACTGATTCTTAAGCCACTGATTAAATCTTAAAAAATCTTAAATTTCCCAAACACTTGAATCGTATCATTTGTTCAATTACAACGAAACAAATTTATAACCAACACCTTTCACGGTTTTGATACAGTCCTCACCGATTTTCTCTCTCAGTTTTCGGATATGCACATCAATGGTTCTATCGCCCACAACAACCTCATTGCCCCAAACCCGATCTAGAATCGTTTGACGGTCGAAAACATAATTCGGTTTTTCAGAAAGCAAGGCCAGCAATTCAAATTCCTTGCGGGGCAAAACAACTTCTTTACCGCTGACCCAAACCACATAGCGTTCGCGGTCTATTGTGATACCGGTTTCGTCTATAGGTTGCGTTCTGTCAACCTTTCTGCGTAAGAGGGACTTGACTTTGCTCACCAAAACACGCGGAGAAATCGGTTTAGATAAATAATCATCCGCACCCGATTCCAAGCCCGCTACTTGGCTGTAATCTTCATTTCGTGCCGATAAGAAACAAACCACCACATTGTTATTTTTGGCATCGCTGCGTATGTTGTGGCAAACTTCGACCCCATCCATTCCGGGCATCATCATGTCCAAAATAACCAAATCCGGTCTGAACTCCGCCAGTTTTTTCAAGCCTGTGAGTCCATCAGCAGCTTGTTCAACTTCGTAGCCTTCTTTTGTAAGATTGTAACTGATGATTTCACGAATGTCCGCTTCGTCATCAATGATCAAAATTCTAGACATAATTCCAATAATTTTCGCCGAAAGTACTGATTTATCAAGTATTGTTGTGCCTTTTGACCGTCGGAGGCAGGATTTTATAGAATTCTATTGTCATTTTACGGATTTCCTTTACCTTTGCCGAACATAGTGCGCTTGTAGTAGGGCGCCTAGTAGTAGGTTAGGTTGATTTGAACGAGAGTACAACTTGTTTTGCTCTCGTTCAGTCTTTTATAGACCACAACGTTGAGCGAAATGCAATTTTCCAGCAGTAACTTTTCTGATCAAATCACGCAAATTTCGAGCCCCGCAGACTTTGAACGAATTGCGCTTGAGGTTTTCCGTTTTCAATATGAGAACAACCCGGTCTATCAAAACTATTGCGAGTTATTGGGAAAAACCAGCGCCAAGTCACTCACTGAAATTCCGTTTTTACCAATAGATTTCTTCAAGGCACATAAAATCTATATAGGTAAAGAAACTCCTGAAATCATTTTCAAAAGCAGTGGCACAACGGGCACTCAACGTTCTCAGCATCAGGTAAGGGATACTGAAATTTACAAAATAGTGGCTCAAAAAGCCTTTGAATCATTTTTTGGACCCTTAGAAAATCAGATTGTCTTTGCGCTATTACCCAATTATCTAGAACAAGGTGAATCGAGCTTGGTGTATATGGTGAATCATTTTATCACTCTTTCCGGACATCCATATTCCGGCTTTTACTTGCGGAATACCGAAGAGTTGCTCGAACGTCTTCAAGAGGCAAAAAATCTTGGTAAAAAGGTTATTCTCTTTGGTGTGACCTATGCCCTGATCGACTTGGCGGAAAAAGGCATTGATATGCGTGGCATCCATGTGATTGAGACCGGGGGTATGAAGGGTCGCCGCAAAGAAATACCCAAGGAGGCCTTACACGAAGTATTAAAAAGAGGCTTGAACGTTGAAAATATCTACTCGGAATACGGTATGACAGAACTTCTTTCTCAGGCCTATTGTAAAAATTCTGAACCCTTCGTAACTCCTCCATGGATGAAAATAATGATTCGAGAAACCAACGATCCATTCACATTTCACCATGAAGATTCTAACAAATCAGGTGGGATTTCTGTTGTAGATTTGGCGAATGTAAACAGCTGCTCCTTCATTCACACCCAAGATTTGGGCCGCTATGAAGGATCCGGGTTCAAGCTGCTCGGACGATATGATCACAGCGATATTCGGGGCTGTAACCAACTCGTGATAGACTAAAATAATGTTCATTTCCCTGCTTTTCAGCGGTCATTCTTCATCAAAGCACCGCGAGAGCATGATAATGCTTACTTTTGTGCACGTTTTGGAAAATTGACGGGATTCTTGAAGGAAGAGCAAACGTCTTCATCGAAATCAATATTTTTCAAATCAAAAATGCTTTTGCGCAGAACTGAATCAAGAATTTAGGAAAACAGATGATTTAGTGTGCATTCCTCAGAATGTGTATGGTGCAAAAAGCCTAAAGCGAAATTATGGCATCAAACTTTGTAGATTACGTCAAGATTCATTGTAAATCGGGAAATGGAGGCGCAGGATCGCGTCACATGCGCAGGGAAAAATACATCCCAAAAGGAGGTCCCGATGGCGGCGATGGCGGTCGAGGCGGTCACGTAATATTGAGAGGCAATGAACAACTCTGGACTTTGCTTCATTTGAAATACCGCAAGCACATCAAAGCTGGACACGGCGAATCCGGTTCAGGGAATCAAAAAACCGGGAAACAAGGAGAAGACGTTTATATCGACGTGCCTTTGGGAACGGTGGTTCGCGATGGTGAGACGAGTGAATTCATCTGCGAAATCACTGAACACGGGGAAGAACAAATCGTAATGCGCGGCGGAAAAGGCGGACTCGGAAATGTACATTTCAAATCTCCTACGAACCAAGCACCGGATTACGCCCAACCCGGAGAAGAACTCAGTGAAGGTTGGGTAATCTTGGAACTGAAAGTGATGGCTGACGTGGGCTTGGTTGGATTCCCCAATGCGGGAAAAAGTACCCTACTCAGTGCTGTTTCTGCTGCCAAACCGGAGATTGCAGATTATCCATTTACAACCTTGACACCCAATCTGGGCATTGTGGCCTACCGCGGAGACCGATCGTTTGTGATGGCAGACATTCCCGGAATTATTGAAGGCGCTCATGAAGGCAAAGGACTGGGCTTGAGATTTTTACGACACATAGAACGCAATTCTGTACTACTTTTTGTGGTGCCGGCAGATGCTCCAAGTATTCGTGAACAGTACAATACCCTTCTTCATGAATTACAGTCCTACAATCCGGAACTCATGGATAAACAGCGTTTACTGGCCATATCCAAATGTGACATGTTGGACGAAGAAATGATGGAACAAATGACGGCTGATTTGCCCGAAAATATTCCTTACACATTCATTTCTTCGGTTTCGCAAATGGGTATTTTGGAACTCAAAGACAAACTTTGGCGTGCGATTAACGCATGATGGATCTTCTGAAATATTACGACCGGACCTGGAGTTTGTGGATCAATCAAAACCACAATCCATGGATGGATGAAGTGATGTGGTTCATCAGCAGCGCTACACCTTTTTTGTTGCTCATCCTGCTCACTGTGTTTTATGCCAACAGACGCCATGGGCTTCAGGGAATGTGGCTTTTTCTGCTGGCTTTGCTCGTATGTTTTGCTGTGGCGGATTTGATCAGTGTGCATGCTTTCAAAGAAGTATTCATGCGCTACAGACCCAGTCACCATCCCAAACTTGGAGAAATTGTGCATCTGTATTTACAACCCAACGGCGAATTATACCGCGGAGGACTCTACGGGTTTGTTTCCTCGCATGCTGCCAATTTCGGTGCTCTGATTACGTTTGCTATCTTAACGTTTCGACCCAATTCAATCTTCCTCTTGCTAATGATTGTTTCGCATTTTTTGGTGATATACAGCCGGGTGTATTTGGGTGTACATTACTTGAGTGACGTACTAGTGGGAAGTCTGGTGGGAATCGCGGTGGCATTTACCGTATGGAAAATTCGAGAAAAATTTCAAAATAAGCACGCTCATCAGCCCTAAATCATGATTATAGAAATCAACGATAAACTTGTTTCAACAGAGGTTTTTGACAGAAAATTCATCTGCGATCTCAAACATTGTAAGGGTGCCTGCTGCGTAGAGGGAGACGCCGGAGCACCGGTTACTGCTGATGAAATTGCGGAAATCCAAGCATCCATGCAAGGCATCAGAGACTTCATGCTCCCGGAAGGTATTGCCGCACTTGAAAAAGACGGTCTCTCCTACAAAGACGACTTTTATGAAGATGTGATCACGCTCATTGATGGAGGCGCTTGTGCATTCGTTACTTTCGACGAATCGGGCATTGCACTATGCTCCATTGAACAAGCGCACAAAGCAGGAAAATCGACCATCAAAAAACCACTATCCTGTCATTTGTACCCCATCAGAATTACCAAAAACAAATTGTTTCAAATGGTCAATTACCACGAGTGGGATATCTGTGGAGCCGCATGCGTTTTGGGCGAAACAGTCGGTATGCCGGTCTATAAATTTCTGAAAGAACCGCTCATCAGAGCTTTCGGAGAAGCATTTTACAAAGACCTGGAAGAGGCAGAAAAACTCTGGCAGAAAACACTGGGCGAGCAAGACTAAGCGCCTCGTCTTGATTTTTCCAAAATCGGGTTTATTTGATGTACAGCCGAACTCCTTACATTTGCCAAAAACTAATTACCCATGCGTTTAACACTCCTGACTCTTGCTCTATTAACAGTTGAATTGATTTGGGCACAGAGACCAAACTACTCCGTAATCACGAATGAACAAATTTGGGCACGCGGAGAATTTTCCGCACGCGGCGTCCGAGGATTCCGCTCCATGAAAAACGGTGAGGAGTTTACACGTCTTGAAAAAAACCAAATTTTACGCTACAAATTCAACGACTTTTCCGGAAAACCTGAGATGTTAGTAGATGGTAAATCATTGAAATACAAGGGCAATGAGATCATCATTGATGATTATGAATTCAATGCTGATGAAAGCCAGATGCTCATCGTTACAAACCAGCAAGCGATTTACCGCCACAGCTATTCAGCTTTTTACTTCATTCTCAATTTGAAAACCTTGGAAATTCAGCCCCTGGATGAACAACGCCCCAAGCAAACCTTGGCGGAATTTTCACCCAATGGGCAAATGGTTTCGTTCCTTGCAGACAACAACATCTTCGTTAAAAACCTGAAATCCGGTCGTGTAATGCAATTGACACGTGATGGCAAACAAAATGCAATCATCAACGGCACCACAGACTGGGTGTATGAAGAAGAATTCGCCGTGACCAAAGCCTATTGTTGGTCACCTGACAGCAAGCGCATAGTCTTCTTGAAATTTGACGAAAGCCGCGTCAAAGAATTTACCATGACCTACTATGGCAATCTCTATCCGGACTTGCACACCTGGAAATATCCAAAAGCCGGAGAAGACAACTCAAAAGTCACACTGCACATTCAGACCGTGGGTAAAAAAAAGGCAACGAAAATCGACTTAGGTGCTTATGAGTACATACCAAGAATTGCATTTTCACCCATTACAAATACTCTTTTGGTTCAAACATTAAACAGACACCAAAACGTGTTGCAATTCTTTAAGATTGAAACAAGCAACCCAAAATTCAACGCGCAAATGTTCTGTAAAATCACAGATAATGCCTACGTGGAAATTGACGACAACTTGCTCTTCCTCGAAGATGGAAAATCATTCATCACGACCTCAGACAAAGACGGATACAAGCATATTTACCAAATCAATTTCGATGGTTCCATGCGTCAAATCACATCAGGAGATTGGGATGTTGTCGAGGTGAAAGGGTATGATGCCAACAGCAAAACAATTTATTACACCTCAGCAGAAAATGGAGCCACGCAAAAGGAACTTTACACGATAAACCTAAATGGTGGGCAGAAACACAAACTTTCTACCAAGTCCGGTCACACGGATGCACAGTTTTCCAAAGGTATGAAATATTACCTGCAAACTTGGTCGGATGCCAACACGCCGCCCGTTTACACTTTGCACCGCAGCAATGGAGAACAAATTCAGATTTTGGAGGATAACAAAGCCCTAAGAGATAAACTCCAAGCCTATCAATTGCGCAAAAAAGAATTTGTAAAAACACTATCCGCTGATGGCCAAACACCGCTCAATGCCTGGATGATACAACCTTATGAGTTCAATCCTGAGAATAAATATCCCGTCTACATGTTCGTGTATTGCGGACCTGGAAGCAACACAGTGAACGACCGCTGGGAAGGTGCGAATTTCATGTACCACCAACTCCTTGCGCAAAAAGGTTTTATCGTTTACTCGGTTGACCCACGCGGCACGCAATTCAGGGGTTCCAAGTTCATGAAATCCACTTACATGAATCTGGGAAAACTAGAATTGGAAGATTTAATAAAGACAGCCAATTTATTGAAAGAAATGAATTATGTGGACGAGGAGAGAATCGGCATTCAAGGTTGGAGTTACGGGGGGTACATGTCAAGCTTGGCCATGACCAAAGGTGCGCCCACTTTCAAAATGGGAATCGCCGTAGCACCTGTTACCAATTGGAGGTATTACGACAATATTTACACAGAACGCTTCATGCGCACACCACAAGAAAACGCTGCAGGTTACGACGACAACTCTCCTATCAACTACTGTGAAAAACTGGAAGGAAGTTATTTGTTGGTTCATGGCTCGGGCGACGATAACGTACACTACCAAAATGCCATGGAGATGACTAATGCTTTGGTAAAAGCCAACAAGCCCTTTGACATGTTCATTTACCCCAACAGAAACCACGGCATTTACGGAGGAAACACGAGATTGCATCTGTACAACATGATGTTGGAATTCACCTTGAAAAACCTCTGATAATCAAGGAAAAACGAAGATAAACAATCTTAACAAAAATTTGTTATTGGGTGGGCACCGATATTCAAATTGTATTTAATTTCGGGGCTTCAATTTTTTTAACATTAATCCAAACACAACAATGAGCGAAATAGCAAAAATTGAATTAGACGGAAAAGTTTACGAACTTCCGGTCATCACGGGAACAGAAAATGAGAAAGCGATAGACATCTCAAAGTTAAGAGCGTTGTCTGGTTATATCACTTTAGATCAAGGATTTAAAAACACGGGTAGTACCCAAAGTGCTATCACTTTCTTGGATGGTGAGAATGGAATTTTGCGCTACCGTGGCTATTCGATTGAAGAGCTTGCCGAAAAAGCTTCGTTCATTGAAGTTGCATACCTATTGATTTACGGTGAACTTCCAAACAAAGAACAATTGCACAAATTCCAGGATAGCATAACCAAACACACTTTGGTTCACGAAGATATGAAACAGTTTTTCGAAGCTTATCCTGCTCAGGCGCACCCAATGGGAATCTTGGCATCAATGGTTTGTTCACTTTCAACTTTCTATCCAGAGTCTTTGAACCCAAACCGTTCAGAAGAAGCTTTTGATTTGACTATGCACCGTTTGTTGGCGAAATTGCCTACGTTGGCCGCTTGGTCTTACAAAAACTCCATGCGTCACCCATTCATGTACCCAAAGAACAATTTGGACTACTGCTCCAATTTCTTGCACATGATGTTCGCCATGCCAACAGACGAGTACAAAGTTGACCCGAAAGTTAGCGCGGCATTGAATAAATTGTTGATTCTTCACGCTGATCACGAGCAAAACTGTTCTACCTCTACAGTGCGTGTAGTTGGTTCTTCTCAGGCGAATTTGTACGCAGCCATTTCTGCAGGTATTTCAGCACTTTGGGGACCACTCCACGGTGGTGCTAACCAAGCGGTAATCGAAATGTTGGAAAAAATCCACAACGATGGAGGAGACGTTGACAAATGGGTATTGAAGGCCAAAGACAAAGACGATCCTTTCCGTTTGATGGGCTTCGGACATAGAGTGTACAAAAACTTCGACCCACGCGCTACAATCATTAAACAAGCTTGTGATGACGTTCTAGAGGCACTTGGTGTAAACGACCCGCTTTTGGACATCGCTAAGAAGCTGGAAAAAGTAGCTTTGGAAGACGAATACTTCAAGTCGCGCAACTTGTATCCAAACGTAGATTTCTACTCGGGAATCATTTACAAAGCGATCGGTATTCCAACAGACATGTTCACCGTGATGTTTGCCATGGGAAGATTACCAGGCTGGATTGCACAATGGAAAGAAATGATTGAAAACCCGAACCTTAAAATTGGTCGCCCGCGACAAATTTACACTGGTCCAAAAGAAATTTCTTAC
>JBBIIM010000052.1:0-21758 GCA_037446475.1 Crocinitomicaceae bacterium | reverse complement strand
AAATTAATCACTACGGCACGGGAACCTGGAGCGCCGGTTCGATCAATGCCAGTTCGGGAACACAGCGCATTAATATTTATGGAAACTTGGGTGTAAGTGGTTTTCTAAGTACTTCCTTCAATAGTCCTTCTACGAGCCAGTTTATTGTAAAACCCTCGGGTATTTTGCAATTGAATACTGCAACCGTGACTTATGGCTCAAATGCTTTCACAGTGACTAATGAAGGAACTATTAGAGGCTCAGGGACGATTCTATTCAATACTGTATTTTCAAATTCTGGAAATTTGGAGCCAGGTTTGAATATCGGTATTTTAACCATCAATGGCTCAATGCCTATCGGCGGAAATAGCAATTTGGTTATTCAACTTCAAGATGGAAGTGGACCCGGTAGCGGACATGATCAGTTGACTCGCAATACCAATCTTGTCTTGGCGGGTTCATTAACAGTTCTGGAGACAGGTCCTGTGCCTAATGGAACCTACACAATTATTCAATTGACCGCTGGTATAATTAGTGGTGCTTTTGCAACGGTGAATCTACCGCCTTATTACACGTTGCAGGTAAACAGTAATAATGTCCAGGTGATTCGCAACGTGCCGCCATGTTTTGATGAATTTTCCAGTTTCAATATTACGGCATGTGGTGGTTATGTTTGGAATAATGTGCTTTACACTGCATCCGGCTCTTACGATCAGGTTTTCGTAACGAATTTGGGCTGTGACAGTACTGTTACGCTGAATTTGACTTTGGTTCCCTGCCCCACAACGCAGCTACAAGCCAACTTTTGCAACATTTCAGGGGTTACCATGGATATGCCTCTGAGAGCCATTAACGTGAATGCGCCCGAGTATCGCTTCAAAGTTGTGGGCCCTAACAATGGTGGTCCTGGCTGGAATGGTAACACTTTTATTTACGATTCACCGACGCGTGCATTCAAATTCCAATTCATTCCCGGTTCTTTGTGGGGTGAAATGTACAGTGTAGAAGTAGCGACTGGTAATGGAATGGGAATTTTTGGCGATTATGGTTCATCATGTACAGTGACTTTATCGGGCATTCCTACAACCCAACTCATTGCCTCAAATTGCAATATCGTAAATGTCAGTCCGAATACAAATTTGTTGGCTGCTGCGGTCACGAGTGCAACGGGTTATCGCTACCGCGTGAATGGAGCTAACGTGAACAATTTTATCGTAACCAAAACAATGGGTGGTGGAGCCATGCGTAAGTTGAAAATGAATGAAATTTCCGGGATTATGCAAGGTGAAACTTATGCTGTTGAGGTTGCGATTCGCGATGCTGCAGGAAATTGGGGTGCATATGGATCAATCTGCGAAATTACGCTGATTGGTGCACCTGATTTTGTGTTAAACAATGATGCGGATATGGTTGAAATCAGAAATTTGAGTCATGATTGCTTTGGTGTTAGGGCTTCTCTGAATCCTTTTACAACCGATTTTTCACTACAGGTATTCAATGCAAGTAGAGAGGAATTAATTCATGTTCAAATCTTTGACTTGAGCGGAAAATTAATAGAGCGCCACGCTATTCAACCTATGGAAATGGAGTTGTCAAGATTTGGGTCGAGTTTATCAGCAGGCATGTATGTGGTTCATGTACGCCAAGGTCAAAATAAGTCAGTGTTCCGTCAGTTAAAACATTGATTGCCTTGAGCAATGATTCAAAAGTAAAGAGGCGGTCTCAAAATCTTGAGACCGCCTCTTTTCCGCTTATGAAAAACGTCAATGCAGCTTGTTTATCCATTAACCCATAAACATCTGTATTGACAAACTTTTGGTGTTAGGAATTGAGTGCTTGTTTAACCAATTCTGCTACCACTTTGCCGTCTGCTTTTCCGGCGAGCTCTGATGTTAGAGCACCCATAAGTTTGCCCATCTCTTTTGGTGATTCAATTTTCAGCGCTTTGATTTTGTCTGCAATAATCGCTCGCAACTCATCCTCGTTGAGCATTTTGGGTAAAAACTCTTTCAGCACCTCAGCCTGCATCCATTCCTCTTGCGCTAAGTCTTCACGATTCTGAGCTTTATAGAGTTCATAGGATTCCATGCGCTGCTTGTAGAGCTTGTTTACCACCTTTATCTCAGTGGCCTCTGTGACTTCACCTGCACCTGATGTGGCCTCCAGTAAAAGCTTCGCCTTAATATCGCGTAAGGCGGTAAGACGTTCTTTGTCTTTGGCCAACATCGCCTTTTTGATTTGCTCGTTGATTTGTTCTGTAAGACTCATAGAATTGTTTGTTTACTTAATCTACGTTGTCGTGCAAAAACCTGTTATCGCCTTTGATTTCTGTCTTGCCGTTTTCGTCATGGAAAAGACCAAAGCGTGAAACTTGGGACTCAGAAGAATGCGGCACGTCATCCAATTCAATTTGTTTTCTTTTGAACGCAGGTATTTTTTCATATTCAGCTAGACCTTCAGGATTTTTCAATCTTTTTGTATAGTGAGAAATACGCGACATGCGCTCTTCGGTGCGCTTGGCTTGATCTTCTTTGGAACCGAACAGATTTTGCTCAACCGGTTCAGCGTCGTCCAATTTCAATTCATGTTTGATGATGGTCACTGCGGGTTGTTCCGGCTCTTTTTGATGCTTTTTGCTTTCTTGAGTATGAGCGATTGTGGAAACATGCGCATCCAATTCGACTTCAATAGGTTTTTCCTCTTGAATTGGTGCAAATGAGACTTGTTTTACCTCAATTTGCTGATCTCGATTATCTACTTCAGGTTGAAAGTTGAAGTGGGTAGTTTTGATTTCTTCAACCACAGGTTTAGCCTTCAGGAAGGGTTCAATTTCAGCATTTGCTGTGTTTTCTTGTTTGGCTTGTACATTTTCAACTTGAGGATTGTCAAACTCGACGTGTTCCAAGGGTCTTACAATTTTCTCAGGTGCTTTTTCGAAACCAGTTACGGGAGCACTTTTGAAACCTGTTGCAATGATGGTCACGCATATTTGGTCTCCGAGACTCTCATCAAACCCATGACCCCAAATCACGTCAGCCGTAGATCCTGCTTCGTCTTGGATGTAATCAGTGATTTCTGAGATTTCGTCCATTGTTGCTTCGAATTCCGGACCATAAGTGATGTTAAGTAATACATATTTAGCGCCTGCAATATCATTGTCATTCAAAAGAGGCGACGTCAAGGCATGTTGAACTGCCTCTATGGCTCTGTTTTCGCCGGCTGCAAGTCCTGAGCCAAGTATCGCTGCACCGCTGTCTTTCATTACGGTATTCACATCGTTGAAGTCTACGTTGATAGATCCTGTGATGGAAATTACCTCCGCGATGCCCTTAGCAGCTGTAGAGACGATGTTGTCGGCTTGTGCAAATGCACTGGAAATATTCAAGTTCCCGTAAATTTCGCGCAAGCGCTCGTTGTTGATTACCAACAGGGTGTCAACTGACTTACGCATTTCCTCCAAACCCGCTTCAGCTTGTTGTCTTCTTTTTCTGCCCTCAAAGTTGAATGGCACTGTGACAATACCCACTGTAAGAATACCCATTTCTTTGGCCAATTTTGCGATTACGGGTGCAGCACCTGTTCCAGTGCCACCGCCCATGCCGGCAGTTACAAACACCATTTTCGTGTTTTTCTCCAGAAATTTTTTGATATCCTCGATGCTTTCCTCAACGGCGCGCTTGCCTACTTCAGGTATGGATCCAGCTCCTCTTCCGTCAGTAAGGTTGGGTCCTAACGGAATTCTTTGAGGCACCTGAGACATCATCAGGGCCTGTTGGTCGGTGTTACAAACGGCGTACTCTACTCCTTTGATACCAAGGCCGTACATGTAGTTTACGGCATTGCTTCCCCCACCACCAACGCCAATAACCTTGATGATAGAGTTTCCATTTTCAATGATAAATTCCATAAGCGTAAAAATTTATTCGTTTTTTATTTGTCTTTTTCTTCAAACCATATGCGGGTTTGGTCAATGGTTTGCTTGATTATTTTGTCGAAAAAGCCTCCTTTAGTTTTGGTTTCGTGTGTTTTTACTTTCGATTTGCTCACCTCCATCTTGTCTATTTTTTGAAAACCTTGGATTACAAGTCCTATACCGGTTGCATACATTGGACTGGAGATATTGTCAATAATTTCTGTGTTTGCCAAATGTTCATTGGGGTAGCCAATGCGTGTGTCAAGTCCTGTGTGGAATTCGAAAAGTTGACAGATGTGTTTGAGTAATGCACCACCACCGGTTACCACGATACCACCTTGTAATTTTCTCGAAAAACCTGAATTCTTGATTTCGTAGTCCACTTGCTCAATGATTTCTTCCATGCGTGCTTGGATGATGCTTGCCAGATTTTTCAAGGCAATTTCCTTCGGTTCTCTGCCGCGAAGACCCGGAATACAAACGACTTGATTTTCCTGAGTTTCTATTGCCAAGGCTGAGCCAAATCTTTGCTTTAACAATTCTGCTGGTTTTCTCATCAATTCACAGCCCTCTCTAATATCGTCAGTGATGGAATTTCCACCAAACGGAATTACCGCAGTATGTCTGATGATGCCTTCGTAGAAAATAGCGATGTCTGTGGTACCTCCACCGATATCGACTAAGACCACACCGGCTTCTTTTTCTTCTTCTGACAAAACCGCCTCCGATGACGCAAGCGGTTCCAGAATGAGGTCGTCTATGGTCAACCCTGCGCGGTCAACACAACGCTTTATATTTTGTGCTGCCGAAACATTTCCGGTTATGATGTGGAAATTGGCTTCCATACGCACACCGGCCATCCCGATTGGGTTTTTGATGCCTACTTCGCCATCAACAATGTACTCTTGCGGAAGTACATGAATGATCTCTTCACCGGGTTCCATTACCAAACGATACATATCCTCAATCAAGGCATTTATATCCTTTTGGCTGATTTCCTCTTGCGTTGATTTCCGAGTCAGCATGCCGCGGTGCTGGAGGCTTTTGATGTGTTGCCCTGCAATACCGACATTGACCAAACCTATTTCCAATGTGCTTTCCACTTTTTCTTGTGCCAATGCCACAGCCTCCTTGATGGATTGTGTCGTTTGCTCGATGTTAATCACAACACCACGCTTAACCCCTAAGGATTCGCTTTTGCCCATGGAAAGGATTTCTACTTTTCCGAATTCATTTCTACGACCTACGAAACAAGCAATTTTTGTTGTTCCTATGTCTAATCCCACTACGATGTCGTGCGCCATGTTATTCTCTCCTTTTACAAACAACCTGATTCTTATATTTTAAGTTGATGCTTTCGTATTTGTCCCACCCAGTGTAGGGCAGAGCTTCCCGATAAAACACCTCCAATTTTTCAAATCGTTCTTCTACGATTTTCCGATTGTAAGGATTACCAAACATAATTTTTTGGTCTCCCACAATTGGCGTTAAAATAAAATCCCCATTCTTGTCTACTTCAACTTGTGAGATTAATGCAGACAAAAACGGATTGTTGCAAACATACTCGGATAAATAGTAAATCTGAGGCAGAGTTTTTAGAGTTTTCAAACTGTCATTGTTAATTATTTCTTCCACACTGATGAAATCCATGGGGTCGTGAATTTGTCCTGAAAAGGGTAGTATACGCGCTGTATACAAAGGAGATAGCGGCATCGTTTTGCCATCCTTGTCCAAGTAATAACTCTCTCCTTGAGTGTTGAATATTCTGGCTATGGGTTGCCGCAGTTCGATCATAATGCGCCAAGTGTTGTCGAGGTTCATGAAAACACTTACTTGGCGAACCTCATACATTTTCGCGACTATGTCTTCAATCAAATCTGCATTGATTTCTTTGCGTTTGAGTCCTTCGAGTTTGATGTTGTTGTAGGTCAATCTTAGAGCGACGTCTTTGTCCATCAGGAAAGCATTTTCGCCACTGTTGTTGATGACGATTTCCGGAAAGAGCATGACCCTATTTTGGTACTGCTCATGGGTGAAATACATCGCATAAAGCAAAGTGCCGGTGAACAATACCCAAAGCGCTATTTTTTTGAATTTTTTCAAGAGAAATGTTGCTTTAAAGGATCGACAAGCAAGTCTATATCACCTGCACCTATGGTCAGCAGCACCTGGGGATTTTTAGTTTTTAAATAACTCAAGGTGTCTTGATGGTTCAGCACCCTCGCATTTTTTAGCTGCATCATTTCAAGCAATGCCTCTGAGCTTATTCCTGGAATTGGTTTTTCTCTTGCCGGGTAAATGGGCATGAGAATAAGCTCGTCTAAACGGGACAATTCCTTGGCAAATCCGGTCATAAAATCGCGTGTTCTGGAGAATAAATGGGGTTGGAAAACACCTATGACTTGTTTGTTGGGATACATCAAGCGAATGGAGTCGATGAGTGCTGCAATTTCACTCGGGTGGTGCGCATAATCGTCGATGTAAATGAGGTCGTCCCTGCGGATGATGTATTCGAAGCGGCGTTTCACGCCTTTGAATGAAGCAAGTGCGGCTCGTATTTGCTTTTCAGTAATGCCCAGTTTGAGCGCGATACCAATAACTGCCAGGGCATTTTCCGCGTTGTGTGTTCCGGGAATTCCCAGTTCTACTGCCTTCCAAATGGTGTCGTCGAAACGTACGTCAAAGAGAAATTTCCCGTTTTCAATACGGAGGTTGCTGCCTGAAATGCCGGAGACTGCGTTGAGTCCGTAGCGGATGACTTCGCAATGCGTTTTGAGTGGTATTTGATGTTGTAGAAGCAGAAAGCCGTCTTTATCGATAAGGTCGATATAGCTCTGAAATCCTTGTACAATGTGTTCCGAATCTCCGTAAATATCCAAATGGTCAGCATCGATGGAAGTGAGCACCCCGGCTTTCGGGCGCAGGTGTAGAAAGGAGCGGTCAAACTCATCGGCTTCGATGACGCTGATGTTTGAGTCGTTGTTCAGTATAAGGTTTGAATTGTAGTTTCCTGAGATTCCTCCTAAGAATGCATTACATCCGATACTTTCGTGCAACACGTGTGCGAGCATCGTGGAAGTCGTTGTTTTACCGTGTGTTCCTGCAACACCAATGCCGAAGGAGTTTTGTGTAATGAGCCCCAGTACTTCGGCGCGTTTGAGGATTTCAAAACCATGTCTTTGGAGCGCGTAAAGTTCGCCAAAGTCTTTAGGAATTGCCGGTGTTAGCACCACGAGGGTGTTGTTTTTGTCCAGTTGATTTAGAACAGTTTCGGCTTGGTCGTTATAGTGTATGCTTATGCCTTCTTGCGTCAGGATTTGCGTGAGTTTGGTTTCTGTTTTATCATAGCCTGAGACTGTTTTTCCCTTCGCCTTGAAATAGCGTGCCAAGGCTGACATCCCGATGCCTCCAATTCCCAGAAAGTAAATATGTTCTGCTTTATTGAGTTGCATCACAAGGAATTTTCGATGTGTTTGACAATTTGTTCTGTAGCATTCGGGAGACCAAGCTTTTTGATGTTGCTGCTCAGTTTTTTGCAGAGTTCCTCGTTGTTCAGGGTTTGAACAATGGTCTTTACAAGCTCTGTTTTGGCGCTTTGATCTTTTACCAAAATACAAGCGTTTTTTTCAAGCAGCGCCATCGCATTTTTGGTTTGGTGGTCTTCTGCCACGTGAGGAGAAGGTACGAAAATCGCGGGTTTTCCTACCAGACAAAGTTCTGAAACAGAGATGGCACCTGCTCGGGAAACAATCAGGTCGGCTGCCGCATAGGCATAATCCATATCGAAAATGAAAGGGTTCAGCCAAACGCCGTTCGGGAGTCTGTTTTCCCACTTTCTGAAAAGCGCATCCGCGTAGTATTTCCCACATTGCCAGATGACTTGAATGTCTTGATTTACGAGTTCTTCGATCTGCTCGTCCATGCAGTCGTTGAGTGTTTTTGCACCCAGACTGCCGCCGACTACGAGCACTGTTTTTTTGTTGGGATTCAAATCGAAATGGGTGAAAGCCTGCTCCCGTTTGCCTTCTATCTCCACCATGTTTTGACGCACCGGATTTCCTACCAAAACGATTTTTTCTTTGGGAAAGAACTTTTCCAGTCCGTCATAAGCCGTGAAGATGCGTTGTGCCTTTTTTGCCAGCATTTTGTTGGTCTTTCCCGGAAATGAATTTTGCTCTTGAATAAATGTGGGTATGCGCAAGAGATTTGCCATTTTGAGGGTTGGACCAGAGGCATAACCGCCAACGCCAATCACTACATCCGGTTTAAATTCTTTGATAATTTTCCTAGCCAACAAAAGACTTTTGATGATTTTGAAGGGCAAAGAAAAATTGGCCATCAGGTTGTTTCGCTGAAATCCAGATATCGGAAGTGCCTTGATGCGGTATCCCGCTTGCGGAACTTTTTCCATCTCCATGCGGCCTTCTGCGCCCACAAAAAGAATTTCTATTCCCGGAAATTCTTTTTTAAGTGTATTGGCAATAGCGATGGCAGGGAAGATGTGCCCACCAGTGCCTCCACCGCTTATTATGGCTTTTTCTATCCTTTTCATCCCTAGTTATTTTTATCGTTTTCTTTTTCTGCTTGCTGTTCTCGTGCCACACTTTGCACAACACCTAGAGACACACACACCATGACCAGAGCGGAGCCACCCAAGGAGAGAATGGGCATATTTTGACCGGTCACGGGGAATAATCCGGTGCATACAAACATGTTTACAGAGGCTTGAGTCATGATGATGAGTCCTATTCCAAGCACCATGTAGGTCTCAAAAAGTCTTTCGGATTTCAGACCAATTCGAATAATCCGAAAAAGCAATATGAGATAGGTAAGTCCTAAGATCAGACCACCGATGAGTCCAAATTCTTCTACAAAACTGGCGTAGAAAAAATCGGCGTAAGCCTCAGCTGTGTAGAGTTTTAAACGCCCTTTTCCAACACCTTGTCCAAACAATCCGCCGTTGTGGATTGCAAGTTCTGCATTGAGAGCCTGGATGTTGTCGGTCACCGTTTTTTCCTCTGCTGCTTTGTTGAGGATGCGTTTTTCCCATGTGTCGTAGCGGTTCAGGATATTCGCCTCCGGAAAAGTTTTGTGCGCCACGACAACAAGAACAAATAACCCAACCAGGATACCGATGAATGCGGCAATCATTTTGAATGGAAACCGTCCTATGAACATGAGAATTACACTCGTCATTAAGAGCAGCGCCGCGGTAGAGAAATTGTCTTTTACTACCAAACCTACAATCATCATCACGGAGAGACTGATGGGGACAAAGCTCTGCCTCCAGTCGTTGAACACTTCTTGTTTTTTCACCAATAGTCTGGAGAGGTAAATGATTAAAGCCAGTTTGGCGAAGTCCGAGGTTTGGAAGGTCAAGGACAGGATGGGTATCCGTATCCAGCGCGAGGCATCATTTACCCGAACACCGAAGAAAAATGTAAATATCAACAGTGCAATAGCCAAGTAAAAGATGACTTTTGAAAAGCGTGATATATTTTGAGGTTTTTGCTTGTGAATCCAAATCATGGTAGCAAATCCGATCAATACATAAACACCGTGTTTCATGAGGTACTTCAAGGGTGTTCCCCCTTCAGTACGCACCAGAACCGGCACAAAGCTGTACACCGTGATCATCGAAAAGCCCAGCATGAACAGAGTCATATACCAAATGACCTTGTCACCTTTGAGATGACCCAAAATGTTTATGTTGGTAAACGGATTCAAAATTACAGCGCTCTTACAGCTTGTTTGAATTGATTGCCACGATCTTCATAGTTTTCGAAAAGGTCAAAGCTTGCGCATGCCGGTGAAAGCAATACGGTTTCATCTTTGGATGCCAAACGATAACCATAAGCCACGGCCTCTGCTGCACTGCTTGCCTCAACAATGGTTTCTACACATTCTTCAAAGGCTTGAATGATTTTTGCGTTGTCCTTACCCAAACAAATAATGGCTTTCACTTTTTGTTTTACAAGTTCAACAAGCTCACTGTAGTCATTGCCCTTGTCCACGCCACCCACAATCCAAACGGTCTTCTTTTCCATCGATTCGAGGGCGTACCAAGTTGAGTTGACATTGGTGGCTTTGGAGTCGTTAATGAACTCGATGCCGTTGACACGCGCTACAAATTCCAAGCGGTGTTCGACGTTTTCGAAGTCAGCCAAACTTTCTCGAATCACATCTTTGCGGATGTCTGCAATGCGTGATGCGATGCTGGATGCCAGAGAGTTTTGGGCATTGTGCTTGCCTTTGAGGCCTAAATCGTAAATACTCATGGTGAATTGGTCTTTTATGTTAACTATTAATTGATTGCTGGTTAAGTAGCCGCCACAGGCAATCTCTTTTTTTGAAGAGAAGGGGGCGTGCTTGGCACGTTGGGGGTGCCTATTGAGTGCAGCGACAATCATGGGGTCGTCTGCGTTGTATATGAGCCAATTGTCTTGGTCCATGTTTTTAATCAGGTTGAATTTTGCATCGACATATTGGTTCATGTCGTAGTTGTAGCGGTCCAGGTGATCCGGACTGATGTTTAGAATGAGTGCAATGTGCGGTTGGAAATGAATGACATCTTCGAGTTGGAAGGAACTCAATTCAAGCGCGTACCAATCTCTGTCTCCCTCTGCCACCTGTCGAGCGAAACTAATACCTACGTTGCCACCAAGACCCACGTTCAATCCTGCTTTTTTGAATATGTGATGCGTGAGCAGAGTGGTTGTGGTTTTTCCGTTGCTTCCTGTAATTCCGATTATTTTGGCTTTGGTGTAGTAGGAGGCGAATTCAATTTCTGATATAATGAGGATGTCCTTGTTTTGGGCTTCTATCAAGAGCGGAATGTTTTTGGGAATGCCCGGACTTTTGATGATGAGGTCAGCCGTAAGAATTTTGTCTGTAGAGTGTGTTCCTTCTTCGAATGGAATGTCGTTTTCAAGAAGCTCAGCTTTGTAGCTGTCTTTGATTTTTCCCCGGTCGGAAAGCCAAATGTTGTTGCCCATTTTTTTGGCCAATAGGGCAGCACCAACACCGCTTTCTCCGGCGCCTAATATCACGATATTTCTGTTCGTATATTGCATTAACGTAGTTTCAGCGTTACGATGGATATCACGGCCAAAAGGATTCCTACGATCCAGAAGCGAGAAACAATTTTTGCTTCATGGAGACCTAGTTTCTGATAATGGTGGTGGAGTGGTGCCATGCGGAAGATGCGTCTGCCTTCACCGAATTTTTTCTTGGTGTATTTGAAATAACCTACTTGCAACATCACCGACAAGTTTTCAATCAGGAAAATACCGGCAAGAACCGGAATGAGCAATTCTTTGCGCACGGAAATGGCAAATACCGCAATAATACCACCCAAGGCTAAACTACCTGTGTCGCCCATGAAGACTTGCGCTGGATAAGCGTTGTACCACAAGAAACCGATACAAGCACCTACAAAAGCTGAAATGTAGATTACCAATTCTTCAGCACTTGGGATATACATCACGTTGAGGTAGTCTGCGAATTTGGCGTGAGAACTCACATAGGCGAATACGGCTAAAGCAATACCGATGATTGCCGAACTACCCGTGGCCAGACCATCGAGACCGTCGGTCATGTTGGCTCCGTTGGATACGGCTGTTACGATAAAAATTACAATCGGAATGAACCAAAGCCAACCCCATTTTCTGTTGCTTTCACCTCCGAAATCATAACTGAATTCATTGTTTTTGATGAAGGGAATGGTTGTGGTCATGGATTTCGTGGATATGAACTTGGAACCACTGGCTGTTGCCCCTTCAGCATCGTGGAGGTAAGTTACATCGCGCTCGTTGGCCTGTAATTCATAGCTCGAATCCACTTTTTTATGCACCACTACATCTGGGTGGAAATACAAGATCGATCCAACGATGATGCCGACACCAATCTGTCCAACAATTTTGAATTTTCCTTTGAGCCCTTCTTTGTTCTTTTTGAACACTTTGATGTAATCGTCCAAAAATCCAATGAAGCCCAACCAAATCGTCGCGATGAGCATGGTGATTACATAGACGTTGTGCAACTTGGCAAAAAGCAACACCGGAATGAGAATGGCAGCGAGAATCAGCAGCCCGCCCATGGTGGGTGTACCTTCTTTCTCTTTTTGCCCGGCCAGTCCTAAATCGCGCACGGATTCTCCAATCTGGAGTTTGCGCAAGTAGTTGATGATGCGTTTTCCAAACAAGATGGAAATGATAAGCGACGTGATAAGCGTCATTCCTGCGCGGAAGGAAATATAATGAAACAGTCCTGCGCCTGGAAAGTCCAAAGTGTCGAGGTATTGAAAGAGGTAATACAACATTATTTCTCGAGTTTTTGAATGAGTTCGTCAATTACTTTTTTATCGTCGAAGGGATATTTCACCCCTTTGATCTCCTGGTAAGTTTCATGTCCTTTTCCGGCAACTAGGAGGATGTCGCCTTTTTGAGCTTGCATCAATGCGGCTTTAATTGCCTCATAGCGGTCGGTGATCTTGCTGGTTTTCTTGAAATGATGTCCACCAACACCTTGCATCATGTCTTCGATGATGGCATCGGGATTTTCACTTCTTGGGTTGTCTGCGGTCAGAATTACTTTGTCTGAAAATTCACAGGCCACCGAAGCCATTTTCGGACGTTTTTCGCGGTCTCGATCCCCGCCGCAACCTACCACGGTGAACACGGATTCGTTTCTTGTTCGAATATTCTGGATGGTTTCCAGAACGTTTTGCAGAGCATCCGGGGTGTGCGCGTAGTCCACGATAATCGTTATGCCTCCGGGACTGATCACGTATTCAAAACGTCCGTTGACTGCGCCCAAACGACTGATAGCCAGCAGCACTTCCTCTTTCTTTTGGCCCAACAAAATTGCCGTAGCATACACCGCCAATATGTTGTAGGCGTTGAAGTGTCCAATGAGTTTGGTCCAAATCTCGGTGTTGTCGATATTCAAAACCAAACCGCTGATTTGATTTTCAATGATTTTCACTTTGAAATCTGCGAGCGACTTGAGACTGTAAGAGTACTTTTTTGCCTTTGTGTTTTGAAGCATGACTGCCCCATTCTTATCGTCCTTGTTGGTCAATGCAAAGGCTGAAGCGCTCAGGTTGTCGAAGAATTTCTTTTTGGCGTTGAGGTAGTCTTTGAAGGTTTTGTGGTAATCGAGGTGATCGTGGGTCAGGTTGGTAAAAACGGCACCGGTGAATTTAAGTCCTGCAATGCGCTCTTGGTCAACGGCATGTGAACTCACCTCCATGAAGCAATAGTCGCATCCGGCATCGCGCATGGCTGCGAGCAGTCTGTTGATCGCCACAGCGTCTGGAGTAGTATGTGTGGAAGTCAATATCTCTCCGGCAATGGCATTTTCAACAGTTGTTAATTTACCGCAGCGATATCCGAGGCTTTGGAATAAGTCGTACAATAAGGTAGCGGTAGTGGTTTTTCCATTTGTACCCGTAATGCCGACTAATTTCAGGGATTGTGAGGGGTTGTCATAAAAGTTGGAAGCCATTATACCCAGTGCGGTCGCAGAACTGTCAACCAGAATAAAGTTGACATTTTTAATAGGCTCAGGCATGTGTTCACAGACAACATTTTTGCATCCAGCCGCTACGACTTGAGGAATGAACTGGTGGGCGTCGTGAGTCACACCCTTAACCGCTACAAACACAGAGTCCTTGTGGGCTTTTCTGGAATCAAAACATACCTCCTTGATGGAGTCTCCTGTGCTTCCATGAACCTCGCGTATACTCACGCCGTAGAGTATGTCTCTGAGTGCTTTCATTACCTTAATTCCAGTTTAATCAGTGTGCCTTTGAAAATTTGCCGCCCTGGGTCCAAGGATTGATATACGATTTTCCCGGAGCCTTTAAATTCTACTGTAAGTCCTTCGTTCTCTAAAATGTACAAGGCATCTTTGAGCCCCATGCCCAAGAGGTTGGGTACGACGCCTTTTGCAACATGTCTTTTGGAAAGTGACACCACATTTTCTTCTTTCTGGGCATAAGAGAATTCACTGGCATTTTCATTTTTCATGAGCACGTTGAGTCTGTTGAGTGCAGTTTTGATATCCTCAGTTTTGCCATTCATCACTGCGGGTGCTTGTTTGGTTTTGTGCTGTTGTTCCTGGAAGCTGCGCTGGTATTCGAGGTGGGTTGAATACACTTTGTTCGCAATTGCAGCGAAGACAGTTCCGGATACTTTAGAGCCACTTTGATTGATTTTTGGCTCGGCAACAAATACCAAACAGGAATATAGCGGCTGTTCGGCCGGAAAATAGCCAACGAATAAGGCTTGGTGTTTGGTTCCACCGTCATTTCCAACTTGGTCAACACGTGCTGTACCGGTTTTACCTGCAATTTTAAATGAGGCAGATTTTAGTGAGCGCGCCGTACCGCGTTC
Source organism: Crocinitomicaceae bacterium (assembly GCA_037446475.1). GTDB lineage: Bacteria > Bacteroidota > Bacteroidia > Flavobacteriales_D > Crocinitomicaceae > UBA6165. The sequence continues at coordinate 7,469 of JBBIIM010000052.1, read as the reverse complement.
TACCACGCCTTCCATGCAGCGCTTCATTTTTTCTATGTTTTCGATTTTAGCGATGTTCTCGCGCAGCACTTTGGGTTCGAAAGATTGGGTTGTTTGACCGTTTTTGCGTACTTCTACCACAAAACTTGGCTTCATCACTTTTCCGTTGTTGGCAACGCCATTGTAGAAAGTAAGGATTTGTAGCGGGGTCAATTGTATTTCATAGCCAATCGACATCCAAGGCAGAGAAATTCTAGACCATGAGGGGTCGCCCGGACGATAGACGTTGGGCTTTGCTTCTCCGAGAATTTCAATCCCGAGCGTATCCGTGAGACCGAATTTTTCAAGTTTGGCGATGTAATCAAGAGGTCGATTGCCATAGGCTTGGTTCACCACTTTCGCGATTACATTGGATGAATATTCGAAGGCCTGCTGCAGGGTGATTCGCCCTTTTCCGCCGCCAACATCATTGAGTTCTGCATTGTAGAAACGGTACTTGCCCACTGCGTTCACAGTGTCTGTAATGTCCGCTTTGCCGTCTTCGAGTAAAGCAAGTAATGAGGCAAGTTTCATGGTTGAACCCGGATAAACTTTTCGGCCTACGGCGAAATTGTAATTTTCATAATAGGAACCGTCTTCACTGCGTGATAGATTCACCATGGCTTTGATGCGGCCTGTTTCCACCTCCATAACGATTGCTGTGCCGAAGCTCGCACTTTCTGTGACCAATTGATGCAACAACTCGGCGTGGGCCACTTCTTGGATGTCTTTGTTGATAGAGGTAACCAAATCCGATCCATCGATGGTTTCTTGAATCATTTTGCCGGTGGGTTTTTTACCCGTGGCCATGAGTTGCTTGAGTTCGATACCGGGTTCTCCGGCGAGTATCTTATCGTATGCAGCTTCTATACCCACTCGGATCTTTTTCTTAACATAGCCTAATGTGCGATGTGCTAAAGCGCCATAAGGTCGTTTTCTGATGTTGATTTCAATGTTGTCCACCAAACCACCTTTGTGTCTCGGTAGTCTGAAAATCGGCATTTCTTTGAGTTTCTTGCGTTGTTCGTTGGTTGCCCGACTGTGAATCTTCAAAAAGCGATTGCCTTTGGATCGAGCTTCCAATAGTTTGGACTTGTATTCTCGAGGTGTTTTATCTCCAAATAACTCACTCAACTGTTGGCATAAAGAATCGAGTCCCTCGTTGAATACTTTTTCCTCCGGCACGGTAGCGTCAAAGCGAATTTCATAAAAAGTTACCGATGTTACTAAAGGTTCTCCTTTATCATCCAGAATTTGACCGCGTTTTGCTTCAACTTCTTCTTGAATGAGTTGAATTTTATCGGATTCATCGCTGAATACATTGTCTCTTCCTGCGGCTTGAATCATGAAAGTTTTGGCCACAACAGCAATCATTCCCCCAACAAAGAGGAAGTACAGGAAGTACACTTTCAACGATATGCTGCTTTTGATATCCATGCAATTATTTGGCGATTCTTATGACCTTTGGCGGGGCAGTGGGCTCTTTCAAACCGGTGCCGTTTAGTTTTTCTACAAGTTTGTCCCTGCGTGTTTCTTCAAGGAATCTCGCTTTGAGTTCCACATAGTCAGCGTTGATGTCGTTGAGTTCGTTCTCGGATTTGATGATGTTGTCCGAAAGTTGTTTCACATAATAGCCTTTGGCAACCAAGAGCAAGAGCAACAGCATAACAAAAAAGAAAAAGCCCAAATTCTTCATGAAAAATTCGCGCGCTAAAAAGTCTCCACTGAGAATCTCGGCGACCTTGTTGCCTCCTTTCCCGGTAGACTTTTCCGCTTTTTGGCTGTCGCGCTTGGGGACAGCTGCGAGTTCTTCAGGGCTGTCGCTTTCGGGCGTTATGTATTTATTTGTTGACATCTGTTTTTTCTGCAATTCTCAGTTTGGCGCTTCTTGCGCGGTTGTTTATCTCTATTTCTGCTTCATTGGGCACGATTGCTTTTCGCACTACTTCTTCGAAGGGCTTGAGCACGTTTCCGAAAAAATCCTTTTCAATTTTTCCGTCAAAAGAGCCGCGTTTGATGAAGTTTTTCACCAAGCGATCTTCCAAGGAGTGGTAGGATATGACCACAAGGCGTCCACCGGGTTTAAGCACTTTTGCGGCTTGTTCCAAGAAATCTCTCAGGACAGCCATCTCATCATTGACTTCAATCCGCAAGGCCTGGAAAACTTGTGCCAGGTATTTGTGTTCCTTTTTTCTTGGAGCGAGTGGAGTCAACAATGCGGTTAGTTCAGCGGTTGTTTGAATCCGTTGCTGTTGACGCGCTTTGAGTAAGATTTCTACGAGTTTTTTAAGACCGTCTATTTCGCCATAGCTCCTAAAAACCCGGTATAGTTCCTCTTCATCGTAGTTGTTGACAATATCTTTGGCGGTTAAGGTTCCGCTTTGATTCATGCGCATGTCGAGGTCCCCTTCAAATCGCAGTGAAAACCCCCGTTCAGCGCTGTCAAATTGATGCGATGAAACGCCTAAATCTGCCAAGATTCCGTCGACTTGAGCAATTCCCATCGCACGCAAATGATTGGCCATGAAGCGGAAATTGGACGGAACAAAAAGAAAGTTATCCGCCTCCCAAGTGTTTTTCAAGGCATCCGGGTCTTGGTCGAATGCCACGAGTTTGCCTTCGGCGCTCAGTTTTTTGAAGATTTCACGCGCGTGACCACCACCACCGAAAGTAACGTCAACATAGGTGCCGGCAGGCACGATGTTCAGCCCTTCGATTGAGGCATCGCGCAGCACCGGAATGTGATATGTGGTGTTTGGGTTATTCTCCATGATTTGTTCCTACCATAACTTTTTTGCCGAGTACGGCGAAATCAGCCATGTTGGAGTCAATCATTTCGAAGTAGCGTTGTCTATCCCAAATTTCAATGCGATCGTGGTATGCGATGAGGATGACATCTTTTTTCAGCCCTACACGCGCCGTGTGCGTCACGGGGATGTGAATACGGCCGGCGTTGTCAAGTGCCACAGGTTTCGCACCTTGGTGGAAAAGTCGTTGGAACATACGGTTTTCAGGATCGAACAAGTTCAATTTACCGAGTTCTGAACTCAACTTTTCCCATTCATTCATGGGGTAGAGCGTGAGGCAATCTTCGAAACCTTTGTTCAACATGAAGGTTTCTTGTGCGGCAGGGTCGAGCTGCTTCCTCAACCCGGATGGGAAGAGAAAACGCCCTTTGGCGTCGAGTGTAACCTCAAATTCACCTACTAATCCTGCCATAGCTCAGCTTAAGAAACGGTAAAATTAACCATATAATCCCCACAAATTCCCACAAAATTCCTATTTGTTGAAAACTTGATGTGCTTGTGGGAACGACTTTTCCACTAAAAAGTTTCAAAGTTCTTTAATTTTCTACATTCTATCATTCTTAAATTTGGTGGTAAAAAGTGGGTTCTGTTTATAATTTCAGTCACAACATTCTGTATTTCGGACTAAAAAAGGTTGTTTTTTGCCTCGAGAATAGGAGGACAAAATCATAGAATTTGGAACAGTGGTAATTTTTGTCCAAATGCTGTTTAATTGAATGAATTTGATTTGGTTAGCGATGCGTGGGATGATTACCTATTCTGGCAACAAACGGATAGAAAAACGCCTAAGAAAATCAATGAATTAATCAAAGATATTAAGCGCACGCCTTTTGACGGAATCGGAAGTCCTGAGCCACTAAAACACCAACTTTCCGGCTGGTGGTCACGAAGAATTAACCTTGTAGATCGCTTGGTTTATCGTGTAGACGGCGAGCAGATTGTCATTTTGCAGTGCAGGAAGCATTATTGAGAGGGAGGGGCACTGGAAAAATAACGCATGAAACGCTTTAGGGTGTGTTTCAAAATGTTATGGGTTGATATTTAAACACATAGGTTCATAGATACATAGTTTTTAAGTCGCAGGCTCAACATAGAAAACATTAGGAGTTGTATAAAAAAGAGCCAACGGCAAGTTTTATTTGTATTCTCCGAAAAGCAAAGTAAAACCTTGAAAACCCTATCTTTGCCGCCTTAAAATTTAGACGAAAGCGATGGACTACAATTTCATAGAAATCGAACAAAATTGGCGGAAATATTGGGCGGAAAATAAAACTTTCCGTGCGGAAGATTTTTCCACAAAACCCAAATATTATGTGCTCGACATGTTTCCTTATCCTTCGGGAGCTGGGCTGCATGTGGGTCACCCGCTGGGTTACATTGCTTCGGATATTTATGCACGCTACAAACGTCATCAGGGGTATAATGTCTTGCATCCGATGGGCTATGATTCCTTTGGTTTACCAGCCGAACAATACGCCATTCAAACGGGGCAACATCCTGCGATTACGACTGAACAAAACATCGCGCGTTACCGCGAACAATTGGATAAAATCGGTTTTTCCTTTGATTGGGATAGAGAGGTACGCACCTCAAATCCACATTATTACAAATGGACGCAGTGGATTTTCAAGCAACTTTTTGACGCTTGGTACAACAACGATTCCAATAAAGCCGAACGCATTTCTACCTTAGTTGAACGTTTTGAAAAAGAGGGAAATGCGAACATCAATGCGCCTCACGATTGCGAGCAAACATTCACTGCTGCGGAATGGAAAGCGTTTTCTGAAAAAGAAAAACGCAGCATTTTGATGTCTTATCGCTTGACGTATTTGGCGGATTCTTGGGTGAATTGGTGTCCGGCTTTAGGAACCGTTTTGGCCAACGATGAGGTCGTAAACGGTGTATCAGAACGCGGCGGTCATCCTGTGGAGCAAAAACTCATGCGTCAATGGTCGATGCGCATCAAGGCCTACGCCGAAAGACTCTTACAAGGATTAGACAAAATCGATTGGTCAGACGCCATCAAAGAACAACAACGCAACTGGATCGGGAAGTCAGAAGGGTGTAGTGTTAGATTTGAGATTGAAAATTCGAAATTTGATGAATTATCATTAAACGATACTGAATCTCGAATTTCGAATTTCGAATCAATCAATCTCGAACCTCGAATCAATCAATCTCAAATCTCAAATTCAATTGAAGTTTTCACCACCCGCCCCGACACCATTTTCGGCGTTAATTTCCTCGTGCTGGCTCCCGAACATCCTTTGGTAGATGCACTAACCACCGACGAATACCGCAAAGCAGTTGAGGCTTACAAAAAAGCAGCTTCTTTGAAAAATGAACGCGACCGTCAAGCGGATACGAAAAATATTACCGGACAAAAAACTGGTGGTTTTGCCATTCATCCGTTTACTGGAGAAAAAGTGGACATCTGGATTGGCGATTATGTATTGGCTTCTTACGGAACTGGTGCTGTGATGGCTGTGCCTTGTGGCGACCAACGCGACTGGGATTTTGCCACGCATTTCAATATTCCGATTATCAATATTTTTGAGGATGTGGATGTTTCTAAAGCCGCTTACACCGAAAAAGCCGGTAAAATTGCCAACTCCGACTTTTTGAGCGGATTGGAAGTTAAAGCTGCCATCAAACGCGCCATCGAAGAAATCGAAGCCCGCGGTTTGGGCAAAGGCAAAACGAATTACCGCCTACGTGATGCTGTTTTTTCTCGTCAACGCTTTTGGGGTGAACCTTTCCCGGTTTATTACCAAGACGAAATCCCCTATACCGTTGATGACCAATTTTTACCTGTAGAATTGCCCGAAGTGGATGCCTATTTGCCCACTGCCGACGGTGAACCACCATTAGCACGCGCTAAAAAAGAAGCTTGGAACGTGAGCCAAGGCGACCGCATGGAATTCAACACGATGCCGGGTTGGGCTGGTTCGAGTTGGTATTTCTTGCGTTATATGGATCCACAAAACGACGGTGAATTTGTAGCCAAAGAAAAGGCCGACTACTGGCAAAACGTGGACCTCTACATCGGTGGTTCCGAACACGCCACAGGTCACTTGCTCTATGCCCGCTTCTGGACGAAGTTTTTGTATGACATGGGATACATCTCTTTTGATGAGCCGTTTAAAAAATTGATTAATCAAGGGATGATTTTGGGGAATAGCGCAATTGCTTATTTTGTGCCAGTTGAATTTGAATACATCGGACAAATTGATACTGTAACCGAAATAGAAAACTTCGATGTCAAAGCCACAATTTCTTTTTTGATAAGCTCTGATTTAAAGGACAATTACCACGTTGAGATAGAAAAATGGATTCAAAATAAATATACCAGCTTTAGGGATTTAAGTATTCATAAAGCAATGCCAATTCGCGTAGATATTAACTTGATTATCGGAAATAATGAGCTTGACGTTCAAGGCTTCAAAAAGAGTCCATTTTTCCAAGGCTTCGAGAATGTAGAAATTCTTAAGAATTCAAAGGATAATTTTACTCTCGATCGCGAAGTCGAAAAAATGTCGAAATCCAAATACAACGTTCAAACCCCAGACGAGCTTGTAGAAAAATACGGTGCCGACACTTTGCGTATATATGAGATGTTCTTAGGTCCTTTGGAGCAAGCCAAACCGTGGGATACAAAAGGCATCAATGGGGTGCATAATTTCTTGCGCAAGTTGTGGCGTTTGACGCATGATGAGCAGAATAATTTGTCTGTTTCCGATGGCGAACCCAGTGCAGAAGCTTTAAAAACCCTGCACAAAACCATCAAAAAAATCACAGAAGATTTGGAGCGTTATTCATTCAACACGCCCGTTTCAGCATTCATGATTGCCGTAAACGAACTCACCGACATGAAGTGCAACAACCGCGCAATCATAGAATCCTTGGTGATTTTGTTGGAACCATTCGCACCGCATTTCGCCGAACAAATTTGGAAAGAAATGGGTCACACGGAATCCATCTCCAAAGCAAATTGGCCTGTTTTCAACCCAGACTTTTTGGTAGAAAACACTTTTGAATATCCTGTATCCTTCAACGGAAAAGTGCGTTTCAAAATCAATTTACCAGCCCAAATGAGCAAAGAAGACGTGGAGCAAGAAGTAATGAAACATGAGCAAACCTTGAAGTATTTGGAAGGAGCTGCACCGAAGAAAATCATCGTGGTTCCGGGGAGGATTGTGAATGTAGTGGTTTAAGGCACCTGCAATGTAGCCTAAGTATTTTCGGACTTATACCAAGAACCGATCGATTGAACATTTTCTTTGAATCGACATGTTGAATATGAATCTTATAGCAGGATCTTCTACTCAACTTTGTTTTTCTCCGTATAGCGAGTTGTATTTTTTTGGGTTATTTGACCTTGTTTTATTTAACTACAAAGCCTATCATTTTACAAGGAGTTAAATTGATAACGATTTCCGCGTTTTTTGCACTTGAAATCATTCAAAAAACACTCAACAACTTGTTTTTAAAGAGCTGAAAAACAAGGCGTTAGATGCGAAAATCACTTTTTTTCTCTCATATGCAAAAAAAATTTTGTAACTAAAAAAAACTGATTTTTATTCGTAGCCTAAATCAATAAATTATTAACGTATGAAAAAACATGTTTTATTAGCGAAAATGCTG
>JBBIIM010000051.1:0-22017 GCA_037446475.1 Crocinitomicaceae bacterium | reverse complement strand
ACCCATTCACAACAGAGTTCGGTTTGCAAGTATTGAACGCGAACGATACTGAAACCATCAACGTAGCTATCTACGACATGAGCGGTAAGTTGATTGAGCGTCACGCGGTAAACCCAATGGATATCGAAGCAACAACGTTTGGTTCAAACTTGGCTTCAGGTATGTACATGGTTGAAGTAAGACAAGGTGCTAACCAAGCCGTAGTGCGTCAGGTGAAAAACTAGTCTTAACTCAAAATAGACTTTTAGAAAACGCTGCCTCGAAAGGGGCGGCGTTTTTGTTTGAGGCAGATTTATCAAACCCAAATTCTTTACCTTTACCTCAACAAAAAATGAATGACCATGCTCCTTCACCTCAATCTGAATGAATACATCGACACCTCAAAGCCTTTAGATATTTCTTTGGAACTGACGCATAAGTCCACAAATCCAAGAGCGTGGTACGTAGATTTTCCAAAATTCGAGGCAGTGCGCGCCAATGGCTTTGTTGGGAGTGTGGAGGAAGGAGGAAGCGTGAATTTCAGGGATATTTATTTCAACCCACATGGACACGGCACGCACACAGAATGCTACGGCCATATCAGCAAAGATTGGGTGAATGTGAATGAAAAATTGAAAGAATACTGGTTCAAGATACGTTTGGTGAGTCTTCAACCTAAAGCAGTCTTCAATAAGGAATACAATCAATCGGATTTGGTCTTTCAGTTCGAACAGTTCAAAGCAATTGACTTCAAGGGCATACAAGGTCTTGTAATCCGATCCATGCCAAACAACGAGGACAAAAAATCAAAAAACTATTCTGCCTCTAACCCACCCTATTTTGAAGCATCAGTTGCAGATTTACTCCGAGAAAAAAATATCGAGCACTTCCTCGTTGATTTACCAAGTGTAGATCGAGAAATGGATGGAGGAAAATTGGATTTTCACCATCGCTTTTGGAACTACCCGGAAAATCCAAGAGAGTCGGCGACAATAACTGAATTCATCTTTGTCAAAGATGCTATTGAAGATGGTGTGTATATGATGAACTTGCAAACGGCTGCATTCAACAATGATGCTACACCTTCACGGCCTGTGTTGTACAAAATCTATGAAAAATCAGTGGGACAAAACGACTGGACTCAGACCCATTTAGATCAAGTCTAGTCTTTTTCCGAAAAGAAAACGCGACTTGTAATAAGCGTCGCTGTAATTATCGATACGCACACCTTTGGAAGTAGAAGCGTGTATCATTTTAAATCCCTGTGGCGTTTTTTCAATCACCATACCTACGTGACCCACACGAGCCGATTTGGTGCTTCGTCCTTTGAAAAACACCAAATCTCCGGGCTGAAGTTCGTCGAAGGCAACTTTCTGACCCAAATTGGCAATTTCATACGAAGAGCGAGGTAGCTGGAAACCGAATGCGGAATACACGTAATTCACAAAGCCGCTGCAATCGAAACCTTGCGTCGAATTTCCGCCATATTGATAGCGAATTCACGAGCCATCAAATCTTCAACCAAACAAGCGCGACGCATTTCTTCACTTTCGTAAACATGAGCCGTCACCTCGTCAGGATTATTGGCAACCCTTGGGTTTGAAACGAAACCCGAAAGTGAGAGCATAAAAGTGAAAAGTAGTGCGTTCATAGTTTGAAATCGGGTGCAAAAATATATACCTTTGGCTAATCAAAATCAAGCCTTAGGGATGGAGGAGCGTATTTCACAAAACTTTAACAAGCTGTACTACTCGATTGGAGAAGTGGCTGAAATATTCCAAGTGAACACCTCTTTGATCCGTTTTTGGGAAAAAGAATTCGATGCCATCAAACCCAAAAAGAACGCGAAAGGAAACAGAAAATTCACCCCAAAAGACATCGAAGTTTTGCAACGCATCTACGATCTGGTGAAGGTAAAAGGCTTCACCTTGGAAGGTGCGAAAAAGGCCTTGGCGAGCAAGCGTCAGGCAATGGATAACGAAGCATCAACCACTTCCGCATCTTCATCCGAATGGAACGGTGAACTCAAGAATCGTTTGCTTTTGGTTAAACAGAAATTGTTGGACTTGAAGCGCGTGTAAGTGATAACCGAAGTTCGAGCTCCCGGAATTATCGCTTTCAAATCAAGAAATTAGTCCGTACACTCCTACTCGTGATGATAAGGTTCATTGCGCAGAATGGTAAACACCCTGTAGAGTTGTTCCATGAAAAACAATCGAATCATTTGGTGCGAGAAAGTCATTTGAGATAAGGACAACTTCCTTTGCGCACGGTTGTACACCTCATCGCTGAAACCATAAGGACCGCCAACTACAAAAATCACCTGCTTGGGTCCCTGATTCATGATTTGTTGCATCCAATCGGCAAAATCAACAGAACGGAATTCTTTTCCGCGCTCATCCAGTAAAACCACAAAATCTGTATTCGAAATTTTTTGAAGGATCAACTTTCCCTCCTCGTGTTTGATTTGATCTTTGGAGAGACTCTTGGCGTTTTTCAGATCAGGAATCTCAATTTTCTCAAAACTTGTGTAATTCAACAAGCGCTTTTCGAAAAGCTGCTCGCCTTCTTGCAAGTAATTTTTAGGCGTTGAACCTACCGTGAGCAACTTTATTTTCATGCAGAGGGAGAACGTTTCAAAAGACCTATTGCTTTAAGGTCCAAAATGCGATGTCTTTCTCTTTCAAACGCATAGAAGCAGAGGCCAATTCGTCCTCGTTGCGTACACCGAGGGCTGCAACGCGATGCAATCCACCTTTCACATCCACAATGTAGGCGTCAAAGCCCAAGCTCTTTAACGATTGAACATGATTGTCTGCATTTTCTTTTTGACTGAAACAACCGGAAATTAAGTGAATTTTCTGAGCAGTAGAAACCGTTGGCACCGATGATTTGGTCTCAGTAACGGTTGGCATATTGTCAGTAACAGAATTCGATTTTCGTTCGATACGCACAGGGAGTATCAATTCCTCATCGTAGTTGAAATTGTAATACAGCGCATCTTCGGGCAAGGAATTGACAATCTGATCCAAATTCAAAGAATTATTCACGAACTCCTCGGGTTGATTCAATACCAAACCCAAATATTTGGCCTTTTTCACTTGATGGAAGGGATTGAAATCAGAAAAAGCCAGCACCTTGGTTTCCAATACATCGGTAGTTAATGGTACCCAAAAAGAGTAAAACGTCAAAGGCAACAAAACAGCTGCCGCTGCCCATTTGGTCCAACGCGGTGCAAAAGTGCTTTGATTATCCTCAATTTTCTGAGCAAATGGAACTACTTTATCATCATCCTGCGACGCATTTGCTGACTCGACGGGTTGTTCATCAAATGCAAATTCAATGGTTTCTGATAAACGCTCTTCAACTGAATGTTCTGTATTGGATTCAACAATATGCTGCTGTTTTTCGAACACCAATTCACCCAATCCATACGACTGCAAGAGCAAATTGAAAGTTCGATCTTGATCAAAGCGCACTTTTTGAGAGGCATCAGCATAAAAATAACCTATTTTCTCAAGCTCTATGCGCTCACCCAACCTCAATCTTTGCTGCCATGAGGTAACAGCAGTACGAACCAAAACCTGAGCCTCGGCAAATGACATTTTTTCACGGAACGCTATGTATTGCTCCAAAACCCCGTCAGAAAGATTCAGGTGGCTGTGAAAAAGCAACTGTCTGTAAGGTGGCAACATGCGCTCGCCGTTGCTTGACCAGGATGCAGGTATGCGACGCGACACGAATCCTCCAAAATCAGGGATGACCAAGCTGTCGTGACGCATAAGTAATTCAGCAATATGTTGATCGATGTGTATCATATTTGATGCAAAGATAGCGCATGCCGCAAAAACAGCAAGGATTATCATGCATTTCACGTTTACGGAACTTCAGGGCAAAAGGTTGCTCAAAATCTAAGATTTCACAAGATTCATTGTGTTTTCATACATTGCCCATCTTGTTAAATAAACGCATCCCAAGGCCGTAGTTCCAAAACACCCACTAATTTTGCAAGCGCTATGAATCAATACAAAACGGTCGCCTTTCATACCTTAGGCTGCAAACTCAATTTTTCGGAAACTTCAACGATTGCCCGACAACTCACCGATATGGGCTGTGCGCGCGTTGATATGGAATCCAATCCGGATATTTTTGTGTTGAATACTTGCTCCGTTACGGAAAATGCCGATAAAAAGTGTAAGCAACTCGTTAAAAAAGTGATGCAAAGCAATCCTGCGACTTATGTGATTGTGATCGGCTGCTATGCCCAGTTGAAACCACAGGAAATCGCGGAAATTCCCGGTGTGGATTTGGTGCTTGGTGCGAATGAAAAATTCAACATTCCTGAGTATTTGGAACATGCTGCTCCCAAAGGTGAAACTTTGGTGAAGAACGAAAACATCAAACAAACCACTGATTTTGTACCCTCTCATTCCATGGGTGATAGAACGCGAAGTTTCCTCAAAGTCCAAGATGGCTGCGATTATTTCTGTACGTTTTGTACCATTCCATTGGCGCGGGGAAAAAGCCGCAATGCGTCTATTGAGGAAACAGTGAAAGAAGCCCAAAAAATTGCGCGAACGGATGTTAATGAAATCGTTTTGACCGGGGTTAACATCGGTGATTTTGGCCAAGGTAGCGAAGAAAATTTTGAGGGTTTGATTCGCGAGCTCGACCAAGTGGAGGGCATCAATCGATTCAGAATTTCTTCCATAGAGCCCAATTTGCTAAGTGATTCAATCATAGAATTTTGTCTCACCGAATCCAAAAGATTTGTGCCGCATTTTCACATTCCCTTGCAATCCGGTTCCGACCGTTTGTTGAAATTGATGCGCCGAAAATATCTGAGTGAATTGTACGCCAACCGTGTGCACGCCATTAAGCAATTCAATCCAAAAACCTGTATCGGTGTGGATGTCATCGTTGGTTTTCCGGGTGAAACGGATGAGGACTTTATGACCACCTACAACTTTTTAAACGACCTGCCCATTTCTTACCTGCATGTGTTCACATATTCTGAACGAGCAAACACGACGGCGATTAAGCTTGGCGATAGTGTTCCACAAAGTAAACGTAAAGAACGAAGTCGCATGTTGCATATCTTATCCGAAAAGAAAAAACGAGCTTTCTATGAGTCTTGTATCGGCGACGTGGCACATGTGTTGGTTGAAGGAGAAGAGGAAAATGGCAATTTGTTTGGCTTCACTGAAAACTACGTAAAAGTCAAGCTTCCCTTTGATACCTCCTTGATAAACACCATTCAAAAGATAAAATTGACATCCATCGACAGAGACGGATTGATGCTGGGAGAGGTGCTTTAATACTTCAATTTCAATTATTCCAAACAAAAAAGCAGCCCCGAGAGACTGCTTGTAATTGTTTTGTCGTGATTGAATCAACCTGAACACATTTCACATCCGTCTGGATCATCCAAAGAACATGCGATTGCGGCCATATTTTCCTCTGCTTTCTGTTCGATGGTTTGCGCCACAGATGCTTTGTCAACCGTGAATTTGATTGCATCGGTTGCCGCTTTTGTTCTTAAGTAGTACATTCCTGTTTTCAAGCCCATTTCCCAACCGTAGAAGTGCATGGAAGTCAATTTACCGAAGTTCGCATTTTCCATGAAAATATTCAAGGACTGAGATTGACAGATATATGCACCGCGATCGGCTGCTTGTTCAATAATCACTTTCTGAGAAATTTCCCAAGCTGTTTTGTACAAGTCCTTCAACTCTTGCGGAATCTCATTGATGTTTTGAATTGAACCGTTAGACACCATCAACTTTTGACGCATCTCCATATTCCAAAGACCGGCTTTTACCAAGTCTTTCAAAAGGTGCTTGTTTACGATGATGTATTCTCCTGCCAATACGCGACGCGTGTAAACGTTGGAAGTGTAAGGTTCAAAACATTCGTTATTTCCTAAAATTTGTGCCGTTGAAGCCGTTGGCATTGGCGCGAGCAACAAGGAGTTGCGTACACCATGCTTCATCACCTCTTCTCTCAAAACATCCCATTCCCAGCGGTTTGTAGGCTTCACATTCCACATGTCAAACTGGAAAATCCCTTGAGAGATAGGTGAGCCTTGCCAAGTTTCATAAGGTCCTTCAACCTTCGCCAAATCCTTCGAAGCAGTCATTGCTGCGTAGTAAATGGTTTCGAAGATTTCTTTATTCAATTGCTTGGCTTGCGGTGAGTCGAATGGGAAGCGCATCAAGATGTAGGCATCTGCCAAACCTTGCACACCCAAACCAATCGGACGGTGACGCATGTTTGAATTTCTCGCCTCTTCAACGGGATAGTAGTTGTTGTCGATGATTCTGTTCAAGTTGATGGTAGCCTGATAAGTCACTTCAAACAACTTATCGTGGTTGAATACACCATCCTCAACGAATTTAGGCAATGCCAAAGAAGCCAAGTTACAAACAGCAATTTCATCCGGCGCAGTGTACTCGATGATTTCTGTACACAAGTTAGAAGACTTGATTACGCCCAAATTCTTTTGGTTGGACTTGCTGTTGGCAGCGTCTTTGTACAACATGTAAGGTGTACCTGTTTCGATTTGTGATTCCAAAATTTTGAACCACAAATCCTGTGCTTTGATGGTTTTTCTTCCCTTGCCCTCGCTTTCGTATTTGTTGTACAAAGCTTCAAACTCCTCACCATAAGTATCAGACAAACCGGGACATTCGTTGGGACACATCAAAGTCCATTCGCCGTTTTCTTTCACGCGTTTCATGAACAAATCCGGAATCCAAAGTGCGTAGAACAAATCTCTTGCGCGTTGTTCTTCTTTTCCGTGATTTTTCTTCAAATCCAAGAAATCCATGATGTCGGCGTGCCAAGGCTCCACGTAAATAGCAAAAGAGCCTTTTCTCTTTCCACCACCCTGATCCACATAACGGGCTGTGTCGTTGAATACGCGCAACATCGGTACGATTCCGTTGGAAGTGCCGTTTGTTCCTTTGATGTAAGACCCCGTAGCGCGGATGTTGTGGATGGAAAGTCCAATACCACCGGCAGACTGAGAAATTTTCGCACAAGACTTCAATGTTTCATAAATCCCGTCGATGCTATCCTCTTTCATGGTCAACAAGAAACAAGACGACATTTGCGGTTTCGGTGTTCCGGAGTTGAACAACGTTGGTGTGGCGTGTGTAAACCAACCTTCGGAAAGCAAATTGTAGGTTTTGATTACTTGCTCAATATCATTTTTGTGGATACCCAAAGACACACGCATCAACATGTGCTGTGGGCGCTCGGCAATTTTACCGTCAATTTTCAACAAGTAAGAACGCTCCAAAGTCTTGAATCCGAAGTAATCGTAGCGGAAATCGCGGTCGTAGATGACGTTCGAATCCAAAACTGCTTTGTTGTTTTGCACCACTTCATACACGTCGTCAGCAATCATCGAAGCGCGTTGGTTGGTTTTTGGATCGATGTAGTTGTACAAATCATCGATGACCTCTGAAAACACTTTTTTGGTGTTTTTGTGCATGTTGGATACGGCGATTCTCGATGCCAACAAAGCGTAATCCGGGTGGTCCAAGGTTTTAGAAGCTGCAACCTCTGCAGCCAAGTTGTCCAAATCGGTGGTTTTTACACCGTCGTACAAACCTTCGATGACCTTCATGGCAATCATTTCAGGAGATACGAGTGGATCCAATCCGTAGCACATCTTCACGATGCGCGCCGTGATTTTATCAAACTTCACGGCTTCTTTTCTTCCGTCTCTTTTTACTACATACATAACTTTAAGTGGCTTTTAATATTTGGTAATTGGTTTTTGGTCAAATTTTCGGGACTAGAAATCATCATCCAAGGAGAATGTTTGGTTCTCTTTTCCGGCCATAACGCCGGCCTTTTGGTACTCGGCAACGCGCTTTTCGAAAAAGTTTGTTTTACCCTGAATGGAAATCATGTCCATGAAGTCGAAAGGATTGGTCACGTTGAACTGCTTCGGGCAATTCAACTCTACCAACAAGCGATCAGCAACAAACTCAATGTATTGCGACATCAAATCACTATTCATACCTATCAACTTAACAGGCAAAGCATCTGTTACAAACTCCTTTTCAATCTCCACGGCGTCCAGAATGATTTCAATCACTTGCTGCTGTGGCAATTTGTTCACCAAATGGTTGTTGTACAACAAACAAGCAAAATCACAGTGCAGCCCTTCGTCGCGAGAAATCAACTCGTTGCTGAACGACAGTCCGGGCATCAATCCGCGTTTTTTCAACCAGAAAATGGAGCAGAAAGAGCCGGAAAAGAAAATACCTTCAACTGCTGCAAAGGCTACCAAGCGCTCTGCGAAAGAACCTTTTTCAATCCAACGCAGCGCCCAATCGGCTTTCTTGCGCACGCAATCCAGGGTTTCAATAGCGTTGAAGAGATAGTTTTTCTCAGCGGTATTTTTGATATACGTATCAATCAACAGAGAGTAGGTTTCTGAGTGGATGTTCTCAATAGCCACCTGGAAACCGTAGAAAAATTTAGCCTCCGTGTATTGCACCTCAGCCAGGAAATTTTCTGCCAAATTTTCATTCACGATGCCATCTGACGCCGCAAAAAACGCCAATACATGCTTGATGAAATGACGCTCATCATCGTTGAGCTTATTTTCCCAGTCAATAAGATCCGGAGAAAGGTCAATTTCTTCAGCAGTCCAAAAACTGGCCTCAGCCTTTTTGTAAAACGACCAAATGTCATCATGTTGAATGGGAAACAAGACAAATCTGTCCTTGTTTTCCGCCAAAATGGGTTCGTGTTGTTGATTCATAACGTTATATTTTGTGAACGTAGGCGTTCAGTTTGTTGTCTTAAAAAATGCTCAGGAACGACCGCTCTGAGATGAGCTTTTCGTAAATCGAGAGCACAAAAATGAAAAAAAATGACCCCCCTGAATCGGAAAAATAATTCACATGCTGTTAACAAATTTTTTACCCCGACCCAAACCCCTGATAACTCAAAGCATTAGCTCAATTTGAACAGACGAATAAAAATATCCACACCCAAAAAAGTAGCTTGTTTGTAACTTATTTTCTGTGTTTGCTTGCATTTTAAATCTGAACACTATGAATTCATTTTCAATGCTTTACAATAAATAATTACCCGTAAAAAACTTAAGCTACTGACAATCAAGCCGTGTTCAAAAAACCGCTCAAGAATCTTTATCCTTGGCTTTGGGAGTTTAAAATTAACGCAATAAAAAAGGCAGGTTTTTAAGATAATTTTTGAGTTTTAAACACTCCAAAGTTTACAAGCAAAGTGCGCTCAATGGGGGGTGAGAATTGCAATTATTGAAATCGTGTGTCGAGACAAAAATGTTGAATCAAAGAACTCTTCCAAACCAACAATCAACACCTCAATCTGCATTCCATCAAACTTTGTTAATTTTAGGCCCTCAATACAATTGCTTGGAAAACTACAAACATCGCGTGGCGGTTGTGATCTTGAACTACAACGGCAAAAATCACCTGAAAAAATACTTGCCCAGTGTGGTGCGGTACAGCTCAAATTATCACATTGTTGTTGCCGACAACGCCTCCAACGATGATTCCGTGGCGTTTTTGAAAACTGATTACCCTGACATCGAACTGATTCAAAACGAACACAATGGTGGTTTCGCAAAAGGGTACAACGATGCCTTGAAACACGTTGATGCCGAGTATTATATCTTGCTCAACAGCGATGTTGAAGTGACCGAAAACTGGGTAGAACCCCTGCTGGAAATCTTAGAAAGCGACACCACAATAGCAGGCTGTCAACCCATCGTAAATTCCTACGTCGATCGCACAAAATTCGAGCATGCCGGAGCAGCGGGTGGATTTCTGGATCGCGACTACTACCCTTTTTGTCGGGGAAGGATATTTGAGCAGGTTGAGACCGATGAAGGTCAATACAATTCAACACGCGAAATCTTCTGGGCTACAGGGGCTTGCATGATGATCCGCGCGAAAGATTTTCACGAGGCAGAAGGTTTCGACACCTCCTTTTTCGCACACATGGAGGAGATTGATTTGTGTTGGCGTTTGAAGAAGATGGGCCGAAAATTCTTCGTGGTAGGCAACGCTCAGGTTTTTCATCTCGGTGGAGGTACGCTGAACTATATGTCACCCAAAAAGACCTTTCTCAATTTCCGGAACAGTCTGTTTATGATTACTAAAAATTACGACGGACTCCTATTTCCGAAATTATTCAAACGCTTGATTTTGGACGGATTAGCCACCTTGCAATTCCTAATTTCAGGACAATTCAAACACATTCTCGCGCTACTTCAAGCTCATTTTTCCTTTTATGCCCATCTCCCCGAGTTGCTGAAAAAAAGAAAAAACTTAAAAGCTCATTCAGGCCAAAAATTCAATTCATCCGGACTGTACAAAAAAAGCATCATTGTGGAACGCTACCTCAGACACAAAACCAAATTTTCCCAACTGCAAGAACAGCATTTCGAAAAATAAACAAGATGGCATGCAGTTCGTTTTAACCTTTTGAATACAGACTATTACAAACCTGCTTCTATAGAATATGAACTTTCTCTTTCAACAAAAACCTTGGTTTCTTGCACTCCTTAGCGGTTTGCTCATGGCATTGTCTTTTCCTGAAATCGGTAACCTAAATCTGGTGATGGGTCTGGCATGGGTTCCCCTACTCATCATGGAACACAAACTCCATAACGCCAAACACGCAGGACTTAAAATATTCTTGCTCAGCTATCTGGCCTTTGTGATTTACAACACGCACACAAGCTATTGGATTTTTTACGCCGATCCGATTGCTTCTTTCATGGCTTTTTTCGCGAATGCCCTTTTGATGGCGATTACTTTTTGGTTGTACTATTTCACCAAAAAACACGTGGGAGAAAAACAAGGCTATATCGGTTTTGTGTTTTTCTGGTTGGCCTTCGAATACCAACACTACAACTGGGATTTGTCGCATCCTTGGTTGACTTTGGGCAATGTTTTCGCCAACCTGCCGGAATTGGTGCAATGGTACGAATGGACAGGCGTGTTGGGTGGAAGTCTTTGGTTGCTGGTTCTCAATCTTTTGGTTTTTGGTTGGATGCTTATTAAACAGAATCCAACGACGGAGGCCAAAAGGTCAAAAACGATGCTCTTGGTTCTGGCAGCTTGGTTCGTTATTCCCGCGGTGTATTCTATTATCCGTTACAGCACCTACCAAGAGGAATCAAACCCGATAGAAATCGTTGTATCTCAACCGAATACAGACCCCTACGATGAAAAATTCGGAGATAATATGTTGTCTTACCGACAGCAATTGGATTCAGTCACTCGTCCTGTGGCAAAACTCATCACCCCAAATACACAGTTTGTGCTGGCTCCGGAGACCGCGATTCCTTTCGAGTTTTTAGAGTCGGACTTCATCTCAGGACAGCCTTACCACGATTATCTTGACAGTGCGATTCAGGGTTGGAATGGTCCGGATTTGCTCATAGGAGCCTCCACCGTAAAGATTTTCTCTGAAAAACATTCCATTGCCTCGCGTCAAACGCAGAGCGGAAAATATTGGGAATCATACAACACGAGTGTGTTTATGGCAGCCGATCAACCCGCGGAGTTTGTCCACAAATCGAAACTGGTTTTAGGTGTAGAGAAAATTCCGTTTATCGGCACTTTACCGTTTATGGAGAACCTGGCTATGGATATGGGTGGTGCTTCAGGCACTCTAGGCATTGAAAACAAAGCGATCAATTTCAACAGCCGGGGCATTAGTTTTGCGCCTTTGGTTTGCTATGAGTCCATTTACGGCGAATGGGTGGGAGAATTTGTACGGAATGGTGCTCAGGCCTTGTTCATCATTACGAATGACGGTTGGTGGCGCGACACACCGGGCTACCGACAACATTTTCAATTTGCCCGATTGCGTGCTGTCGAAACAAGACGTGCTATTGCCCGAAGTGCCAATACAGGTTCATCGGGATTCATAAATCAGCGTGGGGATGTACTTCAAAAATCGGCTTATGATGTGCAATTGGCACTTCGTGAAACAATCAATTTGAACAGTGAACTTACGCCTTATGTCACGTATGGAGATATGATTGGCCGCATCTCGTGGCTGGCAACCGTGTTGATTCTGATTCTTGCCGCAGTCAAATTCCTCCGACGCTTTGGCAAAGTGACCCCATACGGTGGAAAACAAAACTGAAGGAACAAAAAAAGAGGATGCGCAAATGACATCATCTTCCAATTCAAATTATTCTTCCGGAAAACTAAGCTACTCTGAGATTCTCCAGTTTAGACTTAGTCAAATGTTCTTTGGCGTAATCTTCTGTGATTACCAATTCCTTCAAAGACTTGGTAGATGGGGCATCGAACATGTCTTGAGTCAGAATTGCCTCACAAATCGTGCGCAAACCTCTTGCTCCCAATCCATATTCAATTGCTTTTTCAACCATGAAGTCCAATGCAGACTCTGTAAATTCCAACTTGATACCGTCCAATTCAAAGAGCTTGATGTATTGTTTCACCAAAGCATTCTTAGGCTCGGTTAAGATGCGCTTCAAACTGGCAGCGTCCAATGGTTCCAAATAAGTCAACGACGGAAAACGTCCAATCAATTCAGGAATCAAGCCGTATTGTTTCAAATCGGATGGGCTGATGTATTGCAGCAAATTGTCACTTTCCACACGTTTGTCGTCTGTGGAACTGAATCCTATGCTTTGTCTGTTCACGCGTCTTGCGATAATCTTTTCAATACCATCGAAAGCTCCACCGCAAACAAAAAGAATGTTCTTGGTATTTACCTGAATCATTTTCTGTTCTGGGTGCTTTCTTCCCCCTTGCGGTGGCACATTTACCGTTGCGCCCTCCAACAATTTCAACAAGGCCTGTTGAACGCCCTCACCGGAAACATCACGTGTGATAGAAGGATTGTCAGATTTTCGGGCAACTTTGTCTATTTCATCAATGAATACGATACCCCGCTCCGCCGCAGTGACATCATAATCAGCAGCTTGCAGCAAGCGAGAAAGGATGCTTTCGACATCTTCACCTACGTAGCCGGCCTCGGTAAGCACTGTAGCATCAGCAATACAGAACGGCACGTTCAACATTTTGGCTATAGTTTTGGCCAACAAGGTCTTACCTGTGCCGGTGCGCCCAACCATGATGATGTTGGATTTTTCGATTTCCACTTCATCCATCTCACGGCTCATGTCAAAATCCAAGCGCTTGTAGTGGTTGTAAACCGCAACAGCAAGCACTTTTTTAGCATCTTCCTGACCAATAACATATTCATCCAAACCGCGCTTGATGTCAGCAGGTTTCAGTGAATTCTTCTTGAGTGTCGATTTGGGTTTGGAAACTTTTTTGTTGTCCTCTGCGATCAACTGCGCTTGTTCCACACAGACGTTACAGATGTTTCCGGTAATTCCTGAAATCATCAAATCCACCTGTGAGGAGGAGCGCCCGCAAAACGAACAGCTGGAATCTTTACGTGCCATTATAAAGTGTTTTTACTATTTGACGTGACGGATCAATACTTCGTCCACCATGCCATATTCTTTTGCCTCTTGGGCGGTCATCCAATAATCGCGGTCGCTATCTGCCCAAACCTTGTCATACTCTTGCTTAGAGTGTGTCGCAATAATTTGATACAACTCTTTTTTGAGTTTTTGAATTTCACGGGCAGTAATTTCGATATCCGATGCCTGACCTTGTGCGCCTCCTAATGGCTGGTGAATCATCACGCGCGAATGCTTCAACGCCGAACGCTTACCTTCGGCACCAGCGCACAACAAAACTGCCCCCATGGATGCAGCCATACCTGTGCAAATCGTAGCCACATCGGGCTGGATGTATTGCATGGTATCATAAATACCCAAGCCTGCGTAAACAGAACCTCCGGGAGAATTCAAATAAATCTGAATGTCTTTTTTTGAATCGACAGACTCCAAAAACAACAACTGCGCTGTGATAATATTCGCCACTGAGTCGTAAATCCCTGTGCCCAAGAAGATAATTCTATCCATCATCAGGCGGGAAAATACGTCCATTTGAGCCACGTTCAACTGACGTTCCTCAATGATGTATGGCGTCAGAGAAGATTCAATGTAATTGTCCAAGTGCATGCTGCTGATGCCCTGGTGCTTAGTAGCATATTTCTTAAATTCGTTGTAGTCCATGTTGAATTTTTTAAGGGCTAAAATTAATGAAACTCCGTTGACCTGAAGAGAAAAAGAAAATTAATCCGCAGCCTGCCTTATGCCTTAGCCAATTCTACAAATTCCTCGTAGGTCACTGCTTTCTCATTCTTTCCTACCAAGCTCATTACAATCTGCTGAAACTTAAGCTCAGTCACTTGGGATTGAATTTCATTGCGTTGCTCCTCGTCCTGCAAAATTCTGTAAACCGACTGCATCACTTCCTCTTCCGGGATGGAGTCAGTTGGAATGCCATAACGAGAATAATTCTCCAAAAGCAAATTTTTCGCGTGATTCAACACATCTTCGTAGGAAATCTCAACGTTGTTGGCTTGGAACAAACGATTTTGAATCAAACGGTACTTCAAAGAACGGATGTAATTGTCCATTTCCATATCCCACTGCTCATCGCTGAACTGCTTTTCTGAGCTCAATTTCAACCAGCGTTTCAAGAAATCTCTTGGAAAATCAGGATTGATGGTGTTCATCAAATGGTCGTAAACCTTGTTCATGAAGGTAAGCTCTTCGTTTCTTCTGAAAATATTCTCAAGATCCGCTTTGATTTTGTTGCGCATCTCATCTTCGGAAGATACTTCACCCTCACCGTAAACTTTATCAAAGAAGTCCTGATCCAATTCAGCCAACTCCATTTTTCTGATTTCCAAAATCTCAACTTCAAACATGGTTGAACGGCCTTCCAAATCCTCCACTTTCAAACCGAGCATGGCCGCCAAATCTTTGGAATCTTTGGTCAAATTCTTCAAGTCCAAATTCAACAAGTCGCCCACCTTCGCTGATTTCAAGGTTTTCAAGGTCTCTTTATCCGCAACGATTTCGGCAGAGAATGAAGAATTTTTCTGAAGTCCTCCCTCGAGGTGCTTTTGTTCGGCATCCAATTCAATCAAATTCACCGAAACGATTTCATTCCCGGTGATACTTTCAACGGGAACCAATCGACCATAACGACGACGAAGATTATCTACCTCCTCATCTAATATTTTGTCATCGACTTGAACTTTGTAATAGTCAAATTTATCAGCGCTTGACAGACTTACCTCAAAAGTTGGTGCATAACCAATCTCGTAGGTGAATACAAAATCACTCGGGTTGTCCCAATTACCCACCAATTCCGCGTCTGCTTTGGGAATTGGAGAGCCTAAAATTTGCAGGTTGTTTTCGGTAACATACTTGTAAATTTTGTCGTTCACCAGACGATTCAACTCATCGGCAAGAACCGCTTTGCCATACTGCTTGACGATGTAAGGCATCGGTGCTTTTCCCGGACGAAACCCCGGAATGTTGGCCTTTTTTCTATAGTCCAACAAAGTCTTGTCGTACTTTTCTTTATAATCCGCAGAAGATACTTCAACCTTCAATACTGCATTTAATGCATCAACATTTTCGCAAACCACATTCATTTTGAAACGATATAAATAAAAAATGGTATAAGCCGCTAGTTCTTATACCATTTCAAGTTAGTGCGGATGGGGGGACTCGAACCCACACGCCGTGAAGCACCAGATCCTAAGTCTGGCATGTCTACCAATTTCATCACATCCGCATTGAATAAAAGAACTTCCTTTTTCGGGCTGCAAAGATACATCTTTTTTCCTGAAACAATCCATTCGAAAAAAATTATTTGAAATGCAAACGGTTTATGGGTATAGAACATGTATGATTTTGGTCATCTTGTGGAACTTTACCTTTTTTAAGGTATTTGAAGAATAAGTTTGATTACAGTCCTTTGCATCAAAACTTCGATCATGGAAAAGCAGACAGATATTCAGTGCAAAAGTCCAGAGCCTTCTTTGCATAAGAACAGTGACCGTCGCTCCATTATTGAGACAATCAGAGAACAACACGGTTTGATTTGCGAAAAACTCTTGCCTGAAATTGACATGCACTTTTCCCTGGTGTTAGACGCAACAGACCAAAATGCCGGCTTGACTTTGGTTGTATTTGCAGACGAATTTGCTACGGTTGCACAATGGATTCGAGACCACGTTTACATCGAAGAAACACTGGTGCTTCCTTTGCTCAGTAGTGGCAATTTTTCACACAAGCACCCCATGCAGGAATTCATCCAGAAACATGATGCATTTGAAGAAAAAATAATCGATGTACTGACCGATATACAAATGAATTTATCGGTATTACAAGAACTCATGCAATACAGAATTTTGATTCTGAAACTTGAAAAATTGGTTGCTGTATTGGAAAAGCACGCTGAATTAGAAGCTTATCTATTTTCAGCTTCCGAACAATAAAAGTTCTTATTCCTCCATCTGTTTGATGTACAAAAACTCCAGTGCAGATTGGTAAATTTTGGCTTTTGCTACGTACCAAGTATCCCCTATTTCGAATTTGAAGTCATGGATTTTTCGTCGCAAGGTATCAGCATCTTGCGCTACTGTTCTCGCATAACCATTCGATTTTAAACCAAAATGGGTTTTCTCTTTATTCAAACCATAAGTACGCACATCTCCCTGAATATTGTCCGAAAAATTGATGAAGTTGCTGTCTCCGGGCACATGGACGATGGGCAACCACAAATCGTTGATGTGTGCACGCGCTTTGACATTTTTCTCAAGCGTTTTGAGTACAGCCACTACCCCATCTGTTTCGAAAGTAATTTGTGCTTGTTGCTCGCTTTGTTCTCCAAAATTGTAAGAAAAATAGTAAGACTTCGGCTCACCTTTTCTCATACTCAAAGCCAAGTCAACGCTGCCATCACTGAGCAGTTTAATGTATAACGAATCCGCCAAGGGTTTCTTCAAATCAAGCGTATCCAAAACTACGATTTGACTGAACACTGAGGCTTTGATCCTATTTTCAGGCAACCAGTTGCAACCGCGGGTACCGAAAAACATTAAGACAAACAACAATCCGATAAGTAAACCTATCGCATAGTACATCAAGCGTCGCCAAATAGAGTGCATGGAAATTTTTGTGCAAAGTTACGCAGTCTATGCGTTGAGAAGTTCATGCATCACACGATTCATCACTGATCCTGTTTGATCCCACGAAAACTGCTTGCTTCTATCAAGACCCTGAGCGATAAGAAAGTGACGAAGACTCTCATCAGAAACAAGCTGAACCATAGCACCTGCAATAGCATCCACGTTAAAAGGATCCACTGTCAAGGCAGCGCCTCCAGCTATTTCATCACAAGCCGTATTTTCGCCAACAACAACAGGGCAACCGCAAGCCATAGCCTCGACTACCGGAATACCAAACCCTTCAAAATAAGAAACAAACATCAGCGCTAAAGCATTTTGGTAAAACGAAACCAATTCAACCAACGACGCATAAGGATAAAACACCACTTCATCTCGGAATTTCATCCCTTCCAAAGTCTGTTTCATCTCCTTGCTCCAATAATAGGGATCGCCAACAATCCACAATTGATGTTCACCGGCTGTTTGAGACTTAAAAGCATCAAACGCATGGAGCAAGCGTTTCAGATTTTTCCGAGGATGGATTGACCCAACAAACAGAAAATAAGGAACTCCGTGATCCGCATTTTGAGCGATTGCCGGAGTAAATTCAGGATGAACGCCATTGTAGGCCACGCTGATTTTCTTCAGTGGAACGTTATATGTCTTGTGAATGTCATTCTTGGAAAACTCAGAAACCGTTACGATATGCTGTGCCTTTTGGGCGAACTTCGGAAAATACTTCCGCAGATAGCGACTGTGGTGAGGCTTTATATCCTCCGGGTAATGCTCAAAATTTAAGTCATGAATTACTGCCAACTGAGGAACACTTGTTTTCAAAGACAAATAGCCATCAGGTGAAATGAACAAATCGATTTTTTCCTTTTCCAGAAAACGTATTACCGAGTAGTCAAACCACCATTTGAATAAAATAGGATGTCTCGCTTGCGGAAAAAGCACGACGGGTTTGACATTGCCCGCGAAAACGTAGCGTTCATCATAGCCACGGTCAAACAAAAAATAAAATTCAATATCAGGATTATTAAGAACAAGATATTTGGAGGTATGATACGTAAACCAACCAAAACCCTCCAATTTATTCGCAAGTAAAAAACGGGTATTGATGGCGACGCGCTTCATCATTAAGCATTGGCAATCATGGCAGCAATACTGTTCAATTTTTCCGCGCTCAATTGCAATTTAGGACGGGAAAAATCCATATCTGCGATTCCATAAATAGGAATCAAATGTATATGTGCATGTGGCACCTCTAAACCAATCACAGTGACACCAATTCTGCTGCACGGTATAACCTTTTCAATTTTCAATGCCACCTGTTTTGCAAAAACCATCATATCTGAGAGCAATGCATCGGACATATCGAAAATGTAGTCAATTTCTTCTTTAGGAACCACCAATGTGTGACCCTCCTTTAAAGGATTGATATCCAAAAATGCCAAAAAGCGATCATTTTCCGCCACCTTGTAGCATGGAATATCTCCGGCAACAATTCTAGAGAAAATACTTGCCATCTTACCTGGAAATTTCGATAATTTCGAAATTCGTAATACCTGCCGGAGTTGTAATCTCAGCAACGTCACCAACCTTTTTGCCTAAGAGGCCTTTCCCAATTGGTGAATCAACAGAAATCTTTTTATCCTTCAAATTGGCCTCGTTTTCCGCCACCAAAGTGTACTCCATTTCCATTCCATTGCCCATGTGCTTGATTTTCACCTTAGACAGAATCAATACTTTAGACATATCCAGCTGACTCTCATCAATCAATCGCGCATTGGCGATAATCTCCTCCATTTTAGAAATCTTCAACTCGAGCAGACCTTGAGCCTCCTTGGCAGCATCATACTCCGCGTTCTCCGACAAATCACCTTTATCACGCGCCTCTGCAATTTGCTGAGAAATAGCAGGACGTTGAATGGTTTTCATATGGTGTAATTCCTCTTTTAATTTCTTTAAACCCTCTTCGGTATAATAGTTAATAGCCATTGGTGTTGTGTTGGTGATTAAACAAAAAAGATGAGAGCCCCCGGTAGGAACTCTCATATTGCAAATATAGAAGAAAAAATTATTTCAACGAAATCGTTAACCCGAAGGTATTGATTGGACCGAATGGAGACGAAAGTCGAACAGCATACTCTATACCGATTGGAGTCTTGTTTGCTCCAACGAGACCATCAATGGAAAATCCTGCCGTAAATCCTGTCAAAGCTGTTCTACGCAGAGACGAACTCATTAGTCCTCTCTCGTAAATATAACCACCTCGCAAATTGAATTGAAAACTCTTGTCATTTGTAAAAGCATAATCCAAACCAACAGAGTAATTATCGTAGGAGAAAGAATTCGCCAAGAAAGCAAAAGCAGCAGTCAACTTCTGGTTTGAGCCAAAGAAGAAATCATAGGCACCACCGATATTCAATGAAGAAGGCATCTCGAAACTCGCTGTTCTTTGCTCTAGCGTGAATGGATTGGAGCTACCGAAGTTTGCATAAATAACTTCTGCAGACAAACCGTCACCGCGATAGCGCATCACCGGTCCGATATTTTTTAACGCAATACCGAACTTGATGTGCTCACGTTCACCGGTTACGTAGCGGATACCCGCATCCATCGCAACACCAGTAGCGCGTAGGTTGTCGATACCTTCACTGTTCACTTTGAAATTGATACCACCATAAATTCGGTTCGAGAATTCTCGTGCATAACCCACATTGAAAATGTTGATCGAAGGAGAAAATGTACTACCATCACCTTCGGGATTATCCACTAAAGTTCTGGGAATACTACCAAAATTCAAAGATTGAATACTTATAGCGATAACACTCTGATCAGAAATACGCTGAGCAAGACCTGCTGAATACAATTGAACACCGGAGTTTCCGAGCCAATTCGTAAAATTGAACTTCAACTGGGTTCTGTCTGTAAAAGCAAGACCTGCGATATTCATGAACTGTGCCTCCAAACCAGTGGTGTAAGCGACCCCCGAACTTCCTGCAGCAAGGCTCCTAGCCCATGGGTTAATCAACAACTGTGAAGCGCCTGCCGAACCTACGCGATCTTCATTACCGGCAAATGCAACCATTGTACTAAGCAATAAAGTACTACCAACAGTTGCCGACTTAAACATTGAGTTAAATTTCTTCATAAGATGCTTTTTCAAAAGTGTCGTAAAAAATCGAGGACGGACGAACCGTCCTCGATCAATAATTGCTATAAGTTTTGGAAATCCGGTTGACGCATACCGCCGAACCATTTAAGAACACGCTCTCCAACAACACTATCAGGAGTATTTCCAGGAACACGAACATGAATCAAGTACACACCGCCGGCGATTGGAATACCCTTATGGTTCTTCAAATCCCAGTCAATAGACGTAATCGGACTATCCTTATCAAAGGCACGAATCAACTTACCTTGAAGGTTGTAGATACTAACCTGACATTTCTCAGGTAGATTTACAATCTTGATTCGGTTATCAATTCGGTCACGTTCGTATTGAGAGAATGCATAATAAGGATTCGGAACCACATTGATCATCTCCAAAGCTTCTGACAATGCTGTATCTTGTTTCACAAGTGTGGCAATGGCCGTCATATCCCACTCAAATGCCGGTCTTCCATTATTCATGTTAGACAACACTTGATTTTCAAAACGCTTGGCTACACGCAAACGTACAGTTACGTCAGTCTCAAGAATTTGTCTGTTCGGAACAAGCATTGGGTATGCAACCCACATCACACTTTGCCAAGCATCGCGGTTCGCATTGTTGTTCGTTCCGCTGATTGCATTGTAGAAGGCCGCACAGTTATCATGCATTGGCATACCTGACGATGCAATATCCTCACCGATTACATAAATAACATGCTGACCACCGAAGATAGCATTACCCACATTGTCAAACATTCTTGATGTTGGGTTCCACAGCATATCAGTACCATTTTGACCACCCAAGAACGAGTTCTCACCAAAGGCAATATTCAAACGACGACCTGTTTCCACATCAATCGCGTAACCTGGGAACCAACCCATACCGGTTGCAGAAACTAAATCACCTTCAGCTGCATTGTAGCCAGGCTGACCTGCAGAAAGACCATTCTTGTCAACAGAGGCACGTCCTCTTGGTTTACCGGGTCTCGCTTGACCTTGAGCCAAAGCCTGTTCTTGACACAATTCAACAACTACTGAACGCGTCCACTTAGATTTGTCAGCAGTGAATACCAAATCAATACTATTCGCAGAAGCCAATCGCGCACGATCTTGTGCTTGTCCAATATTCAAATTCGGATTCGCTGCAATCGGCGCTGCAGGGCCGCAGCTTCTAATTAAAGAGAAGTGTGTGATTGTACCATTCAACAAGTTCTCAAAACGCTCTTCACGGTCACGAGGTCTGTCTGAATAACAAGGATCTTGTTCGTTGAGTGTGGAACCCGAAAGAATCCAGTTCATCGCTTCCGGACCATCCGTATCCTGAACCCCTGCCAACCACACTTTACTGGAGTCAGCAAAAGTAATGGAGGCATCAATAGGCTCCGTGATGTTATTCGCTACAGTAGGCAAACAACCCGAACAGAAAGGATAGATGTACTGCTCAATTCGAATGGAAATCCCCCACTCGGGAATCAACTGCTCGTTACCATTAGGTTGAGAGCCGGTAGCGGTAATGATACCAATCGTTCTTTCTGAGGAAATGGATTCAATCAATGTACCACCCTTTTTATCGTAACGGTTTACAATCCAGCTCGCAGAGTCAATAGCCGTGTTGGTGTTTCCATAGTTTGTGAACAAAAGTTCAAAATGACCTGGTTTTACATTCAATGGGTCAATAACCTTGACGTCAATTGGTCCCTTATCCTTGGCATATTTTGGCGTTTGAACAAAATTGTTAGCCAAAATATCTTTGATTGTAGAAGGGTGTAGATCCGT
>JBBIIM010000050.1:8643-23003 GCA_037446475.1 Crocinitomicaceae bacterium | reverse complement strand
AACCACGCGCACTTGTTCTTTGGTTTCACCACAGCGAAATAGGGCTTCGAAAAAAGAATCCAGAGCATCTCGATTCTCCGTGGGGAAAAACATACGATTCGTGTCTGCGTTTGCTGATTCGATAGCCACCATAGCTGCCTCAGCAGTTGATAGCGAGTCGAGTCTATCAAATTCACGCTGGATGCTGTCGAGCGTCGTTGCGACCCATTCGTCAGGCTTGAATTTTGCCTCGTTCTTGGTGTTGATCACATCCTCGAAACGCAGAAAATAGAAATCTTTTCCAGCGATGCGTATGCCTCCTTTTGGAAAAATGAGCATTATACCAAGGAGCAAGAGTACAGTGATTGATACAACCAACGCAATTTTTCCCGGTCGAATTTTTCTCTCTGGATTCATTATTTTTTTACGATTAATTTTTGGCCAATTTGAATATTATCGGATTTTAAGTTGTTCCATGATTTCAACTGTGCCACGCTTACACCATGCTTTCTGGAAATGCCGCTCAACGTATCCCCGCTTTTAACAACGTAGATTTTTTTCGACGCCGGCAGGTCAGGTTTTGGCGCATCCACGGCATCTTGTTTCACATCGGGAACTGTAATTTTTAATTTCAATTGTTCTTGAATTCCCTGCGCCGACATCGAATCAAAAGCGGCATAAAACAAGCTGTCTTTCTGATTTACAGGAACAAAAAGCAAAGTTCTCGCATTCTTGTATTGCGGATTCAAAAAATTAATTTTCTCCAAATCGGCCAAAGAGCAATTGAAATTCTTGGCCACATCTTGATGGTTTTCAGCTTGTTTTAACCTGTAGTAAACCAGACAATTCGGACTTTTAATATTGTGAATGACATACGCACTTCGCAGGGCAAATTCTGGCTCTCTTGCTTTCAATTGCTCTTGAACAGACTGCGGCAATAGAAAAATGCTACCCGGAGTAATGACTTTTTGATAATAAACCTGATTCCTCAAACTCACAGCCGAAAATTTGTTTTTGTCCAATTCACGAAACACAGAAAGATGCATCGGAAAATCGGATTGGGTTTGAAGCCATTGGTCTTTCGGACGTATTTGCAGGCTTTTCATACCACCCTGCTCCATCCAATGAAACACAAATGACGAAGCAAGTAAGGACGGATAAAAATCACGATCTTCATGCTCAAGGGATTCATACATTGACCAATAGCCTAGATTTTCACCATCAGAGGCACGAGACACGGTTGCAGCACCCAAAACCAGGGCTGCCATTGCATGAGACGACCTCCCAAACCTCTTGTTCAGTGCGACAAGATAGTCAAAGTGCAAGGAAAAATTCAAGGAGCTGTCCCAGCGTTTGTCGTGATAAGCATCCTTCTCATTGCCGTAAACCAAACTTAGAACATACGGAAGCAACACGTTGGCGTTGTCGTGATACTTCGGATAATTCAATCTGGAACGAAGCAACTGGTGCACAACAAGTTGCACAGGTTTTCCCTTCAAACCTCCTATTTCATTAAGAAACTGTTGATCCATTGTGTACCAAAGCTGCAACTGAGCTTGTGGGCGTGCCATCCAAAACTTCACATATTCCTCAATGAGCACGTTGTATCCGTCGTACAAACCGCCAAATTCAGCCTTCAAATAATCATCAAGCTGCTGCTTTGTATAATTTGGAAAGGAAAATTTCAAGCGTTCCGAACCAATGATATCGTGCTGATTTAAAAAGTTTTGCGTTATTTCACCTAAATTTTTAGACAAACGATCCCTATAGGCTTTATCCATCGACCAAGACACGGAGAATCTTGTGAACAACAATAAAACAAGCGCACAAGTAGCGATTTTGGTCATATTAATTTTGGGTAAATCGTGCAAAAAATCGACGGAATTACAGCGTTGAAAAATTTGAAGTTTCAAAAGTAAAAAAACCTTTGTCGCGTTCGTAGAATTAGGTGTTTCAAAAAATCAACCCTATTCTCTTAATAAGTTATTTTGACAATAATTCGTTTCATTTAACCTTAGTCAAACAACAACGATTTAAGCCCTTTTCCTCAACTTTTCGATATTTATCCTAACATTATCAGGCTGTCCTACAATGCGAATATGAACAAAACGAGTTCGAAGTTTTGGGTCGTATTGAACAATTTCATCCTCTCTCTCAGGATCGATTTCTTCATTTTTTCGCTTAAAAAGACGTTGAGAGGCTACTTCTGTAACCATTTTGAATGGAAACTTAACCAAGTAGTTCATATTCAACTGACTGTCTTGAGTCCCCTCAATTATGATAAATCCCAATGAAGAGTTGATCACCATTGAAGGCACCACTAAATTGCCATTTTTCAAATGAAAACTGTTTTTGAGAGTATCAAAGGCTATTCGATTCAAATTTTTGTCTTTGAAATAATTCTCCAGGGCATGCATGGGTGCGAAATTGATTATCAATCCGTTAACAACTTGAATATCCAGTTGAAGATCGCTTTCTGAGACAATTGGAACCATATCAGAATGAACCCGAATTTTTCCGTGAATACTACCAGTCAACTGCCCTTTCAGATTATCTGATAAAAGTACATCAGTGCCGAAATTGTCAAACTTCAATAGCAATTTGGTTAAGTCAATTTTTTCAAAATTCAGTTTTGGGCTGAGGTAGATTTTCTTCGGATTGCTCCCGTCAAAGTATGCTTTTCCGGAAATTTTTCCTTTTGCAACTTCCAAATTCAAATCATCCATGTATAGAAAATGATCTTTTCGTGTTCTAATTTTCGCCTTCACGTTGGTGATCGTTTGTCCGTGATAATTCAATTCACCAATAGTAAGCTCGAATTTCATATCCTTGAAGGGAAGCTCGTAGATATTGAACCCTGCGCTGTGCTCTACAGGTACATCTTTTACTGGAGGACTGAAATTGGTGAGTTGATCCAAATCCAAACGCGGAGAAAACAGCTTGAAATAACTTTCTTTATTTGAAACGCTTAACATTTTATCCATAGGGTATTTCAGAGACACATTGAATTTTGAATACCCCATTTTACCTGATAATGATTGCACATAGAGCATGCCGTCCTCGAGCCTCACTTCGCCTGAAAATTGCTCTAATTTTAAGGGATGAAGCTTCATTTTCGCTTGTAATTTCTTCAAATCTAGCGCAGTCCTAACCAATTTCTTCTCGTAAAACGAAAGGCTCACCGTGCCGTCGAAAACAAGTTTTTCAAACACCTCGTTGCGATAATCTTCAGGAAGAAAGTTATTCCCATTGTACGTCAACAAGTCTTTCAACACCAGTTTTTCGGAATGAATTCTAAAAGGAATTTCTGTGCTGCCGTTTGCATCTTTCTCCATGAACATCATGAAATTACTCATGGAAGCACTGAGGTCAATATCACTATCGTCTATTTCTCCGTGAAATTTGTCGATTTTTATTTGATCGTCACTGATGTGAATTGCTACGTCAAAATCATGTAAGCGGTGGGGGTAATTCTTGAATGAGGCATTTAGGTCTTCCAACTCGAATTTTCCCTTTGGCAAATATTCAAATCGCGTCAGCTCATGAGCCAAACCGGAAAACGTGAAGTGTGTATAAAATTTAGTCACTTGGTCATCAATATAATCGTCCGGATTTCTTTTACTCTGCGTAATGTCCTTCAAATCCAAATGTTTGGACTGAATCGACATATCCAATACCACGGGCTCATCAGTTTGATGGACCAGTGCAATTATGTTGGTCAATTCACCTGAAATTTGCAGATCTGATTTACCAATAATTGCGTCAATGCTGTTAATTTCTAATCGGCTGCCATCCGTTGCTGCTTCAACATCAATTTTTCGAATGGGCAAATGAAAATCTGGGGACTCAAAACTCAAGTTTTTAATCTTTAATTGCGCAGTGTAGGCCTGATCTAATTTAGACAATGCCTTCTCAGGATTGTTTAAATCCACGATATCTCTGAAATGCATATTGAGCAAAACCTGTCCGGACAGTTTGTAGATATTCTCCAGCTCAAAGAAATCAGCGAGGAATTTCAAGTTGAAATCTGCATCCACACGCATATCTATTTCAGGCTCCAAAAAATTACGCACACTTAAATTTCCTTTAAATCTGCCGGCCTCCGGGCGCGCAGCAAAATCCTTTAACTCAAAATAAGCAGTTTCCAAGCGGTTCGAATCTCCATTGGTAAAATAGGCACTAAACTGGAGTTGGTCTATTTTTCGCTTGTTGAACTGATTTGCAATCACGGTCTCTTTACAACCAAAACGCGCTTCAATATGTGGCTGAGTGTTTTTAGTGTTGCCTTGAACAGTAGCAGAAAAATAAACGTCACCAGCGTTTTCGTAACGCTTCAAAACTGGACTTAATTCTTCTGGAGCAAATGACAAAAACAGATCAAAACTAGGCTTTCTGCCTTCAAACTTTAAATCTACAGGCATTTCACCATTTAATACCATCGTGCCTGCTACATCAAAAAAAGCCTGCTCAATTTGTAGCGAGGCCTCCTGAAGTTGTAATTCAAGCGCTTTTTCCTTAAAAACAAGCTCAGTTTGTAAAACACAATTTTTGTTTTTAAAGAATGTTGAATCCCCTTCTTTCATAATAGTCAATTTGAATTCACTCTTCGCATCGAGTCTACTGAATTCCCTATTTTTCTCAACACCAAATTTCGCCTTATCGATAAGTGCGTCAACCTTTACCTGATTAAGTTCATTGAATTTTGAGACTTGAATATTGTTGAGTTTGATGCTTTTTAACTTCAAATTGAAAGCCTCAGCCACCTCCTCACTCGGCTTTTTCGGTTGAAAAGCACGCCCCAGATTCAAGGCACCCTCACTATCTTGAATCACGTCCAAATAACCATCTTGAAGGTTGATGCTTTTGATTTCCATTTTACCGGAAACCAACTTCAACAAGTCAAAACCAACATAGATATCACCAAGCATGAGAACTGGGGCTTGTTCCATTTCACGCTCACTTTCAAAGACTTTCACATCTTTCAAATCAATTGAGACGTAAGGAAAATTTTTGAAAGGTGCAATGCGACTTTTTCCCACAACAACATAACCTTCAATATCGGCATTGATTTCCTGAATAAAGTGCTGCACCCATTTTTCCTGCTGATAGTAGAGCACACCAAGTGTCGAAATAAACAACACAATTGGCGCTAAAAGTAGAATCAATAGTAAGCGTTTTACAATTTTTCCGGTCATGCTCCCCAATTTTGAGTCACAAAACTAGACCGGATTGAAGTTGCTTACTTTTGAAATTGAGTTGCAAAAAGCCAAAAAACGTTAATGTGCTATGAAATTGCTTAATCGATTAATTATCCAATGTCAATTATCACACCCCAAAACAGAAAAAGCCCGTTGAAAACAACGAGCCTTGACTAATTATGTAGTAACAACGTAAAACCTTACGCCATTCTTTTTTCCTTGATACGCGCGGATTTTCCTGTCAAGTTGCGCAAGTAGAAAATACGTGCACGACGAACAGAACCCGCCTTGTTCAATACGATTGATTCGATGAAAGGAGAAGAAGTTGGGAAAATACGCTCAACGCCTACGTTACCTGACATCTTTCTCACAGTAAATGTTTCAGATGGACCTTGGCCTCTGCGCTGCAACACTACTCCTTGAAACTGCTGGATACGCTCTTTTGAACCTTCCTTGATTTTATACGAAACCGTAATGGTATCTCCTGATTTGAATTTTGGAAAGTCTTTAACTTCCACCAACTCTTCTTGAATTTGTCTAATGAAATCCATGACTACTTATGATTTATAACGTTGTGTTCCTCAATTTCGGGCTGCAAACTTAGTACAATTATTCCTAACAATCGACAATTTCAATAATTTAATTTAACATTCGTTTTTGAATAACTTTTCATGATTCACTTGAAACGAATCGGGAGTGGATTGATTTTTGTTTTATTATGACCATGAATATCTTGTTTCGTCTATTTTTCCTTTTGAATCTTCAACCCTCGCCTACGCCGGTGGATTACAACGCCCCGTTGAGATCACCGCTGGACATCGAGTTGTTGATCAGCGGTAATTTTGGCGAATTGAGACCCAATCATTTTCACACAGGAATAGACTTCAAAACCAATGGCAAAGAAGGCTACAAATTGTACGCGATTGCTGATGGTTACATTTCCCGGATCAAAACCGGTACAACCGGATACGGAAAAGTGCTTTACATCGATCATCCGCAATATGGCATCACCTCGGTCTATGCACATTGTCAGAGCTTTACGGGTGCGATAGCGGAATACACTTTGCTCGCACAGATGAAACAAGAGTTTTACGAGATGGACTTGCAAATTCCTCGCATGGCACTGACTGTAAAAAAAGGAGATCTAATCGCACTTTCGGGAAGTACAGGGAATTCATTCGCACCGCATTTGCACTTTGAAATTCGGGAAACAAGCAGTGAAGACCCACTAAATCCTTTGCTTTTTCAGGCCTATAAAATCGAAGACTCACGAGCGCCTCATATCCAACAAGTGGTTATTTATGCACTGAGCAAATATGGTTACAGAATTCCTGATTTGCGATTGACAGCACCCGTGAAATTCGATAAAGGCTCCTTCAGCATCGCCAATGACACTTTAAAAATTCCGGCTCATTTTTGCTCTGAACATGGAGGTGTCGGACTAGCCTTAGAAGCACATGACAAGCATAATGCCAGCGAAAATCTCTGCGGCGTTTATTCTAGTATTCTCCTAATGAACTCGGATACCTTATTCTATAAAGCATTCAATCGACTCAACTTTGATTTGAACCGTCAAATTAACACCCATAAGGATTACGAGTCCTATCAAAAAAATAAAGCCAAGATTGAGAAATACTTCCGTACCATCCACAACGAGCTTCCTATTTATGCGACTCAATTCGGCAAAGGGATTTTAGGGCTCCAGCCAGACCACAATTATCAGCTGGAATTTCTGCTGAGCGATGTTTTAAAAAATACTTCACGCTTAAAATTTATAGTACAAACCCTGCAAGGCGAATTGCGCAAAGAGGACACACCTTTTGATAAATTCGATAAATCCTACCTCTATCCGGACAGCGTTTATTTTTTTCAAGAGAAACAGTACAAAATCAAAATCGGAAACAAAACACTTTTTGAACCAATAAAAAAGAAGTTGAGTTTCAACAACGGAAAATTGGTTTTTGGCGAACACCCGACAGCGACCAACGAATCGTTAGAAATACAATTTGCCCTTAGCCCGATTCATTTGAAGTATGCGGATAAAGTGGTGATGCTTCACGAGGAAAGTAAAAGTTTCAATACAGGAAAAGTAGATGGCGATTGGTTTGTATCTAAATCCAAAAATTTGGGATCCTTTCGACTAGACATTGATACTTTAGCTCCGCAAATCACCAGAAAATTCAAAGTATTGACAACCCCACAGCACATCTCCAAACTTTCCTGGACGATAAAGGATGATAAATCCGGACTTTCACACTACGCGCTTTACATCAATGATTTATACCATGTGTTGGAGTACGAACATAAAAACAACGAAATATTTGCCAACGTTCAGTTGAGCTCAGGAACACATCAAATCAAAATGATCGTCAAAGATGCCGTCGGAAATATCAAAGAAGACCAATTTGAATTAATGATAAAGTGATTACAGGCAAATTTTCGGGAATCAATGAACTCCCAGAATTTTACATTTCACACCGTCCAGACGTAAAAATTCATCGCCGACTGCCCTACCCAACATTCTTTGTGCAAGGGGGGCACTTGGAGATAACGCAATAAACTGCTGATGGCTTGTCAAAGATGGCAATAGAGCCACAGCGATGTAAAAATCTCCACAACTACTTTTTACCAAACTTCCACGTTGCACTTTGTTGTGAGACTCGACTGGAAGTCTCAAGAGGTCCTGCATTGAGGACTCCAATTGCTGCACTTGTTTTCCAAGCCGCTCTACCTCATTTTGTGCATGTGCTCGAGCAGTGTCGTGCTTATCCCCAGCCGTGCTCTTGGTTTCCAGGTTGGAAGCTTGTTGGACTTCCTGCATCAAATCTTTCAAAGTCTTGAGCTGTTTGTCAAGTTGATTGAGGCAAAAACGTTTAATAGCTTCCTTATCCATTGGCCGCAAATATAGTTGATAACGACTGCTTATCGATTCGTTGGAACTGATTACATTTGAAAGGTGAAATTGAAACGCGTTACACCCCCTGAAACATTGCAGGCTTTGATCTTCTTCATGGCAGGAGCCATGTTCTTTTTAGGAGTCACAAAGATTATTTTCTTCCTGGCCAATAGGCATGCCTTTCAGAGCATCAAAGCGCTTGATATTCTAGCCGCTTTTTGGATTGATGCAGTCACCGTGAGCCTCACTTTTATTCCCTTTACCTTACTCTGGTTGCTCCCTTTCAAGAAGCGTCGCAAATTATGGTATCGTTTAACTTTCAGGATTTTGTACCTGTCCAGCATCGCTTTTTTATGCGCCGCCAATTTATTGGATGTGGTTTATTACAATTACGCCGGTAAGCGATCAACCTTTGATTTGTTCTCGGTTTTGTCTTACGAGAAAAACATGGGCAACCACTGGGTCACTTACGCCAAAGACTTTTGGTGGTTGGCACTCATTCTCATACTCTGCGTGGTTCTCGCAAACTTCTTTTTCAATAGGATCTATCGCGCCTTCATTCCGGAAAGATTAAGTATTAAAGCGATTCCATACGTATTTTCTTCTATTCTGGCAATTGCGCTACTCACCGTATTGGCTCGAGGTGGTATTGGTTTGCGTCCGATAAGCATCATCAGCATCTCAAAACTTACTTCCCCGGAAAATACAGGTTTTGTGTCCAACACAGCATTCACGATGATCAAGTCCTACGCCGAACCGGGCATGGATCGACTTGAACTGCTCCCTGAAGCCAAGGCCATGAAGTATTTTAATCCGATACACCGTTACAAAACCAGACCCTTCGAAGACGTACCGGAAAATCCTAATGTGCTCGTCGTTATTTTAGAAAGTTTTGGTAATGAATGGCTTGGAACGAGTAGAGAAAATGAATCGTACACCCCATTTTTCGATTCCCTTTGTGCAGAGGGTTACTTCTTTCCCAACAGCTATGCAAACGGCACAAAATCCATCGAAGCGATGCCCGCCGTGCTTGCCTCCATACCCAGCCTGATGGAGACGCCTTACATTGCTTCAAGTTATGCGTCCAACCGCGTTGATGGTGTTGGATCAATGCTGAAAAAGAAAGGCTATTCATCTGCATTTTTTCATGGTGCGGCCAAAGGCTCGATGAATTTCGATGGTTTTGCTTCTCTCATTGGTATTAATTCCTATGTTGGTAAGGCAGATTACCCCAATCAGGAACATTCGGACCATACATGGGGCATTTTTGACCATCACTTTTTGCCTTGGGTAGCGCAGCAAATTTCCACATTGAAAACGCCTTTTTTCAGCGCCATTTTCACCCTCTCCTCACACCACCCTTATGAGATACCCAAGTCGTTTGAGGGCAAACTCAAAACTGGGCCGCATCCTATTTGTCAAAGCTTGAATTACGCCGATCATGCGCTCCGACTGTTTATGCAAGAGGCTCAAAAACAAGACTGGTTTGAGAATACCCTATTTGTATTTGTAGCCGACCACACGGCGGCCAGCCAATCTACTTTCTATGGTCAACGCGCCGGAAAGTTTAGCATTCCCATTTTGTACTACATGCCGAATCAGAAGATTCCCAAACAAAGGAGCAATCAAATCAGCCAACAAATTGATATTCTCCCATCCCTTTTGCACCTTATGGGTTATCAGGATAAATTTTATGCCTTTGGTAAAAGCGTTTTTGGTGACGCTGAATCATCCTACGCGGTTAATTATCTTGGAGGAACCTACCACCTGTTTTTTGAGAAATTCCTACTCACCTTTTCCGGATTACAGAATTTTCATCTGCATGATTTGACCCGGGATGTCGCTTTGGAAAACAATATCTTTGAGATAAAAAAACAAGAAGTTGAAACAATGTACCTACTTTTGCAGGCCTTCATTCAGCGTTACAACAACGATTTGATTGACAACAAAAATCATGCGTTCCAATAAAATCAAGATACTCTTTATCATCAACCCGAAATCGGGCGTTATGGATAAGACCAAACTCGTGGATCAGATTCTGGAGTATCTGGACACGTCAAAATACGAACCCGAATTTCAGTGGACTAAATACAGCGGTCACGGTTTTAAATTGGCACGCCAGGCTGCTATGAACCATATTCCTGTCGTCGTGTCGGTTGGTGGAGACGGTTCTGTTCACAATGTAGCATCAGGACTTGTCGGATATTCTTCGGCATTAGGAATCATTCCCATTGGCTCAGGAAATGGCTTAGCGCGACATTTACAAATTGCCACCAACGTGCAACAGGCAGTTATCACCTTAAACCAGATGAAAATCAGAAGCATAGACATTGGGAAAATCAACAACAAATTCTTCTTCAATGTGGCAGGTTTTGGTTTCGATGGAAAAATTGCCAAACTCTTTGCCAAAACCAACAAGCGCGGCATAATGAAATACGCGCAGTTGGTGATGCGCGAATTTGTAAAAACCAAGCCTGACAATTTCACAATTCAGTTTGAAAATGGTCAAACGCTTACTGAACAGGCACTCATGATCAGCATGGCCAATGCCTCAGAGTTTGGCAATGGTTTCAGTATTTCGCCTATGTCAAACATGCACGACGGTTGTCTGGAATTGGTGGTCACCAAAAAACCCGGCCTGTTTGCGTTTCCGGGAATTTTGCAAAAAGCCATCAAACAGCAAGTACACCGTTCGCGCTACATCAAAACCTACAGATTCAGAAGAATCAATATCATAAGTGGTAACCACGAATTTCACGCGGACGGGGAACCCATTTCCGTGAAATACCCTGCAACCATCGAAGTCATTCCCAAAGCGCTGAAAGTCATCGCCGGAGAAAATTACGTTTAATAAATTTTTGTCATGAACTACATCCAAGATAATCTCGAAACGCTGGTTTATCACCTGCAACAAATCGACCCGAACGCCAAACCACTTTGGGGCACAATGATTCCCCAGCGCATGGTTGAACACTTAACTGGCAGCATTCTTTCCGGATTCGGACAAATCGAAATGACTTGTCCTTATGAAGGAGAAAAACTTGCGCGTTCCAAGGCCTTCTTGATGAGTGATGCACCCATGCCGCGCGAGTTCAAAGCCCATTTTGTGGATGATGAGGCGCCGTTACAATATGAAGAATTCGATTTGGCAGTAGATGCATTCATTGAAGCTTGGGTGGATTTTGAAGAATATTGCGAAACCCATCCGGAGGCCAAGCACGTGCACCCGGTTTTCGGTGAACTCGCACTTCCCGAATGGCGCTGGATGCACAGGAAGCATATTACTCACCACTTCACACAATTTGGCGTGAAGATCGAAGTTTTGGAAGACAGCGAAGACAACTAAAATTATCCCTTGTATTACAATCATTTCAAACACTGAGACACTAATCGGCTCAACCTATTCCTCATGAAAACATTTGAATCTTTAGGTGTAGCAGAACCCTTTCTACGCGCTTTGCAGGAGCAACAAATTACCAAGCCCACCGATATCCAAACGGCGACTATTCCTGCGCTTTTGGAAAACAAAACGGACATTGTTGCTCAAGCGCAAACCGGAACCGGCAAAACAATAGCTTTTGCAATTCCAATACTACAGCGTATCAACACCAAAGACAAACGCATTCAAGCGGTGGTGCTTTGTCCAACGCGTGAACTTTGCCAACAATTGGGGAAGCATTTTTTCAAATTGACCAAATTCAGTGAGCGTATTTTTGTGGAAACGGTGTATGGTGGGGAACCCATTGGCAAACAAATCAGTCGTTTGAGAAGACCCACGCAAGTCATCATCGCAACACCCGGTCGACTGCGCGAACTCATGGATTTGAAAGCTGTTGATCTATCGGGTATTCACCAATTGGTTTTGGACGAGGCAGATGAAATATTGGCCATGGGCTTTCGCAAAGAGGTCGATAAAATCATTGCAAAAACGAACGATTTTAGAAAGATTTGGCTCTTCTCCGCAACTATTCCCAGCGGTGTTCAGCGCATGATCGACGACTATATGCCCAAAGAGGCACCAAAAATTCGTATACAAAAAAATGCAGACATCATCAATCCGCGCATTGAACATCAATATTTGATTTGCGACAAAAATGAAAAGAACGCGATGCTTCTGGTATTTTTGAAATCTATGGGCGCAGCAAGGGGTATTGTTTTCGTAAGAACAAAAGGCGATGCCCAAACGGTTTTTGACTTTTTGATCAAACAAAATTTCAAGACTGACGTGCTGCATGGTGATTTGCTTCAGCACGAGCGAGAAAAGGCGATGAGAAACTTCACGTCAAAACGCGCACAAATCCTGGTTGCCACAGATATGGCAGCGCGCGGCATTGATATCGACAATTTGGTTTATGTGGTTCATTACAATTTGCCCGACCAACCGGAATTTTACACCCACCGAAGCGGAAGGACAGCCCGGGCAGGTAAACATGGACTTTCACTGGCTTTTGTAACGCCGGCTGACATGAAAAAATTCCGCTTTCTCAAAGAAAAATTGGTTCTGGATTTTATTCAGGTGCGTTAACTTCGGCAATAATAGATTTCGCGTCCGACGGCATTTTACAGAAAAAGCCAAAGGGTGTAAATCCACACAACCCCGAGAAACATGATCCACTTGAGCCATGAGGATATCTCTTTGGGTAAAACTTTATCCTGAGCAATTCTCATTGTCAAAATTATTTGAAAAGCAAAGTACAACAGCAACGGACTAACAACAAAGAAGAAATTCTCAGGACATTGCTCGCTCTGTGCATAAATCACAACCAAAATGCTATGAAGAACAAGAGAAAACACCGAGACTCCAAGCAAAATTTTTCTAGTGAACTGCTCTCCGTAGACTATCGGAAAGGTTCGTGCACCTGTGGCTTTATCACCCGGAATATCTTCCCAATCTTTGGCAATTTCTCGGCTCAGATTCAGGAAAAATCCGGAACTCGAAAGAAACACGAGTAACGGAAGCGCTTCATGCTTGGGGTCGAACAAAAGAAAGAGCAACGCGTAAGGTGCGACAGTTAAAAATGCCACGAGTACGTTTCCGAAAAGCATGGACTTTTTCAATCGAGCGGCATAGACAAATAAGGCGATGTGAACAAGAAATACCGCCCACACGAAAAAATACTGATTTGTAAACCAAAAGACAGCAATTGCGAAGAGAACGCTTTCGAATAATAATCCGAGATAAAGCCATTGTACGTCTCGCGCAGACATCAATCGTCCAACCACCAGTTTGTGAGGTTTGTTGATGCGATCGGTGTCTTGGTCAAAGTAATCATTGATCACATAACCCGCAGCAGTAACGGAAGTAATCACATAAATACTCAAAACCGCAAGCCAAAAATCATTGATGCGATAAGCTGTTGACGAAGAAAAATGTGTTATCAAAACAGCAGAAAAACCCGCAAGCGCAAAAACCAAAAAAGCAAGATTCATTGGGCGCAATATTTTCAATAATGAAAACATCGATGCGCCTACTTGCTGATGATTTTGTACTCGGTACGACGGTTGTACTGATGCGCTCTTTCCTTTTCTGCATTGTCAGTCATCGCTGCAATTTGTGCGTCGGTGTAAATTGGTTTCGAAGAACCGTAACCTTTGCTGCTCAAGCGATTGGCCGCAATGCCTCGGGCAACTAAATAGTCCATCACAGCTTTTGCACGATTCTGAGAAAGTGTCACGTTTTCTTTGTCTACGCCTCTTGAGTCGGTGTGACCGCCGATTTCAATTTTCCACGAAGGATTATTTTTCAATTGTTCCACCAATTTGTTCAATTCGATTTCTGATTCAGGACGCAGGGTACTTTTCGCCAAATCGAAGAACACATTGGCCAGAATCACACTCGCATCTTCAACTATCGGTTCGAGCGGAATATTCAACTTGAAGGGCTCATTGTCGTCGTGATTCTTGAGCGAGAAATGCAGGGAGTAATTGTGGTAATTGGGATAACTCACAAATATGGCGTAATCGCGTTTTGTAGGCAGTGAAACCAAAAACTCACCGGTCATTTTATCCGCTTCTGCCATGATAATTGTTTTGCCATTGGATAAATCAATCAACTCGAATTGTCCTCCCAATGGACGCTTTGTTCTGGCATCAAACACCAAACCTTCCATGTAAAGCGTTTTTGTCGGTCTAATGCGCTCGGGCATCTGAAAAGCGTACAAGTCTAGTCCCCCAAATCCGCCACTGCGATCGGAGGCGAAAAAAGCCAACTCTCCATTGGCAGCCACCAACAATGAGTTTTCATCGTATTCCGTATTGATAGGATAACCCAAATTAACCGGCTTGCT
>JBBIIM010000050.1:0-8624 GCA_037446475.1 Crocinitomicaceae bacterium | reverse complement strand
CCATGGTGCTCATGAAAATGTCGAGCCCTCCAAATCCCGGATGACCTTCCGAAGAGAAATACAGGGTACGTCCATCAGGGTGAATAAATACGGACTCTTCCCGAAAGGGTGTGTTTACAATATCCGGCAAACGCTCTGCTTTAGACCAAGAGCCGTCGGCGAGCAGATAGGCTCGGTAAATATCCTGCTCTTTGCTGCCGTCACGAC
The DNA here is from genome assembly GCA_037446475.1 of Crocinitomicaceae bacterium. Classification (GTDB taxonomy): domain Bacteria; phylum Bacteroidota; class Bacteroidia; order Flavobacteriales_D; family Crocinitomicaceae; genus UBA6165. Next base: position 8,417 of record JBBIIM010000050.1, on the reverse strand, counting down.
GCGTTGTCCCTCGTATAAAATACATCGTCTGACCATCGGAGGAGAGAGAAGGTTGGGTTTCCCAATTCGGCGTATTTACCCCACCGGGCAAGTTCACAGGATTTCTCCACTGCGTCCCTACTTTTTTGGTGATGAACAAATCGCAACTACCCTTTCCTGAACGATTTGAACCGTATGATCCGTAAGCATCCACACAAGCTACGAAAACCAAAGTTCTTCCGTCAGGCGCAAATGTGGGTGCTCCTTCGTTATTGGAGGTATTCACATTGGCGGGCATCGCCTCTGCCTCCGTCCACTTTCCATCTTTGAGTTGGGTAACGAAAAAGTCCTCCTGTTCTCCATGTTCTGTTCCCGGAGCCGGAATGCGTCTGGTGAAAAGCAGCGTTTTTCCATCTACGGTCAAGGTTGGGAAATATTCGTTGTATTTGGTATTTACCGTTGGACCGAGATTAATCGGCTTAAAATCAACCGGATTGCGTTTGGCGTAGATCGCAAAATCACAACTTTCCAGAAACAACTTGATTTCGGGAGTCAATTTATCTCTTGTTGAGCCAACACTGAGGTAGGTCTCCATGCTTTTGGCAGCGAGCTCATAATTACCTTTGGCATAATGTGCCCGAGCCAATAAGTAATTCGCATAACCGCTTGTAGATCTTCCGCCGCGCAATTCCATGGATTTGTTCAAGTGAAAAATGGTTTTATCGTACTCTTTGTAGCCCATGTACAATTCTGCAATCAACTCATGGGCTTCCATGAAATTTGGATCTCGCTTCAAGGCTTGATCAAGCATTGAAATGGCTGCACGGTAGTCCACCACTTGCGTTTTTGGATTGAAATGAGTTACTTCAACCCGCATCGCGTCTTCGTATAATTTGATTGCTTTTTTGTCTTTCGATGAATATTTCGATTGAGCCACAGTTGAACAACTCGTCAGAACGAGTGTCGCGAAAAAAATAGAACGAATGAGAACTTTCATACTTTAAGGAATATTCATGAATTTGTGGGTCTGTAGAGAAATCCGCCATTTCGGGTTATTCTTTACATATTCAATGATTTTGGGCAACAATTGTTCCGTTTTCGACCATTCCGGCTGAATCAGCAATTGGCAATCTGGGCGCAATTTGCCGATTTGATCCTCAGCCCATTGAAAATCAGAGGGATGGTAGATTACCACTTTGAATTCATCAGCCGAAGCATAAGCGGATTCCACAGGCATTTTGAATTTTTTCGGGGAAAGACAAAACCAATCCAAGTCGCCCTGAACCTCGTATGCTCCGGAAGTCTCAATGGCCACATACAAGTGATGTTCGTGCAGCGCATCTACCAAGGTATTGAGGTCGTACATTGCAGGTTCTCCTCCGGTAATTACCACAAAGTCAGCACCGCTTTCCAATACAAATTTTACCAACTGCTCCACCGATGTTTCAGGATGCTTGAGTGTGTCCCAACTTTCTTTCACATCGCACCACACGCAACCTACATCACAGCCGCCCAATCGCAAAAAATAGGCAGCTCTGCCGGAATGCACACCCTCACCTTGAATGGTGTAGAAATGCTCCATCAATGGATATGTGTAAGATGAATCCATCATGAACGTCTGAATTTATCTTTGAGTGTGTCCAACTTATCTGCCATCGTGCCCAGCTTCCCCTCTCGTCTCTTGGATTTGATTTTTTCCATTTCGTCTTTGAGGACTTTTTTGGTGTACAAAGGAAAATTGGCGTGCAACATCCATCCGTAATAGCCCGGTTCCTCCTGATCTACTTGATCTAAAGTTTTGCCCTTGTGTTTACCAAAATTGTACACGGATTCGCCCTTCTCATTCCTTGCCAGGCGTCCTGCAAAATCCAAAATTTCGTGATTACCACTGCGCGTGAACTCAGCCAAAAATTGAATGTCTTTGTTTAAAGCCTCATACCTTTCTAATTGAGCAACAAATACTTGCTGTGTAGCTTCAATATCGGCCATAGCGGAGTGGGCGTTCATCAATTCTTGGTTGCAATAAAACTGATAGGCCGCGGCAAGAGTCCTTTGCTCCATTTTGTGGAAGATATTTTGCACATCGACAAAGCGTCGTGCAGACATATCGAAATCACTTCCCGCACGCAAAAATTCTTCAGCCAAGACCGGAATGTCAAATTTGTTTGAATTGTAACCCGCCAAATCAGCATCGCCAATAAATACCGCAATCTCCTGTGCCAATTGACTAAACGTAGGACAATTCTTTACGTCCTCATCGGAAATCCCTGTGATTTCGGAAGACTCTTTGGAGATCGGCATTTCCGGATTCACGCGTTTGTGGTAGCGCTCTTGACTGCCATCCGGATTCATTTTCAATATAGCAATTTCAATGATGCGGTCGTTGGTTACATCCAGTCCGGTAGTTTCCAGATCAAAAAATGCAAGCGGTTTGTACAGTGGAATCATCGCTTAGTTTTTAGGATTAGCGAAAGTTTTTACATCAATTCCTGTGATTACATCACCACACAGAATCACCAAACGCTCGATGATGTTGCGCAACTCACGGATGTTCCCTGTCCAATTGGTCTCTTTAAGCGCTTCAATGGCATCCTCTGAAAAGGATTTTCTGGAAATGCCATGATCTTCGCAAATCAAAGTCAAAAAGTGCTCAGAAAGCATTGGGATGTCACTTCTGCGGTCGTTAAGGTTAGGTACATGAATCAGAATCACGCTCAGACGGTGGTACAAATCCTCGCGGAAATTTCCGTTTTCAATTTCCTTTCTCAGGTCTTTGTTGGTTGCAGCAACTACGCGGCAATTGATGGCAATATCGCGCTCTCCTCCAACCCGGGTGATTCTGTTTTCTTGCAAAGCACGCAACACTTTGGCCTGAGCCGATGCGCTCATATCGCCAATCTCATCAAGGAAAATTGTTCCATTTTCAGCCAGCTCAAATTTTCCTTTTTTCTGTTTAATGGCCGAAGTAAACGCACCTTTTTCATGGCCAAACAATTCACTTTCAATCAATTCTGAAGGAATAGCAGCGCAATTCACTTCAATGAATGGTCCCCTTGCACGGTTGCTGTTTTCATGCAATTGACGCGCCACGAGTTCTTTTCCTGTCCCGTTTCCACCGGTAATGAGCACTCGAGCCTCTGATGGGGCCACCTTGTCAATCATTTCTTTGATATGCATGATTTCAGGAGATTCACCGATGATGGAAGAACCTTTCACCTTTTTAATGGCGGTTTTCAAAACCTTTGTTTCTTCCACCAATGACCCACGCTCCATAGCGTTGCGAACCGTTACCAAAATACGGTTCAAATCCAAAGGCTTTTCAATAAAATCGAAAGCGCCGTTTTTGATGGTTTCAACGGCCGTTTCAATATTTCCATGACCGGAAATCATGATTACAGGCGTATCAATATTCGCTTTATTCAAATTTTCCAAAAATTCCAAACCATCCATCTCCGGCATTTTGATATCGCAAAAAATCACGTCGAAACCCTCACCTGCCTTGTTCAATCCCACTCTTCCGTTTTCAGCTTCAGCGACTTCGTAACTTTCAAATTCCAAGATTTCTTTTAGAGCGCGTCTGATGCTCGGTTCGTCGTCGATAATCAATATTTTGGACATACTATCAAATTTTAGTGTGCAAAGATACTTTTTTGAGGGTCACGAACTATGTTTTGACGTTATTCAAACGAGTAATTCAGCGAGGGTTTCACACCTAAAAATCAAATCATTTACACGGATCACAGATGCTTCAATTTCATTCTGTCCAAAAAACTTTACTTTTGCACACATGGTAAATATGTATCGTTGTCTTGGGATCTTTCTCGCTTTACTTTCCCTCTTTTCTTGTAAGAGCCACCCCGAAAAAGTTACCTATTTTGAAGGTATTTTGATTTATGAAACCGATGACCGCATGCTGGATAATGTACCCGTTGACAGCGGCAAGTTCATTAAGTATTTCGTCAAAGGGGATTCTGTTCGCGTAGAGAGTTTTACAGCAATGGGCAAACAAATCCATTTGCGCGACAACAGCACCAAATCCGGTGCATTGATTTTTGTTTTTGCTGGGAAGAAAGTTGCGCTACTTCAAGACTTTAGCAAAGACACCTTAAAGCGCGGATTTGAGATAAATCCACTCAAAGGAAGTGAAAAAATAGCAGGTGTTTATTCTGAAAAATTAGCGATATCTGGAGCGCATTTAGACAAACCGATCGAGGTATCATTCGCACCCCACTACCCAAATCACATTCTTGACATTTACGACCGCATCATTCCCGGTCTTCCGACAAAATATCAGCTTATTGTGCAGCACATACCGGTCAACTACACGCTCGTAAAACTTGAATCGAAACCCGTTGACCCGCAGAAATTTTCCATCCCAAATGACTGTATCAAGCTGTCTATGGATGAATTTTTACAACTCCTTGCAGACCAAGAAATCCATCAATAAATACATGAAAGAAACGAGCGCGTATTCAAAACGAATAACCATCGCCATCGATGGGTTTTCAGGCTGTGGCAAAAGCACCTTGGCGAAAGACTTGGCCAAGCGACTCAACTATGTGTTTATCGATTCCGGCGCTATGTACAGAGGTGTGACCCTCTACGCGTTGGAGCAGGGACTGATTAGCGATAAGATACTGGACCAAGCCGCGCTTATCAATCAACTGGACAAGGTCGACATCGATTTTTCTCTCAATGCAGATGAATCAGGCAGGCAACATTTACTGCTCAATGGCAGAGATGTTGAGCGTGAAATTCGTAGCATGGAAGTTTCAAACCACGTTTCAATTGTGGCTGCCGTTTCAGAAGTGCGCAAAAAACTCGTGGATCTGCAACGGAATATGGGAGCAAATGGCGGTGTTGTGATGGACGGTCGCGACATCGGCTCTGTCGTATTTCCAAATGCACAGCTGAAATTTTTCGTAACTGCTCGACCAGAGATACGTGCTGCACGACGCAAGGCTGAATTGGAAGAAAAAGGACAATATTTTTCTTTGGAAGAAATCACACAGAACCTGCAAGAGCGTGACAAACTGGACACTTCACGCGCAGATAGCCCGCTAATCCAAGTTCCCGACGCGATAGTCATTGACACCTCTGACCACACGCGAGAAAGTCAGTTGGAGTTTGCATTGAGTAAGGTTCGAACCGTTTAAGTTTATTTGTCTCACAACTGCAATCTACAATTTAGAATACCGTGATTGTTAACACCTCATTTTTGAAATTTTAGTTAATCTACTGGATTCCGACAAATTTTATCAGTAAGTTTGTAACCAAACCCATTGCTCAATTATTTACTGATAAAACCAAACCGCCATGCTCAAAACTCTTGTGTTTGTCATTGGATCCTATCCAAGTTTCTTCTCCTTGGTGGACACTGAAAAGTCTGTATTTTCCTGGCACCAGGACATTGTCTCTTACAACCATGTTTTGGAGAATAAAAACATGCGTTTTGTTTCCACCTGCCACTTGTTTGAAGAAAAGTGGAATGAACTTCCGCAGGCCGTTTTCTGGCAACAGATCATGGCCTTGAGTCCCGACTCTGTACTGATCAACGTGGCTTCGAATCGCACCATGCTTACCAAAATGTCTCAAAAAGATTGGGATAAACAAAGTACCGAACAAAAAACCGCATACAAAGACTCTATAAAGTTGGCAAACGGCATCGATTCTGAAGCGTCCATCTTTGTAACAGCAGGGAAAAACCATTTCTACAAATTCGATTTGGTGATTCCAACGATTACCCGCGGTGTAGAGGTTTTTGCCGATAATTTGGTGGACCCTTGGTACGCGCAAGCGATTCTTTTGATTGAGTCACCCGGACAGTTGGTGAAATCAACTGCGGGTGCCTACGGTCCCTTCCAATTGATGAAAGGTGTGGCCATCAACCAAGGTTTGGTAGTCAATAAAACAGTAGATGAGCGCGGAGATTTCGACAAATCGGCATGGGCAGCGAGTCAATTGCTCAAAAAAGTGTGTATTCCGGAAGCACGCAGAATTTTAGACGCCAAGAATATCGAATACCGTGAAAATGACTTGTGGTTCAGACTGTTTGTGATGCATATCTATCATGCAGGAGCCACCAATGTTGCCAAAGTAATAGACGCAATAAATCCTACCCAGGGTGGTCAGCAACTGATTCAACAAATGTGGCAAACCAAGGCCGGCGGTTTTGGTAACGCGTCTCAAAATTATTCACAAGTAGTTTTAGCTGCGCTGTTGACCTTGGACAAAATCCTTACAGAATCAGAGGCTATGGTTTTAGCTGCAAATTAATCACTGCTGATTGTTGCCAATAAGGAGGTAGTAATTGCCCAATCGGCCGGATGTGGTGCAAAGCAAATGTCCCTGACTGGTTTGCGCGGTTTGAAGATAGATGCTCAAAAAATCAATTTTGTTAAATGGCGGTGTATTGTACTCAAACAAAGATTTGTTCTCGACTTCCCCACGCGCATCTACCTTGTAAGTGACCATAAAATTAAACCTTGGTCGTGGAGAAACATAGCGCGTTCCTTTGCGTGGGTTAATAATCAAATTGTCTTGACTGTCGTTGAAAATAAAATGAATCTCCTCCCCATGCATGGACGCCTGAAAGGATTTTACAAGATCATCCGATCCCCTGTAGAGTTTGGGGATCTTCACGGTATGCACAATTTTTCCTTGCGGGTCAATTCGGGTAAGAAAAATATGCTCGTAGTTGTAAGTAAACCTGTTCAAAGTTCCCGAATAAGAAATACTCGAACTCTCCAATGTAACATATTGAATTTCACCGATCATACTGACATGTCCGCTGTGATGCCTGAAGAAATACAAAGGCACAATATCTTGATTGAGTTTAAAATCGCGTCCGGCGGCAATTTCGCGTTGCCATTTGCGGCGCTCTCGCTCAGACAATCCTGTCATCATCACCTCGTTGCGAATAAGGTCTGCATGAATTTCCCCGCAATTGAGTGTGTTTGCATCTATGACCGTTGACACCACGCCAACTCCCGGATTAAACTTTTTCATTTCATGATAGTATCCCATGAAAAGCATATTTTGATCCGGATTGAGCTCGATGCGCGCACGGTGAATCAATCCTGCGCTAAAGTTTATCGCGCGTGATTCAAGACTATCCTTTAACCGCAAAATGTAATACGTCGGTTCTTCGCTTTTTTTATCCGGAATCTTTTTGCTCAGAAAATAAAGTTGTCCAAAATTATCGAGGAGGGTTTGTTCCACCCAAAAATCAACAGGTCCTACACGCATGTCAATCCTGCCCTTAACTTGATTCATTGAAAAATCCTTGTTTAGAAGTATGATTTCTCGGTAATCATTTTCGGGCTTCTTAATCCAAGGCGTTTTTTTGTATGGAACGATTGAAAACATTAAAAAATTCTCGTCCGGTGACGTGATAAACTCCACATTGTAAGCCATATTTTGCTCACTCGGATAACGATAGACCTCAAAACGCTTGCTCAAGGTTGCGGATGCGTAATCTAAAGCCTGAACATAAAAATACCGCGTGTGCTCCTCGCGTTTGTACAAAGTTGAGACAAATAATAGTCGATCGTTCAAGCGCAAAACGTCTTGAATTTCAAAATTTTGTTCATCCAAGTCATCTGTAATGTCCGTTATTCCGACGGATTTCAGTTCCAAATCCAAGCGCTCAAGCAAAAATTTTCTTTTCCTAAGTTGCCGATACACTTGTTCTCGAACCAAAATAAATCCACCCAGATATTGCTCAGCGAAAATGATGCGCGGGATACCGTTGTCTAATTTGTCAATCGGTTCATCAGCCAATCTTACATACCAATCACGCACCTGAACTCTCAAAGGCAACGCGCTTATGAGAACAAGCAAAATCAATACAACCGTTTTCAGTGAATTCATAAACAGCATGAGTGGGTAAAGATAGTGAAAGCTAGGCAAGAATTCAAAAGACTCAGGACTTTACTAATTTTTGTCAAAGATTCGTTAATTGAACTTGTAATATGTGGGCATGTGTATTTTTGTAAAAACAAATGAAGATTATGAATCAGATTAAACCGTACTTGCCTTGGACTTTTCGTATTTTGCTCTCTTTTTTGTTTCTTTTCTCGGCATACGCAAAACTCTATCCCAATCCGAGTCTGAATTTCGCAATTGTCACCTTTGAGATGAAACAGCTCGTTCCGCTTGGTTTTTCTGAGTGTGTGGCGCCCTATTTTTCTCGCTTTATCATTGGCGCCGAAATAGCCCTTGGTTTGGGATTTCTTCAGCCACATTATTTGCGCAAATTGGTCATTCCACTGAGTGCCCTATTGCTCATAGTTTTCAACATACACTTGGCCTATTCAATGATTCAAAATACCGGTGGCAATTGTGGCTGTTTCGGTGATTTATTGCCCATGACACCGGCCCAAGCTTTCACCAAAAACGTGATTACGTTGGGTATAATTTTCTGGTTATGGAAACTC
>JBBIIM010000049.1:0-23788 GCA_037446475.1 Crocinitomicaceae bacterium | reverse complement strand
TGGTATAAACCGTGATATTTTCACTATGGGCGCTCGACCTGTTGCTCAACTGAATAGTCTTCGCTTTGGCGATATTAAAGAGAAACGTACCCGTTGGCATGTTAAGGGTGTTGTAAAAGGAATCGGCGATTATGGAAATGCCTTCGGTATTCCAATTGTGGGTGGCGAAGTTTTCTTTGATAAATCTTACAATCAAAACCCATTGGTGAATGCCTTCTCAGCGGGTATCGTCAAAGCCGGAAAAATGATTTCAGCCAAGGCGAAAGGTCCGGGTAATCCGGTTTATATTGTGGGATCAGCCACAGGAAAAGACGGTATTGCCGGTGCTGCGTTTGCCTCCAAAGACATCACTGAAGACTCCGCAAACGACCTGCCTTCAGTTCAAGTTGGTGACCCTTTCCAAGAAAAATTACTCCTTGAGGCGACCATGGAATTGGCAGAGACTGATGCGATCGTGGGCATGCAAGACATGGGTGCTGCGGGTATCACTTGCTCCACTTGTGAAATGAGTGCAGCGGGTGGCGTGGGCATGGACATCCACCTCGATAAAGTTCCTACGCGTCAGGAAAATATGTTGCCCTACGAAATATTGTTGTCAGAATCTCAAGAGCGTATGTTGGTTGTGGTTCACAAAGGCAAGGAGCATATCGTGAAACAAATCTTCGACAAATGGGATTTGCATGCTGAGGAAATCGGTGTGGTGACTGACAGCGGCCGCGTGCGCTATTTCATGAACGGGGTCATTGTAGGCGATGTACCTGCTGAATCTCTCGTGTTGGGCGGTGGCGCTCCTGTGTATCAACGTGAATACAAAGAACCTGCGTATTTTCAAGAATACAAGAAATTCAATATTGATGATGTTCCACAACCGGAAGACTTGAAGGAAGTCGCTATCCACTTGATGAGTCATGTAAATTGTGCCTCCAAGCGCTGGGTGTATGAACAATACGACTCGATGGTTGGAACAGCGACGATGTCCACTAACCGCCCCACAGATGCTGGAATCGTGAACATCAAAGGCACAGATAAAGCCTTGGCCATGACCGTAGATTGCAACTCGCGCTATGTGCATGCCGACCCTGAGGTAGGTACGGCAATCGCAGTTTCTGAAGCTGCGAGGAATATTGTTTGCTCCGGAGGAATTCCGAGTGCCATCACCAACTGCTTGAACTTTGGAAACCCATACAATCCGGAGTCTTACTGGCAATTTGTAGGCGCCATCAAGGGCATGTCAGCCGCGTGTCGCAAGTTTGAAACGCCCGTAACCGGAGGAAATGTCTCTTTCTACAACCAATCGGTGATTGGAGGCAAAGAAGTTCCGGTATTCCCAACACCAACCATCGGCATGTTGGGCGTGGTTCCCAACAAAGAAAACGTGATGACCCTGGATTTCAAGCAAAAAGGCGATTTGATTTTCTTGATTGGCGATAGTGTGAATGATATTGCTTCTTCAGAATACCTGTACTCCTACCACAAATTTGAAGCTTCACCAGCGCCACACTATGACCTGGAGCGCGAATTCCAAGTTCAGGAAGCCATCAAAGGGTTGATTGCCAATAAACTCATCAATGCCGCGCACGACTGCTCGGATGGTGGCTTGTTCATGACTTTGGCAGAAATGTCATTCCCGCGTGAATTGGGCTTCGATATCGTAACGGATGCTGAAGTGCGCGAAGATGCGTTCTTGTTTGGTGAAGCGCAATCCCGTGTGGTGGTAACCTTATCCGAAGACACCGAAGAAGAATTTTTAGAGTTCATGATTGAAACCGGATTGCCATTTACCTTACTTGGTCACGTGACCAAAGGCAAAATGTGTGTGGATGACGATCACTACGGCTTCGTACAAGAATACAAAGACATCTATGACAACAGTTTGGGCTTGAAGTTGAAGGCTTAGTCTTCTGGAAACTTTTCCTACATTTGGGCAAATTTCACAAGGATGCTCAAATATTTGCTTTTCGCTGCACTTTTTCTCACCGCTGTTTTCAAAAACACAACACTAGCACAAGATTCTACCCAATACGTTGTGTATGACGTGGTTTACTTGAAAGACGGGCGCATTTTGAAAGGAAATATTTTGGCTTACGATGCTAATCTTGGGGGACTTTCTTTTCGAGATACAGAAGGTCGTGTTTACAATTTCAGCAGAGAGCAGTACAATTATTTTGTTGAAAAGAAACAGTTCCCAATCAAATCCAAAGACAAGGTGATTCGGGCGCGAAACGAAGAAAAAACCGAGGTTACTTTAGGCTTGAACCTGCACTACACCTATATGTACGAAGAACTTACCGATAAATCGTACTATACGTCCAACATGTATGGTGTGGCTGAGATGCCCTTGAGTTTGAGTGCGGGAATTGGTCGCTATTTTACCCGAAAGCACTACTTCGGTGTGGTGGGTGACTTTGGTGTAATTAGTTCTCCAAAATTCTTCAACGCCGGACTTAAGTACAAATATGAATACGACGCAGCCAAGTCGAACTTAGGCTTATACATCCCTATTGAACTGCGCTATCAAAATATGCAATTGTCGAACAATTATGAATACTACGATACGCTTTGGTACGACGGCGGGGGTTACTATTACGGCAATATGTACCACAATGCGCAGTCTTCTTTCTCGGCGGCAAATTTTTCCATTGGTCATGGCTTTGCTTTCATCATGAAAAACGGAGGTTCCTTCAATATTGAGCTGCAATACCTCAAATATTTCATCTTGTCTCACAAATACGTTAAGCTCAACGCTGACCTTCCTAGACCAGAATCCACCTTTGCCCTTCAAGGATTCAGAATCGGTATGTCACTGAGTTTTTAGGAAAAATTACCGCCAACTGGTCGCAGGAAAAACATCACAATTTTACTTTCCGTCCGTTCACCCTCACTTTCCACCGTCGTGGTTGTCCTCTCAAAACAATCGCGCTTTTTTTGACGGTTTGAGGATTTCCTGATTCATCATTGAACGCTATCCAAACCCGACGACCACGAATGCGATAACTCACCCGGATTTCCTGGGATTTGTAGTTCGGATTATAATTCGGCAAAAGATTGTCGTGATGCAGCACTAAGGTGTTGTGCTTGACTTCTGAGGAGAGGAAAAAATTCCATACAATTTGCTCGGGTTTGTAGTCTGACGTGTTCGAAATTGGCGGAATCATCGGTATCACAGAACCTGCACGCACATAGGTCGGAATATGACTTAAATCCACTTCCAACTCAATGTGTTGCGATCGAGTCTCTCGATTTTCGATGAGTTTGTTGGAATAAAAATCGAACCAGGCACTTTCCGGCGGGAGCGTGAGCAAATGTCGTAATTCACCCTTCTCCAAAACTGGGGAAATGAGAAAATCCTTACCCCAAAAGTAGGTATCACTGCAACGCTGTGCTATCGAATCCTCCGGTGCTTCGAAAAACAGAGGACGCATCAGGGGTGCTCCTGTTCTCCCGTTTTCCAAAACAAGATTGTAGTTGTAAGGCAAAAGTGCATAGCGCAGTTTGATGGACTCTTTTACAATTCGCAAGGTTTCCTTGTCTTTAAAAACAGGCTCACTCGCCACTTCATCTTGTGCATGTGGGCGGAAAATCGGTTGAAAAACACCATATTGCAACCAGCGGATATACAATTCATCGTCGTTGAAATCGCCTGCAAAACCACCCAAATCCGAATGCATGTAGGCCATTCCTTGCATCCCCATTTGGAGCGCAATTTCCGGCTGCGATTTGAGTCCTCCCCAGCTTCGGTTCACGTCACCTGACCAAGGAATCATGCCATACCTCTGCGAACCTGGTGCTCCGGCCCGCATCAGGCTGAACAAACGCTCTTCGGGAAATTGACGTTTGTAGCCTTCAAAAATCAACTTGGCCCACTGGTGACCGTAAGCATTGTGTATGTCATCAGCAGTGAACCCGCCAAAATGCCTCAACTCCGCAGGATGTACCTCTGGTTCGCCCAAATCTCCCCATACACCGCGCACGCCCAAGTCGTGAAGTTCTTCGTATATTTCCCAAAACCATGCTTGCGCCTTGGGATTGAAAACGTCAATCAATCCGGTATTCCCGAAATAAAATTCATAGGTATGAACCTTGCCTTTGTCGTCTTTGCAGAGAATATCGCGCGCCACAGCTTCCTTCCATCGGGAACTGGTCGTAAGGATGAAAGGTTCTGTAATCACAATCGGCTGTATGTTTTTCGAACGCAGCACAGCCAAAAATTCTCGAGGATTGGGAAAGGAATCCAAGTCGAAACGCAAATTGCCCATCGTGCCCTGAATGGTTTTTCCAAACCAATACAGATCAATAATCACAGCATCGAGAGGTACTTTTTCTTTTTCGTAGGCATCAACCACAGCCAATACCTCACGCGCGGAGCGATACCCAAAACGACTGGCGAAATTGCCCAAGGCCCAAATTGGAGGTAGCGATTGATGTCCGGTAAGCGTCGTGTAGTCTTTCAAAATCCCTAGGGGATGCGCATTCACAATCACTTGGTACCGATGCTCACCGCTCACTGCACCGTAAGAAATTTCATTCGTCGCACGGCTGTCCAAATCCAAATAGCCCGCAGAGGCATTATCAAAATGCAGCATAAAACCTGATGATCCCCAGACAATAGGCATAGAAAAATTCATCAGTTCCGAACGCTCTTCATAGCCGTAATGGGCACGGTTGTAAAGTTCCAGGCGATTACCTTTGCGGTTCATGCCCAAGGCGCGCGCACCACCGCCGTAGAGCACCTCTTTTTCATCAATGGCAAAATTCCACAGTACCGAATCACTCTCCCCAATCCGTTGTTGTTGCGTAAGCACATGTTTGTCTTCCAAATGGTATTGAATCGAGAAAGGTAATTTTTGTACAGCCACTTGCAGATTACCTTTAACCAAAACAACTGTCTGTTCATCTTCTCTGACAAAATCGAATTTCTCATGCACCTCCAACGTGGATAACGATGTTCTTTTGAAAATATTCACGTCATGGGAAAAATGCACATCAACCCCCTGATTGGCAAATGCCGAAAAACGATACAAGCCCAAACTCGTCTCCACAAAAACCAAGTTATCTCTTTCAAGAATGGCGCGATAGACTTCCTGAGACCAAGAGGTCGAGCAGAGCAACATTAAATGAACAATTAAAACGAACAATTTCATAGCCTGTCAATTGGTTACAAATCTGCGAAAAAGTCAATTAAGCCCTACGTGAGTTGCCGATATTTTTGGTTTGAGTAATCATCTTTTTCAAACATTTTTGCGCCTTAAGACGGCAGTTTGCAGACGAAAAAATCAAAATCCATGAGCATGCTAAAATTTCTTAAACCCTTCATGACATTTGGTTGTTAAGCATTTGCGAATTAATATTGTACCCGAATTCGAATTTGTTGAACCATTCATGCAGCCATCTTAAGGCTACAACGTCTGAACATTATGAAACTCATGCGACTCTTTGTGCTCCTCGGAGCATTTTTTTTATACAAACACACTTTTTGTCAGTTAGACACTATCTTTTGGTTTGTAGCACCTGAGGTGACTTCATCGCACGGTGACCGCCCCATCGTGTTTCGCTTCAATACGCTCAATGATCCAGCGGAAGTGGTGGTAAGCCAACCTGCAAACCCGGCGTTTCCAACACAAATCATCAACTTGGCAGCAAATTCATCAGAGACACTCAACTTGTTGAATTGGATCGACATGATTGAAAACAAGCCGTCGAATACTGTGCTTAATTATGGTTTTAGAATTACTTCAACTGCTCCCATAACGGCTTATTATGAAGTGACGCCCACGTGTCAATGTAACCCGGACATCATGGCGCTCAAAGGGAAAAATGCGCTCGGGACGTCCTTCATCATTCCGGGGCAAACGTTTTACAACAACGATGCGAACTACAACCCTCGTGCCGATGCGAAATTCGATATCATCGCTACAGAGGACAACACCACGATTACCATTATTCCATCCAACAATATTTTCGGGCACAATGCGGGAACCGCTTTCACCATCACGCTGAATGCCGGCCAAACTTTCAGTGCCGTGTCCATATCTCAACTTGCGGGTTTCAAAATTGTGGGTTCAATTGTGAGTTCAAACAAACCTATCGCAATTACCTACTCCGATGATTCAGTGGCCTTCAACAGCTGTCGAGACATTCTCAGCGACCAAATCATCCCAACCGGTATCATCGGCACGGATTACATTGCTGTTCGCGGATTTTTACAAAATATGGATCGCGTTTTTGTGACCGCTTCACAAAACAACACAGAGGTTTTCCTCAACAGCAATCCTGTTGCCGTGGCTACACTCAATGTTGGGGAAACCTACATGATTCAACTCACCGCGCCGAGTGTTTATATTCAAACCTCTGAGCCGGCCTACGTGTTTCAAGTATCCGGGTTTGGCTGTGAAGTAGGTGGCGCAATTCTTCCTCCAATCATTTGCACAGGTTCGTTTGTTGTGCCTTTTGTGCGATCAACCTCAGAATTTTTTGGTCTCACGCTTTTGGTTAAAGCAGGCAACGAAGGCAATTTCCTCTTGGATGGTCAAGCAGGAGTCATCAACGCATCGAGTTTCACTTTTGTACCCGGTACCAACAACGAATGGGTTTTTGCGCAAATCGATATGAGCGCTCAAATCGCAGTGAATCAAGGGGTAAGAATTGAAAACACGTCAGAACGCTTCCATGTTGGTTTAATCAACGGCGGAGCGAGTTCAGGCTGCAGATTCGGATTTTTCAGCGACTTTTCCAGTTTCAAATATGAAATCAATGCAACCGCCAACGTGATTTGTGAAAACGGCGATATCACACTATCAACCAACCAAATTCCCGGAGCCACCTACGACTGGACCGGACCAAATGGCTTCACAGCTCAAGGTCAAAGCATTGATTTGAACGATTTGGGCTTGAATCAATCAGGCTATTATTTTGTATCCGGAAATTTACCTTCCGCTTGCCAGTTGCTTGCGGATTCTATTTTCATACAAGTAAATCCTAATCCTGAATTCATAGCAGCTTCCTATCAAGATTTGTGCGATGGAACTACTGTTGCCATTAGCAACACAGTCAATTGGAACGGTCCTGCGGGCAGTGTGGCCATCAATTACGGTGATGGCAGCAATCAAAACAATGTCAATTCACCGAACACACACGCTTACCCGAGTTTCGGCAATTATACCGCAACCCTATTCGCTACGACCAATGCCGGCTGTGCAGACCAAATCACTTTACCTGTTCAGGTGAATCAAACCCCCACCGTTCAAACGACATCGTCCTCTTACTGCACCAATGTGGTCAGCTTTGAATCGGCCATCAACATGGGTAATACCAATGCCACCTTGCAAAATTTCTGGTGGATTATTGACGGAGATTCAATTGCTAACATTCCTAATCCAAACGTTACTGTGAATCTGGAGACCGGTACCCATCCGGGATATTTTGTGCTTACTACCTCTCAAAATTGTACCTATACCTTCAATTTTAGCTATTTCGTAGATGTGGCTTTGGAATTGGAGAACTTCTCCTTGCCCAACGTCATTACCCCAAACGGTGACAACCTCAACGATGCGTTTAAAGTGGATGATATTTTCAACGACTGCGTTCCTTTCACCATTGATTTCATGAACCGATGGGGACACTTGCTCTACACGATGACCTCCAACGACAATGCCTTTACCGGGCTCGATAAGAATGGTGAACCATTGATGGAAGGCGTATATTTCTACAATTTCAAGTCAACTTTGATCAACACCCACGGATTTGTGCACATTGTGCGGGAGTAATAATTTGCGCGAAATCGCTTTCACATTTTTTAAGGATTCTGTTGGTGCTTTGGGTTTAAGTCTCTACATTTAGACCATCAAAGCCGACTATGACTAGAATTCTACTCACGCTTACTGCACTCGCATTACTGGGAAAATCTGAGCTTCACGCCCAACATTTTCGACAAATCGGCTCCCGTCAAGCAGGTATGGCCTATGCAGGAGTGGCACTCAATGACATTTGGGCCTACCACAACAACCCCGGGATGCTCGGTTTTCTCAAAGAAGGAGGAGCAGGCGTTTACTACGAAAACCGCTTTTTCCTGAGAGAATTCCAATACCAGGGCTTGGTTTTCGCACAGCCCATCAAAAAAGGTACGATTTCTTTCGGCGGACAATACAGCGGCACAGAAGTTTACAGCACCTCAAGAGCAGGAATGGGTTACGCATTGGCCTTGAGTGAACGTCTTTCAATGGGTGTACAAATAAACTACATGAACGTCAGACAACCGTCCTATTATGGAACCAAACACGGCATCAGCGGGGAATTCGGACTCGGTGTGAAAATAACCGACAAATGGACTTTCGCAGCGGCCATCAACAACCTGACAAGAGCCAAACTGGCCGAATACCAGAACGAACGCTTCGAAACCATTTTTCGAGCAGGAACTTTGTATGAATTGTCCAAAAGAGTCTTCATCAGTACAGAATTGGAAAAACACATTGCCTTTCCTTTGCGCGTCAAAGTGGGGATAGAATACCATCCTGCCGAACCGTTCTACGTCAGAGCCGGGGCATCCTCTCAACCGAGTTCAGTGGCGCTTGGCTTTGGCTACGCATTCAAAAATTTGCGTTTTGACGTCGCTTCAAACTACGTGCAACCCATGGGCTTCCATACTGCTGCCTCCCTGAATTTCTTGTTTCCTACCAGAAGAAAAGAGTGATGTTCAAGTTGGTTCAAATATTCTCGGGATTAATTATCTGCTTTTTTTGCCAAGTGCTTTTGGCGCAATCCGAGGAAAATAAACACGAACTGATACAGCAACGCATCGAGTATTTATCAGAAAACCTCGAATCAGAAGACTTGTCGCTGGAGCAAATTACCGAAGATTTGTACTATTACATCGACCACAAAATCAACCTCAACAAAACCAACATTGAAGACCTAAAAGCCCTTCAACTCCTGACAGATATTCAAATTTTGTCGTTAGAAAATTACAAAAAACAATTCGGCAAACTCATTTCCATCTATGAAATACAAGCCATACCCTACTGGGATTTGAACACCATTTACCTGGTTTTGCCGTTCATTTACGTGGATGATAAATTCGACCAGCTGCAGGTGACACTTCGAGAAGCCCTTCAATACGGGAAATTTGAACTTTTCCTCCGCTACCAAAGGGTCTTGGAAGACCGACGAGGCTACGAAAAAGTGCCCGATTCTATTTTGTTAAACAGCAATTCATACTACCATGGAAATCCCGATCGTTATTACACCCGTCTCCGATTCACCTACAGAAACAACATCAGCGTGGGTCTTACGGCTGAAAAAGATCCCGGGGAAGTTTTTTTCAGAGGCATCAACAAATATGGTTTTGATTTTTATTCAGCACATGCCTTCTATCAAGGTGGTAAGTACTTGAGAACCGTAGCCTTGGGCGACTACCAAATTCAAATCGGTCAAGGACTCAATCTATGGGTAGGCTATGCATTCAACAAAACCTCAGATGTCATCAACACCAAAAAAAATGCTCGTGGTTTAAGACCCTATGCCTCCATTGACGAAACGCGTTATTTGCGCGGGGCCGCAGTTGAGGTAGCCTACAAGAAAATTCACCTGACCACTTTCGGTTCAGTAAAAAATGTCAGCGCCACCATCCTACAGATGCTTGACACGTTAAGCCAGGAAGAAGAATTCGCCTCAGCCATTAACATGACCGGTTTGCATAGGACGAATTCCGAAATGGATCGAAAAAATGCACTTTCTGAGCGCATTTTCGGCACTTACGCGCAATACAAAACTGCCCGATTCCAAGTCGGATTATCGGCCGTGCATCATAGCTATGATAAACTTTTTGAACGCGCCCTACAACCCTATAACCAATTTGATTTTAGGGGCAGGGAACTTTTCAACGTAGGATTAGACTACAATTATGTCTATAAAAACACCAACTTCTTCGGTGAAATCGTTCGCTCCGGCTCAGGGGCCATCGGCATGCTTCATGGGGCACTCATCTCTTTGGACCCAAAACTCTCACTCAGTGTTTTGTACAGAAAATATCCACGTGATTTTCACACTTTCTACTCACAAGGATTTCGGGAAGGTTCTCGCTCACAGAATGAAGAAGGTCTGTACACAGGCATTTTCTGGAAAATCCACAAAAAACTATCCTGGGACAATTACCTTGACTTATTCAAATTTGAATGGTTGCGTTATCAGGTGAATGCGCCCAGCGACGGCTACGAATTCTTATCGCAAATCACTTACAAACCGGACAAAAAACTAGAGCTCTACGCCAGATTCAGGCAGCAAGTGCGCCAGAGGAACAGTCGAACCATCGATGGAACAGTGCGTGAAATCGAAGATGTAATTCAAAGAAATTACCGCATTCATTTTTCTTACAAGGCCACAGAGTCCATAACCTTAAAATCCAGAGTGGAGTTTGTTGGCATACACAGAAAAAGTGCAGATTTTCAGCGCGGTATACTCATCTATCAAGACATTATTTACAAACCCAAAAGTTCGCCAGTTTCTCTCAGTTTGCGTTATGCGATTTTTGATACAGACAGCTATGATGCCCGAATTTATGCCTTTGAGAGCAACATGCTCAACGTGTTTTACATTCCGGCACACAGCGGCAAAGGCATGCGCGCCTATGCTCTATTCCGCTACAAGTTCGCCAAGCGTTTTGACCTTTGGGTGCGCTACGCAATTTTCTCTTGGGATAACGTAAAAACTGTTGGATCCGGTCCTGAACTTATTGAAGGGAATCGAAAGTCTGATATTGGCGTGCAGTTGAGAATGACGCTCTAATTACTTTTTGCCAAAGCGCTGCTCCAGAATTTTATAGCGGTAGTCAAAAATACCCTGCACTTTCTTGTCCACAAAAAGCTTTGAGGCTATGGTTCCAAGAAAGGATTTGCCGACATCATAATGCAAAATGTCAGTCATGAGCACGCCACCATCCTTTTCCTCGAAATGATGCTCGTGGTGCCAAATGTTGTAAGGACCTATGCGCTGCTCATCCACAAAAAAACGTCTGTCCGAAACATGTGTGATTTCCGTAACCCAACGCATAGGAATATTCAGAACCGGTCGAATTGAATAAACGATAAACATCCCCTGATACATTTTTTCAGGCACCTCAGATTTGATTTCGAAAACCATGTCTTCAGGTGTAATATCGTTCAAGTTTTTCGGACTTGAGAAAAAGTCCCATGCTTCATCCAAGCTGATTGGAAGCCATTGTTGTCTGTAAAGTCTTTTCATAAAATTATGGGTGGATCAATGAAATGGTTGATTTTCGATCCCCGTTCAATTGCACTTTTACTTCGTCGAATCGAGGCGCTCTGAAAACAGGTTTGTAATTTCTACTGAAGGCGTAGGGCTCATTGGGCGCACCAAAAATGTTTTTATCCAACTTGCCGTTGCTGTTTAAATCGTGATACACTGAAACGGCATAATCTCCGGCAGGCAACTTGAAAGTTTCCGAAATCTTGTTGCCTTTAACTTCAACAACCGCATAGCGAAAAGGGGTATCATCATTCAGAAAATCACCTTTTTTGTTGACCGCAATACGCATCACTTTTCCATCGGTTTGTTTGATGTTGTCGATTTCAACGATGAGCTTAAAATCCTCAGAATTGGAACGATTTGTGCTTAACCCAAAAAATACCAAGGACGCTAAAACGAAAGATTGAACAAGTAAATTCATGCCACATGAACGCATGAGTTCCACAAAAGTTCAAAATTCTGAGGCGTTTTGAAGGAAACCTTAAGAAAATTTTATATTTGTTCACATAAATCGGGAAATCATGAAAAAAATCTACACGCCTTCCATTTTACTTCTAGGATTTGTTGCTTTATTGCAATCCTGCACCATTCAAAAAAGAGATTATTTACCGGGTTATCACGTCACTTGGCACAATGCGTCATTCATTCACGGGAAAAGCAAGCCGGTGAAACAAGAGAATGTCCTCTTTTCAAGTCAACTCGCGCTGGAGGAGCAACGAACAGTTCAGGCAGAATCAGACACTTACGAAGCAGTTTTGGTTCATACTGATTTTGTAGATCAACCTGAAATTGAATCGAACCCAACGATTTTGAATGAATCTTCTGCGGACATTCGAGAAGTTGAAAGTAGCGCTACAAAGACGCTTCGCCAAAACACCAAGAAACACAACAACGAATGTGATTTGATTGTGATGCGCAACGGTAATGAAATCAGTGCAAAGGTTATGGAGGTGAGCATGACCGAGTTGAAGTACAAAGAATGTAACAACTTGACCGGTCCAACTTTTACCATTGCAAAAAAAGACGTGTTGATGGTTAAATACCCCAATGGCACCAAAACTGTATTTAACGAAAGTCAGGTTCCTGATTGGCAAACTCAGGAAGATAGACGTACTGAGCAAGATTATATCGACACCATCAATTCAGACGATAAAAGTTTTTTGGTTACTGCAATATTGTGGTTCTTTTTGGGGCTTTTAGGTATCCATCGTTTCTATTTGGGCCACATTGGCATGGGCTTGCTTTATTTGTTCACCGGAGGTTTGTGTGGTATTGGTTGGATTATTGACGGGATTTTGCTTGCTGTAGGCGGTCTGAAACCAAAAAATGGGAAATACATTGACTAGCTTCGTCATCCGTGAAAATTAAAAATAGTAATTTTTTCTTCGCATTCTATCTGACCCTATTGCTTGTAATTCCGGTTGTGCTTCTCCTTTTACCGGCAGACTATTTTGATCAGGGTCAAACCGTTTGTTTGTCTGTAGCGCTATTTGATCAGGAGTGTCCCGGCTGTGGTATGACTCGAGGCATTCAACACCTGCTTCATCTCGATTTCATGAGCGCTGCCACGTTCAATAAATTGAGTTTTGTGGTTCTCCCAATCCTCATGTTTATCTGGTTTAAGGGAGTGATGAAATGCTACCGTGTTTTGTTCAAAAAATTACCTTTATCGCAACATAGAACCGAGAATTAGTAATTCTTAGAACTTTTCCTACTTTCGGCGCACGATTTTTGTTGATTTGCCCTCTAAAAACGAAAAATGCTACATCGGCTGCTCTGTCATAAACACTTCATAACAATCGTCAGTATATTGACGGTTAGTGCGTTATTCCTGTCTTGCGAAACCGTGAACAACAATGCACAAGAACGTATTGCACCGAGGGTAAACAAGCGCAGTGAAGTGGTACGTCGCTATGTTCGTGCAGATTTGAAAATCGGGCAACAATACGTGGATTACGGATTTGGCACTGAACGCATCATCAAGCCGCAGTCGTTCAGGAGATTAGATTCTTTGTATGCCGAATACCGAACAGAGGAAGAAAAGCGAGCAGGCGCTTCTAAAAATGTGTTGCTTAAATTGAAAAATGAAATTGAATTGGAGAAAATCAAAGTGCTCCCTGATACGGTTTATTTCTTGTATGAACAACCGCATTTCTTTGGGATTGCTCTAGGCGACTCCATAAACATCAGTTTTGCAGATTTCACAATCAATTCAAAAAATGAAATCATCCGCGTGGACATGCAATACTCGTTTACGACATCGGCAAGAAATGGTCAATTTTACCGGGCCTACCTCAGTCGGGAATCATTCACCGAATTCGGTTATGCGCCCTCGGTGGAGGAAATGCGTTTTTACACCTTCTTTGATGCGATACTAAACAGTATTGAGGATTTTGACGCGAAAGGCATATTCCTGGAACACATTCTGCAAATCATGCGGGCGGCAAATCAACAAGGCGGTCTGACCACCGAACCCCTTATCAAGCAGCATGTGATAAATACGATTACAAGAAACGTAAAAGGCTATAAATCTTTACGTTGGTCACGCGTTTACACCAATCTCGGGGAAAATGATGTGCTCCAAAGTTATGAAGTTGACCATGAATGGAGCTACACCGACATCAACAACCAAGCCCACGAAATGCGCAGAAAATTTGTTTTGAACCCTTATTTCGAGATTGTTGCAGTCAGTGAGGTCAACACTTTAAGAAACTGATTGTGGTCATCGAACTAGTGCCTCTGAATCTTATTGCGTTTTTGTGAAGATAAAATTCTGTGTATCAAAACTTGAATCCCATTGAACTATTTTGTTTTTGACCACACAAAATATGCCGTAACCCAATTCATGCATCAATGCAAAACATTTTGTCCTGTTTGCATTGTCCCAAAGTTCTGCGTAAACCACAGGATGTTCATTCATGAGCAAGTTTCTAGCTCCTTTCAAAACGAAATACTCAAAATTTTCGACATCTATTTTCACTCCGGATACGGGCAAATTGGCAAACAAATCGTCCACGGTAGTACAACTCACTTCAAATCGCTCTCCATCATTCCATGTCTCTATTGAATCGTGTACCACATGACTCAAGCCATGCAGGCGCGTGGCACCTTGTTTGGGCATGACCATCTCTAAGGTTTCATTTTTCTCCCCCAACGCGGTCTCATAGATTTTGACATTCTTCAGGCGACTTTTCTCCACCGTGTATTTGAGCACTTCGATATTCGCCGGCATGGGCTCCACAGCATGAATGATTGCTTCAGGAAAACGCTGCGCCAAATGCACCGTCATTACACCAATATTGGCACCCAAATCCAAGATGTTTTTCGGATCATGCAGTAAATTCATGAAAGCGAAAAAATCCTTTTCCTTCTTGTCATTTTTCAGGGTGGCAATTTTGAATCTCGAAAAAACTTTCAGATAGCGCTGAAAGCCCAAAATGCGCTGCAAAATGTATTTCGTCTGATTCTTCATGTTGAGGGCTGCAAATATGCACAATTTTCGAGGAAATTCTCACAATATGGGCGACTCTGCCTTAGAAAATTGATACATACCACGTTTCGACAAGTTCATTAAATTTGCGCCCATGAATTTGAAAAACGACCTCATCCTAAGGGCTGCCAAAGGAGAAGACATTGAAAGATATCCCGTTTGGTTGATGAGACAAGCGGGCAGAATTTTGCCTGAATACCGGGAAGTAAGAGCTTCGCTATCAGGGTTTAAAGAACTTGTTGAAACACCCGAGCGCGCAGCGGAAGTCACCCTGCAACCTGTTGATATTCTCGGGGTTGATGCAGCAATTATTTTCTCGGATATTTTGGTTGTGCCTGAAGCCATGGGACTCGAGTACCAAATGCTAGAAAAAAGAGGTCCCTGGTTTGAAGAAACTATTCGCTCAACTCAAGAACTCAACAAAATCGATGTAGATTTCGATATTGAAGATCGCCTGGGTTATGTATTGGAAGCCATCAAAATCACGAACAAGGCACTAGACGGTCGTGTTCCTTTGATTGGTTTCGCCGGAGCGCCCTGGACTATTTTCTGCTACATGACTGAAGGACAAGGCTCTAAAACCTTCTCCGTGGCGCGCAAACTGCTTTACACGCAACCGGAGTTTTCGCACCAGTTGTTGGATGCAATTACTTCTGTAACTATTCGCTACATGCAGGCGCAAGTGCAAGTCGGTGCTCACATGCTGCAGCTCTTCGACTCATGGGCGGGCATTCTCGGACCACAGCATTATCAGGAATTTGCAATTCCCTACATCCAAAAAATCGCAGACGCCCTGAACGAAGTACCGCTCACACTATTTTCCAAAGGAGCTCACCATTCCTACACCGAATTGGCCGCTTTGAACTGCAACACGATTGGTGTAGATTGGCAAATTGATATGGCTTTGGCAAGGAAATTGGTTGGCCCAAATCGCACACTTCAGGGCAACTTGGATCCTTGTGCACTTTATGCCTCAGACGAACAAGTCGCTGAAACAACGAAAGTTTTACTTCAAAGCTTTGAAAGTAAAAGACATATCGTAAATTTGGGACATGGAGTGTACCCGGATGTTGATCCTGAGAAGGTGAAAATATTCGTTGAAACCGTTAAAAACTTTAAACTTTAAAACAATGAAAAAAGCCATTTTTATTACATCCCTTCTTGCTATTGCCGCAGCGCAAGCGCAGCAAGGATACAACCTCGTAGACAATGGGAGCTTTGAATCCATCGAGGGGAAAGGTCCAAAAAAATTGGGGGGGTTGGAAAGCGCCACGAGTTGGCGTTCGGCCACCGGAGCCAAAGCGGATTTGTTCGTTGCAAGCAACAAAATTCCGGAAATCGACGGAGCTAAAAATATGTACGGGAGTGAAACTGCGCAAGACGGATCAAATTTTGCCGGAATCATGGTGTATTCTCAAGGAAACAAGTTGCCGAGAACGTACATCACACAAAAACTTTCCAGCCCATTGAAAAAAGGAGAGGCTTATTGTGTTAAGTTTTACGTGTCTCTTTCGGACAATTCGAAATTTGCCTCCAACAACATTGCAGCAAATTTCTCCAAAAAAGATTTGACCGTTGAAGACAAAAAACCGCTTATTGACAAATCGCATGTTCGTGAAATCAACAACCGTATTTTTACAGGAACCTACAGCTGGGAGCGTGTTTGCGGAACCTATGTTGCCGAAGGTGGTGAAAAATACATCACCATTGGAAACTTCACAATGACCGAAGATACCAAAGTTGATAAAAACAAAAAAGCAGGTGCCAATACAGCCGCGCAAATTGCAGGTGCTTATTATTACATAGATAACATTTCAGTTCAGGCTTTGGATGAAGACGAAAAATGCGATTGCGGTTCGGATGACTTCAAAGAGATTGGTTCTTCCGTGATTTATTCCAAGAGTGATATCATCAAGGAAACTATGTCACTGGACGATAAGCTGAAAGCAAGCACTATTTATTTTGGTTTTGGACGCGACATGATTTTAACCAGTGCCAATAAAGACTTGGATCGCGTTGTTAAATGGATGAAAGACAACCCGAATATTAAAGTGCGTGTGGTTGCACACACAGATACCGAGGAAACCAAAGTGGCCGAAACACGCCCTGAATACAAAGGTATCGGTATGCGACGCGCAAACAACGTAATTAAGTATCTCATGGACCAAGGTATTGAGGAATCCAGACTTATTGCCACCGACAAAGGTGACCGTTCACCTGCGCCAAGCGAAAGCGATAATGAAGAGTTGAATCAAGCCAAAAACAGACGCGTTGAGTTCCAACTGATCAAATAAACACCAGAGAAACAAACATTAAGAAAATATCAACTTACCAAAAGCCAAGTGTTAATAAAACTTGGCTTTTTTTTCGCGCCCAGATGAACTAATCAAGGTAGTTTTGCGTTATACAAATAAGTTCCGCTAAAACTTACCGCCATGAAAACTCAAAATCTTTTTGCGAAGGTGTTCATACCACCTTTGTTGCTGTATTTCCCTGCTGTTTTCTTGTTTTCAGGAAAAGATAATGGTGAAATAGGACTCAACTTGTTCTTTGTGAGTTCGATATTATTCTTCATGATTATTTGGGGATATATCAGCTACAGTTGGAATTTCAAGGAGAAACTGGCCTTGGTGCTTTCTTTGCAAGCCGTGTTTTTCTTTTTGCTGGTTTTAAACAACCTGCTCACTGCTTAGAGAAAGAAGAATTTTGAGCGCAGTGTTATTGTTTCACAATACGCTGCGCTTTTTTATTGCCCAGAGCATCTTCGACCTGAAGGATATAGACTCCTGAGCCAAGCATTGAAACATCAAGCACTATGCGCTCCAGACATGAATCGAACTTCTGGTCAAAATGCGTCTTGCCTTCCAATGAAAAAATCGTGATTTTTCCAAATAATGCTTGATTCACGATAACTTCGATCTGGTCTGTGCTTGGGTTGGGGAATGCGAAATAATCCGGTTCTAAACTGTCATTTTCTAACCCAGCGAAAAAACAAGTCACACTGCTGCCGCTATTTTCAGAGAACACGCCCTGTTCAATGGACCAGTGCAACCAAGTACCTCCAACTCCCGTGTGCCAATCTTTCAAATCAAAAGTGTTTGAACCCGTACTTGTTCCTTTAACCTGATAAACTTTAAGTATTTCACCACCACGATTCCAGGTGAGAGGTTGGTTGGGTGCACAAACCTCCGGATTCACGTTATCCAGTTCACAATTGACCTGAATGAAATAGGCATTGTCGTCGTAGTTTGGAAAACCTCCAAAAACTCGTGCGATACCGTCGTTATCGATACACACAGCGGTATATTCATCACACGCAATACCGCCTACCTGAGTACCATAATCAAATAAAAAGCGAGCCATAAAAACCGCATGTCTTCCTTTGCGGTTGGGATTGTCATAATGGGTGTCGGTAATGACATTCTGAAGATAAGGCGCTTTAATGAATGAAGCATTATCAATGAGCAAACTGCTGTTGAATGGATTTTGAAGGGCTGCATTCGAAGTGATTGTTCCGTTTTGAGCTGTAAAGTAGTGTGAACCCAAAATCGCCATCCCTGCACTTGTGCCCCCTATGACAATATTTCTTTCCCAGATGGCTCGGTTGATTAAACTATCCACGGGAGAATTGCGCCAAGAACTGATGTAATTCCATTGATCCCCACCCGCAATCCAAATCGCCTCAGCTTTTTTAATTTTATCGAGCACATAAGCGTCACTGTTGGCCTGAATATTATCAAAACGGATGGTCTCCACAGAATTCACAGGAACGCCCAACTCAGAATAAAAATAATTGTTGTAGCCGTCTCCCCCACTCGCACGAAGCACAAGAACATCGCCTCCGTTGGCCCGAGAAAGGAACCATTTCATTGCTTCGTCATCCTCAGTAGCGCCTCCCATCAAACAAACACCTCCCAAAGTGGGAACAGAGATATTGTTAGTGTTTCCGATAAAAAATGAAGTGAAATACTGACCACGCGCAGTGCCAATGGTAAAAAAAATAAGCGCTATTCTGAACACTCTCGTTATCATAAAAAGATTATCGTTGCCAATTGGGCACCAGTTTGTCCAAGCGCTTTTGTAAACGCGTGTAGACCTTCGTTTTGGAAGCCGCACCTCCAACACGCTGCATGTGGTATCCGGAAAATTTTCCATTGACATATTGAAAAAACTCCACAGTAACCGAAGATACTTCCTCTTTTGAAATCGGGTTTAAATTACCCTCCTGCAACATTTCTCCGAGCGTTTGCGGGATTTTAGTTCGTGGTTTGAAACGCGTATCAAAGCCTCTCACAGAAATGACCAATACACTGTTGATGTTGCGTGCATTCAACTCCGATTGAATTTTCGATTCACCCAGCTCGCTCAATGGCGCACGTTCCTTAATCAAATTGATAGACAGCAAAATCGGCATACCATAGGTTGAAAAGATTTTCCCAAAATTCGACTCCATGCTGAAGCGCTCTTCAGGTTTGTCGTTTTTCACCAAAATCAAAGCCCCTTTAAGGTTGCTAATTTTGGGGTGACTCACTTTTTGAGCAAATGCGAATGAACTTAGAAGCAGGCTCAGACAAGAAAAAACGAGGATTCTTTTCATAGTATTGATTAAAAAAGTTCTTTGGCAATATTGAATGTACTGGATGAATTACTCATGGTGTAAAAATGAATACACGGTACTCCGGCACCTTTCAACTCCTTGGTTTGTTGAATACCCCACTCAATGCCAACCTTCTCGACATCCTTGTTGGTTTTGCAGGACATCAGGGCCTTTGATAAATCTTCAGGATAGTCAATATGGAAAAATCGAGGTAAAAACGAAATGTGATTTAACGTTTTAATGGGCTTAATACCCGGAATAATCGGGACATGGATTCCCGCTTTACGGCAAGCATCTGCGAAGGCGAAGTATTTGTTGTTGTCGAAAAACATCTGAGTGATGATATATTCAGCACCAGCATCAATCTTTTGCTTCAAATAATGTAAGTCGGTGCCTAAATTCATTGCCTCAAAGTGTTTTTCAGGATAACCGGCTACGCCAATACAAAAATTGGTAGGCTCCAGTTTGATATCTTCAAGAGAATAAATCCCGCGATTCATATCCATAATTTGATGCACCAAGTCAACCGCGTAAGCATGTCCCTTGGGATGCGGCTTGAACACCGGTTCGGTTTTAATAGAATCACCGCGAAGTGCAAGTACATTATCAATACCCAGAAACTGTAAATCGATGAGGGCATTCTCTGTTTCTTCTTTTGAAAAACCACCACAAATCAAGTGTGGCACCGCATCTACATCGTAGCGGTTCATGATAGCCGCACAAATACCTACAGTGCCGGGTCTTTTGCGAATCGAAGACTTTTCCAAGAGGCCGTTCTCTTTTTCCCGATACACATATTCTTCACGATGATAAGTTACGTTAATGAATTTTGGTTTGAACTCCATCAGCGGGTCAATGCCACCGTAGATGGATTGAATGCTCATACCTTTTAATGGAGGAAGTATTTCAAATGAAAAAAGCGTTTGTTTGGCGTTGTTGATGTGGTCGATTACTTTCATTGACTCTTGTAAATGAGCGCAAAGATAGGCGCATTTCGGATTGCTGCCATGTAAAAAACTTGTTCAACACTCGCTCTGGTAAATCAGTTACTACTGATGTGAGATTCTAAGTAAATGGATTCCGCACGAAAAACTACTGCACCTTACCGTATTTCATATCCAAAGCCCTTAATCGCTCACTGATTTTTTGATCTTCTTGCTCCACTTTTTTCATCTCAGCTTGAATTTCTTCACGGCGCTTGTTGGCAGCAGTCTCAGAAATGGAACCCTTTCTAAATTCATCTTCAATCTCGCGCTGCTGCTGAGACAAACGACCCCTTGTGGACTCATTCTTGGATTGATCCTGACGAATCAAAGTCAATTCTTTTCTGTAAGCCTCCTCTTTTTTATTGGCCTTGGCGGCCTCCTTTTTTCTTCTTTTAACTTCCTTTTTGGAGACATTTCCGGAAGGTGTCACTGCAACAGGTGGCGGAGCAATCGTTTTCATTTCTTCAAACTCCAGCCCATTTCCTTCTTTTAAAATGAACTCGTACATGCTGTAAGCTTCAAGCACGACGTTGCGAAGCTCTTTGGTCTTATACCCCATGAGCGTAGTCCGAATGATGGCCGGATCCTTTTTGTATTGACTCACCGAGAGAGTCAAAAGTCCTTTACCATCAGTAACACCCTTAGCAACAATACTCTGATTCAACACAACCTCAACAACTGCCCCTTGGATGTCCTCTTTTGCATCTTTCACTTTCACTTGAAAAGTAAAGGATTGGATATGCACAGTGCCTTGAGCTGTTGCATTTAAAGCAACTGACATCATAGAACCAACGAACAAAAACATCGAAACAAAATTTCTCATAACACACATTTAATTGGCTAAATTAGAAAAAATCACGGTTCATGAAAGATTTTACAAATTCATGCAAGGTGACCTACAAATCCACCATGTTCTTCCCGGCTATTTTACTGTTGAGCCACAAGCCTAAGTCAAAATAATCAAGAACCACTTGCTCGCGATGGTCCGTCATCATTTTATCGAAATCAGAGCGCATGGTGAGCAACAAATCATTCTTCGCTTTTTTGGATTCAGCCCGATTTAGTTTTTGGATGCTTTCCAACAAATAGCTTTCAATCATATAGTTTCTGTCTGACTTGCTCAAATGGCGCTTGGTTGAGTTGATGTGATAATTCAACAGCGATTGGTTGTCCAATTCGAAATGAATGAACATATTGAGCACCCTTGCAAAACTGTAATAATCCTGGCGCAACATGGTTTCGTTGTCGTTGATCAACTCATTCAAAACTTTCATCGCTGCCTTGAACTCACCGCAACCGAAATGCGCGTAAGCCTTGTGGTAGATATAAATGATTCTGTGCTCTTTGCTCAGTTTCTCCGCATAAAAATTGAACTGCTCTTTAGATGATTCAACGTACTCCAAAGTCTTGCGAAACAACCCTTGATTGTTATAAAGCATCATTTGATACGTGGACTGAATGGAGAATATACGCACCTGCACATCCATCGAATGGAAACCTGGTATGTCCAAATAATTAGGAAGTCCATCGATGACTTGTTGCGCTGCGACAAAATCATTGCTATCAATGTGACAATGAATCAAATGGGCATGAGACAACAAATAGTGCTTGGCCAAATCAGATTTCAATTTGGGCTGCTTATCGATAATGTTAATGACATGCTTGAAGAAATGCTGTGCCTCCTTGTAATCTCTGTTTGTGGCCGCACAAAGTCCTTTGATGTAATAACAAATGAACGTCGCGCGGCTAGAAATGGCCGTGTTTTTTCCTTTGATGAGATGATTGTCCGCAATGCCGTCCACGATGGCTCTTTCCTCGTCATTTCTTGTAAAGCCACCGCTTCGAAAAACGTAATTAATCTTAGAATATAGGGCGTAATATTCAGCATAATTGCGCAGCTGAGCGAGAACATTTTCCTCTTCGCGAATCAATTCGTCCAAGTCATAAGCGAAGTCTCCTTCTTCATAAGCTTCTTCTATGAGCCGTTTTTCCCAGGTCAAACATTCAATCCAAAAGAAAAATTTCTCGTGCTCAGCGGCTATTCTCTTGGCCTTCTTAATAATTTTCGAACATTCGCTAAATAATGCCTTCTGGTAAAGTATTTCAACATTCTTTATCTCCTGTTGCAAAATACTGTTCAGCGATTGCTCACCATAAAACATCCTTAAACTCTTCAAAATCAACTTATACAAATGATTCTTTTCTGAGGGAAGATGGGCAATAAATCGCTCTGATTTGAAATATTCCTTCAAAGCCTCCTCATCGTAGTCCGCTTGTTTTTCGATGAAATCAAATATCTTGATGTAGTTCTTTTCACCACTCTGTAAAGATGAAGTGAGTTTAAAAAAGCGCTTTTCAGATTTTGAAAGCGACTTGATAAGCTTAAACAATTCTAGCGATGGTTTCATGCGCTAAATTTAACTTAGGATTTCAATAATACAAATGCGCTATTCAATACTATTCTTGAAATCCTATTCAAGCGATTGATTCATTTTATTCAAAATCTCAGAATTCATTACTTTCGGGCCGATACAACCCTACGAAAAGCAGTAATGAAAACTACACCAGAACACAACGAACGAATTGCAAAAATGACTTTTGCCTCGGTATATCCTCATTATGTGGCAAAAGTTGAACGAAAAGGAAGAAGCCGGGAAGAACTGAATAAAGTGATCACTTGGCTCACAGGATATGAGGAAACGAAAATTCTGGAACTCATCTATGAGCAAGTCACATTTAAAACATTTTTTCATAATGCGCAACTAAATCCTAGGGCAACTTTAATAACCGGGGTTATTTGCGGTTATCGGATTGAAGAAATTGACAACGAGCTCACTAAAAAAGTTCGGTATCTGGATAAATTGGTCGATGAACTGGCTAAAGGGAAGGCCATGGAGAAGATTTTGAGGTAGATTTCCAAAAAGGAAGTTTAATAACATTCCGTGATAAAAATAAACTCACCCCAACTCCCATCCACTTCTATAAGCCCCAATGGCTTCACAATGATCCACGAAAGCGTTGTAAAAAGCATCTTTTCCTAGGGTAGCACTATCGCCAAAAACAACCAATCGATTTTGTGCTCGGGTGAGCGCAACATTCATTCTTCTGTAATCCTTCAAGAAACCAATTTCCTGCTCGGCATTCGAGCGTACCAAAGAAATAATCACGCTATCCGCTTCTTGGCCTTGGAAACTGTCTATCGTTGACACGCGGTGTTCCTGACCAAATTCCGATTTCAACAACTCCACTTGCGCTTGATAGGGTGAGATAATAACCCATTGGACACTTTCTTCGCTCGTTGATTCCAAAAACTTGCGAATCAATTCAACCTCTCCGGCATTGAATCTTGAGCCGGTGTCCTCATACTGTTCTTCATCCAAGCCCATTCCGGCCGTGTCGTAAAACAAGACACTATCTTCCTCCGACAGTTGCTTGGTGTTGTGTAGGCGATTTTCGTAA
>JBBIIM010000048.1:0-23868 GCA_037446475.1 Crocinitomicaceae bacterium | reverse complement strand
ATTCGAACCCGCGACCCCGACCTTGGCAAGGTCGTGCTCTACCAACTGAGCTACTCCCGCTTATTTTAGAATGACTCGATTGTCATTCGGGGTGCAAATATAGAGGCAATTTTTATTTGTGCAAGAAATCAAATTGAAAAAAGTTGATTTTTTTTTGAAGTAGGTTTGGCAGTGTTTCTAAGTCTTTGATTTAGAATAATTATTGGTTTTCGAGAAATAGGTCTGTCATCACTTTGCCGCGGCCTGTGGGCATGGAGAAGCCAAAAAAGTGGGCGATAGTGGCGGGTAAATCGATGAGTTCGTTCTTCGTGTTTTCGTATTCTACACCTTTTTTGGTGTCCGGTCCGAGGGTCAAAAGAAAAATCCTGCGGTTGCTCTCGGTGCCCGGACCGTGAGAGATAAAACCATCTCGAAAACCGTCAGCATTGCGACCATGATCGGTTGTGATGAATAGGGTAGTCTTGTCTTTCATTTGCGGATGACTCTGAATCAAATCCCAAAGTTCTTTGGCATACACATCGGACTGTCTTATGGCCTGTATGTAGCCGTCCCAATTGTTCGCATGTGCACGCGCGTCGGGAGCCAGTAAGTTGATGAGCATGAGTTTCGGGGCGTAGTTGGTGACCACTTGAACTACTTTTTCCCAGGTCCTGTTGTCGCCCACATAATCCTTACCGTTGCCATTTCTACCACAAAAGATATGCGGTTGATAAGAGTCGCGCCATTTTCTATTTTTCGTGTTGCCTAGAATGGACAATTTTCCTTTGCTCGATAAAATCCACAATTTATCCTTATGGGTGTCTTGTTGTTGCATCAAATACTGAAACATACTTGGATATCTTGGCAGTTGGCTGCCGTCGTTTTTGATGCGTTGATTTCTTCCGGTGGTCATTGCGGTGTGGCCGGCGTTGGTGGTTGTGCGAGGTGGATTCGCTCTGAAATTGGTGTTCAATATACCTTGTGGCGCAAGAACATGTTTCAAATTGGGAATATTTTGATACGTGGTATCGCCAAAAGTTTCGGAATGTCGAACACCGTCAATGACTAGGATGATGATGTGTTCTGTTTTGAATGATTTATTCTCGGATTGGCCAAAAATTGAAAATGCAACAAATAGGCTTAAAATAAAAAGTCTCCAATGCATGGTTTAAATTTACAACAAAGGTAACAAGAAATGGTAACTTTGTGTTTTGGAGAAACGCACTATGAATAAAGAATCGGGTTATATTTTCGGACTACATGCTGTGATTGAAGCCTTGCGCACCGAGGTTGTCATCAACAAAATTTTAATTCAGAAAGGGATGGACAAAGATCTGTTCACGGAATTGAAACATGAGTTGAAGGGAAAAAATCATCAGTTGCAATTCGTACCTGCGGAGAAAATCAACAAAATCTGTAAGCAAAATCATCAGGGCGTTTTGGCTCTAGTATCTCCGATAGAATACTTCCAAACAGTGGACATTGTAGAAAAACTGCTGAGCGACGGCAAAAAGCCAAGTTTGCTGATGTTGGACCGTATTACGGATGTTAGAAATTTTGGAGCTATTGCCCGAACAGCTGAATGTATGGGGGTTGATGCGCTTATCATAGCTTCCAAAGGTGCTGCCCAAATCACACCCGATGCTATCAAGACGTCCTCAGGCGCATTGAATAGAATTCCTGTTTGCAGAGAAGATCATTTACAGGATGTTTTGCTCATGCTCAAACAGTATGAATTCAAAATCATCGCTTGCACGGAGAAAACAGCACACGAGGTACCTGATACGAATATGCTTGGTGCTTCTGTAATTATCATGGGCTCTGAGGAGGATGGAATTTCATCCGAATTGTTAAAACATGCTGATGTAAGAGCAAAAATTCCGATGTTGGGCGCCATTTCGTCTTTGAATGTAGGTGTGGCTACTGGTATCGTGCTCTATGAAAAAATGATGCAGGAGCGCGCTGCGAAATCCTAGTAATTCTGTCAAACAAAAAAGGCCATCCGAGTGGACGACCTTTTGGTGGTGGAGAAGATCGGGCTCGAACCGACGACCTCTTGACTGCCAGTCAAGCGCTCTAGCCAACTGAGCTACATCCCCAAATGCACAATGCGCGTTAGCAATGCCGCGACAAATATAGAGATTTGTTTGAATTGCTCTCCAAGGTGCCTCGAAACAATTCTATTTAATTGCTTTTACGGGTAGAGGTCCTTTTTTCCAGGTACCTGATTTGCCTTGCCCCCAACTCAAGGAATTCCGCAGGGATTCACTGAAAAACAAATCCATTTGTTTGGCTTCTTTGATGGGGCCTCCACCTTCACGGCTGCTGAAATATGCTACGATTAGCGTGTCGTTGGTCCATATTTGTCCTGTTTTTTCATCGATGGCATCTGCGGATCCAACATCGAGCGATTGACAGTTTTTACCGAAACAATCCAACCAATTGAGCCAAGCGTTGTCAGTCAACACCGAATCTTTGAATTTTAGAAAATACCATGTGGCTATTTGCGCTTCGTAGTCATCCTTTTGCACCATACTCAGATATTCTGACGGTCCTAGTCTTGTAGGA
This sequence comes from Crocinitomicaceae bacterium, assembly GCA_037446475.1. Classification (GTDB taxonomy): domain Bacteria; phylum Bacteroidota; class Bacteroidia; order Flavobacteriales_D; family Crocinitomicaceae; genus UBA6165. Next base: position 21,321 of record JBBIIM010000048.1, on the reverse strand, counting down.
AGTATTTCAGCTTCAATGGGATAAAATCGATTTTCCTTGAAAATTTGCTCGAAAACCGGCATGAAGGACTTGCTCAAATCCTGAGGTTTATAAGGTGGAATCTGCACTGTATCCGGGTCGATTTCATACTGACGTGTTGGAATCGGGCGCAAATCCTCCAAATTCACAACGACCTTGGACTGTTTTTTGGTGCATGCACTGAATGTGAGTCCCGCAATCGCTAAAATCAAATATTTCTGAAAACCTTTTGGCATTGTTCTATGTCTTCGTCAGTGATGTCTAAGTGGGTTACAAATCGTATCAAATGCTCACCAAAATCTATACCGAGAACCTGATTTTCTTTGAGCTTTTCAAGGATTTCCGCAACACTAAATTCATGTTTGATCTCTACAACAACGATGTTTGTTTCCACCGACCAAACTTCTTTAACCCAGGAACAATTCTGTAAAATTTGCTCCAATCTTTTTGCTCTGTCGTGGTCGTCTTTCAAACGGTTAACATTGTTTTTCAGTGCATAAAGACCCGCGGAAGCCAGAATTCCTGCTTGGCGCATACCGCCTCCGAATACTTTTCTTACTCTTCTTGCCTTGTGGATAAAATCCTTTGAACCGATGAGCACCGAACCCACGGGAGCACCCAAACCTTTGGACAAGCAAATGGAAATAGAATCGTACGCAGAACCGTAAGTTTTAGAATCGATGTTGTTGATGGTTAATGCGTTGAAGATTCGAGCACCATCCAAATGCAAGGGCAAGTTGTTTTCTCGACAAATTTTCCGAATGGCTTGAATGTTTTCCCAGGAATAGACCTTTCCACCGGCTCGGTTCATGGTGTCTTCCAAAGAAACGAGTGCAGTAATTGGCAAGTGCACGTTGTCAGGATTGATGTATTTTCTTACAAAATCCGGTGTGAGCATGCCGTGATTGCCGCGCATCAAGCGCACTGAGGCACCTGAGTTTCTCGCAATTCCTCCACCTTCGTACTTATAAATGTGCGCGTCTTCGTGGCAGATGACCTCTGTGCCCGGATGACAATACACCGAAATTGCGATTTGATTGGTTTGGGTACCCGATGCACAAAAAAGCCCGGCTTCCTTGCCGAAAAGATTCGCGGTGTATTGCTCCAATGCATTGATGCTCGGATCTTCACCAAAAACGTCGTCCCCTACCTCTGCTTCAAACATGGCACGTCGCATGTTTTCACAAGGTTTTGTAACGGTATCGCTCCGCAGATCTATTACCTTAACACTTTGATTATTCATTCTGCTGAATAAGTTGAAAATTCATTATTTATCCTTGCACACTCTCAATGAGTAGTGCCAAAATCTCCTGAGCTGCCTTAGAAATCTTCGTTCCCGGACCATACACTCCGAAAACACCGGCCTGAAAAAGAAAATCATAGTCTTGTTGCGGAATTACACCGCCGGCAATGACCATAATGTCTTCGCGGCCTAGGCTTTTGAGTTCTGCGATGAGTTCCGGTACGAGCGTTTTGTGACCCGCGGCAAGTGAGGAAACACCCAAAACATGCACATCGTTTTCAACGGCTTGTCGCGCGGCTTCAGCCGGGGTTTGGAAGAGCGGGCCAATATCCACATCAAAGCCTATATCGGCAAAGGAGGTGGCGATGATTTTTGCACCTCGGTCATGACCATCTTGCCCCATTTTGGCAATCATTATGCGCGGGCGACGACCCTCGAGTTTGGCAAACTCATCCGACATTTGTCGTGCTTTTTCAAAATCTTCGTCTTTCATGGCTTCATTGGCATAAACTCCGGAGATGGAACGGATTTTTGCTTCGTAGCGACCAAAAACTTTTTCCATCGCCAGTGATATTTCTCCTAAAGTGCATCGTAAACGTGCACATTCAACGGCTGCTTCCAGTAGGTTACCGACACCACTTCGTGCGATGTATTCCAAATGTTGCAGGGCTTTTTGAGCCGCTTCTTCGTTGCGTTCGGCTTTCATTTTTTGGATGCGTTCAATTTGTGATAACCTCACTTTTTGATTGTCCACATCCAAAATATCAAGCTCAACATTTTCTTCAGTTTGATAGCGATTCACGCCTACAATGATGTCTTGTCCGCTATCAATTCTCGCTTGTTTGCGTGCCGCTGCTTCTTCAATGCGCATCTTCGGAATGCCTGTCTCTATGGCTTTGGTCATACCGCCCAATTCGTCGACTTCCTCTATCAAAGCCCAGGCTTTTTCGATGAGCTCGTTGGTCAGTTTTTCCACATAATAACTACCGGCCCATGGGTCGATGACTTTGGTCATTCCGATTTCCTGTTGCAAATAAATTTGCGTGTTTCGTGCAATTCGCGCACTGAAATCTGTAGGCAAAGCTATGGCTTCATCCAAAGCGTTGGTGTGCAAAGATTGTGTTCCGCCAAAGGCTGCGCCTAAAGCCTCGATGCAGGTTCTCGCTACGTTGTTGAAAGGATCTTGTTCGGTCAAACTCCAGCCTGATGTTTGGCAATGCGTTCTTAACGCCAGAGATTTAGCATCTTTGGGGTTGAATTGTGAAACCAATTTTGCCCACAGCACACGGGCTGCTCGCATCTTTGCAATTTCCATAAAATGGTTCATGCCAATCGCCCAGAAAAAGGACAAACGCGGTGCAAAATCGTCAATCGGAATACCGGCTTCGATGCCTTTTCGCAAATATTCCAAACCGTCAGCCAAGGTATAGGCCAATTCGATGTCATTCGTGGCACCTGCTTCCTGCATGTGGTAGCCAGAAATAGAAATCGAGTTGAATTTCGGCATGTGTTTGGACGTATATTCAAAAATATCTGCGATGATTTTCATGGATGGCGCAGGAGGATAAATGTAGGTATTGCGCACCATAAATTCTTTCAAAATGTCGTTTTGAATCGTGCCGCTTAATTTGTCTTTTGAAACACCTTGTTCTTCGGCAGCCACGATGTAAAAAGCCATAATCGCAATCACAGCACCGTTCATGGTCATGGAAACTGACATTTCATCCAAAGGAATTTGGTCGAAAAGAATCTTCATATCCAAAATGGAATCAATGGCAACCCCGGCTTTTCCGACATCACCTTTGACACGGGGATGATCAGAATCATAACCACGGTGCGTGGCCAAGTCAAAAGCGACAGAGAGTCCTTTTTGACCGGCAGCTAGATTTCTGCGGTAAAAGGAATTCGATTCCTCGGCGGTTGAAAACCCTGCATATTGACGAATCGTCCATGGACGAATGGTATACATGGTAGAGTAGGGACCGCCCAAAAACGGAGCTACGCCACTCACATAGCCTTTCTGGATGTTATCGGCGTTGTCAGCTTTGTTGTATTGATTTCGAATTTGGATTTTTTCAGCCGTTTTGAAAAGCGCCTTTTTCTCGGTTACTTCTTGTTGTAATTTGTCAAATTCAAGGGGAATATGTTTGAAATCCGGATTCATGCGTTTACACCTTTTTTTACTGATTCTAAGACTAAATGCGGGATAGTAGCTTGCGGAATTTGCCAAGTCAAGTCACTTTTATCAGGGTTTGGAAAGGCGTTGATGCCGACCAATTTCGTTTTGCCTTTTTCAAAAGCTGCGATGCGTTTTTGTGCTGTTTGGTAGATTTCATTTTCGATGAATCCTGTGAACAAAGCCATGTTGTATCCGCCCGATTTTTCAATTTCTTGAAACAAGGTATAGGCTTTATCTGCAATGATTTTTGTCGCTTTTTCAATGCTGTAAGAACCCGCAGCTGCGTCTTGAACGTATTGAAAATACGATTCCTCCATCAACAGATTGGAAATGTTGTTCGACATCCGGTAAGCAAAAGCCGACGGACCTTTCTGCGACCACAAGTCATAGGGTTGCAATTCCAAAATATCTGCACCTCCAATTACAGCAGACATACCCTCAGTGGTCAAACGAAGCAGATTGGTGTATGGATCATCTAATGATTTGTTCATCATCAGAGTAGTAGCTTTAATTCTGATGCGGTATTTCTTTGAAACGTTGTAAGCATTCGTGATGTGCAGCAATAAAATTTGCGTGGCACGGAATTTCGCAATTTCAAACAAGTAATTCGAACCGATGCCCAAATTCACTTCCAATTTTTCAGCAACCTTATCAGGACTAACGCCAATATTGGTCAACACCTTGAAATAAGAATTTACCTGAGCACAAAGGAAGCCCAACTGCTGTGTGATATTGGCACCTGCGGATGCATATTGGTGGTTGTCGATCTGAAAACATCGGAGTTGATGCCAATCGCAAGTGGTGTCAATGAAATCTTTCAATTCGGCACTTTTTCCGAGCGACAGAGGATCCATGCGGAATGTGGCACTTGCATTTCTCGGCAGGTGGCGCAGAATAGCCGGCATATCCAGCAATTCTTTCACTTCAAACTCTGAATGGATGTACTCGAACAAAATGTCTTTGTAGCGCGCATCAGCATCGGTCAAATGCGAAAATCCAATGCCTGTTGCACCTTGATTCAACAAATTCAAGGCTTGTTCATTGGCTTCTTTGGCATTTTGCGCGACCACATTCTGCTGCACCACCCAAGCGTTGTCAACTTTATCGGCTTTAGTCAGAGGAGTGGAATCACCCTCACTTGATGACCAGTGAAAATGCGACTGAAAATCGAGGTTTTCAATCTCGTCATGAAAATACAAACTGTCTTCAATCGAGGCGCCCTTTAGGTCTTTTTGTAATTGACTGAGCCAGCGCTCGGCATCAATTTCTGGGAAAATATTGCGTATGTTTTGCTTGATATTATTCATGGGGTAAAGGTACGGAAATTTGTAAATGCGGATTTTATATCACATCCGCACGAATGCAATCCGTTCTCAATCTAACATTGTGATTGCTCAATTCACTCAGGGGAGTATCATTAGTTTTTTTCAAAAAAAAAGTCCCGCTGCTGCGAGACTTTTTCAATTACTTGATGTAAACATCACTGAAGTCTAGACGCCACTTGCACATCAGGCAACTTTCGGCATCTGAAGGTTCGAAGCCTTTTTCGGCAAACATGATTTTACCGGTTGCGCTTCCATTGGGCCTCAATTTTACTTTTTTCCAAATGCGCTTGCCGTAGAGGTCACGGTAATCGTTGCCATAGGCCAATGTCACTTTTTTATCCGGAGACAAATTGGTGATTTCCAATTGGTAGTGACAGGCTAAGATCAATCTCTTCTGAAATTTGATTCTCAGTTGAATGGGAATTGATTTGGATTTGTTGCCGGTGAATAATTCCGCCTTAATGGGTTCAGACCACTCTTTGAATCCATTTTTGAATTCAAAAGCGTCACCGTTTTCAAGGGTAATCCCGCTTTTTTGACCGAATAGTATTTGTGCCAAAAGGATTGCGGTAAACAAACTTGCGACTTTCATATGATTTAGTTTATTGGTTACGGATTTGATTTTCTGCTTCTTTGATTCGTTGATATTCAAGTCTTTAGAATATTGCCCTACCGAAGAGCAGTTGGATGTTGAATGCGTTCACTTGAAAGTAGGCAGGTGCGAGATCCGGATTCACCGGGTTTCCGATGTAGTCCAGGCGCAGTCCGATATACTTGCCATAATCATTTTCTTTGTGCTTTCTGAAGGTTAAAGAACAAAATCTGTGGTGCGATTGCTTCTTGTCGCCCATTTTAAAACTCCATTCCAACGCCGCGGAAAAATTTTCATGGGTGTAATAAATCGTTTTTGCTCCATTGAAGAAGTATCCATTGGGATAAACAGGGTCACGGTGGTGCAAAATCGGATTGATATGAATCGCGTAATACCAACGGAAGCCAATTGACCGCATGGGGTATTCCTCAGGATCGAATTTGTAGCGCGTTTGAATACCATAATTCAAATCCACCAAATATCCGAAACGTCCTTTTTCCACTGGCCCCGGAACCTTGATTTCTTCATTGCCATAAACGCCACCCATACCCGCTGAGTAAAAGCCATTGTCGTCCAAATGTTTGAATTCTGGACTGTATTTGTATCCCAGCCCACAACCTATTTTGAGGTACTCACCCACGGAAAATCTTTTATCGTCAAAAAACAACATTTCAATGAATGAACCTTCGTAGGCTTTGAGATACAGTCCCTGATTGAAGTACATCTCCGTTTTATTCATCGGTACGCTGTAGTTGCCTCTCGGTTTGGTGTAAAAAGCTGATGAACTGTGCAGACCCAGATTAAAGTCCATGGCTTGGCCACAAAGGTGAAAAGCCGAGAGTATACAAGAGATGAAAAATAAGTTCCTCATGAGGTGCAATTCCGGCAAATATATTCTGGATGGAATAAAGAAAAAATACGTAAAAAATGTGATTTTTGCTTCGGTTTTATGATTTCGGTGATGATGAAAATTTACAGTGGATGCTCAAAAACTGTCGTGCTCAATTTTTGGATTTAGGTTCGTGCGTGATTAAAATCTAATTTTACCAACACAAATTCAGCAAGGAGCTATGGCACAAATCAAACATGCACTGATGCGTTACCGCGTGATCGACAAGGCGTTGCGAAATTCTTTATCACCTTATCCAAACAAGAAAAAGTTGCGCGATTTGTGTGAGGAGCAAGTGTTTGGTTCGGATGACGGCGTACACATCTGCGACTCTACCATTGAAAAAGACATTTTTGCTATGCGCACAGACTATGATGCGCCCATCGAGTATTCTGCGAAATACCGTGGCTATTACTACAGCGACCCCAACTTTAGCATCGATCAATCACCGCTTACCGAGAGCGACCTGAGTGCGCTGAAGTTTGCCACCAGCACTTTGGCCCAGTTTAGAAACAATGAATTGATGTGGGAGTTTAGCCATGCTTTGGATAAAATTGTTTCCAAGGTCGATCAAAAGGAGAATGCTGCAAAAAACAGAAACTTTATTCAATTTGAGACGGGATACGGTTCATCCGGTCAGGAGCATATTGATTTGCTCATTCGGGCCATAGAAAATCGCAATCAGATTCTATTCGATTACCGGAGCTACAGCAGCGAGGAGACCAAACGCCGGAAAGTATCGCCGCTCTTGTTAAAGGAGTACAGAAACCGCTGGTATTTGATTTGTTTCGACCTGGTGCGTGACCGGATTTCCACCTTTGGTTTGGATCGCATGTCCAACCTTGAACTATCCGATTTGAAGTTCACAGTTCCATTGAATTTTAATCCCAACTTTTATTTCCAACACACGGTCGGCATCACTGTGACAGGTAAGGAGCCGGAGATGGTTCGATTCAAGGCCGATCCCGTTGCTGCCAAGTACATCGAATCAGATCCTATTCATAATTCGCAAGTCAAAGTCAGAGACGGTAAGCGACGCACCACATTTGAACTTCGCGTGATGATTACGGAGGAACTGATACGTTTGTTTTTGAGCTACGGGCCTTCATTGGAAGTTTTTGAACCTAAGTCACTTAGGGAAGAAATGAAGTCTAGAATTATTGAGATGAACAAGAATTATCAGTCTTGAATTCCGGAGGCAAATGTTATAGTTTTTGGAAAATTTGTTAAATCTGTACCACCCCATTGAAAATGGCTATTTTTGAGCCCGTTTTTCTATTGCTGAAACCTATATGCGCATTCTATTTATTTGCTTGATTATAAGCAATTTTTATCCGTTTCTCTTTGCTCAAAACCAACAACAAGATTCTGTCAAAAAGGAAAGCTTGTGGCGCTTGGAATCTGTTTATGGATTCAATGCAACGCAGTCGACTTTCGTGAATTGGGTGTCAGGAGGTCAAAATAACGTTTCCGCGCTTGCTTTTATCAACGCCAATGCCAATTACAAAAAAGACAATTCAAGCTGGAAAAATGAAATGCGTCTTGCGCTGGGGGGAATTAGATTTTTCAACGGATCATCGCTCCCTGCAAACCAACGTGTCTTGCAAAAGACAGACGACGTCATCAACGTTGCTACCAAATATGGTTATGAGATCAAGAAAAAATGGTTCATCACAGCCCTGGGGGATTTTAGAACGCAATTTTTGGATGGTTTTGCCAAGCCAACGGACACGGTTGCGGCATCCACTTTTATGGCGCCTGGATTCTCTATTTTCGCTTTGGGTATTGACTATATTCCGAGTAAGGATTTCAGTATTCTTATGGCTCCGGCTACGGGCAAGTTTACCTTCGTTCGCGATCAGCGCTTGTCCGATTTGGGTGCCTTTGGTGTGACACCTGGAAGCACCTTCAGACCGGAAGTCGGAGCCTACATCAAACTGCGCTGGAGAAAAGATTTGATGAAAAACGTTGAAATGATCTCGCGCGCTGAATTCTTCTCCAATTACCTTCAAAATCCGCAGAATATAGATGTCAATTTGGAAACCATGCTTACTTTCAAAGTCAATGAAGTGTTTTCGGCCATGTTCCAAATCAACGTGCTTTATGACGACGACATTCGTGTTCCAGTAACCGGAGCGAATAACCTCCAATATTTGGCCCCACGCACGCAGTTTAGACAGATCATGGGGATTGGAATTCAATACAGACTCGCAAACTTTAAGAAAAAATAAATACCATCAATCCAATGAATAAACTCCTCCTGAGTGGAGTGGCGCTTTTTGCTTTAGCCACCGCATGCACTGAAAGCAATGATGAGATTCAAGAGCCTGAATCGTTTAAAGTTTTTTCTCCTTTGATTATTGACACCGTTGCCTACGAGGACTACGTGTGTGACATTAAGTCGGTGAACAATGTTGAGATTCGGACGCGTGTTAAAGGGTACATCGAATCCATTCATACGGACGAGGGGAAATTTGTCAAAAAGGGACAGTTGTTGTTCAAAATCAGCAGTCAAGAGTATCAGGAAGAACTTTTGAAATCTCGCGCTGTTTTGAAAAGTGCTCAAGCCGATTTGAAAGCAGCGGAAATTGAATTCAACAACGTAGTGCAATTATCTGAAAAGCAGATTGTTGCCAAGACCGAGGTTGAAATGGCCAAAGCCAAAAAAGACGCTGCGAAAGCGAAAGTAGAGGAGGCGCAATCCTTGGAATACAGTGCACAATTGAGATTGTCGTTGTGTGACATAAAAGCACCCTTTGACGGATTTGTGGACAGAATTCCGAACAAAATTGGTAGTTTGGTAGATGAAGGAACCTTGGTGACTACGCTGTCCGACAACAATGAGATTTTTGCCTATTTCAACGTTTCCGAGCGCGACTATTTGGACTTTATGAAAGACCAGAAGCTCGGCAGAAAAACGGATGTCGTTCAATTGGTTTTGGCAAATAATGATGTGTATGACCAACTCGGTGTCATCGAAACCACAGATGGTCAATTCGACAGCGAAACCGGTACCTTGGCTTTCCGTGCGCGATTCAAAAATCCGGAGCGACTTTTGAAACACGGTTCGAGTGGTAAGATTCGCTTAGAGAGAAAAATCAAAAATGCGGTCATCATTCCACAAAAATCCACTTTCGAAATTCAGGACAAACTCTATGTGTATGTGGTTACTTCAAATGGTTTATTGGAAGCGCGTAGCATTCAGATATCCTTGAGATTGCCAAATATTTACATTGTAAGTCAAGGTGTTACGAAAGGTGATCAATTGCTCCTGGAAGGCATCCAATTGGTGCGATCAGGACAAAAAATTATCCCGAATCAAACGGATGTGGTTAAAGTATTGAACGAATTGAACAACATTAATAAGTAGGAATTTATGTTTGCTCAGTTTATCAACAGACCGATTTTATCGATTGTTATTTCGATTTTTTTCGTTTTCCTTGGCTTAATTGCCTTATTCCAGTTGCCCGTTACGCAGTATCCTGACATTGCACCGCCTTGTGTAACAATCACAACTAAATACACCGGTGCAAATGCTGAGGTGTGTTCCAAAGCTGTAGTTACGCCAATAGAACGTGCCGTGAACGGGGTTCCGGGAATGACTTACATGACTTCAGTTTCAGGCAACGATGGTACGAGTATCATTCAAGTGTATTTCAAAGTGGGTACCGACCCGGATATCGCTGCGGTAAACGTCCAAAATAGAGTGCTTACGGTAATCGATGAGTTACCAGAGGAAGTTGTAAAAGCAGGTGTGCAGACAGAAAAGGAGGTAAACGCGATGCTCATGTATTTGAACATCGTAAGTGAAGATCCTGCCCACGACGAGTTGTTTCTGTACAATTATACAGATATCAATGTATTGGCCGAGTTGAAGCGTATCAACGGCGTTGGTTTTGCAACCATTATGGGGTCTCGAGAATATTCGATGCGAATTTGGCTCAAACCGGATAGGATGACTGTGTATAATGTTTCCACAGATGATGTCATTGCTGCATTGAAGCGTTCCAACGTGGAAGCTGCACCCGGTCGGTTGGGTGAGTCATCTGGTAAAGGAGCACAGTCCTTTGTCTACGTACTGAAATATGGGGGGAAGTATACACAGGTAGCGCAATACGAAAATATCATTATTAAAAGCAAAGAGAATGGTGATTTCCTAAGAATCAAGGACATTGCCGAGGTTGAGTTTGAATCCCAAACGCACAACGTGATTTCCAAAGAAAACGGAAAACCATCAGCAGCTATAATGCTCAAGCAGCGTCCGGGATCGAATGCCAGTGAAGTAATTGAGAATGTAAAAAAGAAAATGGCCGAGCTGCAGGAAACGTCCTTTCCTCCCGGTATGAAATACACCATCAATTACGATGTTTCTCGCTTTTTGGATGCTTCAATTCACGAGGTAATCAAAACACTGATTGAGGCATTTATTCTCGTGGCTCTGGTTGTATTTGTGTTCTTGCAAGACTGGCGCTCTACTTTGATTCCAATTTTGGCGGTTCCTGTTTCATTGATTGGTACCTTCTTCTTTATGCAGATGTTCGGTTTTTCAATCAACTTGCTCACTTTATTTGCTTTGGTTTTGGCAATTGGTATCGTAGTGGATGACGCCATTGTGGTGGTCGAGGCAGTCCACGCCAAAATGGAACAACTCCATCTGAGCCCAAGAGAGGCTACCAAGGAAGCAATGAAAGAAATGACAAGTGCCATTCTTTCGATCACCTTGGTGATGTCGGCAGTGTTTATTCCTGTGGCCTTCATGGATGGTCCGGCAGGCGTTTTCTACCGACAGTTCTCCATTACCTTGGCCATTTCAATTGTCATTTCCGGGGTTAACGCTCTTACACTGTCACCAGCATTATGTGCTATGATTTTGAAACAACACAACCACACACACAAACAGAAGAAGAGCATTTTGGACAAATTTTTTGCATTGTTCAACAAAGGCATGAACAAGCTTACAGGTCGTTACAAGGGTGTTTTGGCCTCGTTCGCTACCAGAAAAGTGGTCACTTTCGGTGTACTGCTTCTGTTCGTTGCCTTGACCTTTGGTCTAACTAAAGTAGTTCCCACAGGTTTTATTCCGAATGAAGACCAAGGAACCATTTACGCCAGTGTGACTACGCCATCAGGTTCTACGCTCGAGCGTACGGAGTTGGTTACGGACGCAATTCAACAAGCCTCTCAGAACCTTGAAGCGGTGGAAACAGTATCTACATTAACTGGTTACAGCTTGATTACAGAGGGTATTGGTCCATCCTTTGGCATGGTAATGATCAACCTCAAACATTGGAATGACCGTGAGGCCTCGGTGGATGATGTCATAAAACAAGTAAAAGAGCGTATCAAAAATGTTCAAGATGCGGAAATCGAATTCTTTCCACCGCCTGCTGTTCCCGGTTACGGAAATGCGAGTGGATTTGAGTTCAGGATTTTGGACAAGACGGGCCAAGGTAATCTTGTCGCTCTAGAAAAAGTGACCAATGATTTCAATGATTCATTGAGGAAAAACCCAATTATCAAAAGCGCCTTTTCGAGTTTTAATGCTTCATTCCCTCAGTATCGATTGAATTTTGATTACGATGCTGCATCGGCGAAAGGTGTAACTGTTGATAATGCTATGTCAACGCTTCAAACATTAATTGGAAGTGAATATGCCACTAATTTCATTCGCTTTGGTCAGATGTATCGGGTGATGGTTCAGGCCAAGCCCAAATACCGCGCGATGCCTGAAAATCTTGAGGATTTGTTTGTGAAAAATGACAAAGGGGAAATGGTTCCTTTCAGCTCCTTCATTCAATTGGAGCGCATATTTGGACCGGAGCAAATCACACGATACAACATGTATCCTTCGGCAATGGTCAACGGTGAACCAAATCCCGGAAAGTCCTCTGGTGACGCTATTCAAGCAATCAAAGACCAAATGACGACATCCTTGCCTAATGGCTACTTCTATGATTGGTCGGGCATGACGCGAGACGAGATTGAATCAGGTGATCAGGCAATTTATATTTTCGCCATTTGTTTGATTTTCGTTTACCTCTTGCTGTCTGCGCAGTACGAAAGTTTCCTTTTGCCATTGCCTGTTATCCTTGCTTTGCCAACAGGTATCTTCGGTGCGTATTTTATGATCTGGATTTTGGGTCTTGAAATGAACATCTATGCGCAAATTGCTTTGGTGATGCTTATCGGGCTTCTCGGTAAAAACGGTATCTTGATTGTAGAATTTGCTATCCTCAAGCAAAAAGAGGGAATGAGTAAATTTAAGGCTGCGATTGAAGGAGCGACGGCCCGATTGAGACCGATTCTTATGACCTCTTTTGCGATTATCGCCGGACTCATACCCTTGATGTTAGCCAATGGTGCAGGTGCTATCGGAAACAATACCATTGGGTCAGCAACCGTAGGCGGAATGCTCATAGGAACAATGTTCGGGGTGATTGTCATCCCCGGCCTCTACATGATTTTCGCACCCAAATCCATGCAAAAACCCAACTTCGACAACAAAGAATAATTCAAGATGATTCGTACCAAAAAAATCCTTACGCTTTTTTCAATACTGCTTTTGCTATCTGCCTGCAAAAATTTACAATTTACCAAATCCAAAGAGGCACAGAAATTACCTGAACAGTTTGGCAAAATTGCACCGCAAAAGAGCGATTCACTCTATATTTTGTCGACCTTTTTCAACGACCCAAAACTAAAGTCCATTTTTCAGGAGGCTTTGGCGAATAATTACGACGCGATGATTGCCTTGCAGCACCTGAACATGGCGCAATCACAAGTCATCGGGTTTCGCGGGAATTTGTTTCCAAAGTTGGACATGAATGTTTCCACTGGACAGCGTCGCTTTGGGAAATACACCATGGACGGGGTAGGGAATTATGACACTCAATTTTCTCCGAATATTACCCAAGATCAAATTGTGCCTGAGCATCTTCCGGATTATTACGCGGGTGTTTTTATGTCTTGGGAGGCAGACATTTGGGGTAAATTGAGAAACAGAAAGAAAGCAGCAGTGATGCGCTACCTCTCCTCAGTGGAAGGCAGAAAATGGTTACTGACACTTATCGTCGAGGATATTGCCTTAACGTATTACGATTTGGTTGCCAAGGATATGGAGCTTGAATTTTTAAAGCAAACCATTGAAATCCAATCCAATGAATTGAGTGTGGTAAAAAATCAAAAGGCTGCAGGGAGAACAGACGAGATGGTTGTGAAGCAGTTTGAGGCGCAATTGCTGGACACACGCGGCATTGCCTTGCAAGTGCAGCAACGCATCTATGAATTGGAAAACCGTTTGAACCTGCTTATGGGACGCTATCCACAACCTGTGAACCGAAACAAAATGTTGCTCAATGCTTCGGAGAGCAATCCGGTGTTCAGCACGATTCCCGTGGATTTGATTGCCAATCGCTCGGATATCAAACAACGTGAATTCCTGGTTCAAAGTACGAAGGCAGATTTGAAAGCTGCACGTGCCGCCTTTTATCCTTCTTTGCACATCTCCGCCGGCACTGGGCTGAATGCATTCAATCCGAGTTTCTTTTTCAATCCTGCATCTTTGGCTTACAATGCACTGGGAGGACTAGCTGCACCTTTGCTGAATCGGAGTGCTTTGGTTGCTGAGTTCAAATATGCAGATGCGAATCAGCTTGAGGCGATTTATCAATATCAACTTGGTTTTGTTCGTGCTTACATTGAAATTTACAACCAAATGTTGGCCATACAAACGTTCAAACAAGCTTTTGAATTGAAATTGGAAGAGGTAAACGTGCTGAAGTATGCCAACGACATTGCTTTCGAATTGTACGTGAACGGCAGAATCAATTATTTGGAGGTACTTTATCTGCGAAAGAATACCATTCAAGCGCAATTAGAGTTGATTGAGTCTAAGAAATTTGAGCATTTTGCCATTGTTTCGCTCTTCAAGTCTATTGGTGGTATGCCGTAATTGGCAGCCTTAATCGAAGCGAATCCAAATCGTATAAAAATACTTTCTGATGAGGTCTGCGTGAGTTTTGTGAATCACGTAATAGCCCTTGTCCTCTTTGATGTTGAGGTCAAATATTTCACCTTTTTCTTTGGCTATTATGGGCTTGTAAAATGCCGGAACGACCATTTCCGGTCCAAACCAGCCCATGTCTCCCGAACTGCCATCCATGTTGTAGTGGTCAATCATGTCGCTGAATTTTTCTCCGCGCTGCACCCTGCGGTGAATTTCGCTCCTAATGGAGTCAATTTCGCGCATTTTTAGTTGCTCACCATCCAAATAAATGTATTCCACGCGACAGAGTTGCTGGGTCTCACTGTGCATGATTTTAACCAGATAGTTTTGATTGTTCCTGTTCTCTAAATTGACTTTGTAAATTTCTCCAACAACTGGATTCAGGAGGAAAGGAAAGTTCGTTGTGTCGCTTGCCGACAAAACTTCTCCGAATATCTCCCAGCGGTTGTTTGAGCGTTGAAGAGAATCCAAAGCATGATAAGAACCGGTTGATTTCAATGCTTTTTCTACTTGCATTCGGTTCTGAGCGTCCAGAGATCCTACTGTGGATAGCAGTGCGAATAAAGTGACTATGATTCCGGTAGTTCTCATATATTTTTGGAACGGCTTCTCAAGAAATGCGCCAAAACTTCATTTACTCCTTCGGGATGTTTGGTTCCTATCAATCTTTTTTTCCCATTTTTCAACTCGATTTGAAGACCGTCTTTACCGGAAATCAGGTAAGCATGGCCTCGACCACCCAAGCCTATTCTGTAGCCCCAACCGCCGAATTCAAACAAGGGATTCACTTTCCGACAATATGCCTTGTCTATTTCCGACCATTGGAAAGTTTTGAATTTCCAAAACAGGGGTTTGAAACGGACATGAATCCCAACCTCATCAATCTCTGTTTCCAGTTTCGCGGTTAAAAAAAGCAGTGAAATGGACAAAAAGGTCCAGGTCGCTATGCTCATGCCAATGCGGTCCTCGGTCTGCATTTCTGAGAATGTGTCAAAGAAATAGAGTGCGATCAAAATTGCTGCAGAAGCGAGCAGAACAAGAATCAGCAGGACCTGAATCATTTTTCCGGAAAATTTTTGCGACTCGTAATACCGTTCCATAACGTGTAATCTGATGATGCAAAGCTAATTTTTAATCCATGAATTCCAAAGCAAATGACAGTTATTAACAAATTAATTTGCCGTTATCAACAATTTTGAAACCTTTGTTAATAACTTGCGTTAATACTTGAGTCTTCTAAATTTTCTGGTCATGAAAGCGTTGTTACTTATCCTATTTTCGTTGTTGTGCTTTGTCGTCTTTGGAAATCAGATAACCAGAGTACAATACATAGAACAATGGAAAAGTGTTGCACAAAACAACATGACGGAGTTTAAGATTCCTGCGAGCATTATTTTGGCTCAAGGCATTTTGGAGAGCGGTTCCGGAAACAGCGATTTGGCCAGAAAAGCCAACAATCATTTTGGAATAAAATGCCACAGCTCATGGACGGGAGCTACTTTTTTCAAAGATGACGACGCTAAAAATGAGTGCTTCAGAAGTTACCCCAATGCGGTGGATTCTTACATGGATCACGCATTGTTTTTGAAAAACGGAAAGCGCTACGAGTCCTTATTTTCTTTGGATCCTACCGATTACAAGGCTTGGGCTCATGGATTGAAGAAGGCCGGCTATGCCACACATCCCGAATACGCAGAAAAACTTATCCGGGTTATAGAAGAAAACGAATTGCATCGCTTTGACAAAGAGCATGAGTTGCCAATTGCCGGACTGAAACCGAACCGTCAGGGGAACACACAAACTCCAGTGAATATTGAATACTCCGCTTTCACGACAACTACCGTGAATAAGGTGAACTGCGTTGTGGTTCAGCCGGGTACGACCTTGTACCGCATTTCTAAAGAGACGGGTGTCAGTTTGCGTCAATTGTATAAGTATAATGATTTCGAAGAGGGAAAAGAAGCTTTGGTTCCGGGAGAAATTATCTATCTGCAGCCGAAAAGATTTAAGTCGAGTTACAAAAAAGTGGTGACCGTTCAAAGCAAGGAAACTACACTCCGTCAAATTTCTCAACAAGAGGGGGTAAAACTGAAAGTGTTAATGCGCAAAAACGATATTGACAATCCGGATGAAGCACTCCCCGTGAAGAGCAAAATCAAGCTCAAATAGGCTTTCAATTTTCCGTTAATGTTTTCATAACACCTTAATTTTCAAAGTTTGTAGGAGTAGGTTTACATTTGCCGAAAATTACAGACATGAGAAAAAACTTCTATTCAACCATTTTTGCGCTCTTTTGCCTATTAGGGTTGAACGCGCAAACCATAATCACGCAATGGGATTTCAACACGCTCACGCCCGGTGACATTGCCACGGCCACGCCTTCAACGGGTACGGGTACAGTCGCTTTGATTGGTGGCGTTACCACACCAACCTCCGGATCTGCAGGTTTGGGTTCAAGTGACCCGGCGGCTACCAACGTGGCTTTTCAAACGACTACCTACCCGGAACAGGGCATGGCCAACCAAATGGCCGGTGTTCGATTCAATGCAAGTACGGTTGGTTTTCAAAGCATCAAATTCAAGTTTGATTTGCGTTTGAGTAATACTTCCAGCCGATGGATTTTGATTCAATACACCCTAAATGGAAATACGTGGTTGAATTTTAATACACCGATTCGCGTGGGGGGTATGGGAGATGATAGTGCAGGAGACCAATGGTTCAATGGTTTGCAGGCAGATTTCTCTGGAATTTCAGGCGCGAACAACAATGCGAATTTTGGTGTTCGCGTGGTAAGTTCATTCTCTCCAAACGCGTTTATTCTCTACAATACCAGCACGAGTTATACTGCTAATACAGCTTATGAGCCGGCACGCAACCCGTCCATCGGGCAGAACAGCCTCTATGGACCTGCCGGAACGATGCGCTACGACATGGTCACTTTTGAAGGAGCTCCTTTTGTTGCCACACCAACCATTAATGCCACGCCAATGGCACTTTCGAATTTCGTGCAAGTTTTGGGTAGTCCTTCTGCTGCGCAGTCTTTTGTTGCCTCTGCCAGTGCACTTACCGGTAATTTGACCATCACAGCACCTGCCAACTATCAAGTGTCACTTTCCTCTGGCTCCGGTTTTCAGAATTCATTGATATTGACACCGAGTTCGGGCAACGTTGCCAACACAACGATTTTTGTGCGTTTGAACGCTGGTAGCGTGGGTAACCATTCCGGCAATGTGGTGTTAAGTTCTGCCGGTGCATCCAATGTAAACGTTGCTTTAAGCGGCTTGACGAGCGCAGTTCCTGTTCCTGTGATTGTTGCCTCGCCTACGAGTTTGTCCGGTTTCAATCAAGTACTTGGAACACCTTCTGCAGAGCAAGTTTTGACCGTTTCAGGACAAAATTTGACCGCCAACATTCAAGTAATTGCTCCAACAGGTTATGAAGTTTCATTGAGCTCAGGATCGGCTTTCGGAAGCTCTGTGACTCTGAATCAGGTAGGTGGCTCTGTGACACCAACTTCTGTTTATGTGCGTTTGAACCACAACGTTGCCGGTTCCTTGCTTGCTAATTTGATTCTTTCTTCCACTGGTGCAACGGATGTCACAATTCCCTTGTCAGGGTCAGTATCCGCTCCTGCATCTCCATTTTTGGCTGTAACGCCAAATGCACTCAATCCTTTCTTGCAGAACATTGGTTTTCCATCTGCCACGCAAATTGTTACTGTTGGTGGTGAGAATCTAACGGGGAATGTGAATGTGAGTGTTAATTCTAACTTTTTTATTTCTACCGCAGCAAGCGGACCATTCAGTCAG
Organism: Crocinitomicaceae bacterium; assembly: GCA_037446475.1. Taxonomy (GTDB): domain Bacteria; phylum Bacteroidota; class Bacteroidia; order Flavobacteriales_D; family Crocinitomicaceae; genus UBA6165. Next base: position 3,261 of record JBBIIM010000048.1, on the reverse strand, counting down.
TCTTTGGTATTGACGCCGGTGTCAGGTTACCTAGAGCCTACCCAGGTTTTTGTTCATTTGAATGCAAATATTGCAGGAACGTCAAATGGCTTACTAACGGTGAGTACTCCCGGGGCTGCATCTGTTGAAATTCCTTTGACAGGTGAGTCTGTTGTGCCATCCGGTTCATTGATTTACTATTGGCATTTCAACACGTTGGTGACGCCTCAGGATGTGACTGTTATCGAGGCCGATTATTCATTGATTCCGATGGTTTTGGGATCTTTCCAATACACCAATCCTTTTGAGGGTCAGCGTGATATGGATGCTTTTGACACGGGTTCAGACTTGAATGTGCAAATGGGTGAGGGATCAGGTAAAGCATGTCGCGTAAGAAATCCTTCTACAAATAGAACTTTGGATTTCTTCGTACCTACAAACAACGCCTATGGTATTCGTTTTGCCTATGCGGTACACCGCTCGGGTCAAGGTATGTTGGAGAACATCATTTCTTATTCATTGAACGGTACCGATTTTATTACTACAGATTTGCCAAACAACGTGGCCAACATCACCGAGACTTATGCCCTCCAAACTTTTGATTTTTCTGATATCAACGGAGCGAATAACAATCCGAATTTCAGAATCCGAATTGCATTCAACGGCAACACAGTTTCTGCGAGCGGAAACAACCGTTTCGACAACATCACTTTGATGGCGGACACGTATTCAGGACTTGAAAATATGTCTTTACCTCAAGTGTTGATTTTTCCAAATCCCGCCGAGGATGCACTTCAAGTGATTTCAGAAAAAGAAATTTTGTCTGTTACTATGATGGATTTGAACGGTCGCGTGGTGCTTGAGTCGGCAGCGAATAATTTGAATGTTGCGGCGCTTCAATCAGGGATGTACATCGCTTTGATTGAAACAACACATGGAACAGTTCAGAGAACTTTTGTGAAAAAATAATTTCATTAGCAAAGTCATTGAAATCCGCAGGTCTTGGGCTTGCGGATTTTTTTATGCTTCAGATTTGTCAAAACGCGACATTACTACGATGATTGTAATGCCTAGAGCAAACAACCCAAAGGCCAAACCAAGTTGCGCATCCCCTTCAAATTGTGCGGGTAGAACAGGTTTCAAAATCCATTCTTCGGTGCCATCACTGTGGACATAAATGGGAGAAGCACCAACCTTCGTTTTCCATGGCCATATTTTATTCAAGGACCCTAGTAAAAATCCGGTCAGCACAGCAAGGGTTTGAGCGCGTTTGTGTGACAATAACCATTTAAGCAAGCGTGAAAAACTGAGTAGTCCTACGATACAACCCAATCCGAAGATGGCGATCATTTTCAAGTCCTTATCGTGAATGGCATTGATGATGATTTGATATACGCCTAGAATTAAGAGTATAAATGCGCCTGAAACACCGGGTAAAATCATTGCGCAGATAGCAATAGCACCGGCGAGGAATATATAACCTACATTGTCGCTGCCTTGTAAGGTTTCCAGGGTAGTAATCCAATAGGCCAAAGCACCGCCAATCAGAAATAGCGCGATATTTCCGATTGAATAGTTTTTCACCTGACGCCCAACCAGCCAAATACTCGCAAGCACGAGGCCAAAGAAAAAACTCCACAGCAAAACAGGATGGTGATGCAGTGCATATTTTATGGGTTTAGACAATAAGACAATCGAAGTGAGCATTCCGCTGAGCAATACGACCAGAAACGTTGCATCAATGGATTTCCATGCGGCTGCCACGCCTTCTTTTTTCAAAGTTTTCAATACTTCGGGTTTTATGGAATTAATAGCGCCCAAGAGTCGGTCGTAGATGCCCGAAATAAACGCAATTGTACCACCGGAAACTCCCGGAACAATGTCAGCAGCACCCATAGCCATACCTTTGAAAAAAGTTGTGATCATTTGCAACATGGAAAACTCTTTAGAATTAATGACAAAGGTAGAATTTATCGCTTTGGCATTGATGTTCTCTCTTAAGGGGTCTCGCTTGAGAGTCTGAAAAACTCCAAGCTGATTTGAAAAGCAAATTGTCTAAATTCGCAGCATGTCAGACGGTTTGTTCCATTTCTTGATTTTAGCAGCATCTTTTCTTGGCCTATTCGCCTTGGGTGAATTGGGCTATCATGTGTTGAAACTGAAAGGAGAAACCACCAGAAAATTTGTACATATCGGAACGGGTTTGCTGACCATGACTTTTCCCTTGCTTCTCGATTCTATCCTTTTGGTGAGCGCTTTATGCTTGTCTTTTTTGGTTATACTGATTGCGAGTCAGCGTTTCGGATTTCTCAAATCGATTAATGATATCGACAGAAAAAGCCATGGCAGTGCGCTCTATCCCATCATTGTGATGTTGATTTACACGTTTTATTCTTTTCAGCAATATGACGCTCCGGATTTCTTTCGTTTTGATGCTTTGACTTTTTTCTATTTGCCAATTTTGGTGATGGCGATTGCTGATCCGATGGCTGCAATTGTGGGAAAGTCTTATCCAATGGGCGTTTATTCCCTGAGAAAACAACAGAAAACTTTGAGTGGCTCGGCTGCTTTTTTCATCACAGCTGTTGCTCTCGGATTTTGTTTTATTGATTTTAGCGCTTGGTGGCTTGTTCTTTTGATGGCGCTGAGCTCGGCAATCGTTGAAGGTTTGAGTAAGGATGGATTCGACAATTTTTCCATTCCTTTTGCCGTTGCATTGAATCTTTATTTGTTCACGTGATGTATGTGCTTAGAAACATACGAGACGCCACTCAAGGACTAGGTTATTACCTTCGATTTATTGAGAAGCATTACGCCGCGGAATGTCATGCTTCAATCAATTTTTTTGATTTGGCGAGTCCATATTACCTAGAGACAATCCTCGTTTTACAAGATGACGCCCCTGTTGCCCTTTGTTCTTTGTTCTCAAATCCCGAACTTTTCTTGGATGGCCCAAAGATGTTGTGCTTTGGTTATTATGAGTGTGTTTCAGATGCCGAAGTTGCTGAAATTCTCTTGAAAGCGTTGGAAAGTGCTGCTCGAGCGGAGGGATGCGCGACTCTGGTCGGTCCATTGAATGGCTCCACTTGGAACAACTACCGTTTTTCTTTGCAGCCTATTGATCGACTGTATTTTACCGAGCGTCATCATCATTTCTGCTACAACGAGCAGCTTATAGCGCATGGTTTTCAAATTCTGGCGCACTACGAATCTCGCATTGACAGCGATTTGAAGATGATGGAAGCAAGAAAGTCCCAACAAGTTCACACGCATTGGAGAGGA
>JBBIIM010000047.1:0-24742 GCA_037446475.1 Crocinitomicaceae bacterium | reverse complement strand
AGCGTGATTTCATAAACACCTGTTTCATTTAAGGTAAGCACTGGATTTTCGGCAGTTGAGGCGGGTGGCTGAGCGGAGTCGAAGCCCCCGGTTGGATTGACGAACCACGCATAACTTGTGGCGTTGCTGCTTTGGTTTTGCAAGTTGACTTCCAATGGCGCAAAACCACTTGTTGGACTTGCTGTGAACTGTGCCATTGGCGGCGGCTCTACTACAACTGTTCTTGTGTTGTTGCAACTCATGTTTACACTGTTTCCGTTGGCATCAGTTACAGAAAGCAACTCGTAGGTGTAAGTGCCAGGGGTAGTTGGCGTAAGCACCCGCACGCTATCGTTTAACCCCGTTGTTGTGACTGTTTGCGCCACACCATTGAGCGTGTAGCTGAACGTATAAGGCGGTGGATTGGTGTTTGGCTCACCCTCGTAGGCAGTGAACAAAATACTGTCTTGGGCGCAAACTTGATCGGGTGCGATAATACTCGCCCACAAGGGCGCAACTTGGATGGAGTTGGAGCAGATTTGGAAACCAGAACCATTGCCGCCTCCCTTGCCGCTGATGGTGAACTCGAGCACAGGCTCATCAAAAGTTACAGAAAACCAGCCATAACCTGTGTTTCCTACACCTAGGTAAATGGTGTCACCTTCAATCAACGTATAGCAAGAGAAGATGTCAGTGATTTGTAAATTGCAGCTTGGTGCATCTATCACAAAATTCTCTGCTCCGTAGTCAATATCAGGATAGGCAGTTAGGCCAACAAGTAAAATAAATTCAACTTGTAAAATTGGTTTAGAAAATATAAGTTTGTATTCAAAAGGATACCAAAAAGTGCCTGTTGGAATCTCGGGAATACCCAGATAAACATAAGGAACAAATAAATTATACCCCGAACCTATACACAATTCTAAATTTTCACCAAAACTCAACCCAATGTTCTCAGAAAAAGAATCTGTAACAGTAAGGTGTGGTAAAAATATTGGTGGAATTGTTGGATTGCAATTAAAGTCTTGAGCAAATGAGGGTTGAGACCAAAGCCCCAAACTCATTAAACTGACTATTGAGGCAAATTTTCTCATCGCAAATAAACCAATTTTTTTCTTTGATTTTCTATAATGTTATTATACTCAAAGGTTATCTCAATTATATAAACCCCTGAAGATAATGCAATATTGGCCAAAGAAATTCCATGTTCAAAATTAATTTCACTTTGCAAAATAATCTTACCATCTAAATCTACTATCTGAATCGAGGCGTCTTTGATTTGTTCTTTATTGGAGTGAATGTACAATATATCACTATTGGGGTTCGGGAACAATTCGAGGATGATTTCTCGATTATTGGTCAACAATGCGGATCTTGGTAAACTCTCTGGACAGTCCTCATCAAATAGCAAAGAGATGTTGTTCATCGAATTGTGTAATACTTGAGCCATTAAAACAGCTTTGCCATAAAGATTGTAACAACTGTGCGCCCACATTAGCAACTCTAAGCTGTCGTTTGTGTCAAAAAGCCCTTGTTCATGTTTTAAGTACAAACTGAGTACTTCTTTACTTGCTTGTTCAATGATGTTTTCGGCAATGATCTGATTGCGTAAGACCTCGGCGCTTATCAAATCGTGTTGCTCAATTTTTTCCTCGAGGTCGCGGAGCTTGCCAATGTTTTCATCGATTTTATCGTAGTAAAAGTCTTGTAGTACAGTTACAGAATCGCGCAAGGCTTCATCATAAAACAAATGGTCGTAAGTCAATTGTTCTTTGATAATTTCTGAGGGTGCATCTTGCTGACTTTGCATAGCAGCGTCTGCAACTTGTTCTAATCCCTCAACCAAACGAAGAGCGGTTTCTTCATCTATTTCGGCAGATTCGCCTGAATATGATATACAAAATGGTTGGATTTCGTTGATATTGAACGACAACACGAACTGCCCATAAACGCAACATAAAGCAAGGCTTAACAACTTTTTCGCTAATGTCCGGTTCAAGATACAGTAAGTTTTAGACCAATTCATTTTTTCTATTTTTTCAATGTTATATGGCCTGAAAATGATTCACTCCATTCCTCGTCCCCAACTCTTACCCGATAAAAATAAACCCCATCTACTGCTTCTCCCGAGCCTGGGGTGGTCACTGAGCCTGTCGAAGTGCCATCCCACAGCGGTTCAAACACATTCGGCGTGGTCACAAACTCCTTTTCAAACACCACGTTCCCCCAGCGGTTAAGAATTACGATTGAGGCATCCGCTTCCACATTGCTCGTTATCCCAAACCAATCATTCACACCATCATTGTTCGGTGTAAAAACGTTCGGAATAACAACTTGCAACTGCTCCAAAACATGCACGGTTTGCACGGTGGTGTCCGAACAACCCAAATCGTTGAAGGCGACAAGCGTGATTTCATAAACACCTGTTTCATTTAAGGTAAGCACTGGATTTTCGGCAGTTGAGGCGGGTGGCTGAGCGGAGTCGAAGCCCCCGATTTCATTGACGAACCACGCATAACTTGTTGCATTGCTGCTTTGATTTTGGAGCGTAACATCTAAAGGAGTTACCCCGCTACTTGGCGAAGCAGTGAATTGAGCCACAGGCTGTTGCGCTACCTCAAAAGTGTGTGAGGTATTGCACGACAGAGCCACCGGCCAACCGCTGCCATCCATGATTTCTGTGAGCTCAATAGTGTATTGCCCTGGCGGTGGCTCTCCTCCAAAAAGCTCCGAAAGTGGTATTTCTGCTAAAGGTTCATTGGTGACAAAAGTTTGTGGAGTGCCTCCATTGATGGTGTAGGTGTAAGTATAAGGCCCAGCCAACCAACCATAGCGCTCAAAGATTAAACTACCCAGACCACACACCACCTCAGACCCATGAACACCAGCCCAGAGCGGGGCTTGGTTGAGAGAGTTTGCGCAAAGTTGAAGTAAGGAACCAAAACCACCACCTTTTCCTGAAATTTTTATTTCATAAACAGGATTGTCTAACAATATGGAATACACACCAGAACCTTCGCCGAAAGTGTTTATTGGAACTCCAAGAAAAATCGTATCATTAATAATTAATGAATTACATGAAAAAATTGATGATAAATTCAAATCACTGCAATGACTTTCAAACACAAAATTCTCAGCACCCATGTCAATTGTATCTATTCCATGACCTCCTCGAATCAAAATAAACTCAAAGTAGACTATCGGCTGTGAAAAGTGAATAATATACTCAAAAGGATTCCAAAATTGTTCACTTAAAGGGAGTGGACTTCCTAAATGTATCATAGGTATATCGTCGCTGATAAAAAATGTACTATTTAAGCACATATTGGTTGCCCCCCAGTTTTCGATAATTTTGACATGATTATTAACATTGTGATTTACATCAATATTGCTATAAGTGAACGGCGGAATTACTCTATCACAATTTTCAATTTGTGATAAAACCACACATTCGAGTCTCAATATTATTGTTATTAAGATAATTAACCTCATCTAATCATGGAGATATATGAATTTTTTAAATATTTTTAAGTTTGAATCAATAAAATTCAACTCAATGTTATAAACGCCGTATGATAATCCCAGCTTAATCAAATCTAATCCTCTGGAAAAGTGAAAGTTTCCAGAATAGATTAGTTTGCCATCAATTCCTCGAATTTTACATTCTGAAATATTTACATCCTCGAAATTACAATGAGCGTATAATATCCCGCTGGTTGGATTAGGGTATAGCACTACTTCGATATTCGCGTGAGTGTCTACGTTCATTGAAACACTCTTAGGCAGGTAATCGGGACAATCTTCAGGGAAAAAAATAGTTGTGCTATAAATGAGATTATACAAAGATTGAGCAATTGGCACTGCTTTTCCATACACATAAAAACAACTTTCTGCCCAAAGGTGAAGCTCAGAGCTATCAGCTTCTGTAAATAAGCCTCGCTTGTATTTTAGTTGTAAATCAAGTACTTCTCTGTATGCCTGTTCCACGAGGTTGTTAGGAATAACTTGATTTCGCAAAGCTTCAGCATCATCTAGTAGTTTTTCGTCTAGTTTTTGGTTCAGTTCACGGAGCTTGCCAACGTTTTCATCAAGCCTTGTAATGTAGAAGCTGTCTAATACAACACTAGAATCTCTGATGTCAGGGTTTTTGTAGATGTTGGAGAGAATATGTCGCGGAACTATCATGTTACCAAGTACTGTTATTTTTTTGAAATAACCAATTTATCTTCGGACTGAAATACTACCTGTGAATAATTCACTCAAATTACTATGGTTCATTACGAGCCTATAAAAATACACCCCATCTGCCGCTTCTCCCGAGCCTGGGGTGGTCACTAAGCCTATCGAAGTGCCATCCCACAGCGGTTCAAACACATTCGGCGTGGTCACAAACTCCTTTTCAAACACCACGTTCCCCCAGCGGTTAAGAATTACGATTGAGGCATCCGCTTCCACATTGCTCGTTATCCCAAACCAGTCGTTGATGCCATCGTTGTTTGGGGTAAAGACATTCGGTATAACCACTTGCAACTGCTCCAAAACATGCACGGTTTGCACGGTGGTATCTGCACAGCCAAGGTCGTTGCTGGCGACAAGCGTGATTTCATAAACACCTGTGTCGTTAAGAGTAAGCACTGGATTTTCGGCAATTGAAGTGGGAGGCTGAGCGGAGTCGAAACCCCCGCTTTCATTGATAAACCACTCATAATTTGTGGCGTTGCTGCTTTGGTTTTGGAGCATGACCTCTAAAGGCGCAACCCCGCTACTTGGCGAGGCTATGAATTGAGCCACAGGCTGTTGTGCTACTTCAAAAATGTGTGAGGTATTGCACGACAAAGCCACCGGCCAACCGCTGCCATCTTTGATTTCTGTGAGCTCAATAGTGTATTGCCCTGGCGGTGGCTCTCCTCCAAAAAGCTCCGAAAGTGGTATTTCTGCTAAAGGTTCATTGGTGACAAAAGTTTGTGGAGTGCCTCCATTGATGGTGTAGGTGTAAGTATAAGGCCCAGCCAACCAACCATAGCGCTCAAAGATTAAACTACCCAGACCACACACCACCTCAGACCCATGAACACCAGCCCAGAGCGGGGCTTGGTTGAGGGAATTTGCGCAGATTTTGAAGCCTGAGCCATTTGCTAAACCACCACCACGAATAAAAAATTCTCTAATTGGATTGTTAAAATTGAGTCTGAACCATCCATTGCCTTGCCCAAAGTTATCAATAGGGTTTCCCAAATAAATAGAGTCTCCGTAAACTTCTGCATTACAGCCAAATAGCAAGACAATATTTATATTAGCGCATTCCGTGGAGAATTTAAAGTCCTCCTTACCACCTTGCACTATTATGAAGTCCAAAGAAGTTATAGGTTTAGAGAAAAGAAGAAGGTAATCGAAGTTATAGATATCCGAATCAGTTGATGCATTACCTAGTCGAATTAAAGGGTTGTTTACAAACAAATTTGAGCCAAAGCAAAGTTCAATAGTTGAGGCATTACTTAAACCTACATTCTGTAAGTAAACATGATCCACATCAATCCCACCCCATGAAAAGGGGGGGATAACTTGTTGGCAATCCTCGAATATCTGTGAATTTGCCGATAAAGGGGGCAAAACACAAAACAATACGATAGATACAAAAACTTTGCTTAAACGTGACATTACTTCGTAAACACTAGTTTCTTGATAATGTATTCATCTCTTTCTTCAAAGGACAATTCAACTGTATAAACACCAGAGTCCAATCCTAAATTACTTAAATTAAGCCCTCTCTTGAAATGAAAACTACCACTATAAATTAACTTTCCATCAATAGTTCGAATAACACAATTCGCATCATGAACATTTTCTTCATTAGTTTTTGCATAAAGTATATTGCTGTTTGGGTTGGGATAGAGTAAAACATCTAACGATTTTTCAGAAGTAGTATTCAGAGAGACACTTCGAGGTAAAAATTCTGGACAATCTTCGGAAAAAAAGATAGTAGTGCTGTATATCAGATTATACAAAGTTTGAGCAATTGGCACTGCTTTTCCATACACATAGAAACAGCTTTCTGCCCACATGTGAAGTTCGGTACTGTCTTCCTCAGAAAATAATCCACGTTCGTATTTGAGTTGCAAATCAAGTACTTCTCTGTAAGCCAATTCAACCAAGTTATTCGGAATGACTTGGTTACGTAGCGCCTCCGCATCATCTAAGAGTTTTTCATCCAGTTTTTGGTTCATTTCTCGCAATATGCCGACATTTTCAAATTCCCTCGTGACATAGAAGCTGTCTAAAACGACGCTAGAATCTCGGATGTCTGGGTTTTTGTAAAGGTAATCATAGGTAAGTTGCTCCCTAATCACCTCACTTGGTTCATCTGTATTAGACGAACTAATTTCTGCATCTTTTTCTAAAGCCAATAAAAATTTATCAAAATCTGCGATTCCGTTTGGTGCGTCTACGCCTGCAGGGTCATCTCCCACAGGAGGACCAACGTCACATAAATCTGAGTTGCCTAATACTGGAGTAGTGAATATGGATTGATACGAGGATAATGTTGAAAAAGGAATTAACAAATCATTCTCTGAAGCCCAAGAGTTGTCCGGATTACTCGCAGGTATAGGCAGTACAAACATTTTCGATAAATCAGCATAACTTCCTTGACTCACATACGTCTTAATCCTGTAAGCTGTTGTTGGTGGTTGTTGGTATGCTTGATAAGGTGTCCAAGCTGTTGCGCCCGAGCCACTCCAAGTGTTTCCAGCGGCGCTGTTTGCGTTGCCTTGTTGTCCGATGTATCCTTGTCCATCGAGCCACAGCCCGTAGCGGTTCATAAGCATGTTGTTTTGGAGTACGCGAGATTGGCAATTTCCATAAAAATACAAACCAGCACCGATGTATTTGGTGTTGTTGCAAAGCACATTGATTTGGGTTGAATTGTCCATCCAAATACCGCGGGCTTGTGTGTTTACGGTATTAAAACCTTCAATATCGTTTTCGTAGATTTGAGAATTTGATGAACTCACCGTTCGGAGATTAATACCAAAGAAGCGTGCTTTAGCGTCCCATGCAGTGCCAATATATTCTTCTAGGGTTATGGCATTGCGTTCGATATGAATTCCGGCAACATCTAAATTAGCTAAATAAATTCCCCTCCTAGATCCTGTAATCGAGTTGTTTTCTATTCGAAAGGGATTAGGGTAAAAAACACTTGAAGGAGAAACAGAAGAAACTTGAATTGCCGTGCTTGAAATTACACCTGTAGCATTAGGCAATATGCGCGAGAAAGTGTTGTCAGATATATTTAGATTGATTTTGGTTCCTATAATCGGATGACCAATAAGAGCAAACACACCGTCTTTGATATTGTGAAACTGATTGTCTTTTACAACAAATTGTGCTGCTTTAGGAGTTTTGTAACGCACACCGTTTAAACCTAAGTGAGATAAGTAACCAGCGTTTGTTCGTTTGCTTCTGATGCGACATTTCTGAACATCGAGGTGCGTATAGTCATCCACATAAACAGCACATGAAACATTGTAGAATTGAACTGCATCTTGTGATGCCCCAACTTGAATAATTCCGTCAAATGGATTGTATAAAATTTGTGTTCCGGTAGTTTGAATAAATGATTCCGCGTAAATACCATAGCTCACTTTCGCCAGTTCTTGATGCGATTGAAAAATAGTAGGTCGGCTCACCTGCACATTACTCTTCAATGCATAAATTCCACGTGCCATTTTGTCAAAAACCCATGGCAAGTTATCTTCATCGCTACCTACATGAAAAGAATTGAAAACGGCTGTAGCATTTGGATTTAAAGTATTACCGACGTTGTTTAACCAAATGCCATAAGGAATCACAAAGCCAAGATCTAAACCGTTTTGAATCAATATGTAGAGTGGTTCAAGTGGTGGATAAACACTTGGATCAATTAGAGGGTCTTCAAAATTGTAAGCGTTGGCGGCAGGGTTTGGCGTAATAAAATCTGACAATGTAGGCCAGAAATTTGGGTCTGGTGAGATTTCTCTACATGTGAACGCGACTGTTGAAATATCAAATACTTCATTGCTGTTGTTAAAGGGGTAACCATTGATTTTGATACCTACTTGGTTTTTGTTAAAAATGCTTTCTTCAACTTTCAAACGCCAACCACTGACAGCATTATCTAGAGCAAACATATTCACAGCAGTTTTTGCATCTTCGATAAGAGAGGCTTGAATTTTTAATGAACCATTAGGTCTCACATCAATTCCATTCCACATACGATAACAACCGTATAAATGACTTTCGGAAATAATCAAATTTTGGTTTTCAGGAACTGTAATACTTACATTTGGGTCAATAGCGATTACACATGACTGAAAATTAACGGTACCTTGGATCTCAATATCACCAACAATTCTATACTCTTGATTAGGGGCTAAATCATCACCAATTATGCCTGAAAGCTGAGTTCCAGAGGTGTTGTCGCAATCACCGCAAGGGATGATTGTGATGCTCATTGTAGTTGTGGGAGAGCAAGGAGAGTTTGGTGTAAATGTGTAGAGCGTACTCCCTAAATTAGCTGAAGAAAACGTTGGCGACCACGAGCCTGAAATGCCGTTGGTGGAGGTGGTTGGGAGAGAGAAATTGATGTTTTGGCAGAGCGGAGCGATTGGATTGAAAACAGCAGGATCATTTGTATTTTGCAGGTAGTTTACTGTTACATAAACCATTGTACAGGTTTCATTTTCATCTTTTACTTCCAAGCGCACATCATAATGACCATCTGCCGAAAAAGTGTAGCTCCAATGAACTGAGGTAGAAACTAACACATTATTCATATACCACGAACAATGATGATAGCCACTGCTTTGGTTGGTGAATGTTACTTCTTCCCCGGGTGCAGAGTAGAATTTGGAGGGTATGAAAAAGGCTTGTATGTCGTTACACGATGACTGCATTTCAACAATTGAAGGGCTGTTTACCCCCCCCATAAACAATTAGTTAACAATGTGTTAATAGCTAGAAACGCAATAAAAGTTGAGACATTCCTAAGTTTCATATTTTCTGAAATCAAAGTTGATTCGGCGAACTTAAGGAAAAGTAGTGAGAATGGGAAATATTTGTGCTAACCGCCAACCGCCAATCGCCAATCGCCAACCGCCAACCGCCATCCTATCCCGCCCTAACCACAAACGCTGTTTCCGTGGTGTCGCCAAAATGCAAAACCATGAGTTCGTGAATGTCTTTGAGATGTTGGTCGGCCTCTTTAACGGTCAATTCGGGTGGGAGGTAAACAAATCCATCAATGTGAATGGTGCTACCGCTTTGCATCACGCGAATCCCTTTGAAACGCTGCCATTCAAGTTTTTTGTTTTTTTCAAGAATGGCCTCTATTTCAGTCACGAGTTTCTCATCTGCTTCGTCCATCATGCCACTCAACGATTTCCTTACGATAGTATAGCCCATCCACATCAAAAGCAGGGCAAGCAAAATCGATACGATGGCGTCAAGCCAAACAAATCCTGTTAAGTCAATGATAATCAGCGCGATTGTGATTCCGATGGTGGTGTAAGCGTCGGACATCAAATGTTTTCCGGTTGATTCCAAAGCCAAGGAGTTGTTCGCTTTTCCCTTTCTGGCTGCATACCAACCCACAATGAAATTCACTACGCCTGCAATGGTAATCAACACAATGCCCAAGTCGAGGCGCATCAATTCCCTGCGGTGGAATAGTCCATGCACGCCTTCGTAGGCGATGATCATTCCTGCAAGACCAATGAGCAGGCCCTCCAAACCGGCGGTCACAAATTCAGCTTTACCATGACCATAGGGGTGGTTTTCATCGCGCGGCAAAGTGGCTAAATATAAGGCATATAAACCAAAAGAACCCGTCACGATATTGATGATGCCTTCCAATGCATCAGATAAAACAGCGACTGAATTAGTCATTTCATAGGCCACTAGCTTCAATGCAAACAACACAAATCCAATGCTCAACACATAGATTTGGATTCTGAAATTTTGTTGCTGTGTTTGCACGGTTTGAAGTTTATTTGCTGCCAATGGGCATGCGTGCCAAAGGACTCACATCTTGATTGACAAATTCTTGTTGGAGAAATTGATAATAGGCCGTTATGCCGATCATCGCAGCATTGTCGGTGCAATATTCAAATTTTGGGATATACGTTTTCCAGCCTTTTTGCGATCCAATTCGTTGCAATTCGCTTCTGATGTGAGAATTGGCCGACACACCACCTGCAATGCAAATTTCTTGGATATTGTGCTGCTCTGCGGCTATAATTAATTTGTCGAACAAAATTTCGCTAATGCTTGCTTGCACGGATGCACAAATGTCGTTGAGGTTAGTTGCAATGAAATTGGGCTGATCTTTTTGCAATTTTTGAAGGGTGTATAAAATACTGGTTTTCAAACCGCTGAAGCTGTAGTCCAATTCTGCTATTCTCGGTTTTGCAAACTGAAACGCCTTTGGATTCCCCAATTTTGCATGTTTGTCAATCAAGGGCCCGCCGGGATAGGGCAGTCCGAGAATTTTTGCCGTTTTATCAAAAGCTTCACCTGCTGCATCATCAATGGTTTGTCCCAGCACTTCCATTTTTCGCGGATGGGTCACCTTCACGATTTGCGTGTGTCCACCCGAAATGGTCAAACACAAAAACGGGAAACTGGGATTAGGCGTGTCATCTTGGATCAAATGTGCCAAGACATGCGCCTCCATGTGGTTTACACCTATGAGCGGAATGTTTAACGCTAGCGCCATGGCTTTAGCAAATGAAGCGCCCACAATCAGGCTGCCCACCAAGCCCGGACCTTGTGTGAACGCGATGGCATCCAAGTTTTTTTTGTCAATTTTTGCTTGTTCTAAGGCTTGTTGAACTACCAAAACGATATGTTGTTGGTGCGCTCGAGAGGCCAATTCTGGTACTACACCGCCATACAATTCATGAATCTTTTGAGAGGCCACAATATTTGACAAAACGGTATCGTTTTTGACCACTGCCGCAGACGTGTCATCGCAGGAAGACTCAATGGCCAAGATGTAGATGTCGCGCGTTTTCAACAGATTTAGTACTTTTGAATTTGGATGGCGAAATTACTTAAAATAGGCTACAAAACCCTTTTCATTGCGCTTGAAATAGCCTTGTTGGTTTTTATCATTTTGAGCTTCAGTGTTCGCTTTCCGGCTTTCCAGACTTTTTTGGCGCAGCAGGCATCTTCTTGGCTATCTAAGGAATTGAAAACCGTCGTGCGCATTGATAAGGTGGACATCGCTTTCTTTGACCATGTGTATGTGAGCGGTATTTATTTGGAAGATTTAGACCGAGACACCTTGGCTTACTTGGGTCAAATTGAATTGGATATCCATGCGTTCAATTGGTCTTTCGATGAAATTAAACTGGACAATGCCGCAATTTCTGATGGAAAAATTTACCTGATTAAAAAGCTCGGTCAAGAGGAGTTTAATTATGTTTTTATCGAGGATTACTTTGCATCCGACACACCTTCGAAACCCAAAAAGGGTCCGGGTCCGAAGATACATTTGAGTCATCTTAATCTTAACGACATCGACTTCAAATACATTTTGGAATACCGAGCCGATTATGAAAATGGTATCAATTTCAACAAGCTCGATTTGCGCAAAATCAACCTATTCATTGAAGATTTGACCATTCAAGACGAGCATTTCATTGGGAAAATAGCACAAATGAGTGCACGAGAAAAATCGGGATTTGTGTTGGACAAATTCTCCGGCTATTTCGACTTGAAATCAGATTTGTTGAAAATCAAAAACGGTAGAATTGAAACGCAAAAGTCGGACATTCGGATTCCTTCTTTAGTTTTTAGAACAGGTACTTGGGACAATTACAACTACTTCGAAGACAGTGTTTACATGGATATTCGACTCGATAAAACCATCGCGTCCATGGAAGACGTGGCTTATTTCGCCGAAGATTTATGGGGGATGAATCAAGAGGTTTATCTCTCAGGTCGGGTAAAAGATCATGTTTATAATCTAAAAATCAATGATTTGTATCTCGAAACCGGAAGGGAAACCATATTGCGTGGGAACTTTGAACTTCCTGATTTTCGCTTGGATAGCTATCCGATTCCGGAACAGCGCATTGCTTTTCTACAAACGAGTTACCGCGATTTACAGCGTTTTCGCTTGCCTACCTCAAAGGATGCATTGGAGACGTATATTCCATTCCCGACGGATGAGCACACACAACGCATTTTGCGCGAGGCAGCACTCGTTCAGATGTATAAGGCGGGCATCAAAGGGACTCCCAATCGATTTAATGTGGCGGTGGAAAATATTGTTTCCGGTCTCGGCAACATCAGCGCCAGAGAGGGTATCGCGTTTTACAACGATGAAAAGGGTTTGCTCAACTATCAACCATTGGGTGAAGGAATCGCCATGACCCATCTCGATTTGACAAAAATTTCGGGTGAGTCGATTCTGGGGCTAACGAGTGGCATCGTGAATTTCAAAGGCCGAGGCATTTCGGATACCAACATGAAATTTGATCAAGTGGTCGGAAAATTTGATTACATCGACTTGAACGGTTATCTCTACACCAATTTCGCAGTGAAAAATGCTGTGGTTACCGTAAATGATTTCAGTGGCAAAATCTCCATTCTCGATCCACACGCCAAGTGCGAGTTCGAAGGTATGGTACGCTATGATGCGCGTGAGGAAATTCAGGGATTATTGTCCATAGAGCATGTGAACTTTGAGAAAATAGGGCTTACCGCACTGCAAGGCATTTTTGCACATGGTGCTATTCATGTGAATACTAAAGGTTTTGACAGCCAGTCGATTGCGGGTCAAGTGCAGAGTGAAAGACTTACGATAAAGAGCGATACAACTTCCTACACCTTCGATGCCCTACAATTGGCCATTGACCGTTCAGGACCCGCGGATGTCTTGGTGCTCAATTCCGACGTGTTGAAAGGCCGCGTGGAAGGCGTGTTGGATTTTGGTCAAATTGCTAAAGCTGCACAGCACGAAATGGCGCTCATCTTGCCGCTGATTGTACCTGATATTGATGATGCATTTCAATACCGCGATTTTGCAAGTTTTGAGTTTACATTCCTAAACATCAATGATTTACTACACGTCTTGGTACCTGATCTTACCTTGGAGCCCGGCACTTTGCTGAAAGGCAGTCTCAATGGGAAATTGGAAAAATACGACTTCGCCTTTACCTCCAATCGCGTAAAATACACGGACAAGGTTTTTACGGGCATCAAGTTAATCAACAAAATCGACAGCTCGGGAATTCATGCAACTTACAATGTGAACCGCTTTGATTACAACGACAGCTTGTATTTTGGCAACATTGCGCTCGTTTCAAACGGCACCAATTCCGCGTTTTTGAGTACTTTGACATGGGGTGAGGAACTCTACGAAGGCGGAGAAGTCAATTGGCTGACCAGGGTTCACGCCAAGAATAACATCGATATAGAATTACGAAAAACCAACTTCTACCTGGAATCGGAACTTTGGGCTTTGGAATTGTTTGAAGGAACAGACATTACTCCAACCATCAATTTCAAAGACGTCCGCATCGAGGTGAAAGACCTCATGCTTGTCAACGGTTTACAATATTTGTCGGCGGATGGATTCATTTCGAGCGACGTCAACGATGCGCTTGTGGTTCATATCTCAGAATTTGATATTGACATTTTCAATAAATTGTATGTCAATGACTTTGAGTTATCCGGCTCGATCAGTGGCAATTTTGAATTGCACAACATCCTATCCAATATTTTGGTTAACGGTTCTCTGAGTGTTGACGACTTAAGTTTGAACGAGAACTACATAGGTAATATTGACATCGAGTCGAGCTATGACGACGTTAAGAATAACATTCACGTGGACGGCAAATTGTACAACGAAAAGATTTCCAAAACCAAAACCAATACCTTCCACGGCAATTATACTTTTGCCCAAAATCGTTTGGGCGTGCGTCAACCGGATGTCTTGGATTTTGTGCTGAACTTCGCCACGATGGACATTTCATTTGCCAATGCCTTTGTGGATGAAGACGTGGCCTCCAACATTCAAGGTACCTTGGAAGGGAATTTGTTCATCAAAGGCTCCAGTGAAAAACCTTTGATTTCCGGAAAATTGGATTTGTTCAATGGTCAATCGAAAATCGGAGTTTTGGGCACAACATACAAGATTCAAGGTCCGATAAACATCACCAGCTACGGATTGAGCATTGTAAACATGCCGATCAGGGATCAGGAAAACAATGCAGCGCTCTTGTCTGCTTCGATTTTTCATGATAATTTCCGAAAATGGAACTACAACGTGTTCATGGACTTGACGCGAGACGGTATCAAGCGCGACCCGCAAAATCCGAATGTGCCGGCTCGCTTGGACCGTTTCATGGCACTGAATACGCCCTTCGTAGAGGGTGATGTTTTTTTCGGACGCGGCTATGTAACCGGAAACGTAAACATATTTGGTACGCCGGATTTGGTGGAAATAACGGCCAATGTGCGTAGTGAACGCGGTACGCAAATCAATTTCCCGATGTATGGTCGTGGTGATATTGGGGAAGATGAGTTCGTGGTTTTTATCAACAACATCGATTCGAGCCTGCTTCAAACTGAGAAGAAAATTGACTTTACGGGTGTGCGTTTGAACTTAAACATCGAAGCCACTCCTGATGCCAAATTGAGAATCATTTTCGACGACCGCACAGGAGATGAAATTGCTGCCAACGGTCGAGGCAAATTCCGTATTACGCTTGACGAGCTCAACGATGTTTCGATGACCGGCACTTTTGAGGTGGATGAAGGAGAGTACAATTTCGCACTGGGCGTGGTAAAAAAACTGTTTAAAATCGAACCCGGTTCTACGGTGAAATGGATGGGCGACCCCTATGAAGCTACGTTGAATGTACGAACCTACTACCTCGTGGAGGCCAATATTCAGGACATTTCAGCGCTTTATGACCGGGAAGCAGAAATGCGCACCAATGCCCGCGATCAGATTTACTGCTATTTGGTGCTCAAAGACCGCCTGTCTCAACCCGTTTTGGAATATGACATTGAAGCACCAAGAGCCACGGATGCAGGAAAAGTGGCCATCAACCGCGTCCGTGCCGATGATGACGAATTGACCCGGCAGTTTTTCTCACTGTTGCTCATGCGACAATTTCAACCCATTCGCGGCTCTCAAACTGCCGCCAATACACGTGGATCCAATGCGCTCAACGAATTGCTTGCCAATCAAATCAATGCAGTGCTCGGACAAATCTCAGGTAACTATGACCTCCGCGTGCGCATGAGCGACGATGAACTATCCAACCAATCCACCTATGAGTTGGGCTTCGCTTCTTCTTTTTTGGAAGATCGACTTTTGGTTACCGGTAGTTTTGGCGTGAGTCAAATGCGCAACGGAGCCAGCATGCAAGGTACCAATCCGCTTATCGGTGACGTGAATATCGAATACAAATTGAATCGATCGGGTACTTTTAGGGTAAATGTATTCAACCGATCCAATCAATTTACGGTAATCCAACAACACAACCTGGGCTTGTTTACCCAAGGTGTGGGTGTTTATTATCAGGAGTCTTTCTCCGGTTGGCACGATTTCCAATTGGCCCAATACACCCTCGATGCTTTCCGACCCTACAACCAACGCCGTTTCATGAAGCGCGATGCGAGATTGATTCCCATCCCTACGCGTGTTCCCCCGCTCGACACAACCAAAGTTGAGGCTCCGCTTCCTGCCAGCGAGGAGGAAAAACCAAGCACCGAACCCGCCAATGAAGAGGGAGACGCATTGCCCAAGTTGATCGGATATCGGGAGGAGTGATTTCTATGACTTTTGCTCTAAGAATCCATTTTTACGATTTGACCTTGCTTCCCTCCCTTTCACTACTTTTGCATGAATAAAAAGATACAACACAATGGATTGGATTCACAGCGCAGTAGAGGCACAGTTTAGTCGTGTAGTGGATTGGAGAAGAAACATACATCAAAATCCGGAATTGTCATTTCAGGAGTTTGAAACCGCGGGTTTTATTGAGCGTGAATTGTCTGAAATTCGTTTTGAACGCTTTTGTGAAACAGGCTTGGTGGCTGTGATTGAACCTGAAAATCCTGGTGTAAATGACTTTTGCATTGCACTCCGCGCCGATATTGATGCTTTGCCCATTCAAGAGGAGACAGCTCTGGATTTTGCATCGAAAAATGAAGGTGTGATGCACGCTTGTGGTCATGACATGCATGCTTCAATCTTGATGGGTGTGGCACGCGTTATTGCCCAAAACCGAGACAAACTCAACAAGCGCGTGAAGCTCATTTTTCAGTTGGGTGAGGAAAAACTGCCCGGTGGTGCATCCATGATGATTCAAGCGGGTGCCCTTGAAAATCCAAAAGTGGCATCTATGTATGGCTTGCACGTTTTCCCGGATTTGGAAACAGGATACGTTGGTTTTCGCTCCGGACCGTATATGGCCTCGTGTGATGAAATTTATTTGACGATTCATGGCAAGGGAGGGCATGCCGCACTTCCCCATACCACCATTGATCCGATTTACATTGCTTCCCAGATCGTGGTAGAGGCACAATCCATCGTGGGAAGACATGCCGATCCAACCGTGCCAAGTGTGTTGTCGTTTGGATACATTTCCGGATTAGGGGCAACCAACATCATTCCGGCCAAAGTCGAACTCAAAGGAACCTTCCGAACCATGAACGAATCGTGGCGTGCAGAAGCCCACCGCTTGCTCATGGCATTGGTCCACAAAACTTGTGAATCCCACGGAGCACATGCAGATTTGAATATTGAAATTGGCTATCCCTTTCTGGTGAATGATGCAGCCACAACACAAGTTGCCAGACGAGCCGTGAAAAAAGTTCTTGCCGAAGACAAAATCGTAGATCTGAATATTCGAATGACAGCGGAAGATTTCAGCTATTATTCCCAAAAAGTACCGGCCACTTTTTTCAGAATCGGCGTAAAAAGACCAGGTACCAGTGAAAACTTTGGCTTACACAACAGCCGTTTCAATCCCGATGAGGAGGCTCTCAAAGTTGGGATGAAAGCATTTTTGTCAATTGTGTTTGACTCCGAATAATTAGTCGTTCACCAATAAACTGCGCACAGCAGGAAGTACACGTATTTCTTTGGTTTTCAGGTCAATGTAGTCTCCAGCAGAGAGTACATGAGTAATTAAATTCGTCATGGTCAACGGGGTACCGTCTTTGAGTTGATTGATGAGGTTGTGCGTCAAGGCGTGGGCATCAAACAGAATAATCATCCCCGAACCAATAACTTCGGCTTTGTGTCCTTCGCGGATAATGAAACCTGTATCCTCGGCCAAGCCCACACCCCAAAGTTTCGGGAAGCGCGCAACGGCTTCTGCTACGCGACCAAAACGGCCACGCTGGATGAAATGCGTGTCAATTATCAATTCGGGAAGCAAGGACATGCCTTTTTTCATCAAAACAGCGCCTTTAAAAAAGGACTCCGTGCTGCTGCCGCCGGCAATCATTTCCTCAGACATGCACATCGCTCCTGCACTCGTTCCCGCAATCACGAAATTTTCGTTCTTGTAGCGGTGCATGAGCAATTCATGAAACTTGGTATCCTTCATGAATTCTGTGATTTTGGATTGATTTCCTCCGGAGTACATCAAACAATCACACCAGCGAAGCAATCCCATCACTTCGTCGGATTCAGCCATTTCTTGAGAATCGACATACAGTGTTTTAACGTTAGTACACCCCAATTTCGTGAAAGCATCCATGTAGTTTTCCGCCACTTCGTCCGGAACACTCGATGCTGAGGTGATCACCAGAATTTTGGCCTCCGGTCCTCCGCTTTCGCTTACCACTTTGGAGAGTATGCCTTCACTGATGAAATCCAAACCGTAGCGGTCTTCTTTGTGATAACCTTTATCTTCATTCCCACCGATGGGGATTAATATGCCTTTTATCATGTTTGTGAATTGGGCGCCAAAATTAACTTACATTTGCTCGTGTGTTGTGTAATTGTTAGACTTTTATCAACACATTACTAATCAGTTTTTTTGAAAAGTACAAACGAATAAAACGAAGATTATGAGAAATCTCAGCTTTTTGATGGTGTTGTTTTTTGCGCTCAGCACCCGGGTTTATGGTCAGAATGGATATGATCCCCATTTGAAATATGCGGTAACCAAATTGGATGGAACAGTGTACATAGGAAATATTCTTAACGATGACGGTCGCGAAATTTTGATGTCGACCGAGAATCTAGGAAACATCTACATACCTAAATCTCAAATTAGAAGTATTAAGCCGGTCGATGAAAAAGATGTGAAACGCGGTGTTTATGTGGGTGAGAACATCTTTACCACGAGGTATCAATTTACCACCAATTCTTTCCCCATCAAGAAAGGTGACAATTATGCTGTTTTGAATCTTTATGGCCCTGAAGTGCATTTTTCTGTGGCAAATAACTTCTCGGTAGGCGTAATGTCCACTTGGATTGCAAGCCCGATTGCCTTGGCACTAAAGTATACCATTCCCACTTCAAATGATAATTTGAACTTTGGTGTCGGCACACTTTTGGGTTCTTCTGGCTACTTAAATCAAGCCAAAGGCTATGGTGGGCTGCATTGGGGAATGGCTACTTACGGAGACCGGTTCAACAACGTAACTGCTTCTGTTGGCTACGGCTATTTTAACATTGGTGACGGTGGTTCAGATCGCATGATTCCAACGGGCACCTACAATGCTATCCAAGACGAGTGGGGCAATTCGTACATGAAATTACCGGACAATGTGGCTTATGGTTCAGGTACTTCCACTGCACCCATTTTCGGACTTTCCGGCATGTTTGCCGTAGGCGAGCGCACAACTTTTATCGTTGATATTATGGGGGTGTTGGGAGAACAAAAGCGCTACTACCAAACAGCTACTTACGATGGACAAAGCATATACAGCTCAACTGTTGTTACCATTTCTGAACCGGTGGAATACCGATCTACTTCGCAGAATTTGATCGTGATGCCCGCTCTTCGTTTTCAACGTAAAGACACACGCGCAGTGCAAGTGAGTTTGGCGGGAATCATCGGTAGATCCTCAGTGCGTGAGTCTTCTGTTTTTCACCCAAATCCGGGACAATTGAATAAGAACAGTTATTCCTTCCCTGTTCCTCAGGTGAGCTGGTTTTTCAAGTTGTAGAAAGATTAGGGTTGAGCTACCTGTGTTACTGTCGTGCCAGAAAATCTCTGAGAATAAATACGGCACTGATTTCATCGAGTAGTTCCTTCTTTTGACGGTCCTTTTTTTTCATGCCCATGTGGAGCATGCTCTCACGCGCCATTTTGGAGGTAAACCGCTCGTCTTCCAAGTGTATTTGAAGATTTGAAAATTTGCTGCGCAGTTTTTCGGCCAAGGTTTCTACCGGCTTGGTGTTGTGTGTATCAGAACCATCCAATCGCGTTGGATAGCCTAAAACCAAAGCTTCAACTTTGTTTTTACCTATGTAGTCCTCCAAAAACACCAAGAGTTGGCTTGTTTCTACCGTGCAAAGTCCCGACGCAATGATTTTCAGATCATCGGTTACAGCAATTCCTGTGCGCTTGGCACCATAATCCAAAGCGATAATTTTAGCCATGCTTGATTTTGAATTTCTTTTTGGGGTGAATCGGCATATTCAACATATCGGCATATACTTTGGTGACTTTTGCTCCAAGAAAAATGATTTGGGCTGAATAGAATACCCAAACCATCAATATGAAAATGGTTCCCGCTACGCCGCCTCCTGCCGCGAAAAAATAGTGCGTCAAATAGTACTTGATGAGCCATTGTCCGATATACAAGAGCGTTCCTGTGAAAATTGCACCTCTAATGGCTATCCGCCAGTGAACAACCCCATCGTGCAGAAATTTGAACACAAAGAAAAAAATGATGCTGTTGCTCAATATTGAACCGCCGTGTGTGGACAACATAGAGAGTATGCCGGTGCTTTCATTGCCCACCACTGAGGAACCAAAAGCAACAAAAGCAGTTTCCAAAAAGTAGAACAAAACAAAGACGAAGCCCACAAGGGTCAGGATCAAAAACGAACTCAAACGCGCTTTGACCTGATCCCAAAAACTCATTTTGATTTCCCAGGTGCGAACGCCAAAAAACGTATTCAAACTGGCACGCATGGAATTGAAAATTGCCGAGGCCGAAAAAGCCAAGATGATAAAACTCGCTACCTCCAAGGTAAGACTCCCACCTCCAACATTCAACTTGCCCAACAGCGCAACCATCCAATCAATATCATCAATACCGATGTGGTCCTTGGCGGCTTGTGCAATAATGGCAATGAGACGTTCCTGTCCCAAGAAGCGTCCAATGGTCGCATACGCCAAGTAGAGTATGGGCACCAAGGCTACCAAGGTGAAATAAGCCAGGGAAGCACCGTGAATAAAACTTTTATCCCTGAAGAATTCGGTAAAACTGGTTTTGAATAGCTTGAAAATTCCCCTGAAAATATTCTTATTTCTCTCCCACATAGCGCGGTTGGATTCGGATTTGTGTTGGTAATTCGGCTTGCGAATATAGGAGAATATGCTCGTTTTGAGGGTTAATCAACCAATTCTCATAGTGCGTGCCTAAGAATTTTCTATTCTGAAGTGTGAGCATCATCCCAAAATCATCCACTATGTGATAGGCATGGGGCCTGAAATACTTGATTTTGCTACCGAATTGAATTTCGTTGATTGGACCAAAATGTAGCGCCTCGTTTTTATTGCTCGGGCTCTCATAAAATGCTTGCGGACTATCACGACGTACTATTTTCCCTTCGTGGAGGAAGATGATTTCATCAGCCCATGCCATCGCCTCCCTACCGTCGTGGGTGACAAGTACCAAGACGCTGTTCCAACTTTTTAAGCGCGTTTTCACAAAATGTTCAATACGTAGTCTAACACCAGCATCCAAATGTACAAAAGGTTCATCGAGGAGGAGTACATCCGGTTCTTGGACCAAGGCTCTGGCCAAGGCCAAACGCTGTTGCTCACCACCTGACAAATACTTCACTTGCTGTTTTGCATGTTTCGCCAAATCGACAACATCCAAAATCTCTTCAATCAGCTGATTCCTAACATTTTCAACATATCCCGGGAGTCTTATTTTTAAATTCTCCTCCACGTTGTGAAACATATCCAAATCGAAATCTTGATTTACAAGTTTAATTTCTTGGTGGCCTCTAATCAATTGTTCGCGTGGGTCCTTCAATGGGATGCCTCGAAAAAGTACACGTCCTGAATCCGGATTGAGGTGTCCGGCCATAATTTTGAGCAAAGTAGATTTTCCAGCACCACTCTGTCCTAATATGGCCAAGCATTTTCCGGAATTTGCTGCAAATGAAATGTCGCTCAGTATGAGACGCTCGTTGTATGAAAGGGTAATATTTTGAGTTTCTAACAGATTATCTGAAAGCATTTAACAAAATTTGAAAATTCATGTTTTTTTTTGAGTAGCGCAAACCAAAAGTAGGTTAAAATTGTAGTACAACGCTATATTTGCCGCGCTAATCTGTTTAATTCATCCAATTGCTGTTGTGAAGTTCGTTTTGGTTTTTTTGTTGCTCGTACATGGTTCGCTTTTGCTTCGTGCTCAGCGTATAATTGCGGCGTCACGAATTCAGGAGAGAATTCAAGTGGATGGCAAAATGGACGAGGAATCTTGGTTGCAAACCGAGGTTAGCGGCGGATTCACACAAACCAACCCAAATGTAGGAAAACCTTCCAGCCAGTATACAGATTTCAGGATTGCGTACGATGACTTTCATTTGTACCTCTACGTAAGATGCTACGATGACATGGCGTTGATTTCTGACGTGCTTTGCCAGCGTGATGGTTTCGACGCCAATACGGATTATGTGACGCTGATTTTGGATACTTACAACGACAACCAAAATGGATTTGCTTTTGGTGTCTCCAATTTAGGTGTACAATACGATGCGAAGCTTTTTGTGAATTCCTGGATGGGAAATTTAGATATGGCATGGCACAGTGATGTTGCTTTTTTCGAGGATCACTGGGCAGTGGAAATGAAAATTCCCTACTCAGCGTTCCGTTTTCCGAAGACAGAAATTCAAAATTGGGGCATCAACGTTTTTCGGAATGTTTCGCGAGTAAGAGAATTTTCAGCCTGGAATCCTTCCACGCCTGACTTTGAAAATGAGTTGGCTCAGTGTGGCGATGTAACCGGAATTTCCAATATTTCACCTCCCTTTCGATTGTCACTAATGCCCTATACCTCCTTCTACGCGGAACATCAAAAAAATGCCAACACAAACCGAGATTGGGGTTATTCCTTTAATGGAGGTATGGATATCAAATATGGAATAAATGACGCTTTCACCTTGGATATGACATTAATCCCGGACTTCGGACAGGTGCAATTCGATCCGGAGGTTTTGAATTTGTCACCTTTTGAGGTTCAATTCATTGATTACAGGCAGTTTTTTACAGAAGGAAATGAACTTTTTAATAAGTCAGGTTTATTCTATTCAAGGCGCGTTGGAGGTAGGCCCATTGCTTATCACGAAGTTCGTGGTCAACTGGATTCCAATGAGTTTATCCTAAGTAATCCTGCGAGTTCGCAATTGCTGAACGCTTCGAAAATTTCCGGTCGTACGAAAAGCGGACTGGGCATTGGCGTTTTTAATGGTTTATCTGCACCAACTTACGCGAGGATTGGCAACGATTTGGGACAGGAGCGTTCATACATGACTGCTCCCTTGACCAATTACAACTTGCTTGTTTTGGATCAAAATCTCAAGAACAACAGTTACATCACCTTGACCAATGCCAATGTGATGCGATCGGGTGCATGGAGAGATGGAAATCTTACAGCATTGCATTCCAAATTCAATACGCAAGACAATCGTTTTTTTGTTTCCGGGAATTTTAATGTATCCCAGCGCTACGTGCATTCAGGAAATGTATTCGGACATGCCATGGCTATTACGGCTGGAAAACAGCGCGGGCAATTGGTTTACAATGTTCGTTATGCACAGGATGCAGATACGTATGATCAAAATGAGCTCGGTTTTCTTTTGGTTAACAACACCCGAACGGCAAGTTCCACGGTGTCTTACACGATATTCAAACCTTTTTGGCGTCTCAATAGGTTTTGGGCACGAGGTACTTTGAGTTATCAGCGACTGTACAATCCCGACAATTACATTGCCACGTTTTTGAATACATCCATTGGAGTAACAGACAAGAAATTCCACTCCTATGGATTAATGCTGACTTCGAATCTAACCGAATCTAACGATTTTTTTGAATCGAGAAGTTTTGGTTACCGCTTCATCCGGCCTGCCAATGTGCGCTATGGTTTTTGGATTTCCAGCAATTATCAAAAAGAATTGGCCATTGATATCAACGCCCACCAAACCCACTTCATGCAACGCAACCATTGGAATGAATATGATTACCTGCTGAGCGCTCGTTGGCGGATGAACCACAAAATGTTCCTCATAGCTTCGTTTACTCAAGTGTTCACCAATCATGAGCAAGGATATGCAATCAGAAATTTCGGAGAAAACCCTTTTCCCGACAATATACTTTTTGGTGAGCGAGATAAACTAACTTCCATCTCAACAATCGATTTTCGCTACACCATGACCAATCGCATGGGACTTACATTTCGTTTGAGACATTATTGGGCAAAAGTTGATTACAATCAATACTTTACGCTAAACGAATGGGGGAGATTGGATTCTGTTCAATTCAATGGTCTCGACGAAAACCAAACATCCATGTACGATACCAATTACAACGCCTTCACGATCGATTTGGTATATCGCTGGATTTTTGCTCCGGCAAGCGAGGTTAACATTGTTTGGAAAAATTCGATTTTTAATTCAAACGAGTTAACCCAGTTGAATTACTTTGGAAATATTCAAGATATGTTTGAGCGCAATCCGGTAAACAGCATCTCTTTCCGATTGATTTACTTTTTAGATGCACATTACTGGAAGGAGAAATTGACGGGAAATCAAAATATCTAGCCAAATCGGAATTTATATTTTAAGGTTAAGTTTTGATTCCCAATATCTTGTGATTATGCTTTGAATATTGAATTGAAATAATTTTTCATTTCGGTCTTTTCAAATGAGATTTTTATAATTTTGCGCTCCGATTATTTGACAGAGTAATCAATTGTTGCTGTCGAAAACGTTCGAACAGCTTTGATGTGACTTAAAAACTATTTGGATGGTTGAGTGGCTGATCCGTCAGTTGACGGATGCTAAACTGACGAACCTCGATTGTTCAAGAACGCTTGAGCATTATTGATAGTACTAAAACATCCGGAGGGATGGGTGAGTGGCTGAAACCACCAGTTTGCTAAACTGACGAACGGGTAACTGTTCCGCGGGTTCGAATCCCGCTCCCTCCGCTTTTTTTTTGTAAATGTATTGTGAATTAAAAAAGTTAATACATTTGCACCCGCTTTAGCTAAATAAGTTCAGAAAGCGCTCTGAATGTAAATAAGAGTTTTAAGAGGAAATCTCCTCGGGGTGTAGCGTAGCCCGGTATCGCGCCTGCTTTGGGAGCAGGAGGTCGTAGGTTCGAATCCTGCCACCCCGACTTAGGGGATGATTAAAGTCATCCCCTTTTTTTTTAGGTATCCGGTCCCGTAGCTCAGCTGGATAGAGCAACTGCCTTCTAAGCAGTAGGTCTTTGGTTCGAATCCAAACGGGATCACTTATTAAGCTACAAAGGCGAAAACCCACGGTAATACGTGGGTT
>JBBIIM010000046.1:20957-25144 GCA_037446475.1 Crocinitomicaceae bacterium | reverse complement strand
CTTTTTTAGAATAACTTTTAGCAGGGCGTTTACACACTTAATGGGATGCTACCAAGTTCCATTGTACTAAATTATCACAAATTCTCCATTGAGAACCCTTGGTAGCTCACCTCGTAATCCTTGAAGTTTGTCAAAAGTTTTTCCGATTTTTTCTTGAGGATTTCAAGGTTTATTTTTTGAGCATTGCACTTTACTTCACCAATCAGAATGGCTTTGTTCAGATCGTTTACCGCGACAATATCAATTTCACTTTCGTTGTTTTTCTCCCAGTATGAACCGATATTGTTGTATTTTTTTTCATCTGCAAGCTGTTGTTTAAAATACTTTTCGAGTGTTGTCCCCGTAAAAGTTTCGTAATCTCTTAAAAAGATTTCTTTCACGTAGTCCAAGTTGTTTATTTCTATTGCGCTTCTATTTTTATAAATGAATCGAAACCAAAAGCGCAAAAAGTTGTCATTGATGGCATACTTAACCTTGCGACTACTTGGTTTTGAAAAAATTGGACGGATTTTAGTAATCAATCCATAGTTATTTTCGAGTCGGTCTAAAAACCCGCCAACTTGCATTTCGAGTATCGATTCAATTTCAACTCTGGCAGTTTTTCCTGAGGCAATCAACGAAAGAATGGAGAAATAATTTCCATACTCCTTGCCAAATTCATCTATCAAAACGTTTTTTCCCTCATCCAAAAAAAGAGAATTTTCTGAAAACAGAACATCCAATATCGCCTGTTTTGTAAAAGCCCTGTTTTGAACCAAAAGCTCTACATATTTTGCCACACCTCCAGTGAACGTATAAAAGGCCAGCAAATCCTCTTGCTTGTAATCCGGGGAATAATCATAAAGAATTTCCTTAAGCGTTTGTATGTTAAAGGCTTGAACATGCAAGCGCTGTGTTGCTCTTCCAAATAAAGGATCCTTCTTATCCTTAAAAATCTTGGTCATCAATGAGTTTACAGAGCCGCAAAGAATTAAATTAATTTTGCATTCGGACTTATACACGTCCCATAACTTTTGCATTTCACTGTAAACAGCTTCGTTTATGGTAAAGAATTCCTGAAATTCATCGATAATTACGGTTAGGTGTCTTTCTTTGGCGATTACCAATACGTATTCGAATAAGTCACTGAATTTTGAAAACGACCCTAAAATCTTGGTGTTTAACGTGTTTTCTATGGTTTCTTTAAACTCATCGCAAAGTAGAGCTTCACTTTTTTTCGTAACGAATAAATAAATCATCTGCTGTTTTTCGGTGGCTTTAACAAGCAAATTGGTTTTGCCGATTCGACGGCGACCTGTAACATACGTCATTTGCGCAGTCTCTTTTGAGAGGCACTCTATCTTGTGAAGTAATTGTATCTCTTTTTCTCGGTTGTAGAACTTCTTAACTCAATTCAAAATTAACGCAATAGCCATTACAGTAACTGGCATTACGATACAAATATAGACCTATTTCTTTAACACCTGATACAATCTACAACATTCGAAATTTGAAAATTTGAGATTGACACGCGTTGCCAATCTCAAATTTCAAATCTTGCGTTATTGTTCCAAATCAACAATTTATTGCCCATTTTCCAAAGCCTTGATGCGCTCCTCGAGTTGCAAAATGTATAAAGTACTTTCTTCGATTTTTTCGAGGAGTAGGCGTGTGAGTTCGCCGAGGTCAACGGGTTCGGCTTCCATTTCGGTTGCAGAAGGGATGTTGGGTAAGTGGCGGTTGGTGTTGAGGTAAGTTCTTAAATCGTTGAGCGGCATTAGGTTGTATGTAGGGGCGAATACGTAATCAGGGATGTTTTGGAGGGTTGTGGTGTAGCGGCGGGCGAAAACGAAGCCTTCGCCGGTAACTTTGAAGTTGCGCGTGGAGGTGTTGTTTGCATCATTTCTACTCATAACCTCAAGTGCATTTTGTTCGTTAACAGATTCTATTCGAATACCATAATGCTGAGCCTGTCTCGCTCTAACATACAAACCATTGTCATTTGACCTTCCGATGTTATAAGAAGCGTAGTGATCAGCAGATAGTTGAGATCCAGCGCCAAAAATACCTCCAACAAAGATGCGTTTTGCCTCTGAGTGAAAAGTCATTGTCGGTGTTCCCACCGCAGAAATATGAATATTTCCTCGGTTTTCTAAATTGTTGAAATACATGTCGAAGCCGCTGTGTCTTAATTCAAACCCACGGTATAAAGTTGAACCAAGCGTTGAATTGGTAAACTGTAACCTCGAACTGGGCCCGTAGTTAATTCCTGCCATACCATCTTTGGACTGCTCGATGTAACTGCTTAAGCCATGTAGGTGCAACATAGAGGCAGGCTTGGTCAAGCCAACACCAACATTGCCAAGCGTCGCACTTTCGACATTGATGTTTCCGCTGTTTGGCCACACATTCTGGGCGTAAATTTCATTTTGTAATAATCCGCAACATAGCGTCAAGCTACAGATTAAAAGTGATTTTCCCTTTTTCATGAGCACTAAATTTAGGTTCTTTAAAGTTTCAACTGCTCAAAGAAAAAATCGAATAAAAAAACACAAATTCAAAAAATATGGAAAAATTAAAACGGATGTAGGGTAATAACGAGGCAAAAAGTGCGGTTTTATGGAGACTAAGAACCTATCAACAAACTTTGAAAAGAAACAAAAAGTTTACGCGTTTTCAGACAAAAATGCTATTTACAAATGTTGAACACACCTTTAAACATTTTGCAAAATTTGCCATACAGCAGGCGGAACGACACGCATGATTTATCGTTGTCCGATCAAATACCAATCCACCCAGGCATCGATTTGCTGAACAGAATTGGGACGCAAGACAATTTTGCGGTCTTTGTCGAGCAGGAAGAAAGTAGGAGTACCAAAAATGTAATACTCTTGCGCCATTTTACTGTTCCACTTCTTAAAATCCGTGGTGCTCAAAAATGGAAATGGAGCGGCAAACTTGGCAAATTCACTCGGGTTATCGTCTAGGCTGACCAACACGACTTCAACACCGTTTTGTCGCCATTTTTCGTACAACCCTGCCACTTTCGGCATCTCTTGACGACAATGTTCACACCACCCCGCAGCGAACACAACAACGGTATAATTGGATTTGATTTCGCTGAGTTTCTTTACCTTCAAATGCGTCGGATAATAGGTAGTTTCAGGGAAAGTAAGATCAGGAGCTGTGTTTCCTTTTTTCATCGAACGGTAAGTCTCCAATTGCTTGGCCAAGTCATCATTGACAGTGCAACTCACTTCTGTCAGCACTTTCAACGCAAGGTGCTCAGAGGCCTCATACAAACTGTGTTTTTCCAAGAGATGAAACAAATAGTCTGTAATTTCATTCAATTTGGCTTCATCTTTGGCGAGAGTGGGAATCATGTGGTCGATAGAAATTTTCATTTCAATGAACACAGAATCCAATGGGCGACCGCTGTTCTCAATCAACCAAAAATGACTTTCCAACGCATCTCTGAGCAAACCACTGCGATACAAGCGATTGTCTGTGTAGTCCATTTTTCTGAATGCGGCAATGGTTTCAGGAATTTCCTCGGTGCGATACTGGGCAATCGTGGAAACCGAACTCACCAATTTTCGCGTTGGCAAAAACCAACTCACATACGTTTTCTTGTCTATTTTATCCAGGAAATCTTTGTCTTCTTTGCGGATGCGCAGTTTTTCGGTCTCAATCGCCTTCACAGGAACACTTTGCTTTGCAAACATCGGATCATCTCTATACAATTTTTCCAAATAAATCCAGGCACTTAAGGCTTGTTCGCGCTTGGGATGTTCTTGGGCATATTTCTCAAAAATCTGGTTTTCTTTGCCTTGTATCACTTTCAAGGATTCAATGTGCGATGGTGCTTCGCCGTGAATTACAATGTCTTCGGCAGCTAAAATTACGAACAATGGTTTTTCATCTGCAGACATCAAATAGCCCATACCATAATCAACCTTGGAAAAATTGAGCGAAAAATTCCCGTCCTTGTCCATCGTAGTTTCACTCACCAAGTAAGTGTTCAAGCCTTGAAATGCTTCCAATCGGATTTTCTCACCTGGCAAAGCACTGAACTTACCAGAAATGCGTTGAGAAAAAGACAACTGACTCAATGTCAACAACATAAAAACAGTAAAAAAGCCAATTTTTGTCATAATCTTAATTTAGTTTTGGTTTGAAAAACTACATTTTTCTAAAGTCGGACAAAT
>JBBIIM010000046.1:15408-20932 GCA_037446475.1 Crocinitomicaceae bacterium | reverse complement strand
AAATCTCATTTTTTTCGCACGCTCCAAAGTCCGCGAAGATCGCCGAGGGCATAGTCCACTGCTTTATCCCTAGGGTAGTATTCCTGAATAATTACGTAAGCTTGGGCGTCGCGAGTTTCTACCGTTCCGTGGCATTTTAAACACAGCGGCATTCCCAAAACGATGGGCGTATAATAGGTTTGGTTCAATTCGTCAAAATAGGATTTGTCCATAGTTCCGGACTCTTTCGATTTTTCAAAATGGCGAAAAACCTCCCAATCCTTCTTGGTAGCTTCATTCCTGGTGTTGCGATTCTTGGGACTGATGCGTCGGATGGCATAACCCAATTCGTTTGAAATTGAATCCGTGAGTCGCTGGGCATTTTCTGCACAAAATCGGACTGCAGGTTCTAAATTTGTGGAATCTACGCGCGCTGTTAAATGCTGTATCAACAATTGCTGGGTAGCTGCAATAGCATCAAGAATTTGCGCCTCCTCTTCTTCGAGGTTGATAGGAAGCGGTTTGTACTCAATCGATTCATTGGCACAAGAGAATAAAACAAGAGTCGAAATGGAAAAAATTACGTTTTTCATTTGAAATCAGATTTGAATGCGCAGCCAATAATCCGCCAAAGCAGCCTTGGCCGGGTCAGAATCCAATTGATAGGTATAATTCACCTTGGTGATTTCACCCATAACCGCTTTGAGATTCATGATTTTTCCATCGCGGGCAATCATCACTTCAAAACTTTGTCCGACTTGAATACGCCCGATAAATTCATTGAAGCCGCTTTGGTTGGTTCGGAATCCATTGATGGCGATAATTTCGTCTTTGGCACTGATTCCTGCTTTTTCGGCGGCACTGTTGCTTTGCACGCGCGAAACGATCAACTTGCCGTTGCTTTCGGAAAGCGAGGTACCAAAAAATGCCTCAGTTTTTTCTTGTTTGATGACTTGAACGCCGATTTCTGCAAAGGCTTTTTCATAATCCAAAGGCTTGGTTCCGTGGATGTAATCTGCAAAAAAAGCATCCAAATTTCTCCCTAAAAATGTTTCCAAATCTTTCTTAAACTCTTCTTCGGTGAATCCGCGTTTGGCTTTTACGTAATATTTATCATACAACGAACGCATAAAATCGTCTAAGCCTTTTTTACCTTTCGATGAAGCGATAATCATCGCATCCATCACAGCGCCAATGAGTTGACCTTTGCTATAGTATGAAATAGTTGTATTGTTGCTGTTTTCATTGGGGTGATAAAGCTTAATCCACGCGTCGAAACTGGCATGAGCAACGGGCTGAATTTTATTACCAGGCTGATTTTCAACGGAATTGATGGTGCTAAAAAGCGTTCTGAGGTATTGGTCTTTGGTGTAAAAATCGGCACGACGCAAGAGCAATTCGTCATAATAGGAGGTAAAACCCTCCATCACCCAAAGCAAAGAGGTGTAGTTTTCTTGGTCGTAGTTGAAAGGTCCGAGCTCGATGGGTCGAAGACGTTTCACATTCCACAAATGGAAATATTCGTGGGCCACCAAACTCAAAAAACCGAGATAGCGCGTACCGTCGTAGGAAAATCGGCGCACATTGAGCGTGGTTGAATTCATGTGTTCAAGTCCGCCACCACCATTTTCTGTGTTGTGGATGATGAACAAATAATCGTCGTTTGGATTGTTGCCGAAAACAGCCGTTGTGGCGTTTAAAATACGCGCCATATCAACCTTCATGCGTTCGATGTCGTGATTTCCTTCTCCATAAATCACCACACGGTGTTTGATTCCCGCAGCCATAAAATCGAATTTTTCATGGTTACCAATTTCAATAGGGCAATCAACCAATTGGTCGTAATCATCGAAATGAAAACTTCTTACGGCATCCGAGGCGACACCATCATGCGCAGGTTTCAACGAAGTAGCAACATCTGCGAAAGTGTGGTGTGGGATGACATCCAAACGGCCTTTCAAATTTTTATAGCCTTCAAGGTACATGAATACGCTCGTGCCATTCACATAGCCGTGGGTATGATCCAAAAAACTGGTTCGAACGGTTAAATCGAAGGCATAGACTTCATAATTAAGTGTAATTTTTGAGGACTTGTCGGTGTCAATCACCCAAGTGTTCTTATCTGACTTTTTGATTTTCAACGCTTTGCCATTTTCATTTTTCGCATGAACAAGGTTGATGTGCTTGGAAAAATCGCGTACCATGTAAGAACCTGGCGCCCAAACAGGTATTTTCACCTTGAGTTGTTTGTCTTTGAAATTACTCAATTCCATTTCCACATGAAAATAGTGGTCGTTTGGATTGGGCATGCTCAACTTAAAGCTGATTTGCTGCGCCTGAAGTCCGAATGAAATTACGTTAAAAAAACAGAGTAAAAAAACAGTTTGAACTTTAAAAAAATACGTCATCGTTTAGGATTATGAAAAAGCGCAAATATAACGGAAAGCGTATAATCTAGGGAGAAATAGCGGGTCGAACTGCAAGGAATATCTATTGTTCCTACCGGACTATTTCTATGTGTCATTTTCAACCGCGTTTGAAAAAATTAGACCTTTGCGCCATGCATCGTTTTTATTGCGAAAAATTGGAATTCAGTCATGAGCATTTCACTCTAAATGAAGTGGAATCGAATCATGCTTGTAAAGTGCTGCGCCTCAAAGAAGGCAGTCATGTTGAATTGATTAATGGTCGCGGTTTACTCGCTACAGCCGAGTTGACTCTGTCGCACCACAAGCGCAGTGAGGTGAAAATCTTGGAGAAAACACAACACGATGCGCCTCAAAAACTGATTCAGCTGGCGATTTGTCCGACCAAAAGCAACGACCGCTTTGAATGGTTTTTGGAAAAGGCGGTAGAAATTGGCGTGGACCGAATTACGCCCTTGATTTCAGAAAATTCCGAGCGCAGCAAATTGAATTTCGAACGCTTGGACAAAGTGATTATCAGTGCAGTAAAACAAAGTTTGCGTACTTACAAACCTTTGCTCAACGAGCCCCAGAAAGTCAAAGAATTCCTAAAATCTCATCCCGGAAGTTTTATCGCGCATTGCAATTCAGGTTTTCAGAGAATCGAATTAAAAGACCTGTCATGGGACAACGAAGTAACCCTGTTGATTGGTCCTGAAGGCGATTTTTCCGCGAGTGAAATTGAGACCGCCTTGCAACATGAATCGAAATCTGTATCTTTGGGCAACAATCGATTGCGCACGGAAACAGCAGGATTGGTTGGAGTTACTTTGTTAAACGCTTTCAGAACATGAAATTATTTTCTTTGTTTTTCACCGCGCTGCTCATCTTGGAAATTTCGCTTGTTCAAAGCCAGAATAACGGTCAATTTGCCTATCAAATCGGGGTTTTAAAATACCGTGGTGGTGGTGATTATTACGCCAATCCGACAAGCTTACCCAATTTAGCAGCCTACGCCAATAAAAACAAAAATACCCGCATCAACCCAGAAACGCCCTATGTGGACGTGGGTTCACCAGACTTGTTCAACTACCCTTTCGTGCACATGACGGGCCATGGCAATGTGGTTTTCTCCCCTTCAGACGTGCAGAATTTAAGAAACTACCTTAGCGGCGGCGGCTTTTTGCACATTGATGACAATTATGGAATGGACCAATTTGTAAGACCTGAAATCAAGAAGTTGTTTCCAAACAACACGCTGGTAGAATTGCCTTACAACCACGAAATCTTCAGCTTTCCATACAGCTTTCCGAAGGGACTTCCAAAAATTCACGAACACGACAACAAACCGCCTCAGGCTTTTGCGATTTTTGAAAACGGACGCATGGTTTTGCTTTACACCTACGAAACGGATTTGGGAGATGGCTGGGAAGATGAAGCCGTGCACAACAACCCACCGGAAGTGAGAGAAAAAGCACTAAAAATGGGTGTAAATATTCTTTTCTACGCATTGGTTAAAGGCGGCTATGAAAGTCCGAAATAGTTATTTTTTGCTACTTTTCTTGTTACATCATGCGGTTTGGGCTCAAACTCAAGTGATTCTGCCGCACCAGGAATTCAGGCCGTATTTTCAAGTAAAAAAGTATCCGATGGGTCTTGATAAAGACTCGATGTTCACTGTTTTGAATGATCTCGAGACGCAGCAAAAAATGTCTTGGCACAAAGCAGATAGTGTTTTGTATTTCTTTGCGCTTGCCACCACCGAGAGACACGACGAAGCGTTTGAAATTTTAAAGCGTTTGAAAAAACTTCAACCCTCAAACCTCGATGAGCTTCATTTGCTTCAATACCTTTATGCGTACAAAAGAAACACTCCGGAACTCAATCGCTGGCTGGAATACGAAGTCAAGCATTTTGGTGCTTCCGAGGGATATGCATCTTTGAGGAAACGCATCCACCAGGTGGATTTACTCATTTTCAACAACCAATGGCATTTTCAGGATTCACTGGTTTTCCCTGAATTATCCGACTCTAATTGGAAAAAGTTGGAGCGCGGTTCAAAAGCTTATTTGAATGAACTTATTCCTCTAGTTGAAACTTACGATGCAGCATTGCGCAACGAAACCAAGTACGAGTTCAGGTCGAATTACGCCTTGGCTGAGGCGCTGTATGAGTTTGCTATTTTCCTTGAAAAATATGTCAGTGTAACCGATGCCTTCATCGTTATATCCGTAGCGAAATATTACGACAAATTCAACGCAGATATCAATGACAGGTACAGAGAGATTCGCGTAAAGATGAACACCCGGCGCTACATTTTTCCATCCATGCGCGAATATTTCCCCAAATTTCAAAAAGGCTTCTTCAACATCAATTCCATCAAAAAACGGCAGCAACGAGAGGCGAAAAACGATGAACACCGCCAACCCAATCCGGAGGTCTTAAAAATTGAAGCCCAAGAGCAGGGTGCGCGCATCAATGACACCCAGGTTTTTTGGCTGCGCTTTGGCGGAATTTTGCTGCTTTTGCTTTATGTGATTTTCTTTTTGAAAGTCAAAACTTCGTGATTTTCAACACGCGTTTGGTGGCATTTCCCCAATAAATTTGCTGAAGAGCCACTCGGAATAGACAACTTTGTACGGATCAATTCGACCTATGAACTTTCTTCAAAATTTTAATTTACAAGCCTACAATACTTTTGGGATTGCTGCACAATGTGCCTATTTCACCTCTTTTGACAGTGTTGAAGCATTAAAACAATGCATCGAAGAAGCGCCGCTTCGTCCCTTGATTGTTCTGGGTGGCGGTAGCAACATGCTCATCACGAAAACCATAGAAGGCACGGTGCTCCAAAATAAAATTCTAGGCATTGATGTCATTGCTGAAGACGAAGAAGCGGTAAGCGTTCGCGTCGGTGCAGGCGAAAATTGGCACTCATTCGTGATACACGCTGTGGACAAAGGTTGGGGCGGTATTGAAAACTTATCGCTGATACCGGGTTGCGTGGGAGCGAGTCCAATGCAGAACATCGGCGCCTACGGTGTTGAAATCAAAGACGTATTGGTCGAAGTAGAGGCCTTGGAAATTTCAAGCGGTGCAATTCATCATTTTTCCAATGAAGCCTGTAAATTCGGTTATAG
>JBBIIM010000046.1:14016-15398 GCA_037446475.1 Crocinitomicaceae bacterium | reverse complement strand
CTCAAGGACCAATATGTCATCACACACGTAATTTTCCGATTGACGAAAAAGCACCGTATCCACTCAGAATACGGCGCCATTCGTGAGGTATTGTTGTCGAAAGGCATTCAAGAACCTAGCATCAAAGACATCAGTGACTCGGTAATTGAAATTCGCTCAAGCAAGCTACCCGACCCGAAACACATTGGCAATGCAGGCAGTTTTTTCAAAAACCCGGTCATCAGCAAGGAACTATATGAATCTATCCGAAGTGCTTATGCCAATGCTCCGTGCTACCCCATCGATGACCAAACAGTGAAGATTCCGGCGGGTTGGTTGATTGAGACAGCCGGATGGAAGGGAAAAGATTTTGGAAACTACGGTGTGCACGACAAACAAGCCTTGGTTTTGGTCAATCGTGGCGGTGCTCAAGGTAGAGCTATTTTTGAACTCTCTGAGAAAATCATCGAGGATATTCATCAAAAGTTTGGAGTCCTTTTAGAGCGCGAGGTAAACATCTATTAACTTATCTCGCAATATTGAGGACATACGCTCCTTGTTCCTTCAATGACCAAACTTTTTCATTGGGATACAGTTCGTGGAGCGAATTTGTATTCACCCAAGTCCCAGCCACGATCGGATTATTGGCAATCAAGTCGCTTTCATTGAAGTAATCGCCAAAAATGTAGTTCACCATGCTGTCATTGACCTGAATCTGCAACAAGGCGGGTCTGACCGAAATAGAACAACTTTCATTCAATTTGAGCGACATACCCGATTTTCGCTCTAGATGGTGCATCCGCGTATCCAAGCCGAAATACACATCTAGACTCCTTTTCAGAAAAACGGTTTTCTTTTCAATGTCGGGTTTGTTGCTCAAGACCACAACGTCAGCCTGTGTTCCACGCTTCCAAAAGATGGCCGGATCGTTAAAATTCAAAATGTAAAACTCCGAACTCTGGTTGTCAACAAAATAACGACTCGACTGTATGCCAATACACACAAAAGTCAGAGTCACATTAAAGTATATCAATGCTTTACGTTTTTCGTGTAAGCCAAATAAAAACAATCCGATTGCAACATAAATTAGCGCAAGCTCCCAAAGTTCGAGGCGCAATCCTGTGGTCAAAGCATGCGGCAGTTCGCTGATCCACTGCACAAAAGCAATAAGAGCTGCCACAACAATGCCAAATATCCATGCCAAATGAACGCCAAGCATAGGAACACTGCCAAGTACAACCAAACCCAGTCCCAGCGCCATAATCACACCGGAAACGACCATCAAACCAAGGTTGGTAAGCAAAAAATAGTTCGGAAACTGATGAAAGTAATACAGCGTTAAGGGAAATGTAGTCAACTGAGCCGCCAGGGCAACACATGTTCCGGACCATAGAAATTTCAGC
>JBBIIM010000046.1:0-14006 GCA_037446475.1 Crocinitomicaceae bacterium | reverse complement strand
ATCGGCACGGCGCGCTCTAGAATTGGCGAAAACGTAAAAATGCCAATCATCGCGGCATAAGACAGTTGAAAACCAAGATCAAAAAGCAGCAGCGGATTGAGCACCAAGAGTAGCAAGGCGGATGCGAAAAGACCGTCCATAGGGTTGTAGCGCTTGCCAAAAACAGAACCCAACGCCACAAAAGAAAACATGGTTACGGCGCGATTCACAGAGGGAGAAAAACCGGTAATCCCCGCATAGAGCCAGAGAATTCCAACAATGAGCGAGAATTTTAACCATTTCGGTAGCCTTCGGCCAAACACGCTGAAAATTCCCTGAATCATCACCAGAAATATCCCAACATGCAAGCCCGAGACAGCCAAGAGGTGCATAGCCCCTGCTCCGGAAAACGCATCTTTCAACTCCAAATTCAGATGACTTTTGTCTCCCAATAAAATGCCCATAGCCACTGAAAAGGTGTCGCCTTTCAAAAATTTGGAAAGTCGGTCCACAAATGCTTTTCTCAATCCGTCAAAAAAATCAAACGAACGCGAGGCACGTTGCAACACATTCAAATCTCCTTCACCAAGAAACCACTGCTGACTGATGCCCTTGGTTTTCCAATACAAAACAGCATTAAATTCTCCCGGATTACCCTGATTTCTAATGGTTTCAGGAATGGACTTCACCAAAATAACATCTTTAGTTTGGAAATTGTCCCACATCATAGTATCGATAAAAGCCAAAATTCGGCCCTCTGTTGGGTATTTCACGTTTCCGTAAATCGCAGCAATGACCTGCAATTCACAGCGGATAAATTTTGTTTTGCGTTCCGGAGCAAAATTTATGCGCTCAAAACGCGCTTCATAGGTGTCTGTTTGAACATGCGAGTAATGCTTCGGTGAACGTTCAGGCAAGGTAAAAACAAACAAATTCCAACCCAGTAAAAACCATGTGAACACTGCCATCAAAGCCGACATTTTGTTAATCAGCAAGAGACCAACTGATAAGGCAACAACCAAGACCAAAGCCGAAAACAAAAGTCCAAAATTCACAGAATAGTGAAAGTGCCATTCCACCAGCGTAGCCGTGCATACCCCGAACAAAAATGGCAAAAACAATTTGACGATTGGCCCCATGAATCTCATGGAATCAAATGTAAACGAATCTCGCTGAAGAAAAAATTAAATATTTCGTTCGGAAGTGTCGGTGCTATTTGATGCGCACGAATTCGCAATCCTTAAAAATCGGCAGGTCGATTTTGGCAGATTTTCCCTTTTTATTAAAAGTCACGCGACCCGTGTGAAAAGGTGCGGGGAAATCACACTTGAACTCAGGATTTTTGTTGGAACCACCTTTGCGCTCCACATTTGCAGGGAACGAGCGCTCACCGATGCGAAAGATGATTTTTGTTTTATAAACCAAAAGTATCGCTATGGCAGCCTCAACAGGTGTGCGCACACCGTTGTGGTTGATTTCATAAGCCGGCATTTCGCATTTGTAGCGTCCGCGAAACTTTCTGGGAACCACGAAATTAGAAGCAGCCTCCACGCTTGTGTAGGCAAACAAAACACAAAGTACAATCAATAGGCGCATACGGCAAATGTACAATTTTTAAAAAAGAGGCTTACAAAAAAGACTATTTGTCCAATAAATCGGGACGGCGCTGCTTGGTGCGTTCAAGCGCTTGCTCCATGCGCCATTCGTCGATTTTTTTCAAATCACCGGAAAGCAAAATTTCAGGCACTTTCATCCCGCGGAAATCAGCAGGACGGGTATAAACTGGAGCAGACAACAAATTGTCCTGAAAACTGTCTGACAGCGCAGAAGTTTCATCATTCAACACGCCCGGCAATAGCCTGACAATGCTGTCTGTGAGCACCGCTGCCGCAAGTTCTCCCCCTGAAAGCACATAGGAGCCAATCGAAATTTCTCGAGTGACATAGTGTTCCCGGATACGTTCATCGATGCCTTTGTAATGTCCGCAAAGGATCAGCAAGTTTTGCTTCAGAGAAAGTTCATTGCTCGTCGCCTGTTCGAGCAGTTGACCATCAGGCGTCATGAAGATGATTTCATCGTAGTCGCGCTGCGTTTTAAGATGATCAATGCAATTGGCCAAGGGTTCGCAAGACATCACCATGCCCGCACCACCGCCGTACTGATAATCATCTACATTTTTGTGTTTGGCCGTGGAATAGTCCCGCAAGTTGTGCACATGAATTTCTGCAAGTCCTTTTTCCTGGGCCCGCTTCATGATGGAATCACTGAAAGGTCCTTCGAGTAACTTGGGCAAAACCGTTACAATATCAATTCTCATGCGTTTTGCTTGGCAAAATCAATGATTTCCTGAGCCAAGGCATCCGCTTCAGACTTGGTAGGCGCTTCAGAATACACGCGGATAATTGGCTCGGTGTTGCTTTTTCTGAGATGCACCCATGATTTTTCGAAATAAATCTTCACCCCGTCGCGCAAATCAATTTCCTGCTTCGCATAATTGGCTTTCAGAGCCTCCAAAACTGCATCCACATTGGTTTCAGGCGTCAGCTCGATTTTATTCTTGGAAATTACATACTCCGGAAAAGTGGCTCTGAAAGCTGTCATTGACTTTTTGGCTCTGGCAAGCGCTGTCAAAAACAAGCCAATACCTACCAAGGCATCGCGACCGTAATGGGATTCAGGATAAATCACCCCACCATTACCTTCGCCGCCAATCACCGCGTTGGTTTCTTTCATCGTAGCAACCACATTCACTTCACCTACAGCAGCAGCAGTATAAACACCGCCGCGCCCTTCGGTTACATCGCGCAAAGCACGCGTGGATGATAAATTCGAAACAGTACTTCCCGGTGTGTGTTGCAATACGTAATCTGCCACGGCCACCAAAGTATACTCCTCGCCGAACATAGTTCCATCTTCATTCACAAAAGCCAAGCGATCGACATCCGGGTCAACTGTAATCCCGAGGTGTGCCTGCTTTTCTACAACCAAAGCCGATAGCTCCGTGAGATGCTCGGGTAGCGGCTCGGGATTGTGCGCAAAATGTCCGGTTGGGTCACAATGCAACTCATAAATCTCTTTAACGCCCAGCGCTTTCAACAATTGAGGCACTGCAATTCCGCCCGTTGAATTCACAGCATCTACTGCGATGCGGAAGTTTGCATCGCGAATGGCTTCCACATCCACCAAGTTCAGATTGAGAACAGAAGTTATATGCTTGAACAAGTAAGTTTCGTCACGGGAAATTTTCCCCAAATCGTGTACCTCGGCAAAATTGAATTCATCGGACTCTGCAAGAACAAGAATCTCAGCACCATCCTGCGCAGAAAGGAACTCTCCGCGCTCATTGAGCAATTTGAGTGCATTCCACTGAATAGGATTGTGAGATGCGGTAAGAATGATACCCCCGTGAGCCTGTTCTTGAG
The DNA here is from genome assembly GCA_037446475.1 of Crocinitomicaceae bacterium. Lineage (GTDB taxonomy): Bacteria > Bacteroidota > Bacteroidia > Flavobacteriales_D > Crocinitomicaceae > UBA6165. The sequence goes on along the minus strand of JBBIIM010000046.1, from coordinate 10,605 downwards.
GCACAGCAAATTCAACCGTAGGCGTTGTGGATAAGCCCAAATCCAACACATCGATGCCCAGTCCAACGAGGGTCGAGGACACAAGATTGGCGACCATTTCCCCGGAAATTCTCGCATCTCTTCCTATGACCACGCGCAACTTTCCTCCATGGCGTTTGGACAACCAAGTGCCATAGGCAGCGGCAAATTTAACCACGTCAATTGGTGTTAAATTCTGATCTATTTTTCCACCTATCGTACCTCTGATTCCAGAGATTGTTTTCATTAACGTCATTCCACAAAAATTTGTTATTCAAAAATAAAGACTAAAAATTTCTAGCCAAGGCAATCATTTTGAGCAATGCCACCGCACATTCAACGCCTTTATTGCCATGCTTGCCGCCGGAGCGGTCAATGGATTGCTGCATGTTGTTGTCCGTAAGCACACAGAAAATCGTCGGCTTGTTGTATTTCAAACCTACGTCCATGATTCCTTGTGTGGTACCCTGACATACAAAGTCAAAATGCTTCGTTTCTCCCTGAATTACGCAACCGATTGCGATAACACCATCCAAAAAGGTATTTTCATACACCATCTGACAACCCAAAGGCAGTTCAAAAGTACCGGGAACATAATAGATATGTATGTTATCAGGGCGCACGCCATTTTCCAACAGCGTTTCTTTGGCACCTTTCAGCAAATTGAAAGTGATGGTATCATTCCATTCAGAAACAACGATGCCGACTTTAAAATCGGCACCGAATGGAACAAGTCCTTTATTGTATTCTGACAAATTGTGATGTTCTGTCGCCATCTTATTTGGTTTTGTTGGCAGCTCTTTCCAAGTATTTCTCTACGCTGTTGTTGCGGAAATAATCGAAGTATTCCAATTCGATTCTCTTGTAAAGTTTTTCAGCCTCTTTGAAGTTATTCAATTTCATCTCGTGAACCATAGCGGCTTTCATCAAGAACATAGGAGTGGTAAACTCATTGGGCTTGCGCTTGGATGCCTTTTCGTAAAGACTCACTGCTTTTTTGTAGTCGTTCAATTCCGCGTAGCAGTCACCCTGCAACCCGATAATTAAGGTGCCGAGGTACAAATCGTCTACATTCGCTTTTTCAAGATAACTCAACGCTGTCTTGAATTCACCTTGTTCCATGTACAAGCGACCAGCCATGTATTGAGAAATTTCTCCACCAATTTTGCCATCGTATTTTTTAGCCACTACGAGGAATTCTTCCAAAGCCTTGTCATACTCTTCATTCTCCAAAAACACCATTGCTCTCCAGTAGGCAGTCTTCGATTTTTCATTGGCAGGATTGAAAATAAATTGCTTGTAGGCAAACCATATCACAGCCAGCACGGCTATACCACCAACCACAAAAGAAGCCATCTTTAAGGTCTTGCTTTCCTTCGCTTTGTTCAACAATACCTCTGGATTTTCTAAAAACTCGGCCATACTCGTTCTAATTTTTGAAGTCGCGAAATTAGTTATTTTTTGATAAGTCAGATTGATTTGTAAAAAATGTGAGGCTACCCTGCTTCACAATTACCTTATCTTTGCCCCAGACAACACTTTTGTTGAAATTGGTGAAACAAAAAGTAAACTTTTCTCTAGATGCTTTACGCAACACGCTGATTTGGCTTCCTCTGGGTTTGATGGTCGGTGTACCCGTTGGACTCGCCTCCGCAGTGTTCCTTTATGCCTTAAATTACATCACGGATTTCAGGGAGGAAAATCTTTGGGTGATTGTCTTGTTGCCTGTGATTGGGTTGTTGATTGGTTGGATGTACCACAAATCGAACGTGCGAGCAAACCTTGGGAGCAATCTGATTTTTCAGGAATACTTCGCCCCGACGAGTACGATGCCTTGGATCAAAGCACCGCTCATATTGTTAAGCACCTTACTCACCCATTTGGTGGGTGCCTCAGCAGGCAGGGAGGGCACGGCGGTGCAGATGGGGGCAGTAATCTCGGACAGTTTGGCTTTTTTTGGAAAAAAGTACCAACAGCATCGATCACTGTTTATCATGGCCGGCGTAGGTGCAGGATTTGCTTCACTGTTCGGTACACCTTGGGCCGGGACAATTTTTGCTTTGGAAATTCTGCGCGGTAAAAGTCTGAACCGCATGGCAATTCTTCCAGCATTTTTGAGTTCATTCTCTGCCTATTACATCTGTTATTTGACAGGAGCACCGCACACACATTACGAGTACATTGAAGCACCGGAATTTTCTATTGAAACGATTCTAAATGCAGTTTTCATTGGAGCTCTTTTTGGTCTGACTGCCCTGCTCTACATCAAAGCGCATTACATTTTTTCAAAACTCGCGCAATACTTAACCAAAGGCTACCAAGCATTTTGGCGACCATTTTTAGGAGGTATTGTCTTGTTTATCATTTTTGTTTTTTTGGGTGATTCGCGCTACATGGGTTTGGGAATACCAACAATCCTAGAGTCATTCGAAAATCCTGTCTTGCCCTACGACTTCATAGCCAAACTTTTACTCACCGCATTCGCACTAGGCTTTGGTTTCAAAGGTGGAGAGGTAACGCCATTGTTTTTTGTAGGTGCGACATTGGGTAATGCTCTAGCCCTTTTTGTGCCACTCCCATTGGCATTTCTTGCTGCAACCGGCTTCATTTCTGTTTTTTCAGGCGCAACGAAAACCTTTCTGGCGTGCGCAGTAATGGGAATTGAGCTCTTTGGCTGGGAGGCTGCCCCCTACTTTTTACTGACTACGTTGCTTGCTCAGCTTTTCTCCGGTAAATCCAGTATTTATAGCGCGCAACCTAAAAACAGCCTGTCGCTCTTTTGACAACAAGTTTGGCCCCTAAAAACGCACTTTCGAAACAAAATAAACGTCTCTTTTGCGCTTGGTTTCACCTGAGGTGTTTTTTAAGCGTTGTACACCGTGAAGCATGAAAAAGTTGTCGTACCAGTAATCGACATCCGCGAAAGAATATTTGGCAATGTCACCTGAGAAGGCCGTTTCAATATTCTCTGACTGTCTGTTGTACTCAATGACTCCATCTTCTCGGACGCCTTTGGAAACGATGATTCTATGGGATGAATACACGAGTGAGAAATAGTTCTTTTGTGAGGACTTGGCAAAAGAGATGAACCGAATTGGAACAAAAGGTTTGTAGCTCGGCCAGAGTTCAAAGGTTCTGTCCCATTGCATTTTGCCTTCTTTGTCGTATTTCACAAACGATGCATGGGTGTATTGGTAGCCATCGAAAACCCTTCTGGTTATCGTCTGACCGTTGGCGCCGGTTGTGGTTTGCGTGTAGTACGTTGGATAAAAAAATTCGGCCAACACGTAATAGGCATCTTGGGTCACATACACCGGGTGATTCACAGCCATCACAGCATAAACCACCTCCTTTCCTGCGCTTTCTCTGCGCTTTTTCCTTTTTTCGAGTCTTTCCTGAGTGCGCTTGGGCAAATAAGCCGTAAACTCTTTCAATTGAGAAAATCCAGTGTATTCAACATAATTCACCTTGCCTTGATCAATTTCCGAAATAAATAATCCTTCTGCAACGCCACGTGATTTCGTCATGTAGGTTCCGGCAATAATGTATTTTCCATCTTCGGTTTTGGCACCGGACACAGAAAGCAAAGTGTTTTCGATTTTTTGGTTGATATCAACCACTTTGTAATTGCCAGTGGCGCATTGCACAAAAACCAAATAATTATTTGTGCGTTTGCCGCTGTTTTTCTTTCCTCTGTCCAGGGCATCAATGCTTACAATGACTTCTCTCCCGTTGTCTATGGGGGAAATGGATTCCAGAGTCATGTTTTTGGCTTTAACACTTTCAATTTCAACTTTTCGAACGAAGTATTGTCCTGTGAACACATCCACGCAAACGACGTGAAAGGCTCTTTTATCGTTCATTACAAACACGGCATAGTTTCCTGCAAAATCCGCGGTGACGTATTTATATCCTTTAGGTAAGTCCATAGGGTAAGAATTGGTCTTCATGTCAACAGCATCGAAAACAATTATTTTTGCATTACCCGACATGTGATAGACCAGCTCAACGATGTGTCGTTGGGTATTGAGGACCACATGCGACATGCTCGGTTTTGCATCTATCGAAAATGTCAATTCCTTTTTGGAGGTCAACTGATTGTTGAAGCTTTCGTATTTAATCAAACGCGATCGCGATCTTCTGTTTTTTTCAATGGAGCGTATAACAAAACCGTTTTCGCCAAACATGAATGTCTTGTGATCTGTGAATTCATCTTCTTTCAAGTCAATTTCCAATCGACCTTCGAATTGCAACTGACCCAAAGCGCGGTAGGCAAAAAGTGCCAACAATAACAACAACTGAAACTTCATATGAATATACTAAGGTGTTAAAACGCAAACTTACCTATTTCACACAAAGTTGAGCTAAGGAATGCTATTCACCTTTGACAAAATTCTTCAAAGCCGATTTATAGGCTTTGCCAATGGGAAGTTCGTGTTCGCCAATCTTTATGAATTGGCTGGTAATTTTGGAAACATGCCTTAGATTGATCACATAGCTTTTGTGGATTCTCAAAAATTGTGACCCTAATTCATCAACATATTCAGACAGCGACTTTCGAATAGTAAACACCTTAGAGCCGGTACAGACCACTTCCACATACACGTGTTCGCTGCGCACAAAGAGTATTTCAGATTCTTCGATTTTCTTCAAGCCCACTTTTGTTTTCACAAAATGCTGTTTGGGCGCATCTAGAATTTTGGTTTTTTCCTTGCGGGATTTCAGAGCGAGTTCAATACTTGAATAGAGTTCTTCAGTCCGAAAAGGCTTGATGAGATAGCCGTTTGGAGAAGCATCGTGCGCTGAGTCGATGGTTTGTTTATCAGCTGCCGAGGTCAAAAACAAAACGGGAATATCCGAAAACTCTCTGATTTTTTTCACCAAATCGATTCCTGTTTTTCTGCCTGAAAGACCAATGTCGGTAATTATAAGGTCAGGCTTCTTTTGAGTCACAACTTCCAAACCCTCTGTAAAGGATGAGGCCACCTCAAGGACTTCATATCCCAAAGACTCCAAAGCCAAGGACAAGCGCATTGCAATCAGTGCTTCGTCTTCAACAACTGCTATCCTAATTTTCTCCATCTTTTCCTCAATCAAAAACCTTACGCGAAATTTTATCCATGAACAAAATGCGGTAATACACCCCATTTTTGAACTCCGACTCAATAGTGCCCCGCAATTGCTTCACCAAACTGTTGATCAACAGTGTTCCCAAATTACCGATTCTGTTTGGAATTTCCACATGCAAATCAACATTATTTTTCGTTTGATACACAAAAGTGTAATATTTTGGTTGATCACGACTCAACTCAATTTCCAAGGTCCAATCCAGAGGTTTCTTGAAGTCATACTTGTAAGAATTGGTCAGTAACTCATTCAAAATCAAACCCAAGGGAATCATGGTATCTACATCCAGAGAAATGTTGTTGGTTTGAATTTTCACTTGAACTCTGTCTCTCACTTTAGCCGCTCCTAATACCAAGTCCACCAATTCTCGAATGTAAGCATCAGCCTCCACCACAGTTTGGTTTTCGCCTTCATACAACTTGTGATGAATTAGGGACAATGACGATATTCTCGCTTGGCCTTCCATCAATTTCTCTTTAGCTTCAACATGATCAATTTCGGAATTTTGCATATCCAAGAGCGCCCCAACCAACTCAAAATTATTTTTTACACGGTGGTGAATTTCGCGCATCAGCAAGTCTTTCTCTGCCAAGAGCAATTTGTTTTCTTTATCCTTTAACAAAAGTGTCAATCTTCTGCGATTCAACTGGTAAGTGGTGTAGGTTAAAAGTGCAATACCCACCAAAAGCACACCTCCAAACAACAGATACAGTGTATTCCTTTCTTTTTGCTGAGCCAGAATAAATTCCTTTTCTTTCGAAATAGTGGTGGTCTTAAAGTCGGCAAGTGCTTCCACCAAATCGTTTGAATAGACCGACCGGGTCGTATTGTACAGATCAATCATCAAGCGGGAGGCGAATTCGGTATTTCCGGTCAAAATCATGAGACGACTCGCCTGCAAGAGAAAATTACATGCGTCGTCATTATTCAGTTTCGGTAGAACGTTTTCCAAACCATCCTTAACGAATGCTTCCAAAGAATTGAATCCCAAATCCTTAAGCAAACTATTATTGGCCAAATCCTTCTGATCTGAGTGAAAAAGAATGTAGTGAAGGATAACCGGATAGCTGTTGTCTTTGTAGATTTTAGAGAAAAAAAGCTTTTTGATGATACTTTCAATGAACTCCGTGTCCTCGTATTGTGCAAAACTCAAGCCGTTGATAAGTCGGTCTGCGATTGCGTATTTCAGGGTACTTGGCTCGGACCACTTTTTAGACAATTCATATTTTTCAAACATGAATTCATTGTATGATTTAAGTTGATTGGTGTGCACAAAATAATCCGAAGAAAGTAAGGCAAAACGCAAATGGAGCAGCGTATCTTTGAATTCAAGCGCTTGATCGGATTTTTTGAAGCCCAATTTCAACAAGTTGGTGTCTTGTTCAATCACGCCTGTAAGCAATTTAAACCAGTCTGCGTATAACTTGGCATGCTCCCAGTTTCGATCCTTTTTTTTGATTTTAGACAAATAGCTGTCGAGTTGATTCACAAAATCGATGCACTCGTCGAGCGTCAGTTCGTTGGCAATAAAATCGATGAGATGTGCCTGCAATTTCACATAACCCAGTTCAACAGCATCATAAGATTGAGGTTTTGACGAATGTCGATCAATGAATTGTACGAGATTATTGTTCAACTGTCTACTGGGAAAATTACACGCCATCAAGAAGTTTTGATAATCTCGGTATCCCGCAAATCTGAATAACACAGGGGCCAAAATCTTGATTTCACTCGGCTTTTCCAGGCGTATAAAATTTGCATAAGCTGAATCGAACTGATTGTTAATGATATGTCCTGCCACCTCGTCAAAGCTACTCTGAGTGTGCTGTGAACGGACAAAAGGAACAACGCTGAAAAATACTATTACCCAATAAAATCTCAAAAGCTACGTGTTGTGGTAAGACAAAAAGGTTGTAAAAATATGGATTCGCAAAAAACTTAATCAAAGTAGTGAAAAAAAATTGAAAATTTAATTGCACATTCGTTCATCAACCTCAATCACAACGTATTACTAAAAATTCATGAGATGCTGAGTCCAAACCTCTGATTAATTCCGAAATCAAATTGCCGGAGTTTTGGAGAAAATAGGGAATGAAATTCTCAAAGCGCTCTTGCAAGCCGTTTTCCGGAAAAAATTGCTCGTGAAGTTCGTCAATTCTTGTCAACATATCGGCATGTTTTCTGCGCTCGGCATTGCGCACTTTTTGATCGAATTTTTTCAAAATCTCTTCAATTCGAACTACATGTGCCTCAGCCGTTGCCAATAGCGTCTTGTCAATCTGTCCGGCTTCCTTGACAAGCACTTCGCGCAAAGCATCAACGATATGCGCTCGGTTTCCTTGTATTTCTTCCAGTCTGGACAGAGATGACAGACGCTGCTTCAGTACCTGCGCCTTGGACTGAGCGAAATCAGTAAATTGGAAACCAAGTCGGTGCATCTTTTCATAGTCTTTGTTACTCATTATTTGGGCAGAGAATCTCAACTGGAGGAGCGGAAAATCAACATGCGCAGCTTGGAAAATCGGTTTCAATTGTAGCCAATAGGCCAACTCTCCGGCACCACCCACATAACACAAATTGGGCAGCACAGTCTCTTGATACAAGGGCCGCAAGATGACATTCGGCGAAAAGCGCTCGGGATGTGCATCAAGCGTTTTAAGTATCGTCTCCTCAGAAAAAAGGGTCTCCCCGATTTTTATCCCATCCACTGTTTTTTCCAATCTCTTTCTCGATTGCTCCTCGAGATAGAACAAATTAACCTCTCGAACCAAAGCCTGTGACTTCAATCCTTTGCGCTCCAAAAGCTCGGATGACTCCCCTGAGGCTAAAAGTGCGAAGGAATCTTCAATCTCCTTGCGCATGATCGGAGCAAATTGTCTTTTCAAATCAGCGTCGTCTCCGTCAAGGATAAGAAGCGGAGTGTCTACGAACAAATGGTGCACGAGTCTTCTGGTTGCCTGAACCAAATTCTCTCCTTGATAGACCTCAAAAAGTTGCATCAATTGCTTCTGATGATGTGGAAAAATAGTCAACACATCCGTTTGCCAATCCTGCCAATTTTCAAGTTTCATCCTCCCTACCGGACCGCTTTGAGCAGTTGACCAAGAAATTTTCTTGTCTTTTACAAAAAAATGATTGATTTCCTCCAGATCATGGTCCTCAGTGGCCATCCAAAAAACAGGAACAACAGTCTGATTTTTATGAATTTGGTTGATTTGCTCAGCAAGTTTGATGACGTGGACGATTTTGTATATCGTGTACAGGGGTCCCGTAAATAAATTGAGCTGATGTCCTGTGCACACAGTATAGCAGTTTTGTTGAAGTAATAACTCAAGGGACTGAGGAACAGACAGCTGCGCTTGTTGGTATTGTTTTTTAAGAACTTCAACCAAAGTATCTCGGCGCTCTTGCGACATCGGCTGCCTTGACTGAAATTGCTTTTCAAAATTTTCCAGAGAGAAAGGCACATCAATCAGAGGTATCAAAGATTCTTGGTTGGCACCCAGTAGATTGGCCAATCGACCAAAAAAAGAAATATCCTTGCGTGAGAAATTCTCGAATTGCATGGCGCGAAGGTAACCAGATTCTCTGATGCAACACTTTGATTTAGATCAAGGATTTAAGCTGATGAAGATGGCTGTTGCAAATCAGAGGTCAAATTCAAATTTCCCCTCGGGATCAAAGCCCAAATATTGCCCATCCAAATACAAGGGGGAAGTGATGTTGAAGGTGTAGAGTCCACCTGTTCCTAGTCCTTGCGGCAATGTCAAGTCGTAGGTTGCAGCAACTTGCGCTATTGCATTCAATCCAAGGTTTGATTCCAAAGCGCTGGTCATCCACCAAGCAACACCCTGGTTTTCAGCTATTTCTATCCACTTTTTGCTCCCCGAAAAACCACCGTGTAAACTCGGTTTCAGGATGATGTATTGGGGTTTTATGGTTTGCAACAGATGACGTCTTCCTTGGTCATAATGAATGGAGATTAACTCCTCATCCAAGGCGATTGGGCAGGGCGTATTTTGACACAATTTGGCCATAAACTCCCATTGACCAGGAGCGATGGGTTGTTCAATCGAATGTATGTCGAGGGTGGCCAGCTGTTGTAAAATTACTTGTGCCGATTCATAAGAAAAGGCACCATTGGCATCCACGCGTATTTCGAGTTGCTCCGCTGGAAATTCCCTGCGCAAGTCGCGCAACAATTCATATTCATCACTCCAATCAATAGCACCGATCTTTAGTTTTACGCACTTAAAACCTGCATCGAGCTTCTCACGCAATTGTTGACGCATAACATCTTTCGTGCCCATCCAAATCAGACCATTGATTTGAATTTTTTGTTTGCCACGGGTGAAAGACGTGTGAAAAAGGCGCTGGTTTCCTCCTTGTTTCAAGTCCAACAATGCAGTTTCCAATCCGAATAAAATAGAAGGATGCTTCGCCAACGCAAGCATATTCAAATCATTCGAAACCCATGCCTTCAAAAACGCTTCCAATTGCGCCATGTATGAGGCATCATCGCGGTAATCCGGACTCAAACCTTCGATGATGGAGCATTCACCCCAACCGCTTTGGTCATTTTCGCTCAATCGAATGAACCAAGATTTCTTCACAGTCATCACACCGCGTGAGGTACCCGATGGTTTTTTGAATGGAAATTGAATAGGATAAATATTGTAGGACTTCATGAATTGAATGTAAATCGGTTATGAAATAGTACCAATCAGCGCATTAAAACGCCAAAATTAAACCATTTGACGCGTTGAATGTTTAAGTCAGTCCATCATTGATAGCCAGCTCCTAAGTTGAACAACAAGGAGTGCTTCAGCTCTGATACCAAGGCAATGGATCATTTGAACAAAAATCGACCAATACTGACAGCGGAAATACTCCAGCATGTAAAGAGCGACACTGAGGCGTTTCAGAATCGCGTATTGCGACCGGTCATCAAAATGCAAAGCGATATCTTGATGCTTCAAATCCAACACAAATTATCCAAGTTGCACGTGGATTGGAACACCACGAACCCTGACGATCGTAGAAAAATACTCACGCAGCTCTTCACCAAAGAACAATCTTTCAAGAGCGAAATTTGCGGCATTGTAATCGGTCAATTTTCAATCGATGAGTTGGCTGACTACCATAAGTTTACCAAAGAAATCAACAAAAGAATCGTGCAAATTGTACACAACCGCGCTTTGGATTTGTTGTTGAGAGTGGATATTTGATGGGCTTTCAAGGCATTTTGATGAATCCAAAAGAACGGAAAAAAAGCCAATCAACTATTTGTTAGTCAATTGGCTTCTTTAAAAGTGATCCGGAGGGAACCTACAACGACGAAGGTGAAAAAGTGCGCGAAGATGAAACACTTGTGCCCTGGAAAGCAGCAGAAATTACACGCGATTTTGGAAAAGAAGCATTAAATAACATTCAGAAGCTGGACGGATTTTGCAACATTCC
>JBBIIM010000045.1:0-25562 GCA_037446475.1 Crocinitomicaceae bacterium | reverse complement strand
ACTAACCAAAGAGCTCAATATTAAGGCTCTAACCCTCAGAGACATCGCAAGTTCAATCGTCGGGGGACTTGTCGGATTGTATATGGCCTACAATGGCTATGGCGTTTGGAGTTTGGTTTGGCAGCAAATCATCGCAGCCTCAATCGGAACAATTTTGCTGTGGATTGGCTCAAACTTCGTCCCAATGTTCGCGTTTTCATGGTCTGAATTGAAAGGCCTCTTGGCATTTTCTTACTACGTCTTTATTGACACGCTCATGCAGCAAGTGTTCATAAAATTGGATACTGTATTTGTTGGAAAGGTTTTCTCACCTGCAATCCTTGGACTCTATAACAGGGCGAGTTCCCTAGGTAATTTGGTCAACGAATTCTCTACAAAGAGTCTAATGAAGATAGTATTTCCGGTGTTTAGTAAGATTCAAAATGACAAAGAGAGAATTACAGAGGTATTCGTTAAGTTCATGTGCTTTATCATAGTAGTCACAACCACATTAGTTGGCATTATGTTTTTCGCATCAGAGACCATTATCATCGGTCTTCTGGGTGAAAAATGGCGACAAAGCATAGTGTTTTTTCAAATTCTCGCCTTTTCTACTATTTCGTTACCTCTTCGGGCGATTGTATTTAAGGCCATACTCGGCTTGGGACATTCAAAATTGAAATTCAGACTGAGTCTAATCAACAATTTCTTCAAAATTGCCAGCATACCGTTAGGTTACTTTTTCGGAATAGAGGCATTTGCATGGTCTGTTGTCATCGGGAGGTTTCTTATTGTAATTGTGAGTTGGTTGGCTTTTAACAAACTCATGCAAATCAATCTTTTCGAGGTACTAAAGCCCATTGCCCTTCCGATAGCTGTTCTATTCGGATGGTGTGCATTCTACTATATGGATTTTGTTGATGTCAATATGCTCATTTATTTGCCCTTCTTCCTGCTTAGCCATTTTCTACTCATGCAATTGACACAAAACTATGGTTTTCAATTGGTCAAGATTGAAGCTCAAAACGCAAAAGTCAAGTTACTCAGCAAAATTAGGAAGTGAAAACCATGAACAAACCCAACTTATTCCTCGTCGGATTTCAAAAATGTGGTAGTTCAAGTCTATTCGACTACTTAATTCAGCATCCTGAAATTCAGGGAACCTCGAAAAAAGAAACATTTGCACTCACCGACAAATCTTATGAACACTACTCATCCGAGAACTCAGTGATGAACGAGAATTTTTCTTGGGACAAGTACTTGGATTTCGGTAGTAATCAGAAATATTATCTTGAAGGCTCAGTGTGCAACTTTTATCAAAAAACAGCACTAGAATATATTAGCAATATTCCAGAGGCAAAAGTGATTTTTTTGATCAGAAATCCCTTGGACCGGTTCTCAAGTGCATTCAATTACTACGGTCGCAACGGTGTATATTTAAAACCGGGTACGTCGATTCAAGAATTTTTCGAAATTGCGCAAAATGGCAATTCAGACAAAGAGGGCGTGAAATTCGCATTGGATCACGGACAATACAGCAAATTCATTCAAGAATGGGAATCAGTTTTGGGTAAACAAAACGTATTGGTACTGGGGATGCGAGAACTAACAAAGCACACAGAAGCCGTAGGCAAAAAAGTTGCCCAATTCTTGTCCGTTGAAGACAAATTTCCAAACGAACTGAATCACAAAAATAAATCGCTCGTTGTCAAAAATAAAAGGTTGCATTTAATCCTGCGCGCGATCGCTAACTTCTTTGGCGTAAAAAATAAAAAAGTCATCCAGAAATATCGATCAATTAGCAGAAAAGAGGCTGAGAAAATCGAACTGCCTGAGGATTTGAAAACGAAACTAATGAAATTCTACACCGAAGAATTCAAGGCTTACGGTTCTTATTTTTAATGAAGCTATTCGTACACATAGGTACCAACAAAACCGGAAGTTCCTTTCTGCAGAGCACATTAACTCTGAATAAAGAAAAACTAAAACAGGAAGGATATTTTGTCCCGGACTCAAAATGGGATGAGGCCATGCTCAAAGGAATTATTACCCCTGGTAATGGTCATCATTTAGCAAAATTATTGGCCGAACGCGACGCCGATAATTATTTACTAAAATATTTGGAAGAATTAAAGCAGAGCGCACAAACTGAACAATTAAACGCCATAATTCTATCCAATGAAGTAATCGTACGGCTGTTCTCTGAAAAAGTGATACTGAGTGCATTTGAACAAGCTTGTAACAAAGTTGGCTTCACGGAAATTAGATGTTTGATTTACATGCGTAACTTTTTCGAACATGCGCTCTCGTTGTATAAGCACAGAGCAAAATATGGAAAAAATAATGATTATCTCAAATGGTTTGAAACTGATTACGAAACCCTGCGCCTTCTCAAACCATTCACAGAACATATTGAATCCTCTTCCATTGTATTTGATTTTGTTCCGTATGAAAAAGATTCGGAAAAAATAATTCAACGGTTTTCGGATTGGTTAGGACGTCGAAACACAACACTCGATAGTTTTAATAAGCCGGTCAATCCTTCACTCACGCTTAACCAAATCCGCTGGATAAACCTAATTGGTTCTAAATATGAAGGGATAGGACCTCAATTGTACAACACGCTGATAAAAGTTGAAAATCCTGAAGAAAATCAATTTTTGGTGGCACAATTTTATGACGCAGCCGAGCAGTACTTCCATCAATACAATGAAACGTTACAGGTTATGCATAAAAAGCTTTCCGACAATCCGAATTGCAACATAAGTCAGCGACCCCCGATGAAAAATGGGGTGTCATCAAGTCATTCCAACTTGCTTTCAATTTCAGAATACAATCAAATTGAAAAAGTAGTTCACTATTTTTCGAAATACTACAAAATCAATCGAACTATTTATTTAATGAAATACAAGGGTAGAAGATTCTTCTTGAAATTGATCGGCAAAAAGAAAAACAATCTCGACAACAGCAAGTTCGGAGGTTCATTAAGATATTAAACTATGTACAAAATTCTCTTCGTACTTACTCCTGCATTCAATCCAACTAACGGTGGCGTGCAGAACACGACATTCAAATTGGGTCGGGAATTGACCAAAAAAGGACATGACATCCATTATTTTTCATTCGCAATAGAAGGACACATTGGAGTGGAATACGGAAAGCTTCACCATGTCCAATCATCCGGTGGTCCGAATAACCTCGAGAATCAAGAAAGCCTTGTGTCTGTGATTCGCGAATTAAAGCCCGATTTTGTAATCAATCAGATGCCCTATGAAAACGGAATCCAAACGGCCATAGTCAGGGCAAAATCAGAAGTAAAATTCGTGGCCCTAGGTTGTTTGAGAAACTCGCTGTTCTCCGTGGTAAGCAATTTGGAATCTTTTGGTCAGACCGTGCTGCCTAAAGGAGTCAAATTTTTGAGCAAACTCAAAGTTGTTCAACAAGCACTTCTGAAAAAGCACAAAACGGCACACGCAAACAGCTTGAGAAAAATCCTCAAGAATCACGATAAATTTGTCTTGCTCGCCCCTCCAAACATTGAGGAAATGAAATACTTTTTAGGTGAGTTTGATGAGTCTAAGGTAACGTCGATACCCAATTCGATACCCGAGATTCACGATGATTTATCAAAAAAAGAGAATGTTATTCTCCATGTAGGAAGATTGAATTATGTGCAAAAACGTTCTGATCTTATCGTGCCTTTCTGGGAAAAACTTCATGCCAAACTTCCCGATTGGACCTTCGAAATTGTAGGATACGGAGAATATCAACCGATTTTAGAAAAACAACTTAAGGAGAAGAATTTGCCACGAGTTAAATTTTTTGGGAAACAAAAACCAAACGATTACTACACCAGGGCAAAAATATTCATGATGCCCTCAGCGTATGAAGGTTTTCCAAATACTTTGATTGAAGCACAATCATTTGGCTGTGTGCCGTTTTGTTTTGATAGCTATCCGGCACTCAAGTGGATTGTCAATGATGGGGATGATGCATTTTTAATCAAGCCCTTCGATGTGGATACTCTTGTAAACAAAGTACAAGAAATTGCTCAGAGCGAGGAGAAAATTCAATTTCACGCTCAAAATGCGCTTAAAAATGCCCGAAGATTCACAACGGATAAAGTTGTTGAACTTTGGGAAAATAAATTTCTAGAGTTTTTGAACAGTGAAGTTTAGAGCTACATTATATTTCGCCATAATCAGCGTTTTCTCTCCGCTGGCAAGTTTGCTATTTGGACTGAGTAAAAACCACATGGAAATCAAACGATGGGCATTAATCGTGTTCGTAACTTTTTATGGCTCTGTAATATTCCTGGAAGAATCCAATGATGGATACGGGCATTTGATGAATGTCTATGTAACCTACATGGACATGACCCTAGAAACGTTTTTTGAAACGACTTGGAAAATCCTTACATTCCAACGCATCGATGGGACAAAAGGAGACCTGTTCATACACGTGTTATCCTTTGTAGTCGGACCTTTGTTAAAAGCACCAAGTTTGTTTTTTGTTATTGTTTCGTTTATATATGGATATTTTTTTTCATCCTCAATCATATTGGTTGCCCGACATATCACCAAAACAAAACGAAGTAGATTATTACTGTTAATATTTGCGTTATTCGTCATTTGGAAAAATCTGGAAGGGATAAATACAGTTCGTACGTGGACAGGTCTTTGGATATTATTTTATGGTGCAATTCATTACTATATTTTCAAGAAGATAAGATACATCATCTTCATGTTTATCCCACCTTTTGTACATTTCTCCTATTTTTTGATGGCCATCCCAGCGTGGTTAGTTCTATTTTTTCAATGGATGCCTAGTCGCATATATTTCGCAATCTACATGCTCTCATTGGGCTTTAGTTTTAATGCCTCCAAAGCTGTTGAATATGTTGAAACCACAGAACTAGGCGCGTCTAGAAGACAGTATATTTTGGATTCCAAAAATTCCAAAATGATTGAAAAAAGAGAAGGTATTAGCGAGAAAAGGAAAAAAAGTGTTTGGTACCTAAAGCTAAATGAAGAGGGTATTCACAAAATTGGGATTCTTATCATTATTATCGCTCTGTTCTCGCTAGGTCTGCCCGCAAAATACAATGACTATGAATTCAAATTATTGAACATAGGCATGCTGAATATGGCTATGGCAAACTACTTGAGCTTCATTTTTGCAGTCTACTCTAGAAGCCACATCATTGGGGAGTTATTTGTAATGGGTTTTTTGGTCATCTTTCTTGCAAAAAGACTGAATGAAAATAACCACACTATTCAATTTAACTTATTTCAAAAAATCGTCTGGATCGCTTTGATATTCATTATTCCTTTTGTTTTTTATAAGATAGCGGAATTGATTTACTTGTTGAGTATATTTTTGGTCGCATTCCCATTTCTAACTTGGTTAGACGGTTCAATAAATATTTCCATACGGGAAGTATTGAGTAAACTACTTCCCAGATAAGTTGGCGATAATGTTTAAAAAAATCAAAAACAACTTTTACAATTGTGTTGGGCATAAA
The DNA here is from genome assembly GCA_037446475.1 of Crocinitomicaceae bacterium. Taxonomy (GTDB): domain Bacteria; phylum Bacteroidota; class Bacteroidia; order Flavobacteriales_D; family Crocinitomicaceae; genus UBA6165. The sequence continues at coordinate 20,059 of JBBIIM010000045.1, read as the reverse complement.
ATAACTAATAAAATTGTCGTCTTCGAAAGTGACGACTGGGGCGCAATCCGCACAACAAACGCAACAAACTATGACAAATTCAAAACTTTATTCACTGAATATCACAAAAATTCCTACCTAAGATTCGATACACTTGCAAACTCGGAAGATTTAGAATTATTAATTCAATCCTTATTAAAATTTAAAGACGGGGATGGAAAAAACCCTACGATTACGCTTAACACCGTCGTTGGAAATCCTGACTTCGAAAAAATAAGAGACACGCATTTTCAAGAATTCCATTTTGAACCTTTTACTGAAACACTCAAATCCTACTATCCAAATGAAAATGTATTCGGATTATGGGAACAAGGGATAGAGCAAGGCGTATTTTATCCTCAATTCCACGGAAGAGAACACGTAAACGTCCCGGAGTGGCTCAATTTACTCAGGAATGGAAATGAAGATTTGTTGAAGGCATTCGAAATTAAAACCTGGTCTACACCAAAGGGCTTTTATTCGCCAAACAATCTAAAATTACAGGCTGCGCTTGACTATGTTGGCGCACGTCCAAAAGAATACCAAACCTCATTCTTAAAAGACGGAACACAATTGTTTGAAAAAATTTTTGGATATAAGTCTCGCACATGGATTCCGAACAATTTTATCGCATCAAAAGAATTAATTAATGACTCAAAACAATACAATATCGAAGGGATGCAAGGCATGATTTATCATGTTGAACCAAAAGGTAATTCGACCCAACAAAAACATACCTACAAAATGCGAAAATTTGGTTTCGACCAAGTGGGAATGTTTAATAGTGTTCGGAATTGTTCATTCGAACCGTCCCAAACAGGATTAGGTGAACTCGAAGTGAAAAATTGTCTGAGTCAAATCGCAAGCGCATTTTTTTGGAAAAAACCCGCAGTCATATCAACACATAGACTCAACTTTATCGGCGCCATAGATCCGGAGAATAGAAGGAAAAACTTGCTTTTGTTTGAGAAACTCTTACATGAAATAATTAAGCGTTGGCCTGAAGTAAAATTCATGCATTCTGAACAACTACTGAATGCATATAAATCTCATCAATAAAACATGCATAAAAAGAATTACACCGTAGTTTACATCGCTGGTAACGGTCATTCTGGCTCCACACTTCTCGATATTATTTTGGGGAATGGGGAAAATTGTTTTAGCGTTGGTGAATTAAGTTTTATAATTCGTGATGGTTTGGAGGAAGAGTATTGTTCGTGCAACATACAAATCAAATCCTGCGAATTTTGGACGGAGGTTTTCGATCTGTGGTCCAAAAGTAGAATATCAGACTTCAAACAATATAAACGCTCAAGGCACAAATATGAGCGTAATGCAACTTTCTTGAGGACATTGATGAACTCTATTTTTCCAACACGAGAATTTAAAGTTTACAAAATAAATACTGAGTTACTTTTCGATGCTATTCACAAAGTTTCTGGGGCCAATGTTATAATCGACTCTTCAAAATCTCCCCAAAGAATTGCCGTACTAAGAGGAAACTTAAATATAAAGGTGATTCATTTGTGCAGAGAATTTAAGGGTGTCCTAAATTCCGCTAAACACGCCATGAAAAAGGATATCAAAAAAGGAATTGAAGCAGACAGCAATGCCAGACGAACTAGCAAAACACTTGTAGATTGGGTACTCACCAACCTGCTTTGTTCAATATTCAAAATTGGAGTACCAACCAAAAAATTGAAATACAAAGATTACATCCAGAAGCCCGAAAAATTCAAAGAGTTTCATCCAGCCTTTGCGAAGATTGTGAATCAGCACTCATTTTCAGCCGAACACATGATTGCCGGAAACCACATTCGTTTAAAAAAAGACATCAAAATTGATCCCAATCTCGGTTTTAGCTACAATAGACTTTCTAAAAGACAACTTACCCTAGCCACTTGGGTTGATCGTATTTTCTGGTTTTGGCATTAAACGCATCTGATTTGAAAATCTGCTGCATTATTCATTCTCTTGGCATTGGTGGCATGGAACGTGTCATGTCGTTGCTAATCAATGAGTTTTCAATGTATCCAAATACAGAAATCCATCTTGTTCTGATTGGTAAAGATAGAGAGATTGCATTTGAACTTGATTCAAGAGTTAGCATACATAAGCCCGCTTGGGAGTTTGATAATAAACTGAGGCAATACCATACTTTGAAGACTATCCTATACATCCGAAGAACAGTCAAACAAATAAACCCGGAAACAGTGCTGAGTTTTGGAGAAATGTGGAACAACCTAGTCTTGTTGGCACTTTCAAAAACAAAATACCCGGTGTTCGTATCAGATAGAAGCACTCCAAATAAAAATTTAGGAAAACTACAAAACAAATTAAGGGACAAGCTTTATCCAAAAGCAGCAGGTTACATCGCTCAAACAGAGAAGGCAGCATACGTAGCCGCTTACCAAAATTGGAATAAAAACATCAAAATTATCGGAAACCCTGTCCCCCATCTGAACCTAAGCAAATCCGAGAACCAAAATATACTTACTGTAGGTCGGCTCATAAAAACTAAAAACAGTGATCGTCTTATTGAGATTTTCAGAAATGCAAGAAATCAATCAGAGTCGGTTAGGGATTGGAAATTGATAGTTGTCGGTGGTAATGCACCCGGACACAAAATTTTGGAACAACTAGCAACCTTGGTAAAAGAATACGATTTGAATAGTTCTGTTGAACTTGCCGGTCCACAACGCAATATTCCGGATTACCTTGCGAATGCAGAAATTTTTGCGTTCACATCAACATCCGAGGGTTTTCCTAACGCACTTGCCGAAGCAATGTCAGCAGGTCTCGCTGTTGTAGCATACGATTGTATGGCAGGACCATCGGATCTCATCGACGATGGTGTGAACGGATATTTGGTGCCTGAAAATGACGAGGAACTTTTCAAAGAACGACTCATCACACTAGCAGAAAATGCTGAACTGAGAAAAAAATTTGGTGAGGCAGCCCGGCTTAAAATGAGGAGATTTTCTCAAAAAGCTATTGCCCAAAAATTTTACGACTTCATCACAACTTCGCGGTGAATATCATCATCAATACATCTCACCAACGATTCGGAGGAGCGGTTCAGGTTGCGCTTTCATTCATCAATGAATGTAAATTGTTCCCTGAACACGAATATCACGTGTTTGTTGGCTCAGGTGTGGGTAAATCCCTGGATAAATCAAGTTTTCCTTCAAATTTCACTTTTTACGACTTTGATTTTGGAGTGATAGGATTCTCCACAGTAAAAACCATTCAAAAAAAGTTGCGACCTTTAGAAGAAAAAATCAAACCCGACGTATTGATTTCCACATCAGGTCCAACCTATTACCATTCAAAAGCACCGCAAATTATTGGATTCAATCTACCTCTTTACATTTATCCCGAATCACCCTTTGTTAGGAAATTACCCATGAAAAAGAAAATGATGTTGTGGATCAAAAAACAGTTCCACTTCTATTATTTCAAACGTGATGCGGTTGCCTATGTAGTACAAACCGATGACGTCAATCGCAGGGTGAAGAAAGCACTGAATACGGAGAAAGTTTACACGGTCACGAATACCCACAACCAATTTTACAACAATCCAACAACAGTCACTAATAAACTTCCGGATAAAATAGGAAACGAATTTCGATTTTTGACGCTCACCTCATACTACCCGCACAAAAATTTGGAATTGATTCCCAAAGTAGCTCAACAATTAGAGGCGCTCGGCATTACAAACGTGAGGTTCATTTTAACACTAAAACAAGAGGAGTTTAAAGAAAAACTGCTCAATCACAAGTTCATCATGAATGTAGGTCCAGTATTACCCAAAGATTGTCCTTCACTGTATGCAGAATGCGATGCAATGTTCTTACCCACATTGGCAGAGTGTTTCTCCGCATCCTATCCGGAGGCCATGGTGATGAAAAAACCAATCGTGACAACCAATCTAGGATTTGCAAAATCAATATGTGGAGATGCAGCATTATTCTTTGAACCAGAAAATGCGGAAGATGCCTCTAAAAAAATTCGAGATGTTATGGAGAATAAAGACACTTATGACAGGCTGGTGAATTTCGGTATTGCCCAGCTCAAAACATTTGATTCTGCACATAGCCGGGCAGAGAAATATCTGCAAATCTGCGAATCCTTCAAACTACGCTCTTAAAAGGCCCAAATAATGCTAGTTTCACACAAACACAAATTTATATTCATCGCCAATCCAAAAACTGCAACTACCGCGATTTCTAAATTTTTGCGTACGCATGATGAATCGATTGTTGCCAACAGATTCGAAAACGAAACTAAAAAAATCAAATTCAACGAACACGCATTTCCGACAGTAATTAAACAAAAACTTGACGACGAATACAACAACTACACCAAGTTCGTATTCATAAGACACCCTTACGAAAAAGTAGTATCTGCCTACTTTTTTCTAAAGAACGGCAAACCGCTCACCAAAGGAAGTGTCTTCAAATATACCGACAGTTTACGCAATTTTTTAACGGCCTTGCTGATTTATTTCAATGTCTTGAGCACGAAAATCATTCCTTTTAAGTTGTGGTCGTTAATAAGACCCATCAAAAAAAACAAAAGCTATTTGTTAGATTCATCTGAAACATTTATCGTGAATTACATCGGTTTAACAGAGCGACTGGACGAGGACTTAAAAAAAATCATGCAGGCACTCCACGTTGAATTAAATAATTTTGAAGGCGTTCAAAAAATCAATACAAGCAGCCACAAATCCCATGAGGACTATTTTCAAAGTGGACTACATAAAAAAATTTTCGACCGTATTTACGCCCGAGAGATTGAACTTTATCAAATAATAAAGGATAGAGGATCAAATTTCAATTTCGAAGGAATAAAAACGACAGAGATGCGCCTCCCAAACTAATGCAATCCAATCTAAGCATTCTAATAACCGATTCATGAATACATTTATAGAGATCATAAAAGCCACACCGATTGGATTCAAGTTGTGGTACCATTTGTACCGCAAACCTAGAATTACGAAGAAAAACCGTCATTTTTTTAACGACAACACCAAGTTATTTATTACGGGTTTCCCTCGTTCAGGCAACACTTACGCGGCAAATCTCATCAACCATGTATTTGAAGACTTAAATTATGTTCACCATTTCCATTCAGTAGGGCCAATTAAAATCGCTTTGAATAGGAAAGTACCAACATTTGTTTTGGTCCGCGACCCAATGAATGCAATTACATCATACTATTTGAAACTGCTGTCATACGACAGAAAAGAATTTAACGGCAATGTTGACCAAAAACTCTTGGAATCCGTCGCAGAATTCTACGTGTTTTACCACCAAGGTGTCTCTAATTTGAAAAACAAAGTGGAAATCATTTCATTCCAAAAACTTATTCAAGAGCCACAGGATATGCTCAAAAAAGTCAATGACTGTGTGACCTATGGTTTGAGCAATGAACAAATTAAATCCAAATTCGAAGAGGCGTCTCAAAAATCTTTTGGAGCTAAAGACACATTAGGGTCGAGCTTACCCAATGAAACAAAAGAATTCTACAAAAAGACTTTACAGAATGCCTTAGAGAAAATGCCAATTTATCAAAAAGCAGAGAGCTTGTACAAAACATTAATTCACTAGGACAGCGAGCATGAAACACCTAAAACTTTACATCGCCGGACACAAAGGCATGGTTGGCTCAGCAGTATGGAGAGCCCTTGAAAAAGCAGGTTACGAAAATCTAATTGGGAAATCGAGTAAAGAACTGGATTTGCGGAATCAAGAAGCGGTAAACGACTTTTTCAACACTGAAAAACCCGATGTAGTGATTGATGCTGCGGCACGCGTAGGTGGTATTTTGGCCAACAACAACTACCCCTACCAATTCCTGATGGAAAACATGCAGATTCAGAACAACTTGATCGATAGTGCGCTAAATCACGGTGTTGAGAAATTCATTTTCCTAGGCTCATCTTGCATTTATCCAAAGTTTGCTCCCCAACCTTTGAAAGAAGACTACCTGTTGACAGATTCGTTGGAACCGACCAATGAGTGGTATGCGATAGCAAAAATTTCGGGGGTAAAAGCCTGCGAAGCCATACGCAAACAATTTGGCAAGGACTTCGTGAGCCTCATGCCAACCAATCTCTACGGACCCTATGACAATTTTGACTTACAAACCTCTCATGTGTTGCCCGCAATGATTCGCAAGTTTCATGAAGCCAAACTCAATGGCAATTTACCGGTTACACTTTGGGGCAGCGGAACGCCAATGCGAGAGTTTCTGCATGTAGATGATTTAGCCGATGCTGTAAAATTCGCTTTGGAAAACAAATTGCCCGACAACCTCTACAATGTTGGGACGGGTGTTGACCTAACCATCAAAGAATTGGCTGAAACCATTCAAAAAACTGTGGGTCATAAAGAAGAAATCATTTGGGATGCAACAAAACCAGATGGAACACCTAGAAAATTAATGGATGTATCAAAAATGGGTAATGCCGGATGGAAATATAAGACCGAGTTGGCACAAGGCATCCAAACAACCTACAACTGGTTCCTCGAAAACGTGGAATCGATCAAAGAAGTAAAATTGAACTAATTTAGCAGTGCAGTTGTGCACACAATTCAACAAAACATGAGCAATCAAAAAAGAAAAGTAGCCTTAATTACAGGAATCACGGGACAAGATGGGTCCTATTTGGCAGAACTTCTCCTCGAAAAAGGGTACATCGTGCATGGTATCAAGCGTCGTGCATCCCTGTTCAACACTGACCGCATTGACCATTTGTACCAAGACCCTCACGCTGAGGACATTCGATTAAAATTGCATTACGGGGATCTCACCGACTCCATGAACCTAACACGAATCATACAAGAGTCTCAACCGGATGAAATTTACAATCTTGGTGCAATGTCGCACGTGAAAGTGAGTTTCGATTCCCCGGAATACGTAGCCAACGTGGATGGATTGGGCACCTTGAGATTGCTCGAGGCTGTAAGAATTTTAGGTCTGGAGAAAAAAACCAGAATCTATCAAGCTTCTACCTCTGAGCTCTACGGTGGCATGGAGGAAAACAAGAACGAACGCGGTATCTACGACGAAAACTCGCCTTTCTATCCACGATCACCCTATGGCGCTGCAAAAATTTATGGCTTTTGGATCACTAAAAATTACCGCGAGGCCTACAACATGTTTGCCTGCAATGGCATCTTGTTCAACCATGAATCACCACGACGCGGAGAAACTTTTGTGACCCGTAAAATCACAAGAGCGGTTTCGAAAATTGCGCTGGGCTTACAAGACAAATTCTACATGGGTAACCTCGATGCACAACGCGACTGGGGACATGCCAAAGACTACGTAGAAGCCATGTATTTAATCTTGCAACAAGACAAACCGGAGGACTTTGTGATTGCAACCGGAGTTACAACCCGCGTTCGCGAGTTTATCCGAATGGCATTTGCAGAAGTTGGCGTAACTATCGGTTTTAGTGGCAAAGGCGTTGACGAGAAAGGAACGATTGAAGGAGTGGATGTGATTAAATTTGAAGAAACCACTGGAATCAAGGCAGATAACATGCTCCGCAGAATTGGTGAGGATGTGTTGTTCATTGACCCAATTTACTTCAGACCCACTGAGGTGGATTTGTTGATTGGTGACCCCACAAAAGCCAAAACCAAACTAGGTTGGGAGCCGAAATATGATTTGCAAATGCTCATCGAAGATATGATGACAAGCGACTTGAATCTCTTTAGAAAAGATTTACATTTGGTTAAGGGTGGTTATCAACCACTCAATCAAGCCGAGTAATACGAATACTGACTTTATAGCATAAAACATTTTATGAAAATTTGGTTGGTTTCTTTATTTGACCCTACACCGATCGACGATCCCATTTCTCCGAGGTTTTACAGCATCGGTTTGGCTGCCAATGCAAAAGGTCATGACGTCATACATTTTGCAAGCACATTTAGACACACGAAAAAAAGTCATCGTTTCAATGAATCCAAAGAACTGGATATTCACGACAAATACAAACTCGTGCTTATCAAGTCGATGGGCTACAAACGCAATATGATGCCTAAGCGCTATGTAGCTCACGACGATTTTGCAAAAAAACTCATCCAAAATTTTGATTCACAAAACGAAAAACCGGATATCATTTTTGTCAGCATGCCGCCCCTATCTACATCGTATAGAATCTCGGATTGGTGCGCAAAACTCAAAATTCCTTTTGTTGTAGATATTATCGACCCTTGGCCGGATTCCTTCATTAAAGACGTTCCCAATAAACTGAAGCCTTTAGCCAAAGTGATTCTCAACCCATTTTACAACAAGGTAAAAACGATTTTTAAAAGAGCAGATTCCATCACAGCAATTTCAAACGGGTACCTCAAATGGTCGACAAATTACCACGATGGAAAAAAAATAATGAGACCATTCTTCTTGACCGTTGACATGGACTCCATATCGGCTGACATCGCAAAATACCAAGTTGAAAGAACCGACACAGATATCTTGCGTTTGATTTATGCCGGAAGTATTGCGAGCTCTTATGACATACCTTCAATTCTGAAAGCCGCTGAATACTTCCATAAAAATCACCCAAACAAAACCAAGTTCATCATTACCGGTTTCGGACCTGAAGACCGTGAAAACTTAATCAAAGAGTACGAAAAACGATGTCCGAATCTGGAATATCTCGGTTATTTGACACGTGATGAATTGATTCGTCAATATTCCTTCGCGGATGTGGGATTGATTCAACACATGAATAGTCTGACCCAAACGATTACCTACAAATTTTTCAATTACATGAGTGCGGGTATGGCCTTATTAAACTCACTTCAATCTGAAATGGCCACAATGATTGACGAAAATCAACTGGGTATGAACAACAAAGAGCAAGATGTGGATACGCTTATCAAGAATATTGAAGCCTACCTCAAGGATCGTGAGCTGCTTGAACAACACAAAGCCAATGCGCTCGCATTCACTTGGAAAACAGGTGATACCAAACAAGTTTATGGCGACTTAGTCGATTTTCTTGTGGAAAGAGCCACAAAAGCATAATTCGGAAAATGAATAAACAAGTCTTGGTTTTGGTTTCTGACGTCGATTCACGCAAAGGTCTCGACGTTCTAAACATGATGCAACGGAAATACAAATACGCGTGCATTTTGGCAGCCGGAAAAGACACCAAATTCCAATTGCTCGTTATTTACGGTAAAAAAGTTCATTTACTTCGAAATACTGATTACGATACTTTTAAGATAGACCTACATGAAATACTCAAGAAATTTCCAGACCAAGAGATTGTATACCTCCCAGTTGCTGAGACTTTAACCAGACACTACATCCGATTCATCAACGAAGAACACCCGACTCAATTGCACCATTTACTTCCAGAACAAGAATATTTCAATCTTTGCGCCAACAAGGGAGAATTTCAAAAGTATTGTGAATCAAGGAATTTTCCAGTTCCAAAATCCTACGATGAGCTAACCATAAACAATTTACGTACTTCATTCAGACCCGTTTTAATTAAGCCAAAATCTGGGCAAGGCTCTGTAGGAATACACTACCTGAACACACTTGCAGATTTAGACAAATTCAGCCCTATTGATTTTGATAAAAACATCGTTCAAGAAAGAATCATCTCAAAAAATCAAGTGGCAGGCGCATTCTTTTTCTGTGTCAATGGCGAAGTAATAAGTTCCTATTGTCACCAACGGATACGCACCTTTCCGGACATTGGTGGTGTTACCGTTTTCTCCAAATCCGTTTATGAGCCCGAAATCTTAAAAATCGGCACTGAACTTTTAAAGTCCATGAATTGGAACGGTTTAGCCATGATTGAATTTATGTTCGATGAACCTTCACAATCTTGGCGCATTATTGAATTGAATCCCAGAATCTGGGGCTCTATTATGTTATCCGCACATTGTGGCGCTGATTTATTGAAACACTACGCGGATTTTTCAATCATTAGTAGCACAACAAAACCTAAAAACGACTATTCAAAAAATCAGTTCATCCGCTGGGTTTTTCCTTTTGACTTCATCGCATTCGCAAAGAGAAAAATTGGATTAAAAGAACTATTCTTCAGGAAAAATGCGAGTTTCATCAACTTCACTTACAGCAATTTATGGAGGTCATTCAGCTACTTGATCTACTTCACGATAAACTTCTCGTCAATCAAGAGATTTTTTAAAAAACTAGCCACTTGACATGGTTGTCTTTGACTTTGACAAAACTCTCACCTACCAAGATACGCTAGCCGGATTCTACAAAGAAGTAGCGGTACATGGTTCCAAAAATAGAGTTCCATTTTTGATAAAAAGGATGACGCTCTTGTGTTTTGCGATACTCTATAAATTGAAATTCATTGACAATACAGCCCTCAAAAAAATCGGAGTAGCACTCTATTTGAAAGGACTCAGCAATGACGAAATCAACAAACATGCTGTGAACTATTCCAAAAAAATAAAACTGAATACAATCTACGAGGTTGAATATCTGAAAACGAACCCCGATGATCGAATTGTAATCACAGCTTCTTTCTCTGACTACGTGAAACCCCTATTTCCCGGTGAAAAAGTTTTCGGTTCAGAATTAAAATACGTAGACAAAAAAGTTGCTGGTTTGTCTGTTAACATGTATCGCGCAGAGAAAGTTAACTTATTGATAAATCAGGGCATTCAGGAAATTGATGCTGTATACACGGATAGCTATTCCGACCAACCCTTGATGGATATTGCAACCCAATGCTTCTTGGTTAGAGACAATAAAATTCAAAAAATCAAGTAAAATGCGTAAACATCCAATTTGTTTTACTGTCGATGTAGAAGATGGAATCAGTCTCTCCATGAGAGACAATTTCAATACACCGATGGAACAAACAACTCGTGTGGTAACAAGTACAACGCAAATTTTGGATTTGTTGGATGAGCATCAGGTCAAAGGCACCTTTTTCACACTTGGACAAGTAGGGCAAAAATTTCCCGAACTGATTAAAGATATCGTGAATCGCGGTCATGAGATGGCCGTACACGGTTTTGATCACTGGACCTTCGACAAAATGACTCCAGAAAAAGCCTTCGAAGAAATATCTTCAGCCAAAAAATTATTAGAAGATATTGGTGGTCAAGAAATTACCGGACATAGAGCTCCTGCCTTTTCAATAACTCCAAAAACTGCCTGGGGATTGGAAATTATCCAGAAAGCAGGATTCAAATACGACAGCAGCATTCTTCCGGCGAACCTGGGTGCATATTCGTGGTCGGGCTTCCACAAAGAACTTTGCATCATCGAATGGGCAGACGGAAGATCTATTGTAGAAGTTCCTATCTCTACCGTCAAGTTGGCGAACCGCGAAATCCCTTTCAGCGGCGGCGGTTATTACAGGGTGCTACCCAACTGGCTCTTGAAGAAACTATTTTACCAATACACCGGAAAACAAACCGCCATCCATTACATGCATCCGTATGAAATTGATACGGAGCGCTACCCGGATTATTATTTTGAAGCCCTGAAGAAAGCACCATTGAAACGCTCGCTAAAAATGCGTTCCTACTGGTTGAAAAGGAAATACATACCGGGAAAACTATCCAACCTATTCAAAGAATTTGAATTCATTCGCATGGATGAATACGTCAAAAAGAATGCTGATCAATGCCCCAAATGGCAAATCAGTTAATTGTGTCTTCTAATATACCTTTACCATGAAACAAATTATTACCAACCACATCAAAAATCTATCTGGATGGAAATCCGACAAAAAGTATCTCGTTTTCGTTGTAGACGACTACGGAAACATTAAGCTAAACAGCAAAAAAACGAAAGATCTTTTGAAAATCAACGGGATTAAACTTGAAAAGCGTTTCGACCGCATCGACGCATTGGATACCAAAAGAGATTATGAGTTGCTATTCGAAGCGCTTTCTTCAGTTAAGGACAAAAACGGAAACCACGCTGTTTTTTCTCCTAATGCCATGCCCATGAATGTTGATTTTGATGCTACGCTAAGTTCAGGTAGATTAGTTCTTGAAGACTTAATTGAATCCTATAAAAAATTAGCTGTAGAGCAAGCAGACGCTTATTCAGGCGCATTTAATCTCATGAAACAAGGGATAGAAGAAAAATTGATCAAACCGCAATTTCATGGCACCTCACACATCAACAAACACCTCATCAATACGCTACTTGGAGAAAAAAATGAAATTCTTCTGCAAAATCTAAACAACAAAAGCATCGTAGGAATTCCAGGACATAAATCTTTGCCCGATGTGAATTTCACACACACTTATTCATTCTATGACCCAAAAGATGTTGAAGAACACAAACAAGACATCATACAAGGTTTAGATGTTTTTGAAAAAGTGTACGGTTACCGATCACTCACATTCAATCCTCCTGCACAAAGACTGCACAAAAGTTTATTCCAAGTGGCCATTGACCATGGCGTTATTGGTCTCGATAAGCCACGCACCTACAAGAGACATTTAGGAAACGGACAGTATGAGGACGAAAAAAATACAACCGGAACTGATTCGACAGGTACACACGTAAACTTCGTGCGCAACTGTGTTTTTGAACCTTCTGACCGCGACATGGACTGGGTAAATTACACCTTCAAGCAGATTCAAGCCGCATTTTTTTGGAAAAGACCGGCAATCGTGAGCTCACACCGCGTCAATTTCGCAGGGCATATAGACCCGGAAAACAGAAGAAAAGGTCTCGATATGCTGAAGAAATTGCTTAAAAAAGTAGTTGCAGCTTACCCGGATGTAGAGTTTATCGCCATCGATGACCTTTGTCAAGAAATTTTGAAGTCGAAAAAATAATACCATGAGTTTTTTTCAAAGAACAAAATACCTCGCGTACTATCTCAAAGAGATGGATTGGGAGAAATTCAACAAATTCAAGAAGTTTGTTCAACAAAAAACCGGCAAATCTTCCTTCGCTATTTGGATGGACGCCATTCGATGTGTTTACAAGTACAATATTGGTTTGATTGATTATTTTTTGTTCAAATTTTATGAAAAATCGCCCCAAGAACGTGAAAAGTGGGTGGGCACCGGTTGGAAATACGAATTCGATTTGCGCATGAATCCAAAATCGACACGAAATATTTTGGAAAACAAACTCGAATTCTACGGCGCATACGGTCCATTCATCAACCACGAGTTCAGTTCCATTCAGGATGTTCAAGAGGGCAATGCAGCAGCACAGGCTGTTTTGAATAATGCTTCCGGGAAAATCGTTGTCAAAGACTCTACCGGACAGTGCGGCTGGGATGTTGAGGTGCTTGACGCATCAAAATTCAGTCTTGACTCTTTGGGTAAATACATGGCAAGCAAAGGCTTTGATTTGGTTGAATCGTTTGTCCAGCAACATCCAGAAATCAATAAACTTTCTCCATCCGGACTCAACACCGTGCGCATGATTACCATGATCAACAACCAAGGCGGTGTTGACATTTTGGGTGCACGCATGAGAATTTCAGTCAACAGTCACGTAGACAATCTGGCCTCGGGGAATATCGCTTGCCCTATTGACTTGGAAACGGGACGCATCGCTGGACCCGGAGTATACAGCGATATCACCAAAGAATCTGTAACCAAACACCCAATTACCCAAGTGGAGTTGATCAATTATCAAATTCCGCATTGGCAAGAAATTGTAGAAACCACAAAAAAAATAGCGCTTCACCGTCCGGAAAACCGCGGCGTGGGTTGGGATGTAGCTGTAACAGCCAATGGACCTGATTTCATAGAGGGCAACCACAATTGGTGCAAAATATTGTGGCAAATACCGGTAAATCAAGGTTTAAAATCCGTTTTGATGCAATACAAATAATCCATGTATCCCTACATCAAATCTTTTCTCGACCGCCTCGTGGCACTATTGGCACTGGTCGTTCTATCACCGATACTAATTATCATTGCTGTAGCTTTAAAATTGAGCTCCATAAAAGCCGTTTTCTTTGTTCATCCACGTCCAGGACTCCATGGTAAACGCATTGAGGTCATCAAGTTCAAAACGATGAACGACAATCGCGATGCCCAAGGTAATCTGCTACCGAACAACGAGCGAATTACTAAACTGGGCGCTTTTTTAAGACGCAGTTCTTTAGACGAAATTCCGCAATTAATCAATGTGGTGAAAGGCGATGTTTCCTTTATTGGACCACGCCCCTTGGAAATGCGTTATCTGCCCTATTACACCAAAGAGCAAAACCGCAGACATGATGTGAAACCGGGAATTTCGGGATGGGCTCAGGTCAATGGAAGAAACGCCATTAGTTGGGAACAAAAATTCGACTACGACTTGTATTATGTGGACAACCAATCATTTTTACTGGATCTAAAAATACTCTTCCTAACCATCAAAAAAGTAATTGCGGGCAGTGATATCAATGCAAGTACAACGCAAACCGTGGAGCCGCTCGATGTTTACTTAAACAGAAAACAACAACATGGAATTTAGAAAGGAAATTGGCGAATCACTAACGTTGAAGTTTGCCGAGGCGGCCAATCAGCGCAAGAATGCCGGGAAAGATATCCTATCTCTAGGACTCGGAGAGCCTGACTTTCCCGTGCCACAAGAATTGATAGACGCAACCATTGACGTTCTAAAAAAAGGGAAATCCGGTTACTCGAGCCCTATGGGGATTCAAGGATTACGAGAAAAATTGGCGGAAAAACTGAAACAAGAAAATGGAATTCCGGCCAAAGCCAACAACATCCTGATTACTCCCGGCGCCAAACAAGCCCTGCAAATGGGTCTCTTTGCCTTACTCGAACCGGGCGATGAAGTGATTGTAATCAATCCTTCCTTTGTATCTTTCATTCCTCAAATTTACATCGCTGAACCGCGTGCTGAAGTGAAAATCGTCAACGTGAAAAAAACAGATTTCAGTCTACCCATTGAGGAAATAGAGGCTCAAATAACCGATAAGACAAAAGCAATATTGTTGAATTCACCCAACAACCCAGCGGGATTCATCTCCTCACAACCGGAATTAGAACGCTTGTTTGCCTTAGCGGAAAAACATGATTTTTATATTTTTTCCGATGAAATCTACGAAAAGCTCATGTTTCCTGGAACACCTTTCTACAGCATTGGCGCTTTGGAAAGTGAGGAAGTAAATCGTGTATTCACCATCAATGGATACAGCAAATCGCACGCTATAACCGGATGGCGCTTGGGTTATTTGTGTTTTCCGAAACAGTTTGCCGGAAAATTACTGAAACTACAGCAGCACATCAATACCAATACTTGTACTTTCATTCAACAGGCAGTCCTGAATGCTTTTGATATGGACATGAGCTTTTTGGAGGAGTACAATAACACATTGAAACAACGCGCCGATAAGGTTGAAAATGCTGTAAAACAGTGTCCTAAATTGTCCATGGTCAGACCGGATGCCGGATTTTTCGCGTTCATCAATATTTCTAAGACTGGGATGGATTCGAACACCTTTTGCAGCAAACTCATCGAGGAAACGGGCGTTGCGACAACACCCGGACTTGCTTTCGGCGAAGACTGGGACGACCATTTCAGACTGTCATATGCCGTTTCTGATGATGTTCTCGATGAAGGACTCAAGCGCATGATCGAATTTGTCAATCAACTCTGAACGAATGATTAAAGTGCTCATTACCAAAAAATTGATGCCTTCGGACGTAAGTTATATCCAAGAGCGACTTGATCCAAATGTTCAACTTGTTTTTCCGGATAATTACGACGAAAGTGGGTTAATCACTTATGCCGCAGATGCGGATGTTTTGCTGGGAGGGTTTTTCAGTGCACCGCTGTTCGAGGCTTGTAAACAACTTCAATTCGCCCAAATACCTTGGACCGGAGTGGACAACCTCGATTTTGAGTTGCTGAAGAACTACAAAGTCAAAGTTTGTAATTCCCACTCCAACGCGGGAGTAGTTGCCGAACACGCCGTAGCTATGATGATGGATGCGGCCAAAAAACTGAGCTACCACGACAGGCAAATGCGCATAGGCAATTGGAATCGTCTTTTTCCAAATGAAACTAATCCGGTATCGCCGTTTTCCAAACAAATCAGTGGATCAAAAATTGGAATGATTGGTTTTGGTGCCATTTCAAAACAGATTGCAAAAATGCTGCGTGGCTTTGACTGCTCGTTCGAAATATTTTCAAGAAGCGGACAAATCCCACAAGAATTTGGCTCAAATTTCCAAGGATTTGAAATCAACGAATTTACGACACGGGCAAAACACCTGGACTTTGTATTCCTGGGCATACCTTTGACAGAATCCACAAAAGGGTTGATTGATAAGACCTATTTTGAAGCCATGCACCATGAGGCCATTCTCATCAACATCTCGAGAGGTCAAGTCATCCATGAGGCAGACTTGTATGACGCATTAAAAAACAAGAAAATCGGCGGAGCAGCAATTGACACCTGGTACCAATATCCAAATCCGGCCAATCCAAGAGTGTTCCCCTCCAAGGATTTCCCATTTCATGAGTTAGACAATTTGATACTTTCACCCCACCGTGCGGGCTATGTCGATTCCGGGTTTCCACATTTGGATGATGCCATTGCCAACCTCAACAATTTAGCACAAAACAAACCATTGATCAACGTCATTTCATTACAAAACAAATACTGATGAACATCCTATTCACTTGCGCCGGAAGACGCAATTATTTACTCAACTTTTTCAGAGAAGAACTCAAAGGACAGGGTCAAATTTTAGCAGCCGATATGCAATTATCAGCTCCCGCGATGGCGGATGCAGACAAGAAATTTGTAGTACCCGCCATCTACACTGATGGATATATGGATCTCATTCTAGACATATGCAAAAAGGAAAATGTTCAAGCCTTAATTTCGCTCAACGATTTGGAATTGCCCTTGTTGGCTGCACGAAAAACGGACTTTGAAAAAATTGGGGTCAAAGTACTCGTGTCTAGAGAAGAAGTTATTGATATCTGCTTCGACAAAATGAAAACCGTCGAATTTGCCAATAAAATTGGCGTATTAACCCCAAAGACCTTCACCTCACTCGCCAAGGCCAAGGAAGCACTCGAGAAAGGTGACTTAAAATTTCCATTGGTGGTGAAGCCGCGCTGGGGTTCCGCTTCCATCGGACTTGAATTTCCCATCAACATGGAGGAATTGGATTTGGCTTACCAGCTGTTAACGATGCGCTTATCCAGAACCATGTTGGCCGAAGCAAGCAAGGAAGATTTTGATAACGCCATCCTCATTCAGGAAAAAATTCAAGGCAAAGAATATGGCATGGATATCCTCAACGATTTCAACGGAGAAACCAAAGCCGTTTATGTAAAGGAAAAACTGGCCATGCGCGCAGGAGAAACGGACAAATCAACCTTGCGCAACATACCACAAATAGACGAGATTGGACGCAAAGTAGGCCGCGAGCTCAAGCATATCGCCAACTGCGATTGTGATGTTTTTGAAGCCGATGGAAAGTTCTATCTACTCGAGTTGAATCCGAGATTTGGTGGTGGTTATCCATTCACGCATTATGGCGGTGGTAACTACGTCGGAGCGATTTTAGCCTGGCTCAGAGGAGAAGCTGCTAATGATTCACTGTTCCAACGCAAATACGACCAAATCTTCTCCAAATGCGACCGATTAATTTCTGTTGGCAACGAAAAATAAGATGCGCTTTTACATGAGAAAAATAGTCCATTTTATCCTCCTTACCCTTTTTGTGATTACCGCTGCATCTTGCGGTAACAGAAGAAAATCACGAAAAAAGGACAACAACAAACCACAAACCGAGGCTTTTGTCTGGGTTGAAAATGGCGTTTTTCAAGCGCCTATCATTGTGCGTTCAGACATTTCACCGAGAACCGAAGCGGCTGTAAACGACTTAGTCAATTACGTGGAGAAAATTTCCGGAGCAAAACCAGTAATCATCAAAGGTGCGCCAAAACCAATCCCTAATAAAGCAGTTTGGATTGGGTTACATGATGAATTCAAAAGTATCTTTCCCAATATAAAAACAAGTTTCACGGGAGAGGAGATTGTCATCTGCTCCAACAGCAAACACCTCGCTATTTTTGGAAATGACGAACTTCAACTCGGTTTTCGCGATGTGGTTTTTCAGGGTAGAACATTTCCGAATGCTCAAAAGAGTTATGGCACCATAAACGCGATTTACACCTTCTTACAAGATGATTTAGGCGTACGCTGGTTTTGGCCGGGAGAATTAGGCGAAGACTATCCTTCATCAAAATCCATTTCCATTCCAGCCAAAGAATTTCGCTACATCCCACAAATGACTTGGCGCTCCGGCATAATCATGACCTCAAGACCGGGCTGGAACAAAAATGATGCTGCCACAGACCTTTGGACACAGCGCCAACGCATGTTCTACTCCTCGGATATGATCAACGGGGGGCATCCTTTCAACGATTGGTGGGAAAAATACAATCAAACCCATCCGGAAATATTCGCACTAAACGAGAAAGGCAACCGTCAACCCATTATTGAACCCCGAACGGTAAAATTGTGTGTTACCAACGAAAACGTTGTAAATCTTTGGTTGAAAGAAGTAGAATCGATGTTGCTGGAAAACCCCTACACCAACATTTTTTCGGTTAATGAAAACGACTCCTACAATCAAGGGCATTGCACTTGCGACAATTGCAGAAAACTCGACCAAGTCAGCGTAACTGATAGAAACAAAAATTTATCCGACAGACACATAGCCTTTGCCAACAAAATGATTGACGCGTTGGCAAAAAAATATCCCAATAGAAAAGATTTTAGAGTACTCTATTTCGCCTACGGTAACAACAGGCCTCTGCCGCTAAAAGAAAAACTTGACCCCAGAGCAGGGGTAGTTTCTGTTGCCAATTTCCACCTCCGAAGAAAAAGCAAACTGGACAACAATGAGCCTAGAATTAAAGAGTATCTCGATTGGTCTAAAATGAGCGACTTGGTATTTTGGCGTCCAAACATTGGCAATCCGGTAGGATTCCGCTGGGGACTACCCGATGTTGCGTTCAATCAAATTTTTGAGGACTTTAAACTTGTGGCAGATAACAAATGTAAAGGTGTATTTTTTGATGCTTATCCTTTGCATTGGTCCACTCAAGGTATTCAGTATTATTTGGCGTCACAGCTATCCTGGAATCCAAATCTTAATAAAGAAGCTGCACTTAATGACTATTTTGCGCGCTTATACGGTCCAGCCAAAACCGAAATGCGTGAAGTATGGGAAATGTGCGAAAATACCAGGAGTTCCCTCTTCGATCAACATGGCGAGGAGGCAAGGTTTTTTATTCACCAAGGATATAACGAAGCATGGTTTCAAAAAGTAAAAACTCTACTGGCAACAGCCAAACAAAAAACAAAAAATGGAGATAAGAAATTTTTTCAACGCATAGAATTTGCGGAGTCCGGATTGATTTACACCGAAAAAATTGTCTCAATTCGACAATTGATGAGCGACTTCGAAAAAAATGGCTCGAATAGCGAAAGAATTGACGATTTGTGGGGTGAAATTGCAGCGCTTACAGAAACCACACCGAGATACGCAATCAATTTCAAAGACATAGGAATCACTAAAAAGAAAGGTGATGAGAAAAAACAAAAGAAATTCTTCCAAGGTATAATCACCAACTCCCCTTACACACCACCTAAAGAAAAAAAGAACAAAAGTCGTGAGGAAGAAGAAGGACTCGAGTAACACCTAATAAAACGTGGACTTAGGCATTATTACACTCATCATCACAGGAATTCTGGTAATTCTACTGCTCATTGACAAATTCAATGTGGCATTTCTTTTCAGTGGTGGCGCTGTGTTGTTTGTATTATTAAAGGCGGTAAGCATTGATGATCTACTCGGCAGTTTCTCAAATAAAGCGGTGATTACCATCTTTCTATTGATTTACCTGACGTCCATCATCCACAAGAATTTTCCGCTTATTGCCATTCTTGACAAAATTTTCAACAAAGCGAAATCCACACGCAGTTTCATATTTCAAATCACCACTGTCCGATAAAAATACAAATTAATCGTTTTGCGTTTTGAAAGCC
>JBBIIM010000044.1:3070-25808 GCA_037446475.1 Crocinitomicaceae bacterium | reverse complement strand
AAAAAACCCACACAATGGTTTACCAAAAAAGGTCAACCTATAGTAGGACTAGACACAACACATGAAATATCTATTATTAAATTTATCCTTAATCCTGTCTGGACTCCTGAACTATTCGAACGCTCAAGATATTGAAAGCTATATGAGTAAAGCCGCTGAAGCCAGAGAACAAATGGATCTTGATGTTGCAGTCAACCTTTACTCTAAAGTGTTAGCGTTAGATTCAAATAATATTGAGGCCTTGTATTATAGAGGATGGTGCGAAAATCTGTGGAACAAATCAAAAGGACTTGAAGATTTTCATAAAGTACTTAAGTTGGATTCATTGCATGAAGGTGCATTAAATTCTCTTGCAGACTCCTATGCCATTTTGGGGAAAAATGAGCTTGCAAAAACTTATGAATTGAAAGCAATTGCTTTAAATCCGAAAACAGCTGGGAATTTATTATCACAAGCGAGAATGGCAAATAGTTCAAAGGAATATGCAAAAGCAATAGAATTCTGCGATGAGGGAATCAAACTTAATGATGAAGCACAAAACTGGCTACTCTTTCTCGAACGCGCAGAAGCTCATTATTTACTTGGAAATTACAAGACGGCAATATCTGATTTTGAAAAGTGTTTTAATGAGTTTGGCTATGGTATGTATTCTTGTAATAACTATGAAATGTGTGGTGACGCATACATGTCAATTGAAAATATAGATAAAGCGTGTGAATATTGGAACATAGCTGTTCGAAATGATGATCCAGAATTTGACCCAGCCTCAGATGAAGTTAAGTTGAAATTCAAGGAAAATTGTAATAAATAGGTGGCTATAACAGCCAGAGTTTCGTGGCGCCCAACGGGCATGCCATGAACTTTTCTCAGCGCAGCTAAACTCCCGTTGAACGAAACCTTATCTATGGGGATGTCGTGAAGTAATTTTTGATTTTTGATGAGGATTCTTTATGATCCTCTTTTTTTGTGAGGTTTGTGTTGCGTTTTACCTCATTTTCAGTGGTTTTTGCGCACAAAACCCCCTTTCCCCCGAGCTAAAATTTCCGGGAGTTTTCCGCTTCGAGCGAACTCGTTTGGCTAGTGCTGAGTTAAAGGGCTGATTTTTTTTTAACAGATTTAAAGTAGCTTTTTTAACTTTAGTCCATCAAAACAATCTGTCCACCAACAAGTGATTGAACCAATATCGATGAAAACTAAATGGCTTATAGTCTTTTTTACAGGTTTAACGAGTTCTTTGACGATGTTTAATTGCTATGCCCAACTGTCAGCAGATGCAGGGCCGAATAAAGTAATTTGCCAATATTGGTATGGTATTGACACCATTACTTTGGGTGGCAATCCATCAGCTTCAGGAGGCGTGCCACCGTACACGTATTCGTGGGAAGTAAATCACACTCATACCATCGGACAGAATACATTTACTAATGTTGCATCTCAATTTATGTCTGACACAACACAATCTAATCCAGATGTATATTTACCAAGGCAAAACCCTGTGACGTTCTATCTAACTGTCACCGATAGTGAAGGAAATGTTGCTTCAGATAGTGTAATAATGTACACTTCTATATTTGGAACCCATTTAGCGTACTATGAATACCATGTTCCAATCGGGGATTCCATGTATTATGGCCTCGGGCCTAATGTAGGCGGTGGTATACAACCATACACAGATGTTGTATGGCGCCCAAATGAAGGACTAATCGATTCAACGAACTACAATGGTGTTTGGATTAAACCCACATCGAATCAAGTATACTACATAACTGTAACAGATTCAGCAGGGTGTACGGCTGTTGGAGGAGGTTTGATATATGTTTATGTTGGTTATGCAAGCATTCAAGAAGAAACTTACGATATCCAATTAGTACCCTACCCAAATCCAAATAATGGTTTATTTAAAATCAACAATTATTCACTGTATGATCAAATGGGTGTATTTGACTCCAAGGGGCAACTTGTTAAACAAAAAGAGGTAACGTCCGAAATTATTGATTTGAAAGATTTAAAATCAGGCACATATTCCTTGGTGTTTAGTGGTACAACGAAAAATTCAGTTGTTTCAATAATCATTAATAGTCAGTAAAATGCTCATAACCGAACATAAACACAAATGATAAAGTTATACATTGTGGTGTCGTTTGTACCTCTTTACAAACGGTTAGCCACACGAAACACTAAGCCATCACCCCGAATTTTCAGTTGATTACAATACTCAAGAAAAAGCGCTCATGCCATCTGAAAGCAAAAGTAATTTTTGGCAGTTCAACACAGATTTTTGGTTGCAAAAACTGAACAGTTCCGTACACGGTTTACCTCAGACCTATGCCGAGCTTGCCAGCAATCAAAAAGGGGGGCTGTTCGAAGCAAATCAACGTTGCAAAAGGATTTGCTGCTTTTTTTGAGTCAATTCAAAAGTCCACTTATACTTCTGCTCATTGGCGCCGTAATAATTTCAGCCTTCCTTGGGGATAGTTTAGACGTGTTCATTATTCTTTTTATCATCCTATCCACAGGAACCATTAGTTTTTTTCAGGAGAGACAGTCGGGGAAGTTGGCCGAAAAACTTCAAACGCTTTTATCCATAAAAGCAACTGTACTGCGCGACGGGATTCCGATTGAATTACCTTCCTCGCATGTAGTTGTTGGAGATGTCATTCTCTTACGTGCCGGAGATATGTTACCGGCAGACTGTCGCATTATTGAAGCCAATGAATTACATGCCAATGAATCTAGCTTAACCGGAGAATCCTACCCTGCCAAAAAAGAGGCCGGTGTTTTGAACGAACAAACACCCCTTGCAAATCGCACAAACTGCCTTTGGGAGGGCACAAACATTGTCAGCGGCAATGCCAAGGCTCTGGTGATTCGCACCGGAGAAGACACGATTTTCGGAAAAATTGCAAAAAGCGCATCCGGGTCTGTTGAAACGTCTTTCGAGAAAGGCATCAAGGATTTTGGTTACTTCTTAATGAAAATCACGCTGACCCTGGCCCTGTTTATTCTCATTGTCAATCTACTCAACCAAAAGGACATCATTGATTCAGCGCTATTTGCCCTAGCCTTGGCAGTGGGCATGGCGCCTGAGCTATTGCCGGCCATCGCAACGATTGCAATGAGTGCCGGAGCAAAAAGAATGTTAGAAAAGAGAGTGATTGTAAAAAAGCTGAATTCTATTCAGAATCTTGGTGAAGTTGATTTATTGTGCACCGATAAAACAGGCACCATTACAGAAGGAAATATAAAGGTGGCAGGGTTGCTGGATGGCAGAGGTGAAGCCAGTGAATGGGTGAAGCAACTGGCGTATTGGAATGCCTATTTTGAAGCTGGTTATGCAAATCCCATCGATGAGACGCTCAGACAACTCCAAGTGGATTCGGGAGATTCTGTCGATAAAATTGGTGAAGTACCCTATGACTTTATTCGCAAAAGAATCAGTATTGGAGTCTCAGTGAATCATGAAAAACTCCTCATAAGCAAAGGAGCTTTTGCGCAAATACTCAGCATCTGCACCAAAATAAAATTTGGGAATGAGACCATTGAAAATATCGATAAACACAAACAAGCTCTCGAAGAAAAATATACCAAATACGGCAATGAGGGGCTCAGAGCGATAGCCGTTTGCTATAAAAGTATAGCATCGAATAGCATTTCAAAAGCGCTTGAATCGGATATGATTTTTGCGGGTTTTATTCTAATGAATGATCCTGTTAAGGTCGATGCGATTGAAACCTTGGGTGAATTAACGAAATTAAATGTAGGGTTAAAAATTATTACGGGAGACAACAATAACGTAGCAAAATCCGTCGCGTTGAACATCGGCATTCCAAACCCTGAAGTGATGACGGGTTCAGAACTTTCCACAATCAATCCGGAGGCATTAATTCAGCAGGTAAAAACCACCCACGTTTTCGCTGAAGTGGAACCGCAGCAAAAGGAGCGCATTATTCTGGCACTGAAACAAAACTATACGGTAGCATACATGGGCGATGGCATCAACGACGTCTCTGCAATCCATGCAGCAGACGTCGGAATCTCAGTGGACAATGCCGTGGATGTCGCTCGGGAAGCCGCCGATTTTGTGTTGATGGAAAAGAATCTGAATGCATTGGCTGAGGGAATTCGTGAGGGTAGGAAGACCTTTGCCAATACGCTGAAGTACATATTCATCAACACCGGATCTACTTTTGGCAATATGTTCAGCGTTGCAGTGGCTTCACTGACCCTGCCATTCCTACCCATGTTGCCAAAACAAATTCTGCTTACCAATTTCATAACCGATTTTCCGTTTTTGTCTGTGGCCGCTGATAATGTGGATGAAGAACAATTGAATAAACCGGGAAAATGGAATTTGAAATTCATTCGCAATTACATGATCATCTTCGGGATTCACAGTTCACTCTTCGACTTAATCACGTTTTTAACATTGTATTTTTTAATTAAATCAAATGAAGCAGAATTTCAAACCGGTTGGTTTATAGAATCCATTTTAACCGAGCTTTTTATACTATTCATCATCAGGACGCGGAAGAATTTTTTCAAGAGCAAACCGGGGAAGTATCTCTTTGTCTTCAGCGTTATTGCTTTGATCATTACCATAGGAATCCCCTACTTGCCTTGGTCCGTTGATTTTGGTCTGACCCCGTTACCATTGTTCCACTTGGTTGGCCTCTTGATGATTGTTTTGACGTACGTTTTGACAGCCGACCTGTTGAAAATATGGTTTTTCAAAAAGTATCAACATGCCCGAGCTCAAGAGTCGAAATTATGACGCTCAACATTGACCTATTCCTGAAAAACAATTCCGAGCAAAGAATGCCATAATGAATAATTCTCCTGCTATTCAAAGAGGCACATAAAGCAATATTTTTGTCAACGTATGGGGTTGGAAAGAAGCGTTGCAGTACAGGAATTCAACCAGTGCCAAAATAAGGTACCACCCTAATTAAGCTCTGTTTGGTGTGTGACCAGTAAACTTGCGCCAACTACTGTTGGCAGGATGACAGCTTTGACTCCTGAATCCTACTGCATGCTAAACAATCAAGGACGCACTGAACAAGTATAAACAATACCTGAAATAAATTAAATCATGCATACAAGATATTGAATTGAAGGCCATTGGGACTTCGAATGCACCACATTATTATTTAAGTCGCTGTATTGCAGAGAGTTAATAACATCCTATGAACTTTTCTCACCTTCTGATTTTTTCAGGTAATTTCAGATTATGGGAAATAATGATACGCCAACTTATTTTATTGAGGCATTCAGGTATACTGAACGAGACATGGATAATTATAAAGACAAGAAACATTACTTGAGCAGCTTTTTCCGTGAACTGGAGCAATTGAACTGGCCCAAACTTGAAGCCACAGTTTTATTGAAAAGCAAGGTAAGAACCTATGCCTACGGAAAAGAATGGATTTTAACCAAAAGCCACAATGTCTTTAGTGAGTACCTTTTGAAAGAACAGGAATTTGACAACAGGACTTTGGCTGCAGTAGGTATAACCAAACATGATGTGCTCAAACTGCAGTTGATCTAAAAAATCTTCAGAGAGAAATCATCAGAAAATCAGTTTTGCTTTCGGCGATAAATGAAGACCTTTAAAATTAAGGCCAATGATTAAATAATCGAAACATGAAAAACACAATTTTACCCACTTTGTTATTTGCGTTGGTAATGATGTCCTTAGCCTGCAACAAGGAAAACCGAAAAATCAAATCCGGTACTTGCACCGGGACGTTTACAACAACTTATGGCTCTGATAGTGAATCGGGGCAAACCACCTTGGAATTGAAAAAAGGAGAATATTTCTGCTCCGGAAATCCCAACAGAATTCCTGCCGGTGGTTCGGGTACATACACCGCGAACGAGAATACCATTATTTTTAAAGATGTAAACGCTTGGACTGCTGACTTCGACCGGAACCTCATTCTCGAAGGATCGTATGCCTATGTTTTTGACGGAGACAGACTTGTTATGTCCATGCAAAAGAATGGATCCACGTACACCTATGACCTGCAGAAACAGTAGCCGACGCATAAACTTTGGTGACCTATTTATAAAACAGAATCAACAAATAGTTCATACTTTTAGGCGCTAAAATTAATATCGCCTGCACGCACCATGCTTTTTAATTCTTTAGACTTTGCGATATTTCTGCCCATCGTATTCGTGCTGTATTGGTTTACTGTAAATCACAATTTACGTCTTCAAAACTTACTGATTGTCGCTGCCAGTTATGTGTTCTATGGCTGGTGGGACTGGCGATTCCTTGGGCTTATTCTGTTCAGTTCGCTGATAGATTTCGCAGTTGGACTTGGCCTTTCGAAACAAGAAAACCCAACAAAAAGAAAGATTCTGCTCTGGACAAGCATCATCGTCAATTTAGGCTTTCTAGGTTTCTTCAAATACTACAACTTCTTTCTTGACAATTTCAGCGCTGCGTTTTCTCTATTCGGGATGGAACTCAGGGCCTATTCCCTGAACATCATCCTGCCCGTGGGAATCAGTTTCTACACATTTCAAACACTGAGTTACAGCATTGACGTGTACAAACGCAAACTGCAACCCACCAAGGATTTCATCGCCTTTTCAGCTTTTGTGAGCTTTTTTCCGCAATTGGTAGCCGGACCCATTGAACGAGCGACAAACTTGTTGCCTCAGTTTTTCAATAAACGCATCTTCGACTACGACAAAGCTGTTGATGGCATGCGCCAAATCCTCTGGGGTTTGTTTAAAAAAATGGTCATTGCCGACAATTGCGCTGTTTTTGCCAATGAGATATTCAACCATTCTTCAGATCATTCAGGCAGTACCTTGGTCTTGGGAGCGTTTTTCTTCACTTTCCAAATCTACGGTGACTTCTCCGGCTATTCAGACATCGCCATAGGAACATCCAGACTTTTTGGATTTGACCTGATGCGCAATTTCAATTTTCCCTATTTCTCCCGAGACATTGCAGAATTTTGGCGGCGATGGCATATTTCTTTATCCACTTGGTTCAGAGATTACCTTTACATCCCTTTGGGTGGAAGTCAAGGCTCAACATGGATCAAGGTTAGAAACACTTTCATCATCTTTACAGTCAGTGGATTTTGGCACGGTGCCAATTGGACTTTTATCTTTTGGGGTGTGTTGAATGCGATTTACTTCCTGCCTTTGTTGCTGCGAAATAGAAACAGAGCCAACCTCGAAACTGTTGCAGCCGGAAAAATTCTTCCTAATGTCAAAGAGCTAACCTCAATGCTGGCTACATTTTCATTAACTATGATTGCCTGGATTTTCTTTCGTTCGGACAATCTTACTCACGCCTTTCAATACCTCGGAACCATATTCTCGGCTAGTTTATTCTCGGTTCAAACCCTTGGAAATTTCACGCAAGCGCAAAACATCCTGCTACTGATAGGCATTTTTGTACTTGTTGAATGGCAAGGCAGAAATCATCAGTACGCCATCCAAAACTTTCGGGATATCCTGTTTAAACCTTTGCGATGGTCCTTGTATGCACTGATTATTTTTCTCATCGGTATGTTCATGCCCTCAGTAGAATCACCTTTCATTTACTTTCAATTCTAGCGGTCACAATGAGAAAATTTATCTCAGATATCTTATTCTTCGCCGTGTTTGCCGCAGGGTTCTATCTCGCACTCCTGATGCTTTGGGGAGCCTATGTTCCCGCCAGATTCAAACCAAACCTTAGCTACATTCGAGGTGCGTACGGTCATTCCTATTCGCGATTTGCAGAGGCGAAAAGCTTCGGAAAAGTTGATGTATTGATCCTCGGGTCTTCGCATGCCTACCGCGGAATAGACACGAGAATTTTCACTGAACATGGTTACCGTGCATTCAATTTGGGTTCAAGTTCACAAACCCCCATTCAAACCCAAATGCTTCTTGAGCGCTATTTGGAACTTTTCAATCCTAAAACCGTGATTTACGAAGTCTATCCGAAAACTTTCGCGTTGGACGGTGTTGAATCGGCTTTGGATCTTGTTTCAAATGACAAAAATGACTGGAATTCGCTAAAAATGGCACTCAGCATTCACAACATCAAAGTGTACAACACCTTGATTTATGCGACCGTCTACGACCTTTTGGGCTTGAACAGCGGTTTCAAAGAGAAGAACACCAAAGGTACCGACACGTATGTCTCAGGTGGTTATGTTGAAAAGGAATTGAGTTTCTTCCAACCGGTGACTTTCGAAGCAAAAGAAATCACATTCAAAAACAACCAACTTCAAGCCTTTACAGAGTTTGTGACACTTTTAAAGCAAAAAGACATTCCCTTGCTCTTGGTTTTCGCTCCGATACCCAAAGTGAACTACAACAGTTATACAAACATGTCATTTTTTGATGCTCAAATGAATAAATTCGGCGGGTACATCAACTTCAACGAGGTAATAAGTTTAAATGATTCCCTGCATTTTTACGATGGTCATCACCTGAATCAGCATGGAGTGGAACATTTCAATATTCTTCTCCTTGAGCATTTGAATTATCAATAATTTCATAGCCTGAATTCGTTGTGAATGCATGTCAAACATCTGTTTTCTTGGTTTCGAAAACATCAGGAATGCAATGACATTTCGCGGCAAACAAGTAATTCAAGGCATCAAACTCCTAGCAAAACCTTATACGCACTGACATGAAAAACATCAATAACGCCAACAAAATTCACCATGAGCAACTCACCAAAGCTGAGAAATTTGCGCTTTGGCTCACCAATCGCGTAGGTACCATCGGCTTCTTTTTAATCATCTTTGTATGGACTGTAATCTGGTTGGGCTGGAACACTTTGGGACCTGAAAATCTGCGGTTCGACCCTTTTCCGGCATTTGTTTTATGGCTATTCATATCCAACATGATTCAAATTTTTCTCATGCCGCTCATTATGGTGGGGCAAAATCTTCAAGGAAAACACGCCGAAATCCGTGCTGAAAACGATTACGAAGTGAATCTCAAAGCAGAGGAAGAGATTCGGCAATTGAATAAAAAATTGGACGAAATACAACATCAGTTGCATGAGCTTCGTTCTTTATTCATCGAAAAGCGATCTTAATTAACCCATGAAAATTCTGCTGCTTTTATTCGCCACAATCGTCGCTTTTTGGATCAGTGCCTTGTGTGGTGGAGGCGCCAGTTTGATTTTGATTCCTGCTCTGAATCTTGTGCTTGCTCCTGCTCTGGTGCCTTTCGCTTTGACCGTTGGCACATTTTCGAGCGCTGCCTCACGAATCGCAGTTTTTAAGGAGCATATCGAATGGAAAATTTTTGTTTGGTTTGTGCCTTTCTCCATTCCGGCTGTAATTTTAGGAGCGTGGCTCATGAAATTTGTGAATCCGCTCTACTTGGAGATTTTTATCGCACTGTTTTTATTGGGAAATGTTACCGAACTCTTTCGGGGTGCTAAAAAACAACACAATGAGGAAAAACCACATCCCAAGTATGTCCTTGCGCTTGTTGGCTTTTTAGCAGGATTCGTATCCGGGGTAACAGGTGCAATCGGCCTGCTATTCAACCGTTTTTACCTGCGCTACGGACTCACCAAAGAGCAAATCGTTGCTACAAGAGCAGCCAATGAAATATTCCTCCATTTGGTCAAACTTGTGGTGTATTTACTTCTCGGATTGTATTCACAGGAAGCCATCTACTTCGGTCTGGCCATTGCAGTTGGTGCTGTTATTTCATCTTATTCCATCAAGTTCATACTGCCTCACATCTCTGAGTTTGTCTTCCGGAAATTGGGCTACGGAGCCATGGTGGTTTCGGGTGCTTTTCTTTTGGTTTCCACCGCACAAAGTATCATTCGTGAGGATAAATTCTCACTTTCGACCAATCGCTACAACGAAACAGTGATGAATTGGCGCGAAAGCAGTTTTGTGCTGGAATTCTCAATCGGTGATGGGCTTGAAATAGAGCGTCAGATTACCCCTGATGAACTTCCCGAACATCTTCTTTCCAAGTACAACAGACTACTCTTGTCCTACGACGAAATTTTTCTTGAAATCGTGCACAAAATAGGCAGCGGTAAAGCCTATGAATTCTACTGCTACAAAGATCAACAACTCACCAAACTGGAATTCGAAGATTGATTGAAACCAGCCTTTAATTGGATTCAAACTTCGACTTTAGGTATTTTCCGGTGTGGCTCTCTGCACATTTTACGAAGTCGCGGGGATGACCTTCGAACAGCACATATCCTCCCTTATCACCTCCCTCCGGACCAATATCAATCACATGATCCGCACATTTGATAACGTCCAAATTGTGTTCGATGACGATGATTGAATGACCCAATGCCAAAAGTTCATTGAAAGCAATGATCAACTTGTGAATGTCGTGGAAATGAAGTCCGGTGGTGGGTTCGTCAAAAATGAAAAGGTTCTTTTGACTCGTGACCCCCTTGGTCAAAAAGAAAGCCAATTTGACGCGCTGTGCTTCTCCACCGCTGAGCGTGGAAGCAGACTGACCCAAGCGTACATAGCCCAAACCAACTTTTTGCAGTGTTTCAAGTTTGGCAATGATTTTCTCCTCTGTTTTTCCTTTGGCTGCCTTGAAAAAATCTACAGCCTCGTCAATACTCATCTCCAAAACGTCTGCGATATTCTTCTCTCTGTAGTAGATTTCCAAAGTTTCGTTTTTATAGCGCTTCCCTTTGCAATGTTCACAGGTCAAATGCACGTCTGCCATAAACTGCATCGAAACGGTAATGCTCCCTTCGCCTTCGCAGTTCTCACAGCGACCTCCGGGCACGTTAAAGGAGAAAAAACCGGGCTTATATCCGCGTACTTTCGATAGTTTCTGAGCCGCAAAAAGCTCTCGGATTTCATCGAAGGCCTTGATGTAGGTGACCGGGTTACTGCGTGAAGACTTTCCGATAGGGTTCTGGTCGATCAACTGAACTTCTGCAATTTGCTTCCAATCCCCACTGAGCTGTCCGGGATAGAATTTGCTTGAACTAAATAAACCCAACTGCTTTTGAATCAAGGGATAAAGCATGCCTTTTACCAAGGTTGATTTACCCGAACCACTCACACCGCTTACACATACCAATTGATTCAATGGGAAGCGAACATCCATCCCCTTCAAGTTGTGCATATTTGCTTTATGCACCGTTATCGCGTGTTTGGAGGGTCTTGTGAAACCGGGTAAAGGAATTTCTTTTTGTCCGTTAAGATACTGCGCCGTCAAACTAACTTTTTCTTGCAAGAGGGCATCGTGATTCCCTTGAAAAACGACTTGACCTCCGTGTAATCCGGCCTCTGGCCCCATGTCGATGATTTCATCCGCTGCTCGCATGATTTCTTCTTCATGCTCCACCACAATCACACTATTTCCCAGAGACTTGAGTCGCTGCAATACCTGAATCAGCTTTTCCGTGTCGCGGGGATGCAACCCGATGCTGGGTTCGTCCAAGATGTACATCGAACCCACCAAACTGCTGCCAAGCGACGTCGCCAAATTGATGCGCTGCGATTCTCCGCCCGACAAAGAGTTGGCCTGACGATTTAAGGTCAAATAGCCCACACCAACTTGGGTTAAAAAAGTCAGACGACTCTGAATTTCAGGCAATAAACGTTTGGCAATTTGCTGATCAAACTGGTTCAATTGCAGACTGTCGAAGAAGACTTTTAAGTCAGCTATCGGCATGAGCACCAAGTCTTGTAAGCTTTTTTCGGCGATTTTCACGTAGGAAGCATCTTTGCGCAATCGCGTACCGCGGCAGTCCGGGCAAATAGTTTTCCCGCGATACTTCGAAAGCAAAACGCGGTATTGAATCTTGTAACTTTTGTTCTCTACATATTGAAAGAACGCATCTATACCATAAAGGCTCCCCTTGCCCTGCCAGAGCGTTTCGTATTGCTCCGTTGTCAATTCGTTCACCGGACGATGAATCGGGAAATTCACTTCGGCGGCGCGTAAAACAAAACCATTCAACCATTCTCCCAAGGATTCACCGCGCCAAGGCAGCACGGCTCCTTCGTAGACACTCAACGACTTGTCGGGAATAACCAAATCGGGGTCGATGCCCAAAATGCTGCCGTAGCCCTCACATTTTTTACAAGCACCAAAGGGATTGTTGAAGGTAAAAAAATGAACTGAAGGCTCTACAAAACTCATCCCATCCAACTCAAATCGATTGGAAAAAGAAACCATTTGTTCAGTCGCCGGATGAAAAAGTTGCATAATTCCGTGCCCCTCCAAAAATGCCAGTTGTAGGGAATCCGACAAGCGACCGCGTTGGGCGTCATCCCACGAATCGGGAATGGCATAACGGTCAATCACCAAATAAACTTCATCCTTGAGCGCTTGACCTTGGTCAAACTCTTCAAAAGCAAACACCTGGTTTTGGTAAAACAAACGGGCATAGCCCTGATCCGACAACAGTTGTAATTGTCTTTCCAACCCGTACTTTTCGAATGAAATTGGCGCGAGGATCAAGAATCTCTCCCCCGCTTTTTGTGAAAAACAATAATTCAAAACATCATTGATCGTGTGCTTTTTGACTTCATTTCCACTAACAGGGGAATAAGTACGGCCGGCTCTGGCATAAAGCAGTTTCAAATAGTCGTAAATCTCTGTGATGGTTCCCACGGTCGATCTGGGATTGGAAGAAATCACTTTTTGCTCAATGGCTATGGCCGGGGCAATTCCTTTGATGTAGTCGACATCCGGCTTGTCGAGTTTACCCAAAAATTGACGGGCATACGACGACAAACTTTCTATATAGCGACGTTGACCTTCAGCGTATAAAGTATCAAAGGCCAAAGAAGATTTGCCCGATCCCGAGAGTCCGGTAATCACGGTCAAAAGCCCATGTTTGATTTTTACGTCAACGTTTTTGAGGTTGTGAACGCGCGCACCTTGTATATGTATAAACTGCTCGAACATAAATGAAATTAAGCGCCGCAAAAGTAGCTATTCCCCAAACGGAAATAGGTTGCTTTTGTTTAGTTTTCCAATTGTTTTAGCGATGATATTTGCCTGTAGCGCATGCTGCGCCTACTTTTTCCGAGCCATTTCAATAATCCTCAACGCATTTTGCTCGTTGTCGAAGATTCCGCGCAAGACTTCAAGACGCTTTTCTATCTCGTCGTCAGATACCTCTTTGTGCGAAAAATCGTGAATAATTGTTTTCCAAGAGTTTGCATCTGAACCAATCAGGCACAAATGTTCCAATTGCGTTCCGTGAACCATTTCCGGAGTAGCCAAACAAAATCCGCCATTCGATAGTGCATTCAACAATTTGTGCTTCAACCCGGTAGCCTGAAAAGTAGGCAACAAATTCACCCGAGCTTTTCGAATGAGTTGATTCAATGTATCATCATCGGGGTTGATAATGAGTTGGGCATTGGTCGGGTGCTTCTTCACAAACTCCTGAAAATCAGGGGATGGATCTTTACCCGCAATGATCAGCTTCAAACCCAGAGAATCGTCCCAAACTTCATTCATCACAAATTCAATACCCTTGATGTTTTCAATCACGGATAAATTGCCGTGCAGCAAGGCATAATCTCCTCTACCCCTCAATCCCACACCCCAGTGCAAAGGATTGAAAACAGGCACATACACACCTTTGCCGTATTTTTCTTGAAAATAACAATCATCGGCGTGGGAAACGTCAAGTATTTCATCTATCATGGGGAAACAAAAGGCCTCATAGCGCTTGAGCTTATTTGCCTCGTTGCGGAAAAACCAGCGTTTGAAAAAATTCGGTTCTATGGCAGCTAGACCCTCGTAATAATCGTGTTCAATGTTGTGGGCACGGACGCCAATCCAGCGGTTTTTCAACTTGGGATGTCCTACAAATCCACAAGTGTGAATGCCTTCAAAAAGTATGGGGTGCCTGTCTTTGAGCAGTCGATTGAGCAATTCCGGATTCATGCGTGAACGCACAATGAACGGCAACGGCATTAAAACCTGTAGAGGGTTTTTGCTGCGTGAATAAAAATGAACCTCATCAGCAACTTCTTTAAGTGCCTCAGGCCGCCCACGTCCATAATCAAAACAATGCAAAATCACGCGAGCGCCCACCGCCTTTAAGGACTTGCAACGGTAGTAAATATCAATCATAGCACCATAATTGGCAGGATAAGGAACATCCAAAGAAACGATATGTATGGTACTTGTATCAGCCATGTATTTGATAAATTTTTTGCAAAACTTTTTCTTCATTTTCCCATGAATTCAAGCGCGCCGCCTCTGCGCAATTCTGAACCAAACGCGAGTGAAGCTCTTCATCTTGCACCACTTGATTGATGAACTCAGCAAGAATTGTCGGATCATGAGAAGGAATGAAAACGCCGACATCGTTTGTAGCAACAACTTTTCTTACCTCAACCAAATCGGTGCAAATGATGGGTGTGGAAGCATGGATGTAATCGAAAATTTTGTTGGGCAAGGAAAATCGATAATTCATATTGGTGTCCTTATCTATCGAAATGCCCCATGTGGCATGATGCGTAAAGGCCATCATCTCCGGATAAGGTCTTTTGCCGAAAAACAAAACGCGTTGCTCCAAATTTAAATCTGCGACCATGGCTTTCAAAATGTCGATGACATCGCCCGAGCCGACAATCACAAGTACGCATTGCTCATCAATTTTTGGCATGGCTTGAATCAGCTCTTCAATCCCCCGATCGATGTTTATCCCGGCGCCTTGTACAATCAATATTTTCTTATCCTCGGGCAGCCCAAGTGCTTGCCTGGAAGGAATATTTTCGTTTTTCCAAAGCGGAGAAACGTTTCGCACCACATATACTTGTTTGCCGTACTTTTTGCTGTAAAAATCAGCAATGGAATTGTTCACCGTGTAAATCTTATCCAATTTGGGAAAAATCCAGCCTTCGATGGACTCCCAAATGCGTTTTACTTTCGGGCGATGAATCAACTCGGGAACTTCAGTAAACAATTCATGGGTGTCGTAATACAAGGTGTTTCTTTTGATGCACGCCGCCAGAAAACCTGCGAGAAGTGTGTCCAAGTCGTTACATAAAATGTGCTTGCTTCTATGAAATAACATGAAGAAAAACAGACGGATGTTGAATTCAGCGAAATAAAATGGTCCTTTGTTCCAAAATAAACGCATGCGCTTGGTTCGATAAGGTCGATCAGGCATTTCCAGACTCGTTTTCATTCTTCTACCCACAAGCAAAACATCAAAACCATTGTTGGTCAGAAATCTACAGACTTTGTCCACCCGATTGTCTGTAACCAGATCATTGATGACTGCAACGATGATTTTGCCGCGATTCATGGGCGCAAAAATAGCATTCTAATCGGGTTGCTAGGCTCTATCTGCCGAGGTTGTTGTAAATCCAAAGTTGATCTTCTCCAATTTCCTTGAAAGATTCTTGCCTTGCATCAGACATGGACAAACGTGGTGCGGCTGGTCCCGATTGGAGTTTTACGCAGCCTTGAAAACGATAAATCCTGTCCCACAAATTGCTGTCGATAAATTGCTGTTGGGTACTGGGTCCTCCCTCTACATACAGGGAGAGAATATTCATTTCGTACAAACGCGAACAAATGGACTCCGCAGAAATTTCGTGCATCTTGACGTAAGTCACTTGTCCCTCACTACCCGCTTTGATTTTGTTCAAGACATAAGTGGGTCGATGATCATTGAATAGCTTGAGTGTTCGGGGCAGCGTCAAATGGGCATCAAGAACAAAACGCATAGGACTCACCCCTTCCACAAGGCGCACGGTAAGTTCGGGATTGTCGAGCAAGGCGGTGTTTTTCCCGATAAGAATGGCATGTTCATGTGCGCGCTGCTCATGAACGACACGATGCGCCTCCAAGCCGGTTAGCGCAACCCGTTCACCAATGGTTTGGTTATCTGGCGCTACAAAACCATCTTGAGATTCCGCCCATTTCAATACAATGTAAGGCCGTTTCAATCGATGAAAAGTGAAAAATCTTTCGTTGATGGCATCACATGCCTCTTTCAAAACACCCACTTCTACCGCTATTCCCGATTGTTGTAAATGTCGAATCCCTGCACCATTCACAAGCGCAAAAGGATCCAAAGAACCGATCACCACACGTTTCAAATGATGCTTCACGAGCAAATCCGCGCAGGGTGGCGTTTTTCCGTAATGCGCACAAGGCTCCAAAGTCACAAAAATTGTTGATTCTTTCAGCAATTCAGGATTTTCGACGGACTTAATGGCATTCACCTCAGCGTGCGCTTCACCACAAACTTGATGAAAACCTTCTCCGATGATTTGGTTGTTGTGGACAATCACTGCTCCCACATAGGGATTGGGAAAAACCCGTGCATCCGCAGATTTCGCCAAATCAATGGCCCTTTGCATGAATCGCTCATCTTGTGTCATGCTGCGAAGGTAACAAAACAAAAAACCGCCGAGATTTCCCCGACGGTTCGAATAGATAAATAGATTGCAAAACGAAACTTAATCTTTGATGAACTTCTTGCGCTCAACACCGGTTGCGTTCTGAATTTCAACAAAATACACCCCTGAGAATAAATCATTCGTTTGGATAATCATCAAATCCTCTCCGGATACTTGAACCGATTTCATCATTTTACCTTCCACGTTGAAGATATTCACCGATGTCGCCCCGTCAATCTGACCCAAATTTTGAATCGTTAACTCAGATTGCACCGGGTTCGGATAAATTGACCATTTTGTTTGCTCCTTTTGTGAGAGTGAGGCTGTGCCCGCAGGAACAACATGAATTCGGTAACCACTGAAACTTGTTGGGTAATTGGTGTTGTTTCCAAACAAAGTGATTACGGCCGTTACGTTGATTGTAATTTCAAAAGTACCCACTTCAGTAGGTGTTCCTGTAATCGCCGCGCACCCTGTTGCCCCACCCGGATACTGGCAAGAACTGATGTTACACGCGTAGCTCAATCCCGGAGGAATGCCGGTAACGCTGCTCACCGTAAAGCTAGAAATGGTAAATGCAGATAAATTCGGATCGATATCACCGGCGTTGGTTGGCGCCTTAAAATGAAGTACCTGCGTGTATGGCACACCTACTTCCGCAATAGCGAAATTCTGGGTGGTATCCGGATAAACGCCGAAAGCGTCAGCAATCAGCGAACCGTCCGGTGTGCATTGGGCTTGGACAGCAAAAAGTGTCATTATTGCTAATCCCGAGAATAATAGTTTTTTCATGTTGTTCGATTTATTTTCGGCCGAATTTAGAAACTTTTTTCAAGGTCAATTTCTCCAGAAAAAAATTCTTGTAAACAACAAGGCGTTAGGGATTCAACAACGCAACTTTCTGTTTAATAACTCACTGAACCAACCACAATTTGAATATTCTTTCACAATCTTGGATGGTCTAGGCACCGTTCGTTATTTCTGTTTGCGGATGTAATCCTTATAAGCCGTAAATTCGCCAGCCAAAAAATGGAAGTTTGATGAAAGTTGCGTTGGTAGGAAACCCGAATAGTGGCAAAACCAGTTTGTTCAATATCCTCACGGGAATGAACCAAAAAGTGGGCAACTATCCCGGTGTAACCGTGGACAAACGCGTTGGCAAGTTGATTTTACCCAATGGACAACGCGCGAGCCTCATAGACTTGCCCGGCACTTACAGCCTTTCATCAAACAGCTTGGATGAGGAAATTGTCTCAAGAATTTTGCTAAACCCTCAAAACGAGGATTATCCGGATTTAATCCTCATGGTGGTGGATGCCACGAACCTGCAGCGCAACTTGTTTCTCGCCTCACAGATTCATGACTTAAACATTCCTATGGTTCTGGTTTTGAACATGATTGATGTGTTGAAAAAAGACAATATCGAATTGAACACTGAGGCGCTCAAGTTGCATTTTGGTTGTCCAGTGATTTCCGTGAGCGCGCGCAACAGAACAGGCATCGATAAATTGTTGAGCACTTTGAATGATTTGGATTTCTCGAAGAAGAGTTTTCACCCGATCGTAGCACTTGAAGCACTTTCGATACATGATAAACTGTTGGAATCAGCTGAGTTGCTGCCCGGAAAAAATGACTATCAGCGCTTTAAAATTCTGAATCAAGCGTCAAAAGCCACCTGGCTCGAGAATCGCGACACGGTTGAATCTTTTGCGAAATTGAACGACTTTGGCTATCATCAAGAATTGCTTGAAATCAACGAACGCTACAAATTGATCAATGAAATAATATATCAAGTAATGCCTTCGAAAAGTGACTCAAGCGCAAAACAAGTCACCCAAAAACTGGATCGCATTGCTACGCATCCCGTTTTCGGATTGCTCACCTTCCTGCTTGTTTTTTTCATTCTTTTTCAGGTAATCTTTACGATCGCCGCATATCCTATGGATTGGATTGATCAAGGCATGGCTGCCCTTGGTGAAGTGGTGGCTTCTGCCCTTCCCGAAGGTTTGTTCAATGATTTCCTGGTCAATGGACTCATCGCGGGCATTGGCGGTGTCTTGGTTTTTCTTCCGCAAATCATGCTGCTGTTCGGCATGATTACGCTTTTGGAAGACACTGGCTATTTGGCACGCGTTAGTTTCATGTCCGATGGCATTCTGAGAAAGCTAGGCATGAACGGCAAGTCGGTTATTCCTCTGATATCAGGTTTCGCTTGTGCTATTCCCGCTATTATGGCAGCAAGAACCATTGAAAATCGCAAAGAACGACTCATCACCATCTTCATCACGCCTTTGATGAGTTGCTCGGCCCGACTGCCGGTTTACGTTTTTCTTGTATCTTTCCTGGTGCCCGATAAAACCATTTGGGGCTTTCTCAACCTTCAGGGATTGATGATGATGGCGCTTTATCTGTTGGGTCTGATTACCGGGTTCATTGTGGCCTTGGTTATTCGCTATTTTCTCAGAAAACAGAGTGAAGGTTCTTTCGTACTTGAATTGCCAGACTACAAGCTCCCTTCTCTCAGAAATGCGATTAATTCCATGGTTAACAAAGGTGGTACATTCATCAGGGAGGCTGGAAAAATTATTGTCATTGCGGCTGTTGTTATTTGGGCTTTGGGCAACATTGTTCCATCAGACAAAAAAGAGCGCATCGAAGCCAAATACGCACAATTGGAGGCTTTAGAAGGAAGCTCTGACGAGGAGCTCACTTACGCAAAAAATGCGGAAATGCTCGAAAACTCCTACCTGGGCAGTATTGGAAAAAGTATCGAACCCGTTATTCGACCGCTTGGTTTTGATTGGAAAATTGGCATTGCAATTGCCGCCAGTTTCGCTGCTCGTGAAGTTTTTGTGGGCACTATGGCAACTATCTATGCGGTTGAGGACAATCCGGATAGTGAAAGAGGACTTAAAGGGATTCGATTCACTTATCCCGTTGCTTTTTCATTGCTTATTTTTTATGTTTTCGCACTCCAATGCATGAGCACAATTGCCATCGTTCGACAAGAAACAGGAGGCTGGCGCTGGCCCGCAATACAGTTCGTGAGCTTTACATTACTGGCCTATTTTGCCGCTTGGATTACCTACCTTTTGGTTTCCTAAAACAACAAAGGTCTGAGTCCTGCGTGAAATTCTTAAACTTTCAACTTTTGACCGTCCATAACTTTTCTAAATATCCGCAAGCGAAGCCCTTGTTAGATTGCCAAATCCGCTATTTTTGCCCACAGATATCAGCGCATGAACGGAATAGATTCGAACATATTATTGCAGGAATTAGAGCAAATTACCGAAGCGAATCTCTCTTTTATTGAGCAAGAGGTAAAAACTTTGTCCGCAGAACAGCTACAATGGAAACAGCATGCAGATTCCTGGAATGTAGTTCAGGTTTTGGCCCATTTGAATGCCTATTCCGGGTATTATCAAAAAACCATACGCGAAAAAATCAGCAAAACGAGGTTCAAGCAACCGGCGGAATATTTCGTGTCCAGTCCTTTGGGCAGAAGCGCATGGAAATCTGTGAAGTTGGGTAATCTGAAAAACATCAAGCGCAAACTAAAATCCCCAAGGGCCTACAATCCGCTTTTGAGTCCTCAGTTATTGCTCGGTTCGCAGATTGAAGATTTCATACAGTTTCAAATTGATTTGAAAGAATTGTTGCAAGCCGCGGCAAAGGTGAATCTCCGCCGCGTACGCATTCCAATCTCGCTGTCTAAGTTTATCAAATTGCGCTTGGGCGACGCACTTATGTTTCATATCTACCACAACGAGCGCCATATTGAGCAGATTCGTCGCATCCTCCAAAATCCAAGATTCCCAAGATGAGCGCTACCTTCGGAATCATTCAGGTGGCCCATGTGCCCGTAAGAGCTACAGATAACGACACCGCTGAGATGGTCACTCAATTGCTTTTCGGTGAAACAGTTGAAATCCTAGAACAAAAAAAGCAGTGGATTAAAATCCGTGCGCAACACGACCAATACGAAGGCTGGATGGACCACAAGCAGGTAGTTTTCTGCGATTTAAAAGCTGTACAATACTGGCACAAAATAGCCCAATTCAAACTTGCCGATGCTCACTTCGATTTTCATTGCGAGGATGGTTTAACGACCTTATACAAAGGAAGCATATTGCCCGGCGATTTTATGCAAAGTTTTCGTTTGGGCAATCTCACATACATCCCGAAAAGTCAACCCGGCACTTTGGATAGAAATCAATCCATCATTGAAATTGCTCAGAGCTACCTGAATGCACCTTACCTCTGGGGTGGGCGCAGCATTACAGGAATAGACTGCTCAGGACTAACACAGCAAGTGTATGCCTTTCTAGGAAAACAAATACCCAGAGACGCATCGCAGCAAGTGCATCTTGGTAAGACCGTGGCATTTGCACAAATTCAGGCAGGAGATCTGGCGTTTTTCAAAAATACACAGGGAAAAATTATTCACGTGGGCATTCTCACCGGTCAGGGTACAATCATTCATGCCCACGGCAAAGTGACAGAGGATTTTATACAAACCGACGGCATTTATAAGAAACACGACATGTCCAAATCCCACGAATTAGAAGTAATCAAACGTTTGTAGCATGCGTAAAGCGAACAGAGCAACCCCTTTTTGTGTTTAGGACGAGCCAAGGCATCGAGTGAAGAAACAAAATAAGACATATCAAAACAATAAATCATGAATCAAGAAATCATTTTTGACTTCATCCAAGAGGAAAGAAACAGACAATTAAGAGGTCTGGAATTGATTGCATCGGAGAATTTCGTGAGCGACAACGTTATGCGCGCCATGGGTTCCGTGTTAACCAATAAATACGCAGAAGGTTATCCGGGCAAACGCTATTACGGAGGTTGTGAAGTGGTGGACAAAGTAGAACAAGAAGCCATCGATCGATTGAAAAAACTTTTTGGCGCAGAATGGGCAAACGTGCAACCGCATTCAGGGGCTCAAGCTAATGCAGCCGTGTTCCTTGCTTGTCTTCAGCCCGGCGACAAAATTTTAGGATTTAATCTCTCCCACGGCGGACACCTCACGCATGGCTCTCCGGTGAATTTCTCAGGGAAATTGTATCAACCTTTTTTCTACGGCGTTCGGGAAGACAACGGCTTGATCGACTACGATCACCTGCGAGAAACTGCGCGCAAAGAGCGTCCGAAAATGATCATCTGCGGTGCATCTGCCTACTCGAGAGATTGGGATTATGCTGCCATTCGCAGCGTAGCTGATGAGATCGGTGCACTTGTTCTTGCCGATATTTCCCACCCAGCCGGACTTATCGCGACCAAGTTGCTCAACGACCCCTTACAGCATTGCCACATCGTTACATCCACCACGCACAAAACATTGAGAGGTCCACGTGGCGGCATCATCATGATGGGTAAAAACTTCGACAACCCTTGGGGGCTGAAATGGAACAACGGTAATTTGAAGTCAATGGGGGCTCTGTTAGATGCAGCAGTTTTCCCGGGCACACAAGGAGGACCTTTGGAGCACGTCATTGCTGCAAAAGCTGTGGCCTTCGGTGAAGCGCTTCAGCCAGGTTACACGGACTACATGAAGCAAGTGAAGAAAAATGCTGCTGCCATGGCCGATGCGCTGATTGCCAAAGGCTACAAAATAATTTCAGGAGGCACGGAAAATCACTCCATGCTTGTGGATTTGAGATCCAAAGGCGTGA
Source organism: Crocinitomicaceae bacterium (assembly GCA_037446475.1). Classification (GTDB taxonomy): domain Bacteria; phylum Bacteroidota; class Bacteroidia; order Flavobacteriales_D; family Crocinitomicaceae; genus UBA6165. Next base: position 3,763 of record JBBIIM010000044.1, on the reverse strand, counting down.
ACGGCAAAGATGCTGAATACCTTTTAGGACTTGCAGACATCACCGTAAACAAAAACATGGTACCTTTCGATACGGAATCACCTTTTGTAACCTCAGGAATACGATTGGGTACAGCTGCACTGACCTCGCGAGGTGTGCAAGAGGACTTAATTCCTGTTCTGGTAGAAATCATCGATGACGTTCTCATGCATGGACGCGATGAAGCCATTGCCCTGAAAAACAATAAACGCATCAATGAGTTGATGTCCGGCAGACCGCTCTTCGCGTGGTAGCATTGCTGCTAATGGTTTTCATCATGGATTTTCAATCTAAAGCAGAGTTATACCATGCACCTTATTGAGCCTTTTTTCAACTGGCGCGGCTACTATATCGCTGAGGAGGACATGCAATCCCCATTTTACGATCGGGAATACAGTGAATTTGAATTTACGCATACACTGTACAATTATTACGTCCATCCGCAATGGGATAGTTTTGGTTCTCCTACCTTGTTCATCAAAATTCTTTTTGTTGACTACGACAAGGGATACGCCATTATTGAAATGCTCGGTGAATGGAATGATTTACTCACCAACGACATTATGTTTTTGAAAAGAGATGTTATTGACGTGCTCATTGAAAATGGGATTACGAAATTCATTCTCATTGCGGAGAACATCATGAATTTTCACTATTCAGACGACTGTTATTACG
>JBBIIM010000044.1:0-3060 GCA_037446475.1 Crocinitomicaceae bacterium | reverse complement strand
CTTTTAAATTTTCATGGAGGCGAGGATGATTATTACGAAGAGTGGTTCGACGACATTGATGATGGTTGGATTGCCTTGGTGAATCCGGCTGACCACGTTTACCGCGAAATGCAGCAGGCACACATCGACCACTATCTGGTTATGGGCGGAGATTTGGATATTGTGGAATGGCGCACCATGAAGCCCTTTCATTTTTTCAATAAAATCCGTGAAATAGCCGAACGTCGATTGAACTGAGTTTTAAACACTGTAAATTGAATTTTTACCGAATAACCCGAACCACGAAGCTAATTATTGAATAATTTTACCGCAAAATAATTGATATGGCAGAGCATCACGACGACCACGGACACGGTCACAGCCACGGTGAAGAAGGTACTTATTTCGACAACTCGACTGTTGCATTGGGAACCATCTACACGATTGTTGTGATTTGCGTTGTTGCTTCTATCTTGATTTGGGGATAGACACAACACCAAGAATTTCATACAAAGCGCCACAATTCGGCGCTTTTGTTTTTTAGTCAAGAATCAAAAACGAAACCATGCATCCAAGAGTCCAAGAATTAATTGAGCTACTCCAACTCAAACCGCATCCCGAAGGCGGGTTTTATGCAGAAACTTTTCGTTCTGTTGAGACCACGACCACGCCGCAAGGTCAAAGAAACCTGATGACCGCGATTTATTTCCTGCTTACCCATGAACACGTGTCTCGATTCCATATAATCGAAAGTGATGAACTGTGGTTTCATCATGAAGGCAACGATTTAAGTATTCATGTGCTCGATGACAATGGCCACACCACCCTCAAACTCGGTAGCGAATCACCCGAAGCACGTGCCCAACACCTGGTTCCCAAAAAGAAGATTTTCGGTTCAACTGTGGATACACCCAACGGCTACGCGCTTGTCAGTTGTGTTGTCGCTCCGGGGTTTGATTTTGCAGATTTTAGACTCTGCAGCAAATCTGAACTCCATGAAATGTATCCTAGGCACACCGCTGTTATTGAACAATTGGGTTGTTGACAAGATCAACGCAAAAGCGCAAAACCACCGAATAAGTATTTATACCTATAATTTCGGGTAAAATTACGCATTGTGCAAACCTACATTAGCTTTCACCTTTGTCTCATAATTCTAAACCAACAATTATGAAAACGAAAGCTATTTTGGTAACAAGCATTTTTCTTGGAACTACTTCCGGCGTTTTGGCTCAAAACAAAATTTCGAATACCGACCCGGAACTGAAAATTGAGCAAAAGTTTGACGATCCCTACAAAATCATGTGGAACCTAGGTGCAGTTGCCGGAGCGGATGGAAGCACCACAGCCGCAGCACTTTATGCAGATCTATCCGCGTTCTTTACCATGAAAAGGTTTTTGGTACGAGGCAGCCACTCCATCGACCTGACCAGCAAAAACTACGTAAGCGTAAACCACCCACTTGCTGAAAGATTTTCAAAATATAAAAACACCCAGGTGTCCGGTTATTTCTACATCAAAGACGAGGAAAAAGAATTGGCAACCACACCCGCAGTAGGTTTTGAAGAAATCGACAGAAAAACCGATCACTTTGCGGGTACATTAACGGTTAAAGGATACCTCTACACCACCGATCAAAAAGTCAAAATCCGATCTACATTTGGCGTGGGAGGCTCCGTTATTTTGAGTGCAGGAAATACCTATTCGACGGATAAAAACGATGGGAGTCACATTACTTACACCAATGCCAATCTGAATCCCGATCAGTACGTTCTGCCATACAGCACCATGACACTCGGTTTTGGTATACAAATGGGTAAATTCAGTGCCTTCAACTACAAATACAATTACAAAAACCTCAATCCATACAAGTTTAAGGAGAAGATGTTTCGCATAACAACGCTAGAGCTCTTGTTAGCTCCCAGTATCCGTTATGATGAAAACATTTGGGTGCAGGCAAACAACCAAACCTTTTTAGCAGAGGTTTCCGATGTCAAAAAAGTACCTTTTGGAATCCGAACCATGCTGACGCAAAACTTCTATTCCGGGAAAAAGAGACCAAAAAAACCAGGCTTTTACACCAACGTAGAATTGGGCATGCGTCCGGGCATTTACAACAAGATGTTCCCTGAATCCTTGTATTTCAGATTTGGTGTGGGTTTCACCTTGTAGTAATTTATTGTCGAAAAAAAGACAATTGAAAGTGTGTTGTTTCTTCTGATTTGTGCCTTGCAGTCTAGGCTACAAGGCACAAATTGACGAAGTCTCGCGAGTCGAGAATTTCTGAACCAAACGCATGAACCGCACAGTGAACCCAAAGTCCTTTGGAGATAAAAAAATGAATAAAACACATCAAACAGTTTATTCATACATTTGAGAAATAGATATGCTGGTGATTAACGTTTATTGAGTTGAAATTTGAGGACACTTGGGCTAATTCTTCTAATTCTCGCGTATGTTTCTCGCGCTCAGCCGAAAGCGGATCAGTTTCTGGTGCTCGGACAGACTGCCCACGATGAGTGTGATTACGATTTGGCCCAAAAGTACTTTCACGAAGCCTTATTGGCTGCCCAAGCAACCAAAGATTATAAAGCAGAAGCGAAAGCACAGGTAGGAATGGCCAAAGCTTACTACTACTTGTTCAATAGAGATGAATACCTTCATTGGTTCAGAGAACACCTAAAAACAGTAGAGCGGCACAATTTAAGGGAATTTGAACCAATGGCCAATTACTACCTCACGGTAATTTACGTAGAGAGGAGCATGGTGGACTCATCGTTGATTTACGCGAATCGGGCCTTGAAACTGATGGAGGAAGATCGAGATTGGGTGGGTATGTCGAAAACGCATACCGTGCTCGCTGAATTGTTCATCAATGAAAAGCGAACCGAACACAAGAGGATCAATTTTCACCTCGACAAAGCGACCACATACGCAAAACGCGCTAAGAATACTGAAGCTCTGGCATTCACGTTGATGAAGCACTTCAATTATCAATTCAGATTAATGAAAGATTATGAGTCGGCGCTGCATTATATCAGTCAAGCAGAGAGTTTGTACCAACTGACTAACAATCCGGAA
>JBBIIM010000043.1:8209-26521 GCA_037446475.1 Crocinitomicaceae bacterium | reverse complement strand
GATCCTCAACAGGAAATCCCGCTTTTCTAAAAAGTTTTATCGGACAACAGTGATAAGAATCATTTTCTCCAAATGTCTTAGAGCTTCGTGCAAAATTAATAGTCTCTTTATCTATGATTTGAATTATACTCTCAGCATCTTTGTGTGACAGAGATTTGCTTTTTTTTTCGTCTATCAATCGCTGAAAAATATGTTCAAGGCCGGCATTGTGGAATTCTCCAATCGATTTAAAATTTATTGATACTAGATCATCTACATTAGATGAATCGAGGTGAGTTAGACTCTTCTTACAGCTCCCTAACCCTAAAACAAGCACAGCAAGAGAAATAGTGCTTAAAATTACTTTTTTCATTTTTTAGTTTTTTAGTTAAACATTGAACAATTTTAACCGAAGTTTTTAAAGAGTTTTCGGCTATTTTTTCTCTTGCTCGAGACAAAAGTATGCGATTATATTTTACCAGAAGATGGTTGTACCTAGCACAATACACGAGCAGGACAAATCTTAAAATAGCTTACCGCTAAAACAATAGCTTTTTCAATTAATTTCAATACTTTTTTTGTTTATATATTCTTAAATGGAATACTCTTGAGTCAAATTTCGAATATGGAAGCTGTATTAGATAGAATCGTCAAACGTCGCAAAGAATTGAAAATTTCACAAGAGGATATAGCACATCGTTTGAATCTAAGTCAGGCGTCCTATAAAAAAATCGAAAAAGGAGAAACCAAACTCACGTTGGATCGCTAGTTTGTAATCGCTCAAATTTTAGATAAAGAAGTGAGTGATCTGCTTGGCTTGGAAAGCAAATACAATCAAGACATTCACAACAACACCAATCCTACGATTATCGCACATCAAGAGGTTGATAATCAATATCTTAACGATAAGGATACAATCAACAAACTTCTACATCAATACGAAGAGGCTCTGGACTCCAAAAACAAACTGATTGTCTTGCTTGAAAATCGCATCAAAGAAATTTCAGGAAATCAATAACCATCAACTCACCCCACTCCAATCCGGTTTACTCTTCATTATCCTCCGAATCCTTTCCCGCATTTTTTCATGCTCAGGTTTGCTTAATTCAGGGTCGTTTTCCAAAATGGCAATCGCTTGATTTCGTGCTTCGGTTAGAATGCTGCCATCTCGTGCTAAATCCGCGATTTTAAGGTCAACCAAACCGCTTTGTTGCGTGCCCATGATGTCTCCCGGGCCGCGAATTTCCAAATCTACTTCGGCAATCACAAAACCATCGTTGGTTTCGCACATGGTTTGTAAGCGCTTTTTGCCTTCCGAACTGAGTTTGTCGCCCGTCATTAAAATGCAGAAAGACTGTTCGGCACCTCGACCTACACGTCCGCGCAATTGGTGCATCTGAGCCAAGCCAAAACGCTCGCTCGATTCAATCACCATAACCGAAGCGTTGGGCACATTCACGCCCACTTCTATCACGGTTGTGGCTACCATAATTTGGGCTTCGCCTTTCACAAAACGCTGCATTTCGTAGTCTTTGTCTTCAGGTTTCATTTGTCCGTGCACAATGGCCACGCGGTAGTCGGGTAGGGGAAAGTGACGCACGATGGACTCGTAGCCTTGCATCAAGTTTTGGTAATCCAAGGTCTCAGATTCTTTCATGAGCGGATATACAAAATAAACCTGGCGGCCCAATTCAATTTGTTCTTTCACAAAGCCAAATACCCGCAAGCGCTGCGATTCGCGGTAATGCAAGGTTTTTATGGGTTTTCGGCCGGGAGGTAATTCGTCGATGACTGAAACATCTAAATCACCATAAAAGGACAAGGCCAATGTTCTGGGGATTGGCGTGGCAGTCATCACGAGGATATGGGGAGGCATCGTGTTTTTTCGGTACAATTTTGCCCTTTGTGCTACGCCAAAACGGTGTTGTTCATCAATTACGGCATAACCCAGATTCAGGAATTTCACTTTGGGTTCGATGAGCGCATGCGTGCCAACAAGGATATTTATTGAACCATCTTCCAAACCTGCGTGAATTTCTTTGCGCTCGGCAGTTTTTGTTGAACCTGTGAGTAATCGGATAGTAACGTTTGTTTTCTCTAAAACTTCACGTAGCGATTGAAAATGCTGTTGGGCTAAAATTTCCGTCGGTGCCATCAAAGCGGCTTGGTAGCCATTACCCACCGCAATGAGCATGGTCAAAAGTGCCACCATCGTTTTCCCGCTTCCTACATCGCCTTGTAGCAAACGGTTCATTTGTGAGCCAGTGAAAAAGTCAGCCCGAATTTCTTTGACTACGCGTTTCTGAGCATTGGTTAATTCGAATGGTAAATGCTTCTCATAAAAATCCAGAAACACATCGCCTACACTGTCGAACACAAAACTTTTCGTGCGTTTTTTGCTGATTTGTTTGCGCAGTAGAAGCTCCATTTGCAAGAAAAATAACTCATCAAATTTCAAGCGCTTTCGAGCCATCTGGGCTTGTTCATGACTTGAAGGGAAATGAATGTGTCTCAACGCGTCATTATTGGACATCATGTTGGCCGATTTTACCAGGTTTTCCGGCAAATCATCTGAAAAAAAAATTCCTTTCAATTGTTCCAATAAGGCTTCTGTCAACTTGGCAATTCCTTTGGCATGTAAACCTTTTGTTGTGAGTTTTTCGGTGCTGAAATAAACAGGTTGAAGCTGTTTGGAAACTGTTTTTTCACCGGATAAATACTCCATTTCCGGATGGGCAATATTTAAAGTTGACCCGTAGATTTTTGGTTTTCCATAAATGAGCAGCGGTCGGTTGACGTATAAATTCGATTCGATGTATTTCAGTCCTGAGAACCAAATCAACTCGATACTGCCTGTTTCGTCGGAAAAAACTGCGGTTAATTTTTGACTTCGACCGACTCCGGATTTTTTAAACCCGCGAATGACGCCCTTAAGCTGCACATAGCCATCAATTTCAGGAATTTGCCGAATGGTGTTCACCTCTGATTTGTCGATGTAGCGGAATGGGTAGTAATGCAGTAAGTCGCGAAAAGTGAAAATCCTCAATTCTTTTTTCAGGAGTTCACCCCGTTGCGGGCCAACGCCTTTTAGAAACTCAATGGGACTGTCGAGGAGGTTTTGCATCACTTGGGTCAGTGCGACAAAGGTAGGTAAGTTTTGACTTTGGAAAATTGGGCAAGAAAAAACCCGAAGCGAACCCCGGGTTTAAATAGTATGCGAAGATTACGAGTCTTGATGTCTTCTTAAAAAGCTGATTTCGTGAACCTGCTATTTCCAGAAATCAAGCCGAAAGTCAAGCGTTTATTACTTGATCAAACCTATTTCGCGCAGCCTTTCTTTTAAGTAATCGTCGGAGGTGATGTCCTCGTATTGTTTCGGATTTTCCGCAGTGATGCAGCTTTCCAAGCAGTCCAGGCGCATTTCAGGTCTTGGGTGCAAGAAGAATGGAATGGAAAAACGACTCGTTCCTTGCAACTCGACAGGAGGGTTCACCACGCGGTGAGTAGTTGATTTCAAGCGGTTGTTCGTCAAACGTTGGAGCATATCACCCACATTCACTACGATATGGTTCTGTATGTTAGTCACGTCCACCCATTCGTTTTCGCGGTTCAATACTTGCAAACCGTCTGCTGACGCACCAACGAGTAAGGTAATCAGGTTGATGTCTTCATGTTCACCTGCGCGAACGGCATCCGGCTCGGGATTGGTAATTGGTGGGTAATGAATAGGACGCAATATGCTATTTCCGTTGTGGATGTGAGCATCAAAAAAGTTTTCAGGTAAGCCCAAGAACTGTGCTAAAGCGGAAAGAATCACACCACCTTGGCGCTCAAATGTCTTATACGCTTCCCGTCCAATTTCCATAAATTCAGGAATTTCAGTCACGTCCACATTGGCGGGATACTCGTCTTTCAACGGGTCGTTGTCCTCAACAAATTGACCAAAATGCCAAAATTCTTTCAAGTCTCCGGTATTTCTGTGCTTGGCATGTTCTTTCCCGAATGAGGTATAGCCTCTTTGTCCGCCGATGCCCTCGATTTCATATTTCTTTTTGACCTCTTCGGGTAAGGCGAAAAATTGTTTCACCACTTTGTAAAATTTCTCAATCAATTGATCGTCAATACCGTGGTTACGAATGGCTACAAAACCGATGTCTTCGTAGGCCTTTCCGATTGACTGAATGAAATTTTGTCGTTGCTCGGCATTGCCGTTTACGTAATCTGATAAGTCAACTGAGGGTATTCCTTGTGGTAAACTCATGATTCTAATTTTTAAATTGGCTGCAAATGTAAGGAACATGCGAATTCCGTGGAAACAACACGGTTTTTATTCGTGGGTTTTCTTTTCAGGAACTGCGTTTCATTCGCCTTCTCAAATATGTTTATTTTTAGCGCTATTAATTCGGATTTTTCAAGATTTACGACTATGCAATTTGAGCTTAATCCTTTGGTTGATAAATATTTGGTGGATGGTTGCATGCGCTGTAAGTATGGCGCAACGCCTCAATGCAAAGTCTTGAAGTGGACGGATATTTTGGAGTATTTGCGACAAATTGCACTGGAAGCAGGATTGACCGAAGAAATCAAATGGGGGGTTCCTGTTTACACCCATAAAGGCAAGAATATCTTGAACGTAAGCGCTTTGAAAGACAGCGCCAATTTGGGTTTTTTCAAAGGCGCTTTATTGACCGATCCACATGGTTTATTGGAACAGCAAGGCAACATTCGCTCAGCACGGATTATTCGCTTTGTCGATTTGGATAAGGTGGAGCGTTTAGAGAGTGTGCTTAAGGAATATATTCAAGAAGCCATTGCACTGGAAATGGCGGGTAGAAAAGTCGAGAAAACGGAAATCGAACCCCTTCCTGATGAACTTCAGCAATGCTTTGAAGAAGATCCTGATTTTGAAGCAGCATTTCAGCGCTTAACACCGGGTAGAAGAAGAGCCTATATCATTCACTTTAGTCAGGCGAAGCAAAGTCAAACAAGACTTGCGCGCATTGAAAAATACAAGGAACAGATATTAGCGGGAATCGGATTCCACGATAATTACAAGAAGTAAGAATAGCAGTCTAGACTATTTTTTCGAATACATCTTGATGTATTTCGGAGGAACCCACAGAAAGCCAAAACATTCACCGTCTTCCTTGCCTGTGTGCTTGTGGTGCTGTTTGTGCGCCCGACGCATACCCAAGAAATAGGGTCTTTTCGCGTTTCTGAAAATTTTAATTCGCTGGTGAATAAAAATGTCGTGCACGAAGAAATAAGCCATGCCGTACAGCGAGATGCCTACACCGATGTAGAACCAATGATTCCACCCGCTTTCTATGCCGAACATAATCATGGCGATGGCGGGCAAAGCGAAGATGACAAAGAAGTAGTCGTTTTTCTCCAAAGCATGGTCGTGGTCCTTATGGTGATGATCTTTGTGAAGAGACCACAAAAATCCGTGCATCACATACTTGTGTGTGAGCCAAGTAATGCCTTCCATGATGACGAAAGTTGCGATGACAATGGCGATGTTAAAAAGCATAGTTCTTGAAATTTTAGTTCAACTCAGCAGCTACAATTTTACCGGAAATCAGGGAAGGCGGTACTCCGGGACCCGGTACAGTCAACTGGCCGGTGTAGTACAAATTTTTTACCTTTTTGTTTTTGATGGCTGGTTTAAGCACTGCGGTTTGCTTCAAAGTATTGGCCAAACCGTAAGCATTTCCTTGATAGGCATTGTAATCGGAAATAAAGTCATTGATGCAGAAGCTGCGCTTGTAAACTATTTTCTCTTTGAGATTTTGAGTTCCTGTTTTCGCTTCAATGCGCTGAATCATTTCATCGAAATACTTTTCTCTGAGTGCTTCAGTGTCCTCGATTCCTGTAGCTAAAGGCATCAATAAGAACAAGTTTTCTTTTCCTTCAGGAGCTACATGCGGATCCGTTTTCGATGGTGTACAAACGTAGAACAAAGGTTCTGTTGGCCATTTTTTGGTCTGGTAAATTTCCACAGCATGCGCATCTAGGTCTTTTTCAAAGAAAAGCGTGTGATGCAACAAATTCGGAATTTGCTCATCAAAACCTAAATAATAAATCAGACAAGACGGAGCGAAAGTTTTCTTGGCCCAATAATCCTCGTTGTAGTTGCGGTATTGTGCGTCCAATAATTTTTGTTCGGTATGGTGGTAATCCGAGGATGCGATAACGGCATCAAAATGGAGTTGTTCACCGTTAACCGTAATCGACTGGGCTTGAGCGTTGTTCACATTGATTTTGTCGATGTTCGCGCTTAACTGGATTTGAACGCCTTGCTCAACAGCGATGTCTCTCATGGCCTGAATAATCTTGACAAATCCACCCATAGGATAAAAGGTGCCCAACTTGATTCCACCGTAGTTCATCAAACTGTACAAAGCAGGAATATCCTGAGGCATGGCACCCAGGAAAAGCACGGGAAACTCCATCAAAGCCACCAATTTCGGGTGCTTGAAATGTTGGCGCACATGCTTGCGGAAGCTGGTCAGCAGGTCAAGTTTGAAGGCGCTTTTTAAGATTTTGAGTGACATAAATTCCGACCAGGAGTGGCAAGGTTTGCGCACAAATTCCTTCATCCCTACCTCATATTTGTATTCTGCCTCAGCCATGAATTTGTCCAATTGTGCGCCGGAACCCGGTTCCAATTTTTCGAACATCGCTCTCAAGTCTTTGTAATCATCGGGCACAGGGAGAATGCCATCTTCGAAGACCATTTCAAATTGCGGATTCAGGCGCACAAGGTCGTACACATCCTGAATAGACTTTCCAAAATCGGCGAAGAATTCCTCAAAAACATCCGGCATCCAATACCAGCTCGGACCCATATCGAATACAAAACCGTTGTCGGTGGTAAATTGTCGGGCTCGGCCTCCAACGCGGTCGTTCTTCTCGAAAATGTGTACTTCGTGGCCTGCTTTTGCTGCATAGGCGGCGGCTGATAAGCCAGAAAACCCTGATCCAATAACTGCAATTTTCTTCTTCATGTTGGTGTTGATTGATGGAAAAACAAGGGCTGACTCCTTTTGTTTAAGGTTGGGCAAATTTAGGGGGAATTTAGGGGACAAATTATGCTGCAAAATTTACTTTGTGTTAATTTGTGAATGGATTACATCTCGCAGTTTACGAATTCAAGTTCTCAAAGTCGGCTTTGTTCTTTTCAAAACACCTAATATGCTCAAGTATTACCTCATTTTACTTTTGGCGTTACCTCTAAATTTTACAGCCCAAGAATATCATTCCATGACACACTACATCCACCAAGTCCCCGAAAGTTTCAGTTCAAAATCGATAAAAGTCATGCTGGGTTTGAGCGGCACGAGAGGGAGATTTGAGAAAATGCACAAGAAAAATTCCTTCCCACAGGATGCAGCGTCCATGCCCAAAAGATTTTACAAAAAATACCGGGTACGCACGGACCAATTTCTTGGCCGCTCGGTTTGGATCATTGAACCGAAAAACACCAAAGCCACTACCCAAATTTTTTATTTGCATGGAGGCGCTTTTGTGTTGAATGTAGACAAAATTCACTGGGATTTCATGGAGCAGTTGCTGGATAAAACGCAGTGTAGTTTTGTGGTTCCTGACTATCCCTTGGCACCGCGAAATCAAGCCGATGAGGTTGTGAATTTCGTTTTTCAATGTTACTTGAACTATGGAAGTGCTGATAACTCAGCTGAAAAAACGGTGGTCATGGGGGACTCGGCAGGAGGTGGTTTGGCTTTGGTACTTGCTCAATCATTGCGCAATGAAAATTTAACCCAACCCGACCAAATTGTCCTACTTACTCCATGGTTAGACTTGAGTATGACCCATGAGGACATTCCCAAAATTGAGCCTTTCGATAAAGTGATTACATCGAAAGACTTGCTCGTTTGTGCTCGTTCATACGGAGGAAAATTGCCGCTTGATCATCCGCAAGTCAGTCCTATCAACGAGAAAATGAACGGTTTAGCCCCAATTTCAATGTTCACGGGAACGCACGATATTTTGCACCCCGACAGCCGAAAGTTGATGCAAATTTTACAGCAAACCCAAGTTTGTTTCAACTATTTTGAATACCCAAAAATGATGCACGTTTGGATGCTCGTGAAACAAATTAAGGAGTCCGGTACTGTGGTTCAACAAATCGTTGAGCTACTGGAAAAGAGCTGAATATGAGGTTTTTTCGCAAGTTTTATTCTCTGACAATCCAGTGATTTTTAATTTGGTCAACGGCGTTGATTTGCAACAAATAGCTCCCTGAAGGAATGTCCTGACCATAAATCTTGAAGTAGGAATTGCCGGCTTCAATATCCAAATCAAAAGGACTGAGCACTTCTTTTCCGTGCACATCATAGACGCCGATATTGATTTTCTGGTTGATGCTTGAGCCCATGTGGAGTAGGGTATGATCCGTGAACGGATTTGGATAGACGCCGAACAAAGTGAATTCCTCCAATTTTTCTTCAACCAATGCAGCAAATGAGGGCGCTACACAGGTGGTTGAACCAATAGATGGCTGGGTGGTGGGAAGCAGATTTTTCTCGCCGTTTTTTACCACAAAAGAGCGCGCAAAGTAAGAGGGCGCGTTTTGTGCGTAAACATTTTCATTGAAATACCACTCAGCTTGTGTTTGATCCGCTTTCACATCGACGAGCACGTAACCACGTTTTTCAAGATCGAACCAATTGATGTGCGGATTGATTTGTGTAATCTGCTGTGGTGTAAGGTTCACCTGTATGGACGGAGAATTGATACTCGTGGTCACAAATTCCACAGCGGCAACGCCTTCACCTGTGCTTGGATTGTAGTTCGAGGCGGGTAATTGATTGGCCCATGAAGTGTGGAAATCGCCGGTGAGAACCACTACGTTTTTAATGTCAGCGCTCTGAAAGAAGTTGAGGATCTCGTCGCGCTCAACCGGGTAACCATCCCAGAGGTCGGTAAATAAGGGGAATCCAAAAGCATTTTTCAAGGGAGCCATCATCACTTGCTGTCCGATGAGATTCCATTTGGCGGTGCTGTTGAGCAATTGTTCTTTCAACCACAATTTTTGAGTGGCACCGAGAATGGTGCGGTCGATGTTATTCAGGCTCGGAGAGGTTGCTTGTATTTGTTGCATTCTCCCCTCCAAGCGCGTGTCCAACATGTATAAATTGACCAAATCGCCGTATTCGATTTTGCGGTAAATGGATTTTTCAAAGGAAGTTTCACGAATCGGCATCCACTCAAAATAAGCCTGAACAGCGTTGTTTTTTCGCACTGCCCAAGGACCTTCTGTTGTGGGTTGGTGGTTTTGTGCACCGTTTACCCAGGAATCATTGGCCGATTCGTGGTCGTCCCAAACGCAGATAAAAGGGTGTTTTTGATGGGCATCCTGCAAGTCTTTATCGAGTCTGTAGTGGGCATAACGCAAGCGATAATCATCCAAGGAAACCGTTTCGAAAATGGGCGCATGCAGTCGGTCGGCCATGTTGGCGCTATACACTCCCACGCCATATTCGTAGATGTAATCGCCCAAATGCAACACAGCATGAAGGTCATCCCGCTCGGCAATCGATTTATAAACGTTAAAATAACCATGTTGGTAGTTGGCGCAGGAAACAACAGCGAAACGGACGTTGTCATTTTTGCCCATATCCGCAGTTCTAGTTCTACCTACTGCCGAACGTGCGCCGTTGAATTCAAAGTCGAAAAAATAGCATGTACCCGGTTTTAGGTTGATGACATCCACTTTGACCGTGTAATCCTTCGCTTGCCCAGTGAGTGCTTGTCCGCTGGAAATAATTTCGGTCATGTTGGCGTCGAGAGCCATACGCCATTTTACGGAAATTAAGTTTTGATCGATTTGTTCAGGCGTGACGCGCGTCCAGATGATAACCCTGTCATGCAAAGGGTCTCCGGATGCCACGCCGTGGTAGAATGGTGCATTCTGGGTGCGAAGACTGTTGCGCAGCTCCGTGTTTTGGCACAAAGCGATGAGTGGAAAAAGCAATGCGAAGAAAGCAGTTTTCATGGTGGTATATGGCGGTTTAGGCGGCAAAAGTAAAGGGAAATATCCGATCACGATTCCCGTAAGAAAATAAATAAGTGAATGAAACAAATCAAGTTACATTTGGTTTCAACCAAGCACAACTTGGGTGTTCAAATCAATCATTGTACCAATGTCCAAACTCGCAGCGCAAAATTTGATCAAAGCAGTCGGTAATGCTGATTCCGGCGCAGGCCAGTTGTTGTGGTACTATACTTGCCGGAGAAAAACCGGGCGTCGTGTTTACCTCCACCAAATGCGGTTCACCGTTGACGATAATAAAATCAATGCGCGCGAGTGATTTGAGTCGAAGAATGCGGTAGATTTTCTCGGTGTATTGTTGGATGCGATTCGTCTCGTCATCGCTAATTCGTGCCGGGGTTATTTCTTGCGATTTCCCCTCGTATTTCGCCGCAAAGTCGAAGAAGTCATGTTCCGACACAATTTCCGTTGGCGGTAGCGTTACGATGCCGTTTTTGGTGCGATAGGCGCCACAGGTAACTTCCTTGCCATTCAAAAAACGCTCCGCAACCACAGTATCGCCTTCGGAGAATGCATAAGTCATCGCCTTGTCATAATCTTCGGGGCTTTTCACCTTGCTTACCCCAAAACTCGACCCTGAATCACAAGGCTTGATGAATAAGGGTAGTCCCAAGGTGTTGATAACCATTTTTTTGGGATGTTCGTGGGGTTCTGTGAACAAGAAGGAATCTGCCACAGGAATTCCGAAGTGTTTGATGAACTGATTGCAGTACCATTTGTCGAAGGATAATTCTGAGGCCAATGCTCCGGAATTCAAATAAGGAATGTTGAGCATATCGAAATAGGCCTGCATTTTCCCATCTTCTCCCGGAAAGCCATGAATATAAATCAGCGCCAAGTCGAACGTTATTTGTTGGCTATTGACCACAGCGGTGAAATCATTTTTATCCACCAAAATACCGGATTCAGGCGAGTCGTACCACCATCCTTGGTCGTTCATGACAATGCGGTGACAGCCATATTCCTTAGGGAAGTGGTTGATGATGGTTTGTGCACTGCGCAGCGAGATGTCATATTCTGAAGACAGTCCGCCACAAACTACAGCCAAATTACGCATGGTACTTTTTGGTCAAAAATAACTGGATTCCGAGCTTTGAACGGGTATGAAATTTTGAAGTTTTCAGCACTGATTTGTGAACTCTCATGCAGGCATTTCCTCTTTTTTGCCCGACCAAAAATCAAAGCGTTTTTGATGCTCCTCAGTGGTCGTTTTCATTTTTTTGATACGCGCCTGAGGGAAAAAGCGCGCATCAGAAACTGCAATTTGGAGCTGCACGATTTTACCGTTGCGGTTGACTATTACATCATGCGTAGATTGAGGTGTGTGCTTCAACCAAGCCTCTAAATCGTTTTGAATAATATTGTTGTTCAACGCTAAAATTTTGTCTCCGAGCATCAAACCGGCAGAGTCTCCCGTTGAATTTGGAGCGATTTGTGTCACTTTCGCTGCGCCGTTTTCAGGGATTGTTTTGACTCCCCATAGCGCTTCAACGGGGTTAGCGTTGAGATCAAGCGACAAATTCAAACCAAGGAGATTGAGACATTCAATGATATCTGTTTCAAAGCCTTTTCTCTGGTATATCAATTTGTCAAAAAGTTCTCTGTACTTGTTTTTACCAACAATTTCTTCAACTTCCAGAATGAAATTTTCTTCAGAAATACCTGAGTTTTTCAAGAAGTAACGCTCGTACAAATTGTGCATCAGATCAGCAATGGAACGTTTATTTTCAGTCTTTATGCGCATGAAAATGTCCGTGATGAAGGCAAAAAGTGCTCCTTCATTGTATATCGACGTTTTTCTGCCGGGTGCACCGGGAACATAGCCGTCCAACCAGGTGTCGAATGAACTTTCAGCCAAACTTGCATTGAACCTCCCGAAATTGTCGAGGTGTTTTTGAAAAACTTGCTCCCATTCTTTGAGGTATTTTTCAGGTGACCAAATGCCGCTCGTCATCAAATAATGATCTCCCAAATAGGTGGTAATGCCTTCGCACAAGTAGCCCATTTTGGATAGATTCTCGCGACTGTAATCGTAGGGCCATAAATCTGCACTGCGAATCGATTTGACGTTCCATACATGGTACAACTCGTGGGAACTGATCCCCAGTAATTCGTCGTAATACTCTCCAAAAATTTTATAAGACGGCCCCAAAACTATCATGGTGGAGGCGCGATGTTCAACGCCATGATAATGGGCATAAGGTGTGATGATGTTGATAAAATGAAAGGTTTTGGAGGGGAAGTGTCCGAAGTCGTCGAATTGGGCTTGCGTGAATTTTTGGAAATCATTCAGCACTTTTTCCCAAGGCACATTTTGCAATCCTATAAAACTAATGGTGAATCGTGTATCTCGGTATTCGTAGTGGGCTGATTGGATATCTTCACTGTAGACAAAAGGGCTGTCCACCAGATCGTGGTAGCTTTCGGCGCTTATTTTTCCATGGCTTTCGGGCAGTGTACCGGCATAGGGCATGGGGCGGTGCAAGCG
This sequence comes from Crocinitomicaceae bacterium, assembly GCA_037446475.1. GTDB lineage: Bacteria > Bacteroidota > Bacteroidia > Flavobacteriales_D > Crocinitomicaceae > UBA6165. Next base: position 13,976 of record JBBIIM010000043.1, on the reverse strand, counting down.
CACTTGAAGCGTGCAGGGCTCGTTTTCTTTGCCGCGCAAGTAGGCGAGGCAATTCACAGGATTCACGTAGAGCATAGAGTCGCTGAGAAAAGTTGAACCGGCATTCAGGTCAGCGGCGTAATATTCGTAGTGCACCGTGATTTGAGATGTTTTCAAGTCAGTTACGCTCCAAACGTGAGTGTCTGTTTTCTCTGTGGCCAAGCGATTTCCATGTTGGTCAAAAACTTCAAATCGACGAACATTTTTGGCAAAATTTCCCAATTCATAACGCCCGGGACGCCATCTGGGAAATTGAATTTCTACCGGAGTTTCTTGAACGTCAAACGTTGCTTGGATTTGTAAATATTGCTGATTGGGGAACTCGCAACGAATTTCGAAATGCATACTTTCAGGGTTTTGACAAAGGTAAGAAGTGCAAGAAGTTTGCGTAAGAGAATCATCAAATAATACGAACCTATCACAAAAGTCGTAGGACTTTTTGGCGAAACATCACAAAAAACAAAGGACTTTACATCGACAGCATTGAAAAATTAAATCGTTTTGGAGTGGTTTGAATGAATCAAAACCGAATTCTATTCCCGAGGGATCAAAAGATTTTACCTGGATTCAAAATGCCTTTGGGGTCAAAAACCCGTTTGATTTCGCGCATCAAATTGAGCTGCACCTCATTGAAAGCGATATCCATGAATTCTTTTTGCACTAAGCCAATGCCGTGTTCTCCCGAAAGCGTACCGCCTAATTTTACTGTAAGTTGAAAAATTTCTCGAATCGCAGTTTTGAGTTCATTGTGCCAAAAATCGTCGGATAAATCGCCTTTGATGATGTTGATGTGCAAGTTGCCATCGCCAGCATGACCATAACAAACCGATTTAAATCCATAGCGAGCACCAATTTCTTTAACGCCTGAAAGCAGGTTCGCCAGTTCATAGCGCGGCACTACAGTATCTTCCTCTTTGTATATCGAATGCGATTTTACGGCTTCTCCAACTTTGCGACGCAAGGTCCATAGCGTATCTTTCTGGGCTTGAGTTTCGGCAATAAGTGGTTCGTCACACTCAAATTTTTCAAGCAGCGCATAAATCTTTTCCAAATCTTGGAAGAGCGCTTGTTCATCCCAACCATCTAACTCAATCAACAAATGTGCTTGATGCGTGTCGGCCACTGCAACCGGCGAATCATCCATAAATTTTAGCGTCCACATCAAGGCGTCGCGCTCCATAAATTCCATCGCCGACGGGGTGATGCCCAATTTGAAAATTTCCGGAACCACGCGACAAGCCTCTCGAGCATCGTAAAATGGCACGAGCATCAACAAATCTTTTGTGGGGTGGGGTAAAAGTCGCAGTACAATTTTAGTCACAATGCCCAAGGTACCTTCACTACCCACGATGAGCTGCGTTAAATTATAGCCCGTTGCATTTTTCAACACATTGGCACCCGTCCAAATGATTTCACCGTTGGCTAAAACCACCTCCAAATTCAAGACATAACTCGCAGTCACACCGTATTTCACCGCTTTCGGACCACCACTGTTCTCGGCGATATTTCCCCCAATAAAACACGAACCCTTGCTGGCCGGGTCGGGAGGATAAAACAAGCCCTTCTCTTTGACGGCATTTTGCAATTCTTGCGTGATGACTCCGGGCTCAACGGTAACTTGCAAGTTGTGTTCGTCGATGTCCAAAATTTGATTGAAACGCTCCATAGACAGCAAAACACCGCCGTGAACTGCCAATGCGCCACCACTCAATCCCGTGCGTGCTCCACAAGGGGTTACGGGAATCAAGTTGACATTACAGTATTTGAGAATCTCACTGATTTCTTGAGGGTTTCTCGGTTTGAGCAGAATATCCGGTGTAAACTGTAAATTCTCAGTTTCATCGTGTCCGTAGTGTTCCAAAACTTCCTGTTCCACAAGGCAGATTTCCGGAAAGTTATTTTGGAAGTACAAAAGATTTTCGGGTGTCAAGGGCATACGTTACAGACCTAAAATAAGCAATTCAATGTCTTTGAAAGGCAATTTGAAAACCCTTCCAAGCACTTCGCTGGTTAATGTTCCTTTGTAGAGGTAGATGCCATTGCGGAAACCAATTTCCGAGCGGATGTATTCCACCACACCGCCGCGTTCACCCATTTCAATCAAAATCGGACTGAAAATATTACTCAAGGCGAAGGAGGCCGTTCTCGACACTCGTGAAGCAATATTGGGAACACAGTAGTGAATCACACCATGCTTGGTGAAGGTAGGTTCATTGTGGTTCGTGATTCTGGACGTTTCAAAACAACCGCCTTGGTCAATGGAAATGTCAATGATCACCGATCCCGGTTTCATTTGTTCCACCATTTCTTCAGACACTACGCAAGGGGTACGTCCAAGCGGAGCGCGCATGGCACCAATCACTACATCTGCCCGGAGCAGTGCTTTTGCCACCAATTTAGGTTGTAAAACTGAGGTATAGATACGCGATCCTATTGCATGTTGCAACCTGCGCAATTTGGCGATGTTGGTGTCAAAAACTTTCACAGAAGCCCCTAAACCCAATGCTGTACGAACCGCATATTCGCCCACAGTTCCCGCGCCTATAATGACAACTTCTGTGGGTTGCACGCCGGTGATTCCGCCAAACATCATCCCTTTGCCGATTGGATTGGAAAGCAATTCCGAGGCAATTAAAATCGAGGTATTTCCTGCAATTTCACCCAAGGCGCGTACCACAGGGAAAATGCCGTGGTCGTCTTGGATATAATCCCAGGCCACGGCTGTGATTTTCTTGGCGGAAAGTTTCTCCAAGATTGCCTTGGGCTGCACAGAAAGCTGTAGAGCCGAAATGAGGGTTTGTTTGCCGGGCATCAATTCAATTTCCTCTTCCGAGGGTGGAGCCACTTTCAGAATGATGTCGCATTCAAAAACTTGTTTGGCGTCGTGGCAAATTTCAGCGCCACATTCAGAATATTCGTTATCCGAGAACCTGGAATGCGCTCCGGCTTTCGTTTCCACGCGAATGCGGTGTCCGTTCGCAGTGAGCAAAGAGACCGCTTCCGGTGTGAGTGCAACCCGATTTTCCTGAAAAGAAGTTTCTCTTGGAATGCCAATAAAAAGTTGGCCCTTTTTCCGCTTAATCTCCAAAGTCTCCTCGAGGGGAGAAAGTGAACCTTGTTTAAGCAATTGCTTAAGTGTTTCAGGATCAGTAATCATAGCGCGTTATTTTTAGCTTGGAAATCGTTGTACAATTTTACGACATTTTTCAATGCGATTGGAATATGAACTTGGATGTCTTTGGAGCCATTGATACTGCGCGCTTTGTCTTGCGTTTGAATTGTCAAATACCTCGTTCGGAAGTCTGATTTTTTTTTTTTGCTTCTGGCATCTGGCTTTCAGCTTTTAGCCAGTAGCTAATCAAGTATCGACCTCAACTCTCCTCCACAATTTGCTTTTCATACATCTCGGCGTAGATGCCGTTTTTCGCCATGAGTTCTGCATGGGTCCCGCGTTCCACCAAATTTCCTTCTTCTAAAACCAGAATTTGGTCGCAATCCACCACGGATGAAAGTCGATGCGCGATGATGATAGTTGTCACGCCATCCAATTGAGTCTTGATGTTGTTGAGAATAATCTCCTCCGTTTGCGTGTCCACCGCCGATAAACTGTCGTCGAAAATTAACAACTCCGGCTTTTTGATTACCGCACGAGCCAAACTGATGCGTTGTTTTTGTCCCCCACTTAAATTGATACCACGTTCACCTAAAATTGTTTCGTATTTGTCTTCAAAATCTTCGATGTTGTGGTGCACGTGGGCAAATTTCGCAGCATTCTCAATGTCTTCAAAGGGCGTGTCCTCCGGAAGTCCGAACTGTATGTTGTTTCCTATGGTGTCGGAGAAAAGGAAAACTTCCTGAGGTACGGCTCCAATCAGCTTGCGGTATGATTTGATTTTCAGCTGCTTCAAAGGAATTCCATTCACGAGGATCTCGCCGGTCTCAGGGTCGTAATGTCTGAAAATTAAATTGAGCACGGTACTTTTTCCGCTTCCCGTTCTGCCCACGATTCCGGTTTTTGATCCTTTTTCAATGCGAAAATTCAAGTGGGCTAGGGTAGGGTGGGTGCTGTTGTGGAAGGAAAAACCTACATTTCTGAATTCGATGCTGTCGATTTTCTTGATTTCCTCTGAACCATCCACAAAAAGCGCCTCTTTTTCTTCCAGAAAAGCATTGATTCTTGCTTGAGAAGCCTCCGCACGCTGGATCAGTGAGGTCACCCAGCCTAAACTCGCCATTGGCCAGGTTAGCATGTTGATGTAGAAAATAAATCCGAGTACAACTCCTTGGGTAATTACTCCCTCAGCGATGAGATTAACCCCTGCGTAAATGGTCAAAATATTACTCAGACCTATCAGGAACAGGATGGTTGGCATAAATAAAGAGTTGGTCATCGCGAGTTTCAAATTCGCTACCTTATAGCCTTCAGCGGCCTGTCCAAATTCCTGGGCTTTGTGTTTTTCGCGCAGGTAGGTTTTGATGATGTTGATACCACTGAACGACTCCTGCACCATGGTCGAAATATCCGACTGTTTGCGTTGTACGTCCGCGCTTTGGGCGTTCATCGTGGCGCTTACTTTGTAAATCAAATAAGACATCAAGGGCAGTGGAGCCAAGGCATACAGAGTCAATTTAACGCTGTAGGCCCACATGATTGGAATGACAATGATGAACATGATGAGTAGGTTCACGCCATACATGATACCCGGACCTAAATACATCCTCACATGGCTCACGTCCTCAGAAATTCGATTGATCAAATCTCCTGTTTGGTTGCGTTTGTAAAAGGAAAAACTCAATTCCTGATACTTGTCGTAAATCTCATTTTTCAGATCGTACTCAATAAAACGAGAGGCTTTGATGATGGTCTGACGCGTGAAAAACAAGAATACGCCTTTGATAAACGAAAACAGCATGTAGAGCCCGGCAATCTTGAAAGCGAGCAGCCACAAATTGCGCTCCACGCTGTTGTCTTTGGCCATCGCAATGATTTCGTCGAGCGCGTCTTGCGCAATTACGGGCATCACCACGTAAAAGGCATTCGATAAAGTCACGAACACGATTCCGAGCAGCAGCCACCATTTGTATTTGAGTAAATATTTGTTGAGATACCTGAGTGACTTCATTGCTTTTTATTACTACTTTTGCGCCGCCGTTTTTGGGGGTCAAATGTAAACATTCACGCTCAATAAAAGGTTTAAATTCATATTTATGTTGGAAACGAACAACTTGGAAAAAGCGACAGCAGCGCTTAACCAATATAGCACCGACCCGGTCATTTTACGCATGGACGAAATGGGTCACGAACAACTCCTTTTTTGTAACGATCCTGCCACCGGTTTGAAGGCCATCATTGGTGTGCACAACACCGTTTTGGGACCTGCTCTTGGCGGTACGAGAATGTGGGCTTACAACAACGAAACGGAAGCATTGGTCGACGTACTTCGTTTGTCTCGCGGGATGACCTACAAAAATTCCATTTCAGGTTTGAACCTGGGTGGCGGAAAAGCGGTAATCATCGGCGATGCCCGCACCATGAAGAGCGAAGCCATGATGCGTCGTTTTGGTAAGTTTGTCAATTCTTTGGGTGGAAAATACATCACCGCAGAAGACGTGGGAATTTCACCCAGCGATATGGTTTATGTGAACATGGAAACGAATCACGTGGTTGGTTTACCCGGCAAAAGTGGCGACCCCTCTCCGGTAACCGCTTTTGGAACCTACATGGGTA
>JBBIIM010000043.1:0-8189 GCA_037446475.1 Crocinitomicaceae bacterium | reverse complement strand
TGCTTATGGTTCGGATAATTTGGAAGGTAAGAAAGTGGCTGTCCAGGGTATCGGTAGCGTGGGTTCCAGCCTCGTAGGACATTTGGTGAAAGAAGGCGCCAAAGTGTATGTTGCTGATATTTTTGAAGGTTCGTTGCAGAAAATTAAAGCAGCGCATCCACAAGTTGAAATCGTGGCCAATGACGCGATTTACGACATTGATATGGATATTTACGCACCCTGTGCCTTGGGCGCAACGGTGAATGATGATACGCTTTCTCGTTTGAAGTGCCAAATCATCGCAGGAGCTGCCAATAACCAATTGGCCAATGAGAAAATCCACGGTCAGGCGGTGTTGGACAAAGGATTGATTTACGCTCCGGACTATGCTATCAACGCAGGGGGTGTGATGAATTGTTATGCCGAGGTGAAAGGCTTGTCTTCTGAATGGGCGATGAACAAAGCCGGTGATATTTACAATACCATTTTGAACATTGTCACGCGTTCCAGAAACGAAGGCATTCCAACCCACATCATTGCAAACAAAATGGCCGAAGAGCGCATCGAAGCTATTGGTAAAGTGAAACTTCCCCTCTAAAGAATGATCAATCGAAGACATTTAAGAATCAAAGTTTTACAGGCTTTGTATGCGTTTTTTCAGGAGGAAAATGCCGACTATGTGAAGGCAGAAAAACAACTCTTGGACAACGTTGAACGCATCATCAATTTGTACATCTATTTGATGCTGACCTTCAAAGAGGTAACGCTTTTTGCCGAAGCCAATATCGAAGAACGCAAAAACAAATTGCAACCGACTCATGAGGATTTGAATCCAAATCTGAAGTTCGTGAACAATCGCATTTTTCAGATTATTGACGAATTGCCGGATTTGCGCCGTGAGTCTGAGCGCAGAAAAATCAACTGGAACACCGACGTCAAACGGGAATTGTTTCGCAAAGTGTTCCTAGCGGCTCAGGAGGCGGAGTCCTACACGCTCTACATGACAAACGGCGAGGATAGTTTTGAAGACGACAAGACTTTTGCAGTTGCTTTTTTCAAAGAGGTTATCGCCAATTCGCCGGCGTTGTTGAGTTTCTTTGAGGAGGAAAACATCAACTGGATCGACGATATTGATCTAATGTGTTCTATGGTAATCAAAACCATAAAGTCCTTCAAGGCAGAACCATCCGATGCTGCACCCTATGCACTGCTCGATTTCTATACGGAAGATAAAGAAGAAATTGACTTCATGAAGGCTTTGTTCAGAAAATCAATTTTGGATTATGACAACAATTTGGTGCTTATCGACGATTTGGCTAAAAATTGGGAATTGGACCGCATTGCCAAGATGGATTTGATTTTGATGAGCATGGCCATTACCGAAATGATGGATTTTCCAACCATTCCTGTCAATGTGACATTGAATGAATACATCGAAATTTCAAAATACTATTCCACACCCAAGAGCAACACGTTCATCAATGGAATTTTGGATAAAGCCATCGTTCAATTGACGGAAAATGGTAAAATCAACAAACAAGGACGTGGCTTGGTGAACACAAAATTAAACGCTTAACCATGAAAACTTTAGTTCCATTTATCGCGCTTATTGCAATTGTATTTACAGCTTGTCAATCCGACAGAGATAAATTCGCCGAAGACACTACGGTTGAGGTGGATTATCTATACGATTTTGGGGATGCCATGCAAGGTGAAATCATCAAAGCGCGTTTTGAAATCAAGAACACCGGCAAAGTGCCGCTCAAGATTTTTGAAGTGAAACCGTCTTGCGGCTGTACAGTGGCTGACTTTTCGAAAGAAGCTGTTGAGCCCGGCGGTAAGGCTTGGGTGGAAGCCGTGGTTGACACCAAAGGAATGACTGGAGGTATCACCAAAACAGTACACGTGATGGCGAATACCCAACCTACTGATATTCCGCTTCAAATCAAGGGGAACATCCTTTTCAAACAATAATTTTTTAACAATCAAATAAAACAACTCCTATGGAAGGTTTATTGCTGCCAATTTTGGTAATCGTGGTCTTTTATTTTTTTATGATTCGACCACAAATGAAACGTCAAAAAGAACTCAAAGCATTTCGTGAAAGTCTAACGGTAGGCGACAAAGTAGTAACGGTGGGCGGAATCCATGGAAAAATTCTGGAAATTGCCGATACAACTGTTTTGTTGTCGTGCGAATCTTCCACAAAGATGCGCGTGGAAAAAAGTGCCTTGGTATCGTCTTACAGCGAGGCGGAAAGCTACCAAAAATAAGCCTTAGTGTCTGATTTACACTAATAATTAAACAAAAAAAGTTCATTCTGTTGAATAACTAAATTTTAATTTTGCACACCAAAAACAACAAAATCATGAGCGAATACGGAATCAAAGGGCGTCACAGCGATTTGGAGAAAAGCATCGGTTTGACCAATCTAGGGGCAGCTTACTGGAATTTAAATCCTGCAGAATTGACGGAGGAAACCATCATCAATGGTCAAGGTGTATTATCGGACACCGGAGCTTTATGTGTTTCAACGGGTGAGTTTACAGGCCGCTCTCCAAAAGACCGCTTCATTGTTTTGGATGAAAAAACCAAAGATTCTGTTTGGTGGGGTGATATTAATATCGCTTTTGATGCTGATAAGTTTGACAACCTTTACAACCGCATGAAGGCTTATTTGGCGGGTCGTGAGGTTTATGTGCGTGATGCTTATGCTTGTGCAGATCCGACATACAGAATGAATTTGCGCGTGGTTACTGAGTTCCCTTGGTCGAATATGTTCGCTTACAATATGTTCTTGAGACCAACAGCCGACGAAATTGAAAACTTTGAAGCTGAGTGGCATGTAATATGTGCGCCAGGTTTCAAGGCTGATCCAGCAATCGACGGAACTAGACAAGCGAATTTTGCCGTTATCAATTTCACTAAAAAGATGATTATCATTGGTGGAACTGCTTACACAGGCGAAATCAAAAAAGGAATTTTCTCTGTGTTGAACTTTGTTTTGCCGCATGAGAAAAACACACTTTCCATGCACTGTTCCGCGAATATTGGAAAAGGTGGTGACACGGCTATTTTCTTTGGTCTTTCCGGAACAGGAAAAACAACGCTTTCTTCTGATCCTGACCGTTTGTTAATCGGTGATGATGAGCATGGTTGGGCGAATGGTACTGTGTTCAATTTTGAAGGTGGTTGCTACGCAAAAACAATTGATTTATCGAAAGAAAAGGAGCCACAAATTTATGAGGCAATTAAATTCGGTGCTATTCTGGAGAATATCGTGTTCCATGAGAATACGTCAACGCCGGATTATACAGACGGTAGCATCACAGAAAACACACGTGTTTCTTATCCATTACATCACATCGACAATATTGCCACACCATCAGTGGGTACAGATCCGAAGAACATCTTCTTCTTGACAGCTGATGCTTTTGGTGTTTTGCCTCCAATTTCTCGTTTGACTCCTGGTCAGGCAATGTATCATTTCATTTCTGGTTACACTGCAAAAGTTGCAGGTACAGAGGTTGGTGTTACAGAACCACAGCCTTCATTCTCAGCTTGTTTTGGAAAAGCATTTTTGCCGTTGCACCCTGCTAAATACGCCGAAATGTTGGGTCAGAAAATGAGTGAGTCAGGTGCCAAAGTTTGGTTGATCAACACCGGTTGGTCAGGCGGATCTTATGGCGTTGGAAGTCGCATCAAATTGGCATACACGCGTGCTATGATTACCGCTGCTTTGAACGGCGAATTGGACAACGTGAGCTACAACAAGCATGAAGTTTTCGGTTTAGAAATGCCAACGACTTGTCCAAATGTTCCGGATGAAATTTTGAATCCACGCGATACATGGGCAGATAAAGCGGCTTATGACAATACGGCGAATATTTTGGCTGAAAAGTTCATCAACAACTTTAAACAATTCGAATCTCAAGCGAATGAAGAGATTCTGGCTGCTGCGCCAAAAGTAGCGGTTCAGTAATTTTTGAATTAAAAATTTATTAAAGCCCGAGGATTTATCTTCGGGCTTTTTGCGTTTATGCCTAGTGAACGACTTATTTTTAATTTTTTAAGTTTTATTTTGTTTGCATCGTTTGTTTTGTTTTTGAAGTATAAATGTGAAAATAATCAAAAAACAAGCGATTATGAATAAAAATAGTTTTTTTCTCGCAATCGGATTAATGATGTCTATTTCCGCTTTTACTCAGGAAAATGTGGTATGGGAGCGGCATGGGAGCGAATCCACTGACACAACAGAATTCATTGGTACGATCAATACGCAGCCTGTGAAATTCAAAACCTGCAATCAAGAGCGTATGCGCATAATGCCCGATGGTAAAATTGGTATCGGTATAGCAAACCCGCTCGAAACATTTGATGTAATGGGAACAATCCGCTCAAGAGAAGACATTCGTGTGGACGGAGATTTTTATGTATTGGGTTCTTCCTATTTTACCAATGAATCTAAGTTTTTCGGAGATCTACGTTTTACTGGGATTCCAGCGGCAACATCAAGTTTTACGGGTGATTTTATTGTGAGGGGAGATGGCGGTCTTTTAAGAAGCTTGCCTTTGGCTGACATGGTTGAACAAATTTACACGCCTCGTATATGTAATAACGATGACCCAAATTGGCTGCCTTCTTGGTTTCACGGACCCGGTAAGATATATTCACTCTGCGCGAAAGTTGGAATTCTTACAGATGCACCACTTCATCCTTTAGATGTTAACGGACATGGTCATTTTAGAACAACACTAACTGTGAATCAAAGACTCTCGATAGGAACAGAAATCTCAACATTTTCAAGATTCAAAATTAAAAATCACAACAGTGCTGCGGCTATTCAAATTGACCAATCCGATAATTCGCATCAAAATGGCAAGTTGTTGTTTATGGAGTACAGCAACCCGACAACTGAGATTATTAAAGTTACAGGGCCTAATGGCCATACACCACTCTTAATTGATGTTGCCGGAAATTTTCGTTTCAAGTCACCGACAAACGACTTGTTCTTAATTAGCCCTAATGATCAAACCGTTTATTCCAGACGCATTGTTGTGAATCAGCTAGTTTGGCCGGATTATGTTTTCCGCGATAATTATAGATTAATGCCCCTGAACGAGGTAAAAAACTACATCGATGAATTTGGTCACTTGCCTAATGTGCCAACGGAGCAAGAGGTTAAGAAAAAGGGCGTTGATTTGGGCGAGATGGATAAAATATTATTGGAAAAAATTGAAGAATTAACGCTTTATATCATTCAGCAGCAAGCTGAAATTGAAAGAATAAAGGCATTATTGGAATTAGGTAAAGATTAATTTGAAATAGTTCCGAAAGGTGGTTTTAAATTGAAACAGCAAATCTATAGTATTGAAACTCTCTAATTAATATTGGTATGAAAAGGTTTTGTGCACAAGCAAATTTATTAATTATGTTGATTTTTAAAACATCTTGCTTTTACAGTCAGACAATTACTGCTATTGATGCGAATGGTGCAATACAGAATCTGTTAGGTGAAGGCATAGAAGTTCTAAGTGTTTCATTTACTGGAAATCCTGAACAACTCTCAATTATTAGTGGGGCACCAAACTCTCTAGGATTCTCTGATGGCGTGGTAATTACAACTAATAAAAGGGGGTATTTGCAGAGTGGTATACAAAATGAGAATGCTGGGAATTATACTATCGGTTCTTCAACTGGTCCAGGCACTCCTGATTACCATCTAAGTCAGATAAATGGAAATGGAGTTGTACGCAGTAGAGCATATCTTGAAATTATATTTAAATCAACAAGTTCAAATATTTCTTTTGATTACGTGTTTGCGTCTAATGAGTATCCTGGTTATAATTGTTGTCAATATAACGATGCTTTTGGGCTTTTTTTGATGGGACCTGGAATTGCTGATTATGAAAACATTGCGCTTATTCCAGGGAGCACAACCCCTGTATCAATTAACACTGTGAATAATGGAATCCCAGGACCTAATTGCAATATACTTAATTGTAGTGATGTGAATACATCCTTTTTTAACAGCTCACCATGGTTTTATGGAGGTTCTACTAAGGTAATGACAGCTTCATGGGATTTGCAATGTCAGGAAAATTATATTTTAAAAATAGCCATTTGTAATACGGGTGATGTATATCATAATTCTGCGGTGTTCATTAAAAGCAACAGCTTGAAATCAGAATTTAATTTAGGTCCGATTACAGCTAGTGAACCTGCAATTTGTGAAGGGCAGGACATGACCTTGACAACTACTGGTTCTGATGGCTATATATATCAATGGAGTGATAGCAATGGGAATATTGTGGAAACTGGAATGGATCTTAAACAGATTACAGTATCCCCCACAGTGAATAACAACGTGTACACAGTCTCAATTACTGACCCAGGTGGTTGTACGCTTACTCAAACGATAACCATTGCAGTACATACATTTGATAATTTACCTCCGTGGATGGACGGAATTAATGGTACAGGCAATTATACCATTTATGTGAGTCAGGGTAATACAGTGAGTTTTACTTCTACATTGTTTAATGACAATCCGAGTGAGCTAATAGATGTAGAATTTCAAACTAATATTTTTTCGGGATTAAATTTTTCGTTACCAGGTACAAGTGGTGGAACATTTAGTTTCAACTGGCAAACAAGTCTTGCAACTCCACCAGGTACTTATCTGTATACATTAACTGCAAATGATGGTAATGCCTGCGAGGAAGGAATCGGTACGTTTACGTTCACCATTATCGTGGTGTGCGACCAATGTCCTGTCTGTATCTTTTATGAAGACCGCACTCCCTCTGGCACCCCTCTTCCGTCAGAAACTAAAGCAGGCGAATGTATCGTTGCGGGGCAGTCTCAAACCGTAAATACGGGCACAGCCAATGTATTGTTCCGCGCAGGGCTGGAGATTACCCTTGGGGGGTATTTCGAAGCAGGGCCTGGATTTGTTGCAGAGATTGACCCCGGCGTGTGCATTGAGGATTGTGAAGATTGCTGCGACGATTGGGCTGGATTTACTTATGATGAGCTGCCCAATCCGTTTTACCTTAATTTCTCAGACGGCGACCCGACCACTGATTTTATCCAAGTAACTGACACGTATCACCCGTTCTGTGCGTTCAATGCAAAGGGATATGAATTTAGTATTCTTAATAGTTGGGGTAGTTCGCCTATTAACGAAAATGGCCCCGTAGAACAATTGGAAAACTTTTGTTGTCCATTCCGTTCGCCCGCACCGGAAAATCCAATTGCACATTCAAGTATTTGGTGGGATGGTTATACAACCAATATTTTTGGAAACACAGTAAGACCTCATGATGGGGTTTACTTTTACTTACTAAAACTGATTGGTTGCGATGGGCAAACTGAGGAAATGCACGGTTTTATTCAGATATTCGGTTCTAGAGGAATGACAGAGTCTGGCGAGAACAATATTGGAGAGTTGGCTCCTGCATCTCTTTCAGAACAAGACAACTCATTTATTATTGAAGCCAATAAGGAGCGTGAACACCTTGATTGCATAGTGCACTTAAATCCCAATCCGACAAACGGACGAGTGACAGTAAGCGGAATTGAAACTATGGATGTAATGTACAGGTTATTCGACGGTAAAGGCAACATGCTCACAAGAAAAGAACCCTTGGAAAATGGTGAGTTTTCACTGGAAAATTTCCCTTCAGGAACCTATTATGTTTGGATTTATGCAAATAGTACCTATATTTCTAGAAAAATTGTAAAGATATGAGCCGACATATAAAATGGGTGACACTCATGCTTATTTGTATTATGCTTAGTGTTGCTTGTAAAAAAGATAAGGTTCCGAACACTATTCCTGAGCCCCATCCTACCAAGTGGGAATTGATAGAAGGTGTTTATGATGTGTACGACACAACAGGGGTGTATTTATATGAACTAAAATTAACACCAATATACAAGGAGAATGGGATAATCGACTCCTTACGTTTTGAAAATTTCGACGGAGAATTTCATTTTACCACTAAGCAAATGTATCCTGATCCGGACAATTTCCCCAATTATATACGAATCGGGAGTCACGATACCCTTTATGATGCAAATAACAAGCGGTGGAAGATTCATAGTGGACTCTCTGATGTTTATAATAATTTTTTGAACGACACCATCCGCCTCCGTTTCCAAAAAACCAACATCAACTATTGGGTGGAAGACGCTGTTCCTTACTA
>JBBIIM010000042.1:21698-27086 GCA_037446475.1 Crocinitomicaceae bacterium | reverse complement strand
AAGGCTTTCAAAACGCAAAACGATTAATTTGTATTTTTATCGGACAGTGGTGAATCACTATGTTGAATACGACGCGGGTATCCGTAAGCATAAAGAGGAAAAGCAATCTCTTTTTTCTGCTCCTCCAGTGTTTATTGTTGTTTGTAATAATACTGGCGTATCCAAGGAAGTTTACAAATACATCGCTGGATATGAATACCAAGATGCAGATGGTAAAACGGTCGTTGTTCAAGGTGCAAAAGACATGTTCAGCAATTACGATCCAGCAACAAATAAACCTTTGAAGCGACCGCCAACATTGCTTATTGACAGTGATGCTTTAGAGAATGGCGAACAAATCAATGACGATTTCAAAAAGATTTTTGCGTCCGAAATCGAAGAATTTAAAAAAGACTATGCGCGTTTGTATGGTCAAGGAAGCATCGAAAAAATTTCTGATTCTGAAATTCTTAGAGAGGTTGTAAATACAGTGGGGCAACAAGGAAAATTAGGCTCGCATATCCGTTGTGTTGTATCGGTTTCCATGCTTACAGAGGGATGGGATGCCAACACTGTTACACATATCATGGGCTTACGAGCTTTTGGCTCACAGTTGCTTTGCGAACAAGTCGCAGGTCGTGCATTAAGAAGAATGAACTACTTCTTGCAGGGGTATGACAAAGATGGAAATCCGACTAATGATAAACGCAAAGTGGTAATCGAAAAATTTCCGCCGGAATATGCACATATTATTGGCGTTCCCTTCAAAATGTTTAAAGGAGGAGAAACGCAACCGCCACCTCCTCCTATTGATTTAAAACATGTGACAGCTTTACCTGAGAGACAAGCAGCAATGGAAATTTCTTTTCCAAATTTGGTGGGTTATCGCGTCGAAAAACCTGACGACATGCTTTTCTCTGATTTTAGTGAGATAGAAAATTATGAGCTGCGCGGCGATTTGATGCCTATTCGAACGCGTTTGGCTTCTGCTTTCTCAGAGCAGGAAATTGAATTGGAAATTCAATCGGTATTGGAAAAACGAGATTCCGAAATTGTTTGGTGGCTTACCAAAGAGTTAATAAAATATCATTTTAGTGACGACGACGGCAACCCGCATTTCCAACAATTCAATAAACTCAAATGCATTGTTGAAGAATGGTATGCCAATAAAGTTTTGCTCTTAAACATCTCAGATTCTCGTTATAAAAGACTGCTTTATTTTGAGGACCCCAAGAAAGTTGTTGACCACATCGTTCGTGGCATCAATCCACAGCACAACACAACAGAGTTTATTCGCCCAACATTTAACTATTATAACAAGTTCAGCACTACCAAATATGTCAATGGCAATACTGTCAAAGAAGTCTTTATTACCGAAAAAAGTCATGTGAATTTTGTGGTGATGGACAGTGAGTGGGAAGGCATTTGTGCCAAAACTTTAGAAGAAATTGATAGCGTGGAATGTTATGTTAAAAATCAGTTTCTCGGTTTTGCAATTCCTTATAGCAAAGACGGCAAAAACAAACAATATTTTACCGATTTCATTGCACGAGTGAAAAGCAAAGACGGCACTATCAAAAATCTGATGATAGAAATTAGTGGCATGAGCAAAGACAAGGCTGAGAAAAAATGGTTTGTTGAAAATCGTTGGATTCCTGCAGTGAATGCCTTAAAAGAAAAATATCAATATCCAGAATGGCACTTTATTGAAATAGCCAACGATATTCGAAATATTAGAAATCAGTTAATTGAAAAAATTCAATCCCTATGAGTGAATCTAATGAAATAGTAATACACGAACGGATAACCAAAGCCATATATGTGATTCGAGGCCAAAAGGTGTTGATAGATAGTGAGTTGGCTGAAATGTATGGTGTAGAATTAAAAAGACTCAACGAACAAGTTAAAAGGAATTTAGACCGTTTCCCCGAAGATTTTATGTTCCAATTGAGTGCTGATGAATGGGAGAACTTGAAGTCGCAATCTGTGATTTCAAGTGATGAAGATTCTTTAAGGTCGCAAAATGCGACCTTAAACGATGACTCTTTAAGGTCACAATCTGTGACCTTAGAAAAAGGACGCGGAAAGCACCGAAAATATATGCCTTATGTTTTCACAGAACAAGGCGTGGCTATGCTGTCTTCTGTGCTCAACAGCCCAACAGCCATTCAAGTCAATATTTCTATTATGCGCGTATTTGTGAAAATGCGTCAATGGGCAGCCAATTACGAAGAATTGGTTAAAAAAATAGATGAAATGCAAGAAACCCAAGGCGAACATAACGAACACATCAGAAATATTTACCAAATAATCGAAGAATTGGTGCGACCTGCAATAACAGATAGAAAACCAATCGGATTTAAAAAATCGTAGGCCATGTCAAAAAAAGTAGAATCAATAAAACACAAAACTGATACCCGTGCTCATATTCCCAGCAAGGAAGAAGCGGGCTATGAAGATGCCAATGCCAAAGTTCAAGATGGCAAGAAAGTTTTAGAACTTCCGAAAAACCCTGTGGTGCATCGTGGGCAAGACCCCGAATTGTTTTGGCTGAACAAGTACGGCAATGACGACCGTGATGATTTGCTGCGTGTGGACATTCGTAGCTTGTACCGACACGAACACATTGCTCCCGAAACGCTGATAAAAAACCTATATAAAGTTACCGAAACCCAAAGCAGCCAAATGGATTTGTTCAGTGTAAATGAACTTTTTGGCAATGCCTTGGAAAAAGATGAACTTGAAAAAGTAAGCGAATACTACCACCACCAAGATGGTTGGACTAACCGTCTGATACAAGGCGATAGTCATTTGGTAATGGCAAGTTTGTTAGAACGAGAAGGTATGGCAGGGCAAGTGCAAACCATTTATTTTGACCCGCCTTATGGCATTAAATACGGTGGTAATTGGCAAATTAAATTAAACAACCGCGATGTCAAAGACGGAAGCGATGAAGCCCTTACCGGAGAACCGGAACAAATTAAAGCATTCCGTGATACATGGGAGTTAGGTATCCATTCTTATTTAAGTTATTTGCGCGACAGACTTTTAATTGCAAAAGAACTACTCACCGAAAGCGGCTCTTGCTTTGTCCAAATTTCAGATGAGAATGTACATTTGGTCAGAAGTCTAATGGATGAGATATTTGGAAGTGAGAATTTCTTTTCCCTAATACCATTCAAAAAAACAAGTGGGCTTGGTGCAAGTGGATTAGCAGCAACTTGCGATTATTTGGTTTGGTATGGTAAAAATGTTAATGAAATAAAGTTTAGAAAACTATTTATTCCAAAGAAGATTGGTAAGGGGTCAATGTATACAAGTGTTGAAATTAATGGAGAAAGAAGAACAATGACCCAACAAGAAAGAGAAAATCCCGAATTAATCCCTAAAAATGGAAAAGTTTTCAGGCTTACTGATATGATTTCAAGTGGTAGAACAGAAAGTTGTGTTTTTGATTTTGAATTTGAAGGCAATATCTATTCTTCAACACGTAATAAAAGTTGGCGAACAACTAAACAAGGAATACAAAACTTAATTAAGAAAAATCGTTTGATGTCTAGCGGAAAAACAATAGGGTTAGTAACTTATTTTGACGATTTTCCTGTAATTGAACTTACTAATTTTTGGGATGGATTAGGTGGAGACCCAAATAGAAATTACGTGGTTCAAACATCAACAGAAGTAATACAACGCTGTCTCTTAATGACCACCGACCCAGGCGATTTAGTATTAGACCCCACCTGTGGCAGTGGAACAACGGCATTTGTTGCCGAGCAATGGGGCAGACGGTGGATTACTATTGATACCAGTAGAATTGCTTTGAATATTGCCAAGCAAAGATTAATGACGGCTGTTTTTCCTTATTACAATTTGTATGATGAACAAGGAGAAGACATTCGCCAAGGCTTTAAATACAAAACCGTTCCGCATATTACGCTAAAAAGTTTGGCAAATGATGAGCCACCTAACACCGAAACACTCTACGACCAACCCGAAACAGACAACAAAAAACTGCGTGTAAGTGGTCCATTTACGGTAGAAACCCTGCAAAACTTTGAACCCATCAGCCCCGAAGAATTGGATGCTGAAAAACGGGTAAACGAAGAAGAAGGAGCATTTGAAGAAGTGATTAAACAACACCTATTGAGTGCGGGCATCAAAAACGGCAGAAAAGACGAAATGGTAGTTTTCCGCAGTGTTGAACTCTTGGCAGGAGAAGCACTACACGCAGAAGGATTTTATTTTAGTGGTGAGAAATTAGTGGCGTGTGGCGAGAAAGAACTAACCACTCGTCACTCGTCACTCACCACTGGCGAACGCAAAGCCTATTTCCATATCGGACCAAAATTTGGCACGGTGAGCAAAAAATTGGTGAACGATGCTGTAAAAGAATGTCGCCAAAAAGGAGATGCCAATTGGTTAATCATTTTAGGTTTCAGTTTCGAGAGTGATATTGAAGGTGGCACACAAACCACCAGTATGGGCAACTTTGAAGTAACCAAAGTCCGCATTCACGATGACTTGTTGCAAGAAGGATTGAAAAAGAAACCCGCCAAGTCAGCCGCAAGTTTCGTAACCATTGGAGAACCTGATATAGAAGTGGTTAGTGACGAGTGGTTAGTGAATAGTAAAGGAGAAATAATCTGTAATTATGGAATATTTAAAAAGTTATCAGGACTTGATAGTCTGGCAAAAGTCAATGGACTTAGCGAAGCAGATTTACGAGCATACAGCCTCTTTTCCCAAAGAAGAGATGTATGGTTTAACCTCACAAATGCGAAGATCAGCAGTTTCGATTTCAGCGAATATAGCAGAAGGGCAAGCGAGGAATTCGACTGGCGAGTTTCGTCAGTTCTTGGGAATAGCGAAAGGTTCTTTATCGGAACTCGAGACTTTGATTATTTTATCTCAGAGCTTGGGTTTTATGATACAGGAAAAATCAGAAATCTTGTTGAGTCTTACTGCCGAGATAAACAAAATGCTCAATGGCTTACTCAAATCCCTGAAGTAGCCAAACTCGCCACTCACCACTACTCACTCATCACTATCAAAGGCTTAGACATCTACGACCCAATTAAAGACGAAGTAAAACCCCGCAACGTACACGACATTGCCTATTGGATGGTTGATGATGATTATGACGGCAGCAACTTTGTAGTTAAGCAGGTTTTCTTCTGCGGTGGCGATAAAGACGCATTTGCCAAATGGCGTAAAGGATTAGACACCCTTGCCAAAGACAGCACCAAAAAGAAAGTCGAAAAAACCCTTAAAATCGAAATAGACGATGAAGCCTTCGACAGATTGTATGGCCACATTTCGCACCCGATAGAAGTGAAAAAGAAAGGACAGAAAATTGCTGTGCGAATTATTAGCCAGTTTGGGGAGGAAAGTATGAAGGTGTTGACTGTT
>JBBIIM010000042.1:0-21688 GCA_037446475.1 Crocinitomicaceae bacterium | reverse complement strand
ATTTGGCTTTATGACAACTAGAGAAGAAACACTAGAATACCTTGAAAAACTCCTGATTAGGTTTGGCCAAATTGTGCCATTTCCCAATCAAGCCGATACCAGAAATGTAACATTAGACAGTATCTGTCAAGCGACTCAAAATGCGATTTTTAGTTTAAAATTGGCTTCAGAACTTGAAAATGTTGATTTTTATCACAGAAATGGTTGGAATGATTTTTCTCCTGACGACTTTAAGGATGTTGTTTACAATTATTTGGGTTTTATAAAAGACGCGTTGTACAATAGGGTTTTCATGGCTGTTGAAACCCACCTGAGAACTATTGCCAAGCACTACGATGATTCAAAAAACACTTGTCTTTTGAACGAAAACATTAGATCGACTTTTCATAATCTGATGACAAATGCTAAATCGCCATTAAAAGGTGAAATAAAAACAGAAGAAATTTCCCTCTTTTGTATTTACCTATATCTGCGTAACACCCAACATAATTTTGGGAAACAAACTAAAAAAAATCAATCCGTAAACTTTATCCATGATGAATCGATGTTCTTCGATAGTCCAATTCTGCTGGAGCTTAAAGAAGGGAAGTTTAATGAACTTGATACAAAAAGAATGATTTATCTTATTGAACAAGTCGTCTTAATCATTCAAAAAATTGATAGTCGTATTCCTGCAAGTGAATTCATAGAACATCCTTTGGTTTCAGCAGGGTATAATAACCAATGTTAAAGCAATGCCTATTACACGAAAGTATTCCAAATCAAAACCCCGCCTCACAACGCACCACCAACTCCTCACCATTCACCGGATGCATAAACTGCAACTCAGCCGCGTGCAAACACAATCGATCTGCAACAGTGCCATATAAATCATCCCCAACGATTGGGGTATTCAATCCATTGGGATGCGCGGCATGCACCCGAAGTTGATGCGTGCGACCCGTAATCGGATAAAAAGCGATTTTGGTTAAGTCATTCTTGATTTCTAAAACTTCGTAACGGGTTTGAGCGGGGAGACCGTGTTCGTAGCAAACCAACTGCTGCGGACGGTTGTCTAAATCAACGCGAAGTGGTAAATCAATGACACCCGTTTTATGCTCAAGAATGCCGTTCAATATGGCGAGGTATTTTTTCTTCACGGTTCGTTTGACAAACTGTTGTTGCAATTTGACATACATCGTTTTGTTCATCGCAACGAGTAAAATTCCTGACGTAGCGCGATCCAAACGATGTACCAACATGGGTCGCTCTGCATTTGGGAACAAAGTTGGTAAATAGTCCGTAACGGATAGCGATTGCACTTTTCCTGGAACAGAAAGCACATCATAAGGTTTGTTGAGCACCGCTAAATATTCATCTTGGTAAACTACTTCAATTTCTTTCAAGCGGTGGTCGTCGTTGAGCAAAGGAGGTGCCTCACTTTCAGTCGCGCTCAGCATGTGGTGCAAAATCGGTTCACATTTACTTCTGCAACTGGGATAAAAATTGCCTTGCACCCGAATTTGTGAAGCGGGCGAAGGTCCCCACCAAAATTCAAGCAATTCGATAGGTTCATAGCCATTTTCAAAAGCATGTTGAAACAACTTGGGTGCAGCGCATTCTCCAGCTCCAGCAGGCGGCACATCAATCCCAAATGTATTGAAAATATCCAGCAGATTTTTCTTCTTTTGCTTGGCGTTTAGGAAAGTGTAATTCTCGAAAAGTTGTTGTTGCAATTGCTGCGAACGCGTTTTTCGCTCATTTTTCAATCGTTGAATTTGTGCTTCGAATGCGTGAATTTCTTTTTGCAGCGCTTCTTGTTCCTGAGCCATTTGTTTTTTACGCCACTTGAGCCACAGTTGCTCGTTGATACTTTCCTGACTCAATTGTTCCAACAACTCGGCTGAGGCATCTACTCGCTGCACTTTTCTTGAGGCTTTTGCTGCTTTGATGTCTTTATTTTTCACCTCAATTTCTTTTTGGTGAGCAACCTTGAGCGCGTTCAGTTCTTCAATCTTGGTCAAATACTCGGGCGACTGTTGCAAGGCTTCTAACGCTCGATTCATTTCATCCAAGATGCGCTCGCCCGTCTTGTAAAAACCGTCATAAACTAAGGTGTCGAAAACGGGCAAAACAAAGCCCGGAATGTTTACCGATTCGTTCAATTTCCCTGAGAAAGCAGCTAAATATCCAATTTTTCCAGACGGATTTTTGACCACCAACAGCCCAAACATTTTACCTACACCACCAGCCTCAAAGTGATTGTGAACCAAGGGAAGCGTTAGTAAATGCTCAGAAAAATGTTGAAATGCCGCCTTGCCTAAAGGCGAAATCTCAACATAAAAAGGATTGTTCAGTTTTTGAGGAACGGGAAGTTCATGCGTGTCAAATTCATGAAAATAAGCATCATTGGGCTCCACTTTCAATTTTATTTCGCGTAGCTTATAGCTCGTTTTTCACGAATCAAAGTCACTTTCACTTGACCGGGATAGGTCATTTCCTCTTGGATTTGTTGAGAAATGGCAAATGATAATTCATCCGCTTTTTGGTCGCTCACTTTTTCAGATTCTACAATCACGCGCAACTCGCGACCGGCTTGGATGGCGTAGGCTTGAGATACGCCTTCGTAGGCTAAAGCGAGATTCTCGAGGTCTTTGATGCGCTTGATGTAAGACTCCACCATTTCGCGTCGTGCTCCCGGGCGTGCACCTGAAATGGCATCACACACCTGCACGATGGGCGAGATTAAAGTGGTCATTTCGATTTCGTCGTGGTGGGCTCCAATGGCATTACAGACATCCGGTTTTTCTCCGTATTTCTCCGCCCATTTCATACCTAAGATGGCGTGTGGCAATTCTGGTTCTTCGTCGGGCACTTTTCCAATATCGTGGAGTAGACCAGCACGTTTGGCAACTTTGACGTTCAAGCCCAATTCGGCTGCCATGATGGCGCAAAGATTGGCTACTTCACGCGAGTGTTGCAATAAGTTTTGTCCGTATGACGAGCGGTATTTCATGCGGCCCACTGCACGCATCAATTCGGGGTGTAAACCGTGAATACCGAGATCGATGCAGGTTCTGCGTCCGGTTTCTACGATTTCTTCTTCCAATGATTTTTTGGTTTTCGCCACCACTTCCTCAATTCTTGCTGGGTGGATACGCCCATCAGATACCAATTGGTGCAAAGCCAAGCGCGCAATTTCTCTGCGCACCGGGTCGAAGCAAGAAAGAATAATCGCCTCGGGTGTGTCGTCTACGATAATTTCTACACCAGTGGCTGCTTCCAGTGCACGGATGTTTCGCCCCTCGCGGCCGATGATGCGTCCTTTGATTTCGTCGCTGTCGATGTTGAATACGGTAACGGCATTTTCAATGGCTTGCTCTGTGGCAACACGCTGAATGGTTTGAATCACAATCTTGCGTGCTTCGCGATTGGCGTTCAATTTTGCCTCATCGGTTATGTCTTTGATGTACTGCATGGCATCGGTGCGCGCCTCATCTTTCATGGCTTGCATCAGTTGATTTTTGGCTTCTTCCGGCTTTAAATTGGCAAGGGCGGAGAGTTCTTGTACGCGTTTTTGCTGCAATTTCTCAAGCTCTGTTTTTTTCAGTTCCACCACTTCCAATTTTTGCACGAGCTCGTTTGTAGCTTTTTCCATGTCCTTTTCCTGACGAGTCACTTGCTCCAGCTTCTGGGTCAAGGTTTTTTCCTTCGCACGTACTTTGTCTTCCATGGACTGGTAGCGTTTTTCGCGCTCTTTGGTGGCTTGTTCATGCTCTTCTTTGAGGGCCAGAAATTTTTCTTTGGCTTGCAAGATTTTTTCCTTCTTCATGCTTTCGCCTTGCGCTTCTGCTTCTTTAATAATCAGATCGCGCTTCTTTTTTAACATCACATTTGTGACTACAAAGGTCAGGATGGCTCCTCCGCCTAATCCGACCAACATACCTAAAATTAAATCCATTTTTTACTTCAATTAAGTTCAAAAAAAAACCAATACCTCCGTACATCAATGCACAGGATACTGGTGAGAATAAGTCGGGATTTTCCCTACTTATCAAGTTCCTCAACCAAATCTTCCAAAGCCTTTAGTGGCTTGGATAAATCCAATTGAGCAACTGTTGATGACGGTGCAGTGTGGTCGCCACTTTGCTTTTTCACTGCAATTTGCAGCGCGGTCATAGCTAGCAAATCCTGCACGTCTTTCACAGCATAATTGTCCCGCAGTACCTGAATTCTGCGGTTGATATCCTCGGCAGCTTTCTCCACAGATGCCTTTTCCGACTCATCAACCGTGAGTGGATAGTTTCTGCCTGCTACAACGACTTTTATCGACAACTTCGCCATGCTCTTTATTATTTTAGATGCTCTAAGCAAACATCTATTTCTCTCACCAATTCGTCAATGCGCTCATTCAAATCGTTTGAATTTTGCGAATGACTTTCTAATTTTTGTTGCATTTCAGCCAAAGAAGATTTGAGTTGAACAATTTCTTCAGCCGAGTCTGACAACCGCATATTTTTTTGGTTCAATTCTCCCTCCAATTCAGCCACGCGCTGCTCTAAATCACTTGCTTTCTGTTTGAAAAACAAGGCTTTTTCGCGTATTTGTTGAATTTTTGAGAGTAATTCTTCCATAAAATTTTTGTTTGCGCAAAGTTATAAATTTGATGCACAATGATTCAATAAAAACCCCGAAAACTCTCGAGGATTTTACAAGGAGCTTCAAATCAGTTTTTTATGATTTTCGATACCCCACTAATTTGTGTTCCGGTAAACTCCAAGAAATACATCCCCCGGCTCAAGCGCGACAGATTGATAACTTGATGGGTTGTTGGTTGATTAATAACGAGAATCAATTTTCCGGCTGCGTCATAGAGTTTGAGCGTTTCCAAAGTCATAGCAGAGTCCCAGGATACTTGTACTTCATCATTTGCAGGGTTGGGGTGAAGTAGGATACCCAGAAGGCCATTTGCAAGCAATCCGCTCATGTCAATATCCACGCAGGCCGAACGGGCAACGCAGCCTCCGTTGGTCACTTGCAAGGCGTAGGACCCTGTAGGTTCGACTAAGGGCAAAGTAGGTGCAGTGGCTCCGGCAATGATTGAGGGTGGGTTGGTGCTGCAATCGAACCATTGGTGTTGTCCTGAGAATTGATTGGCAACCAGTTGTTGACCTACCAGATTGAAGTTGGCATCTGCGATTTGTGAAGTCACCGACAAAGACGCCATGATGGTTTGTGTGCCGGTTGACCCGGTAACGGTGATTTCAATAGGATATACATTAGGCATCAAATTGTTCGTGTTGATTACACACGTAGTGGATCCCGGCACATCCACCGGATTGTTGGTCCACTCGATTACCGTGTTCTGTGGAAGACCCAAAGCTGCGAAAGTAACCGGACCGTCGAAATTGCCGAAAGCGTTTACCGAAAACTCCAAATTGGCCTCCATGCCTTGGCATACGGATACGGATGGTGTGTTCAATTGAGCGACAAAACCAAGGTCGGGTGCAGAAATCGTGAAATTATTGTCCGAGATATCGAAGAAGGTTCCGTTGGCCGCCATGACCATCACGCGCGACGTTGTGTTGGGTAAATTGGGTGTAGTGACCTCATACGAACCTGTGTTGGGAACGTTGTCAGCCAAAAGGATTGGATAGGAAGTGCCACCGTTCGTAGAAAGGAAAATTTTCACAGTTTGGCAATTGATGGCTGTATTATCAGTACTAGCAACGTTCCAAGTCACGGTTTGTTGTGTGCCCGATGGCCAGGTGATTCCGTTGGCTGAAGGGTAGGTGAGCACAAAGGGACCGGCACTGGCGTCAAAGTTTACGGTTGTGCTCACATAGTCGCTGCAACCCCCAATGGTATGGTCATCGTGAACAGTGACCCTAAAGGCCATGGTTCGGGTGATTGACGGAACTACCTCCCAGGTGAAAGGTCCGTTGTTCGCTAAGGCCGTAAGGTTTGGGAAATAACGTGTCGGGCTGGGTGAAGAAACAAAACTTCTGAAGTTCGGTCCACCGGTAGCTGTTGCCAAAGGCGGTTGAGTCGATGCCTGGTTGTTGTATTGTTCCCAGCGGTACACCAATGAATTGGATGCATTCGGGTCAGTGGCGGTTGCTGTCAGTGCAAAGGGCGTGCTGATGGGCAGCGAAACTCCCGCATTGGTAGAACTGATGCTTGGCGCTTGGTTGGCAATATTGGTCACTTGTGGACAGGTATGACTCGCGCCGGAGATAAAAGTTCCAATTTCTTGAAGACTGCGCGAATGGAAGTAATCGTCACTGTTGCTCTGTACGTTTGGTGCACAAATTCCGGCGTAGCCCATGATGGTGCTCGCACTGCCCGGTTCGTAGCGCGAGTTGGCCACCGAGTTGCAGTTGTTGTTTTGCGTGTGATTGGCGCCAAATTGGTGTCCCATTTCGTGCGCAACGTAGTCGATGTCGAAAGGGTCGCCAACAGGAGCTGAGCTCCCGGTAACTCCGCGTGCTTTGTTGGTGTTGCTGCAAACAACGCCCAATCCGGCTAAGCCTCCACTGTTGGTTCCGAAGACGTGACCGATGTCGAAGTTTGCAGAGCCTATGACGCTTGTGATGTTGGTTTGATTTTGACCAATCATGGTGCCCGGCGTTCCGTTGGTGTAAGGATCGGTGGCAGCATCGGTATAGATAATCAAATCGTTGTTCGGAATGAGCTGCATAGTAATGGCGATTTCACGCTCAAACACCCCGTTTACACGGTTCATAGAAGTTACTTGAGCTGCAAGAGCCAGGGCAACTGTCCCTCCGTGGAAGGTGGTGTATTCACCGGTGGCAGCGACAGCAAGACGATAGGTTCTCAATACACAAGACGCGTAACTCAATCGAACATCATCGCCCTGATCGATAAAGTCTTTCAACATACTTTCGTGGTTGTGTTCCTCATGCGTGCAAGCCATGGTTTTTGAGGTTGTAAAATCGCTCTTTTTGTAGAGCATATACAGGTGGGTATTGCCCATTTGTACCGGGTCGATGAAGAAAGTGCCGTTGACGCGGTCGAAAATCATCGCGTGGAAGCCATGTGGTGTCACGTCGATTTTACCTTTCTTGAAGCGGTCTGAAATGCAAATCACGTCATAAGTTCGAATCTCGGGATATTTGGCTTCCAACTCAGGGTGCATGGTCGAATTCTTCATCACGCGATACATGTCAAATCCACCGTTGGGGTTGGGCAGTTGCATCGTCACTTTATTTTGCGAAGCTGATTCATCTCGGTGAGGAATATCAATCCCTACCAGTTCTGAATTTAATGCCGCGAAATTCAAGTTGTATACATCAAAGGAGCTGGCCCAAATGTGTTGGTTGTCCAAAGGTTGGTTCCAGCCTAGTAAGGATTTTTCAAAATGCTGTCCGATTTCTCGGGCTGACTTATTGTTCTGGGAAAAAGAATTGAAGGTAAGAAAACTAAGGAATAAGAAATAAATAAAGGCTTTACCGGCCTGATAAGTAGTGGTTTTCATGAAATACGAGTTTGGGTTTATAGCAGGGCAAAAATAATTTTTTTCAGCTCAAAAGAAACTTATCTTTTTCGGCTTAATGAATAACCATTGGAATCCTATATTTCCCGAGAACATGAAAAAACCGCAGCACCCGAATTGGATACCGCGGTTCATAGAGATTCGCTTGACTCAGGCTGTATTATTTGCGCTGGAACGTAATTTTTATTCCCTTGGGATGCGTTATTTTGTAGCTGAATTCCAATTTTCCGGATTTCCCTGCTGCGACCGCTTTGGTCCAGAGGAGTGCGCCCGTGGTTTTGGTAAATTCTGCATCGCCGTAATTTTCTTCGTTGACTACAATCTTAGGCGACTGACTCACCGGGATTTGGTCTAAAATTTCGAGGGTTATGTCGTAGCTCAGGTTGTTTTTGTAAGTAATCTCATAGGTGTGAATACCAATTTCGTCGTCTCCACGCTTTTTGGTTTCAGACTTATCGGTCAAACGGGTTCTTTTTACTACGATGCGCTCGTCTGTGCCCAAGGCGATGGGTAGCTCATCACTTGCCACTTGACTGCTGAGGTTGGTTTTTCCGACAAAATTGTCACCCAAGAACAAAAACGCTTCTCCTCCCATCAGCGCCAGTTCATTCCAGTTTTTGATTTTGGCGAGCAAATGCACTTCTGTATTAATAGCCGGAACCACATGATACACATATTCCGCTGCTACTTCACGTTTGTCCAAAAGGACGTGCTGCGGTTCACGTTTACTCGGAATGGTGTGTTTTCTTTGTAATTCATAGATGACACTCAAGGGAGAGTCGTTGACTACATTCCAAGTCGCAGGGTCTGCCAAATGTTCATCCAGATTATCATATCTTGCCGATTCGGCTTTTGACATGGCAGCATCTCTGGAGATGTATGAGTTCGTGGCCATGCCCGCATTCGCCATCGGTCTGGGTTGATAAATAGGTTCTACAAACTCCATCACATACATGGGGTGAAGGATCGGGCGTTGGGTATTCAAATTAGGGCGGTAAGACGACACGGAAAGCTTGATGTTGTTCCACTCTTGCCCGGTGTTTTGATATATTTTCCCTTTATAGGTCAATTCTACGGCTTTTTTCCCTGTTTGCGCGCGAATGTCGTACGAGGGAACCCACCCTGCCTCCTCCACGAGGTAGCTGATCACAATCTCTGCAACTTGGTCAGTTTTGGTGTCGAGTTCGAGTACGACGTCGTATCCCAGCGTTTTCAATTCCGGACGGCGTTTGTTGATTTTTTCGGTAATCTCCTGGTTCTTAGTGTTTAATTCAGTGCGTTTCTCATTCAAACCGAACACGTTGTTTTCTATCTCAAGTAATTTTTTGGCATAAAGCGCCAGCAATTTTTCAAGTTGCTCCACATTGGTTGATTTTTCGTGCGGCACAATTTGCTTGTTCGACTCCAGGATGTTCTTTTCCGCGTTCAGTGTGCGGATTTGGATGTTCAGCAGTTCGATTTGCTTGTTGTTTTTGGCAATCTCGTCGAGCAAACGCTTCTCTTCAGCATCGGCCTCTTGGGGTTTGTGCTGTTGCATTTCGGGCTGAATAGACATCATATCGACAGTTTTAGGAATCTGCACGCTGATGGTGTGTACATTGATGTCGCGCGGTAAATTTTGAAGACGCACGAAATTTTTCCCTCTTGTGAGGTTGATTTGTGTACTTGCGGTCACTTTGGCGCCTTTGAGGTAAACGGTGGCCTGATTTACGATGACTTCACTTGTGATTTCTTTGGCTGTGAGGTTGAGGTTGCTGAGCAAAAATGCTGCGATCAAAAATATTCTGTTCATGACTTTTTTTTCCAAAGATGGAAAGTGTCTTTCACAGAATTTTGAAGACTAGGTAAAACCATCACCTGACGTGGTGAATGGTTCAAATTTCATGAATTTGTGGTCATTACTTGCGCTTGAACAGACTCGCAATGGCCTTTCCAATATCATCTAACTTTTCAATAGACTCCACCATCGCAATGTTTTTCAGGTAGTTGCTACTGCCTGAATCTGTGGTGAGTTGAATGGGGTAAATCATGATGTAGTTGTGGAGCTGAAAATACTTGTTCAGGTAATTTGGAATTTTGGCCATTTGCGGGTGGTAGGAGGCCTGGTCCTTGCGGCTCATCACCACAATCAGATTGTCGTTCGATTGTGTTTCTCTAGAAATAATCAAGAAATCATCCCAGTCTTCAAAAAGCACAAATTCGCAAGCGATGGGATGCGTTGCATTCACTTTCTGGATGTAACTCTGCGTTTCTTTTCCCGTGTAGAAGACCAATTTTGCTCCGGTGTTTCTGGCGATGTTCCATACTTTCAACAGCCAAAGCAAGAAACCGACCTCTTTCTCAGCGCGGTTGGGCACGAAAATCAAATGGCGTTTAATGGTGCCAATGGGCTGAACCGGTTTGTAAATCAGCGTAGTGGCATTGGTTTTATTCAAAAGTCCATCGGTCAAATTGCCCAGGAAGGAATCAGAAATTCCTTTGTCTTGATGCAATCCGAGAATCAAATCTGAGGTCTTTTGCTCGCGTGCCACATTGGTGATACCGTTGACAACATTCACGTCGTAGCGCAGCAAGTCTCGTAAAGGCATATCCGCTGCGGAGGCCGAAATCACTGCTTTTTCGAGAATTTTTTTTGCATTTTTCGTGGAACTTTGGCTGTCGCTTTCATTCTCGACAATGCTCAAGGCAAACAAACCGGATTTGTTGGATTTTGACTTTACAGTCAATGCCAAGTTGACCAACTCCTCAGTGTTTTCCAAATCATTCACTGCCACCAATATGCTTTCGTTTTCATCGAGATGGTCGTCATCTTCAGAAGCTTCCAACAAAGCAATGTTTTGCGCTCCTTTTTGAGCTACAAAAGAGGCAATCGTACATGTGAACAAGATCATCAGAATGGTTCCGTTCAAAATGCTTTCGTCAAGTAATCGGTCGGGGGCAATCACATTTCCCAATTCTGCTGCCGCCTCAATTTCTTCCTTGTTCAAAATGATGTTGTAACCCACCAACACAGCAGCCAGTGTGGCAGCCGCTTGAGCGTTACTTAAACCGAAAATCAAACGGCGTTCGTCCCGGGAAAACTTGAATGTCTTTTGGGTAATCCAGGCAGCGAGGAATTTCGCACCGGTAGCAACCACGATCATCGTTGCGGCTACAATGATGGTATTCAAATCCTTGAAGAAAATGCGGTAGTCGATCAACATGCCTACCCCAATCAGGAAAATGGGAATGAATAAGGCATTGCCCACAAACTCAATACGATTCATCAAAGGAGAGGTGTGAGGAATGAGTTTGTTGAGCGAAAGTCCGACCAAAAATGCCCCGATGATGGCCTCGATACCCGACGCTTCCGCCAAAAAAGAACCCAAGAAAACCATGGCGAGAACGAAAATGTATTGAGAGATATTGTCGTCGAAATTTTTGAAAAACCAGCGCCCTATGATGGGAAACAAAAACAAAATGATAGCGCCAAATATCAATACCGAGATGGACAATTGCAACCAAAATCCGCCGCTTACTTGTCCGTTGGCCATACCTGCGATAGCTGCTAAAACCAAGAGTGCGAGTGTGTCTGTAATCAAGGTACCTCCAACCGTGATGTTGACGGCCCTGTTTTTCGCCACGCCCAATTTGCTCACAATGGGGTAGGCGAGCAGTGTATGGGACGCAAACATACTTGCCAACAATACCGATGTGATCAATTTGAATTCGAGAAAATAGTAGCCTACGAGTGTGCCCAGCGTCATAGGTATGGCAAAAGTAAGCATCCCGAAAACCAAGCTTTTTTGACTGTTTTTCTTGAAGTCAGCCATGTCAATTTCGAGACCAGCCAAAAACATGATGTACAGCAAACCAACCGTGCCGTAGAGCACAATACTGCTGTCGCGCAGCATCAAATTGAATCCATTCGGCCCGATGATGGCTCCGGCGATAATCAGCCCGATGAGGTGAGGTATTTTGAGCTTGTTCAATAAAATCGGGGCGAAAAGAATGATGAATAAAATCATCGCAAAAATCAGCACCGGGCTTTTTAAGGGGAGGCTCAAATCGAGTGAATGGAGTAAAATCATCAAGCTGGGTTTGGGACTACAAAGTAACGAATTATCTCGGAAATAATCTCTTTCGACGTTGTCTACCGTGATTTCTGACGGTGTCTCACGTTGTAGGTTTGAGTAATTCTGGAGTCAAATGTTCTATCTTTGCCGCAAAACAAAATGTATGCGTGAGATTATAGAGAAAGCCTGGGAAGACCGTTCCTTATTGACTCAAAAAGAAACCATTGCCGCGGTTGAACAAGTTATTGAAGACATCGACAAAGGTCGTTTGCGCGTTGCTGAGCCAACTTCGAACGGCTGGCAAGTAAACGAATGGGTGAAAAAAGCCGTAGTGATGTATTTCCCTATCCGTCAGATGGAAACGATTGAAGTAGGTCCTTTTGAATTCCACGATAAAATGAAATTGAAAACCAACTACAAAGAATTGGGTGTTCGCATTGTTCCTCATGCCGTAGCGAGATACGGTGCATTTGTAGCACCTGGTGTAATCATGATGCCATCTTATGTAAACATTGGTGCTTATGTGGATGAAGGCACAATGGTGGACACTTGGGCAACGGTGGGTTCGTGCGCTCAAATAGGGAAAAATGTGCATTTGAGTGGTGGCGTTGGCATTGGTGGTGTTTTAGAACCACTCCAAGCCGCACCCGTAATCATCGAAGACAACTGCTTTATCGGTTCTCGCTGCATCGTGGTTGAAGGCGTTCGCGTAGAAAAAGAAGCGGTTTTAGGCGCCAATGTCGTGTTGACTAAATCCACTAAAATCATTGATGTCACCGGCCCTGAACCCAAAGAAATGCGCGGTGTTGTACCGGCGAGAAGCGTTGTTATACCAGGTTCGTACACCAAATCTTTCCCGGCCGGAGATTTTCAAGTGCCCTGTGCATTGATTATCGGTCAGCGCAAAGCCAGCACAGATTTAAAAACATCTTTGAATGATGCTTTGCGGGAGCATAATGTGGCGGTGTGATTTCCTAACAAGAGAGTCAATGAATAAATTCGATATTGAATTCGCTACAACAAAAACAATATCAACAGAAATTTTCAAGTCAATTTGTTTGAACTGCATACAGCGTGTACCATTTTATGGTATATTTGTTGTAAACTTCCCGATATGAGCAAGAATACCTCGATTATACTAAGTGACTATTATAACGAATTCATTCGTCAGCAAGTTCTACTTGGAAAATTTTCGTCCACGAGTGAAGTAGTGCGTGCGGCATTGCGTTTGTTTGAAATTGAAGAAAAGAAGAAAGAGATACTCCTAATGGAATTAAAAAAAGGAGAAGAATCGGGATTCGTTGAACACTTCGATACAGAAGATTTTTTAAATCGTATGAAGGCAAAACATTTGAAATAAATGACTTTTATTATCACCAAAGCGGCGGAGACAGATCTCGAAAACATCTGGGTTTATTCGCAAAAGACCTGGTCGATAGAAAGAGCCGATTCCTATGCGCATGCAATCATAAAGTCTTTATTTTTTATAAGCAAACAACCTGATTTAGGAATAAACAGAAGTTCTATTCAGAACAATTACATGTCTTACAGAATTAACTTGCATGTTGTTTTCTATCGCATAAATTTAGAAATACAAAGGGTTGAAGTGCTTCGAATTTTACATGAAAGAATGGACTATTCCCAACATCTCTAACAACTTGAATACAATAAACTCAAATATCATCTGGATCACCGGTGCTTCATCTGGAATTGGACTTGCACTCGCTCAAGCATATGCGAATCGCGGTGCTCGGATAATTCTCTCTGCTCGTTCTATTGAGAAGTTAGAGAGTGTGCGACAATCTTTAAAAAATCCGGAGAATCACCTAGTCCTGCCCTTGGATTTAATGGATTCTTCTAATTTTTCTGAAAAAGTAGCGCAAGTGGTTTCTCATTTTGGGCGCATCGACATCCTGATCAACAATGGCGGAGTCAGTCAACGCGGTGAGGCTCACACCACGTCGGTGGACATTGACCGACAAATCATGGAGGTCAATTATTTTGGCGCTGTGGCACTCACCAAAGCCGTTTTGCCCGTGATGCAGCAACAAAAAAGTGGTCACATTGTGGCTATTTCAAGCATTGCAGGAAAATTTGGATTTTATTGGCGCTCGGCTTATTCGGCAGCCAAACATGCTTTGCAAGGATTTTTCGAATCGCTGTATTTGGAAGAAGCCAAAAATAACATCCATGTCACCTTGGTTTATCCCGGCAAGATAAACACACCCATTTCTTTGAGTGCCATCAACGAAAAAGGTGAAGCGCACGGTGAAATGGACCACAACCAAGAAACTGGAATGTCAGCCGAATTGTGCGCCCAAAAAATCATTCTGGCCATCGATAAGAAAAAACAGGAAGTGCTCATCGGCAATAAAGAAATCTGGGCGGTTTACATCAAACGTTATTGTCCTTGGTTGTTTTGGCGGATTATTAAAAAGCAGTCTCCGACGGGGTAACACAGGAGCAAAATGACCTATGAAAGATCAATTGGCTTGCTATGAATCTTTCTACATTCGAGAGGATGCCGAGAATTTGCAAGGATTTTTTCTCGAGCATGATTTGATTTGTGTACTCGATTTTTCTGAGGGCTATTTCGATTTGGCCGTACAGCCCACCTTGGACAAAGACAAAATCATCAAAACGTACCGCATTCTTATGTCTCCGGCACTTTTCTCCAAGGCAGACGAACTGCAGATGAATTATTTCGAAAAAGGAAAGCACCAGGCACCTGAGGATTATCCCCTATATGAATTTTCGGACTTGGAGTTGTTTGCCGTGCTTGAGCATTTTGACCAGTGGAGCAAATTCGATGTGTTCATGGCGCGTAAAATATTGGCAAATCGTGGTCTTCCCGTGGATAGCGAAACATTTGAAATGCTCAAAGCCAAGAGAATCAGTACTTTGAAAATGCCAAATCAAGCGTCAAAGCAGGAACTTATTGGTGCTTATGTCGGGGTATTTATGGGAGGATTTTGGGCAGTTTTTCAAGGACTTGATTTCCTCGGAACCAAGGTGCTACCCAACGGACAAAAGGTTCCAGCCTTCGACGAAATTACTAGAAATCATGGAAAAATTCTGCTCATAACCGGCACAATAGCAGCACTGATTTGGCTTGTGTTGATTTGGATGTTTTGGCGCTAAGATCAATAATTGGGTTCGATTCCTCTAATTCTATGCTACCGGATTAGGGCATATTGGGCATTCGGACGCCAAAAAACGAAATGTCAACAAAGAAGGGGTCGAACACAAAGTATTGGATCTTCACCAATTTGTCGCGATTGATTAATGCCCAAAGTCGGTTTCCATCCCATTCAATAGGCTCTCCGGTTAGGTCCGTATCACCTTCAGGCGCCTTGATTCTGTATGCGTCCAAGCGCACTTTATCGCCCTTTGTCAACTCAAGATTTAAAGATATCCAGGGTTTGAGTTGTTTGATACTGTCCACTTGTTCAGGGTTGAGTGAAAAATTCATAGATTCAAAATGTGCTTTCTTGAACAGGTCGAGGTAGCGTACCAACTTCAAGGTATCGTAGTTGACTGCTTGATTTTTATAATCCGTAATCTTGAACTTTCTGCCTTCGCCCACGCGGTTGATTGTAAAATCATCTTGACCATTTTCACTGTGCTTGACACTAATACGTTGAATGTCCGCAATGGCATAGTTGAACACGCTGGTGCATACCCACGATCTCGGATCCGCTGTGAAACGCGACTCGATCGAACCCTTCAAACCACGCATTTCCAGAATTACAGGAATTTCAGATACGCCACTGCCGGGCAACTCCAATAAGGCATAAGTGCCGTAATGATCGGGTGTACTTGTGCCAATCCACCATGTTTTTACCCACTTGCCGTTTTGGAAAATCTGTACCTTGCGGTAGTTGACGCGGATGTTGTTGCGCAAGTTTTCTACAGAATTTTCAGGGACAAAAGAACGAACGGCCACTTTGGTAAAGGTGTGCAGTATGTTGTCAATCATTTCCTCCTGGATGCAATCTCCTGTTGACGTGACAAAATTTTGCCCGTCTCGAACTAATTCCATGGAATAACCTGAACTCTGTGTGAGGATGATTTTGTCCACCGCAGCCGTGTCCGCGACCAAAAAGTCGTCTAAAGCCAGGTTGGATTTTCCTCTTCCCGACAACAAATACGCGCTGAACCAGGCCAAGGCAAGCACAACAACCAACAATATGGACAGGGAAATGAGTTTTTTCTTTTGCATAATTAAAGTGTTGTTCTAAAGGACGTTGTATCGTTCTATTTAGTTGGTGTAACGCTTCTTTCTGAGATAAGCCATGAATGCGCCAATGAGTAAAATGAGTATAACGGGCAAGGCCACATTGATCACTTGCCACATTCTGGCTTGCTCGCTTATCTTTTTCTCGTTCAATGGTTTGATGGTAATTCTGCGTGCGCGGACACCCAAAACCGATTCGTCGCCCATGGTGTAATCCACAGCATTCAGCAAAAATTCCGCATTACCGTAAATGAACATGGGCATTTGCTTGCCGGATAGAATATTTGGATCCAGCGCTTCATATTTGAATTCATCAAAGGGCTTGCTGCGGTATTCCCATTTGCCGGTCTCTTTGGAAAATAAGGAATCGTAGCGATTCGTCACAACATCGGCATCGGCGACAAGCAGCACTTTTGATGGTTTGGTACTTTCCTCCAAAATGGTGATATCCGGACTGTTTTTGAATTCCGGAGCTATGATTTGATTGCGAAAAGCAGATTTGAACTGACCTTCCACGACTCCTGCAAAAACGACTTTATTCAAAGGGTCTTCCGGGTCGTTTGAAAATTCAAGCGGCAAATCTACAAAGCGGTAGTCCACACGACCGGGCGCTCTTCTGATTCCTGTATTTCCCGAGGAAACGAGCAAGGGAATTCGCTTGTTGGTGTCCATGCCCACAAAGTCGATACTCGATACATAGCGCAAAATGACCGGGTCAATATTTCTTGAAACCGGATGCTCTGTGCCATCCGCAATCGGGTAAAAAATCCAAGGCATGATTTTCTTTGGATGGCCTGGAATGTACTCTGGGCCCACCTGACCGTCAACAACTAAATCGGTGTTCAGACGCATCCCGTACTTGTACAGGTTGTCATTGATTTTCAGAGGCTTCGCAATGGATTGCGTAGCTCCTTGACGAAAAAGCGTGTCTTTGTCCACAAAAACCGGATCGATGAAGCACATCAATTTTCCCCCGCGAAGCAAAAATTGGTCAATGACATAAAGGTCTTTGTCCGAAAATGGTTCGTTCGGACCCGCAATAATCAACCCGTCAAATTCGTCAAGCGCATGGATATAACCATCGATAGCAACGTCGCGGATGTTGTAATTTTTTTTGAGCATCGCCCGAAAGCCAAGGGTCTGTTTTTCCTGCCATTCGCCATGTCCTTGTAAAAAGGCAATTTTGGGTTTGGATTCCATCACGGCCAGACGGATACCATTCAATAAATTGTATTCAATATTGTTGATCGCTCCCTCAGCAATCGGTTTGAAATTTTCGTTGCTGTGCAAAAGTGTTCTGTTGAAAAATTGCACGTAGCCTTTCACCTCACCCTGGTAACTGATTTCGGCACCCGGCCAGATGATCGCATTTTTACTTTCATGCACCGACTCTATGGTCAAATCCGTTGGGCGAATGCCTTGACCTTTGTTAAAAAGTTGACGACCGATTTCCAAAACATCTTCTTCGCTGCCGTCATTGGGGTTAATGAATTCATATTCAAGACGATTGCCGGCATACATTTTAAAATCGCGCAACTTGTCTTCAATGGC
The DNA here is from genome assembly GCA_037446475.1 of Crocinitomicaceae bacterium. Classification (GTDB taxonomy): domain Bacteria; phylum Bacteroidota; class Bacteroidia; order Flavobacteriales_D; family Crocinitomicaceae; genus UBA6165. The sequence goes on along the minus strand of JBBIIM010000042.1, from coordinate 4,350 downwards.
ATTGCGTATCATTTTGATGTCTGCCGGTAAATCTCCTTCCAGATAGACTTTGATAAATACTGTTTCCGAAAAATTCTTGTCATTTTTCAAAAAAGCCTTGGTTTGTTCAGTCAAGGAGTAGCGTTTGTCTTCCGTCAAATCCAAGCGCGTGAAGAAAAAAGCCGCGATGATGTTGATGAAAACAATGACTACCACCAATCCCAAGAAGAAGCCCCAGTCATAGGCGATATTTCCAACTCTTTTGCTGTTCATGATTAACGTTTTTGGGCTTTAACTACGGTAATGGTTGCAAAAAGAAAAAGTGTAATAACCGAAAGAAAATAAACGAGGTCGCGAGTATCCACAACGCCTTTCATGATCGCGTGATAATGGGATTTGATGCCGATGTATTGAATCAGAAAATCCAGACTGCCCAAAAGATTGAAAGAGCCGAGTAGATCCAATCCCTCAAACAAGAGCCAGGTGCCAAACATGGCGATGATGAACGCAACAATTTGAGATTGTGTCAAGGCGCTGGCAAACAAGCCGATGGAAACAAAACAAGCGCCCAAAAAGAGCAAACCAATGAAAGAAGTAATTGTAGCTCCGAAGTCCATGTTGCCAACAGGGTCAGCCAATTGATACACCGAATAGAAATAAACCAGCGTGGGCAATACGCTGATAAACACCAGTGTGGCACCGGCGAAAAATTTGGCAAGTACGATCTGCCATTCGTGCAGAGGTTTGGTGAACAACAATTCAATGGTGCCTGTGCGTCGCTCTTCGGCGAAAGAGCGCATGGTGATGGCAGGAATTAATATCAAAAAGATGGTGGGTGCCAAGTTGAAAAACGGGATTAGATCGGCGATTTTCGACTCCAATAGATTGGTGTCGTAACTGACAATCCAGAGAAACAGACCGGTGGTTAGCAGGAAGATTGAAATGAAAACGTAACCGATGATGGAGCTCAAAAAACCACGAATTTCTTTCAGGTATAAAGCTAGCATTTGCAAAATTTTGGCCCAAAAATAACGGTTTGAGTTGAGATAAGGTTGGCAAACCTGCCAATCTTGTTGCATGCGAGAAAATAATCCCTTGAGAGCGACGTGCTTTGAATTCAACACAGCATCTTGAAAACTATTGAGGAGCAGGAGAATTGCGAAGTTCCTGCGAGATACTTTTGTCAAACTTTCGGCACGCTTGTTGAAAAACCTCGAAAAAATTTGAAATGACCATGAAATTGAACACGATGCTTGCTGCGCTGCTTTTAACCTTCGGCGCTTTCAGTCAATCCAATACACGAAAATTCAGCCTGCAGGACTACCTCACGCGCAACGATTTCTTGACGCAATTGGTGGAAAAAACCTTCGCGTCGATGGATGATACTGCGCGTGTGGCGCAATTGCTGATGCCTGCAGCAGGTCGTCTGGGTGAACCCAATGAAAAAATTGAAAAGTACATCCAAAAGCGGTTGATTGGCGGCATTCTGCTCCTCAATGGATCCATGGATGGTTTCACCAAAATGGTTCAGGATTTCAACGCGCTGAATCAGAAGCATGGGGGACTGCCATTTCTTTACAGTGCAGATGCAGAGCCGGCACTCATCAACAGGAAAATTGCCGGATCGATGGTTTACAAAAAAGCCAACGAAATCAAAACAATTTTGGAGGTTGAAAAAAGTGCCATGTTGATTTCTGAGGATTTGAAAAAAATTGGAATCAATTATAATTTTGCACCGGTAGTCGATATGCCGCCGAACAAAACGGTTGGTTATCGCGCAATGGGAACCCACGAGGATAGCATTGTTCCCTGGGCGAAGGAATTCATCCGCGTTTCTCAGGAGCAACAGATCATCACCACCGCAAAGCATTTTCCGGGACATGGCTTCGTGACAGGAGATACGCACGAAAAATTGGTTTTCATCGATGGGGAATTGCGTGAAATCAAAAACTATCCGCCTTTGATTGAGCAAGGTGTGTTGTCTGTCATGATTGCGCATATTGCGGTTAAAAACAATGCGGAATACTATACCCAAAACGCGCCGGCATCCATTTCTCGTAAAATCGTTACCGATCTCTTGCGCATCCAGATGGGCTTCCAAGGGCTGATAGTTACTGATGCGATGAATATGGGCGGTGTCTCTAGTGTGCCAAATGCCTCACGAAAGGCGGTGGAAGCCGGTTGTGACATTGTCCTCATGCCTTTGGATGTTGAGAAATCACACAAAGAAATTTTGGAGAAATACCGATCTGATGATGCTTTTAAACTACAAGTCGATGCATCCGTGAAACGCATTATTCGCATGAAATACTGTTTGAATTTGCTCAGCGCAATTGCAGAATAATCGAGGTCTTTTCATTACGATTTAAAAAGTTTGGACATGGAATTTCAAGGTTTTTTCAGGAAAATGAATGTCGCGCTGTACGACGACTCCATTCAATACACGCTCCCTGATCAAGTTCGTGTCAATGACTTTATAAGTAGTCCCGTTCAAGTCGATTTTTTGAATGAAATCCGCTGCGTGAAATGTTCATCGAAAATCAGCAAAACGTACAACGACGGTTACTGTTTCAAGTGCTTCGATTCCAGCCCGGAAAATTCACCGTGTGTCATTCGTCCTGAATTGTGTCGGGGCCATTTGGGTGAGGGTAGAGACGTGGCTTGGGAAAAAGAAAATCATGACCAGCCACATGTGGTTTATTTGGCACAGACAGATGTGGTCAAAGTTGGGGTAACGCGAAAATCCAATCTCACCAACCGTTGGATCGATCAAGGTGCATTCAAAGCGACGGTTCTAGCCGAAACACCCAACCGGTATGAAGCCGGACGTATCGAGGTGGCTATGAAAGATTTGGTGACGGATCGCACCAATTGGCGCAAGATGTTGACCCACGACTTTGACGAATCGATTGATTTGTTGGAGGAAAAATGGCGCATGGAAAAATACTTGCCGAGTGATTTGGCCGAATATTTCTCCGACTCTGAGGAAGTGATTACCTTGAATTATCCTGTTATTCAGTATCCCGCGAAGGTGCAAAGCATTCAACTAGAGAAGCTGTCAAGCTTTAATAAAACCTTAACAGGCATCCGCGGACAATACCTTATTTTCGATGACGGTTCTGTGCTCAACGTGCGCAAACATTCGGGTTATCTGGTTCGCATACAGGTGCTTTAATTCAAAATTTAGCGCCAAATCAAATCTACAAATTCAGGATGATCGATGAAGGGATTGCGATTGCCTTGATATTGGTTGTAAATGATGTTGTTTCGGTTTATTTCGCGTTGATCAACCGGGTCGTTTTGGTGCCACTGCAAAAGCGTGGACAATTTGCCCAAAATTGGTAGTTTGTTGTTGTTCGGCACCACATAATCGACCAATTCCAAATCGTAGGCAGGTCCTTCATAGCGAACCACCATATAGAACATCATTCGAGCGATATCTCCTTTCACCGCATCAGGAGGTTCCCAGGCGTAATGAACACGAGAAGTTTTGCAGGGTGTGGCAACGGTTCCGCCATTATCCATATAGATTTCATCTGCAAAATCAAATGAGCGCGTGTTTCGAGCCGAGTTGATGGACCGATCTGCAGGTCGTAGGTGATGGAGGTCGGTGTAAGCCGTGTCGGTTTCATTGGGAAAGCCGTGTGATTTGGGCCACACATGTTCTCTGTTCCAGGAGTCATTCAGGGTATAGCCATTGGCAGCATAGTTGTAGCTCGTGCCTCTGTCGCGTTGAAATTTTGCCTGAGAACGCATGGAATAAATTAAAATCAAATTTTCGGCATGGTTGTCACATTGATCGGTGTATTCCAAAGCTTCCCAAACTCGTTCATAGGTAATACGCTTGTGATTGCGGATGATGAGATGTAAATGACGCTTGAGCTGTTCACCCCGTAATCCTTGGTAGTCACCGTAGTAATTTCCCCAAGATTCCGCGACAACTTCTATCAGCGTATCCGGCACTTCAGGGCTGCCAACTACGACAGCAGCAGAATCTATTGAAGGTAGCTCGTCGTTTGAATCGGTTTGCGCGGTTTGACCGGAAGAATTGCCCGGAGTTGAGGGTAGGGGAGAACTCGAAGGTTGAACCACAACACAACCAAGCAAAATGAAAATCAACAAAATCGAAACACCTTTCATAATTTCTGGGTAAATGCAACAAAAATAAGTTTCATTCCGATGCCAATAAGCCATGAATGGCAAATCAACAGAGAACTGTGCAAATTATCACAAGACGAGCCTTAAGTTGATGGACAGATCCTATTAATTTCGTGGGTTGAACACTCCGAAATGGCTAAAGGAAAAAAGACCAACGTAATGTATGATTCCGCTTCTAAAAAAGAAGGGAAAAGTTCCGGTGCTGCAAAGGAG
>JBBIIM010000041.1:0-27711 GCA_037446475.1 Crocinitomicaceae bacterium | reverse complement strand
TCTACACCAAAATGGTTGCTGTTCAGAAGGTTTTGGGCTCCGAGAGATACAGCGACCTGCCCAAGTCTGACGCCTATGTGTACGACGGTTTGAATTACCGCCACTGGGATTACTGGCGAAACGGACATTACAACCATATTTTTCTGCGCAAAGCAGGTACCGAAGATGAAGGTGAAGACCTACTCAAAGACCAGCCCTTCGATTGTCCGCAATCGCCATATGGGGGCAATGAGGATTTCATTTGGAGTCCCGGTGGTATGTCGGTGGTTTATGTAAGCAAGAAAAAAGAAGGAAAAGCCGCGGCAACCAGCACCAACACAGACATTTATGAGTATCAACTCGACACAAAGAAAACATTAAACCTCACCGAGCAAAATAAAGGCTATGACATTGCCCCACAATTCAATGAGCGCGGCGATTTGGCGTATTTACAAATGCAACGCGACGGTTTTGAAGCCGACAAACAAGACATCATCGTTCGTTTTGGCAACCGTCGGGAAAATATTACTGCAGGATGGGACGGTACAGTGAAAAGCTTCCTTTGGGCTCCCGACAACGACAATATCTATTTCCTCGCGCCGACCGACGGCACCGTCCAGTTGTTTGTGGTGAATCTCCCCAAAGGACAGAACAATCCCGTTGTTAGGCAGCTAACTTCCGGTATCTTCGACGTGACTTCAATCATCGGATTTCAAGGGGACTTGGTGCTTGTAGGTCGTTCGAGCATGAACCAAGCGAATGAAATTTACAGTTTCAACCTGAAATCCAAACAATGGAAGCAGCTGAGTAAAATCAACGACAACATCTACAAAAACATCAATTTCAGCAAAATTGAGAAACAATACTTCACGACTACAGACAACAAAAGAATGCTTTCGTGGATCATTTATCCACCCAATTTCGACCCCAAAAAGAAATATCCAACTTTGCTGTACTGTCAAGGAGGGCCGCAATCGGCGCTTTCACAGTATTATTCCTTCCGTTGGAATTTTCAATTGATGGCTGCACAAGGGTATATCGTTATTGCTCCGAACAGAAGAGGAATGCCCGGTCATGGCGTAGCTTGGAACGAAGAAATTTCAAAAGACTGGGGCGGCCAAGTGATGCGCGATTATTTGACCGCTGTGGATGAAATGGCGAAAAAACCCTTCGTGGACAAAAAACGCATTGGTGCAGTTGGAGCGAGTTTTGGTGGCTACTCAGTGTTTTGGTTGGCAGGAAATCATGAAAATCGTTTCAAGTCATTCATTTCTCATTGTGGTGTTTACAACCTTGAAAGTATGTACGGCACCACAGAAGAAATCTTCTTCACGGATTGGGACATGGGCGGTGCGCCTTGGCAAGAAAATGAATTCACCAAAAAAGCCTACACCGATTTCAATCCCGCTAAGCACGTGACCAAATGGAACACCCCGATTCTCATTATTCAAGGGGGCAAAGACTACCGCGTTCCGATTGGGCAAGGACAAGAAGCCTTTCAAGCTGCACAATTGTTAGGAATCAAAAGCCGCTTTCTCTATTTCCCTGAAGAAAACCACTGGGTGCTCCAACCCCAAAATGGCTTGGTCTGGCAGCGCGAGTTTTTTAAGTGGTTGGAGGAAACCCTGTAATCCAGGACCTACAAGTCGAAACATTAAAAAGGCGGCCCAATTGAGACCGCCTTTTATTATTTATTCCTTTTTCAAGGTGCAATAGCCTTGTTTGGATTTGTTTGTAACCGAATCACCCTCAAAAAGTTATAACTCAAAATCCCAAAACCATGAACGCTATAACATTTTTCGCGACACTTTTACTGTTGTCACACACCCAAACTTTTGCAGCACTTACCTTGCAAGAGGCATTAAAGACTAACAAAGTTAAGGTAAAACTCACCAGTAACGGTAAGTCCCTTGAGGAAGGGATGATAACTGCTGACATCCACAACATCTCAATGACGCGTCTGGATCTTACGATTCCGGTAGCCACAAAACTCAATGCATCTTCTGATGACAGGCAAAATCTGGTATTGGTGCAAGAAGAGGTATTCGCCTTGGCACCCAACAGCAAAAAAACACTGGACCTTAAAGGCATGTGTATTCAAGCTGAGAACATGAGTCCGGGTGAGGATGTAGCCTACACTTTGGGCGATGTGCTGCAGGGCGATATTGCGGAATGCGCCAAACGCATCCACAAAAACAAGCTGATAAACAGTTGCGGTCAGGAGGCCATCTGGGCCTTTTCAGACAACCATGATGTTGGCTGGATCAACGCAAACAGCGAACAAGAACGCGCACTCCGTCAATTCGTGGCCGATAAAAAAGGTGTGGCCAACCCTTGGTACACCACAGCACATCAGGCCGGAAACAACCAATTGAGCGCGAATTACAACCCGACGCAGCCGGTATCGGAATATTACCAAAGATCTGCTGCTGAAATCAAAGGAGACTTTCGCTGGAAGCAAAACACGGCAAAACGACTCACCTTCGGCGTGTACGACGCATCAGGACAACTGATTCGCAAGTTTTTCGAGAACAAAACCTTCGAGCAAGGCGAATTTACATTCAACTTCTACTACAAAACAACACAAGGTCTAAACGGCACCTACTACGCGCGATTGACCGCCGGAAACGAAGTGGTTCAAGAAGCACCATTTACATTTTAAAACAACAACACAACAAAAAAAGAAAAGCGACCCAAAAGAGTCGCTTTATCATTTTTATAGGAATACCAATTACTTGGATTCTTTCTCTTTGGATAAATCCACGATCATTGGAGATGCGATGCAAATCGAGGAGTAAGTACCTACCACAACGCCAATCATCAAAGCGAATACAAAACCTTGAATCGCGGCACCACCCAACAAGAAGATGATCAACAACACCAAGAAAGTTGAAGCAGAGGTATTGAACGTACGACTCAAAGTACTGTTCAAGGCTTCGTTGATATTCGTTGTATTATCCTTGGATTTGTGTAAGCGCGTCATCTCACGGATACGGTCAAAGATAACCACGGTATCGTTGATCGAATAACCCACAACCGTCAAAATGGCCGCAATAAAGGCCTGATCAATATCCATGTTGAAAGGCATCAACCCGTGGAAGGCTGCGAAAGCACCCAACACAATGATTACGTCGTGCGTCATAGCCACCAAAGCGCCTGTACCATATTGCCATTTACCAAAGCGCAACAAGATGTACAAGAAGATTACAATCAAAGAAAGGATGATCGCGTAGGTCGAAGTCGTTTTCAACTCATCTGAAATTACTGCGGAAATACTTCTACTTTGAACAATTTGGAAATCGCCCATGCTGCTCTTGCCAAGCGCCAAACCTTCACGCAATTTCTGGTCAACCAAGGTGTCGGCATTCACTGCTGTGTGCATGAAGTTAGTCTGAACCTCAACGATGTTCTTACTCTCCTTCTTCTTCACAACAACGTCCGCAGATTTGCCGTCCGTTACAAATACGCTCTTCAAATTCTTTGTGATAGCCTCATTATCCGCTGCGTTTTCAAAACGAATTTCAAACGAACGACCACCCGTAAACTCGATGCCGTATTTCAAACCTCTTACTGCCAACATCGCAATACCGGCAACTACGAGAATACCTGAAACTGTGTAGTATGTCTTTCTCTTTTGCATGAAGGAAATGTTCTTCCCTTTCATGAAGCGCTCAGTCATTTTGGTACTGAAGGAAATTGTTGTGTTCTTGTTAGAGAAATACTCAAAAATCAAACGAGATACCACAACCGCAGCAAATACAGAAGAGAAAATACCGATAATCAAAGTTGTTGCAAAACTCTCAATCGGTCCTGAACCAAACACTTTCAAGATGATAGCCGTCAACAAGGTAGTAATGTTCGCATCAAGAATCGAAGACAAAGCATTCGAGAAACCGTCGTCGATTGCTTGCTTTTGACCTTTGCCCGCAGCCAACTCCTCGCGAATACGTTCAAAAATAAGTACGTTCGCATCCACCGACATACCAATCGTCAAAACGATACCCGCGATACCCGCAAGGGTCAGTACAGCACCAAAAGATGCCAATGAACCCAAGATAAAGATAATGTTGATTACCAAGGCAGCGTTTGCTATCAAACCGGCTTTGTTGTAGTAGAAAATCATGTAAAGCAACACCAAAACAAGTGCAATCACGAAGGATGTCATACCGGAGCTGATGTTTTGCTCCCCCAAGGTAGAACCAACCACAGACTCATCTACAATCACACAAGGTGCCGGAAGTGAACCCGCATTCAACAACGCTGCAAATTCTTTCGCCTCATCGATGGTATAGTTTCCAGTGATAATAGCCGTTCCTGTATTCATCGCTTCACGAACCACCGGTGAACTCACCACCATGTCGTCCATACAAATGGCCACAGTTTTGCCTACGTTTTGATTGGTCAATGAAGACCACTTGGAAGCACCCTTGCTGGTCATTTTCACGGATACACCAATCACACCGCGTTGGTCAAAATCCTGCATCGCGCGATCGATGTCATTTCCATTGATCAAAGCACGACCGTTTTCAGGTATTTTAATGGCATGCAATGCAAAGCCATTTTTGGAAGGCTTATCTTTGAAATCAAAAGGAACCGGAGAAGAAGCCCACATGAATTTCACGTTGGACACAGGCAACAACGCCTGTACCTCTTTCTCGCGCAACATACGACCGATGCTCGCAGTGTCTTTAGATTCAGCAAAGAACAAGATTTCGTTGTGTCTGTCTTGCGAATAATCACCAAACTGCAAAATTTTCGAAACAAGCGTAGAACCTTGATTTTCTTTGGTTTCCTCAGTATCAATTTTCACACCTTCCTCAGCAGTTTTGGTGGTATCTGTTTCTAAAGCAAGAGCTTCGTCCTCAGTTTTTTCGATGGCCAAATCCGTAGAGTCTTTGGTCTCATCCGCTTTGATTTCACCGTATTTAATACTCAAAGCCTTGTTCGCCTCGTCGATGAAGCCCAAGAAAAGTATGTTGTGATGTGTTTCGTAGAATTCCAAATTTGCTGTGGACTGCAATTTCTGACGCACCGTGTTTTTATCCTTTACACCCGGAAGTTCGATGTAAATTCTATTGGAGTTTGCATCCTTCTGAATGTTCGGCTGAGCCACACCAAATTGATTGATACGGCGATTCATAATGTTTTCAACCCCGGAAAGAGATGCGCGAACTTTTTCTCTCAAGTAATTGATAACCTGATCATCTGTAGCCTCACGCGTAAGCACATCATTATTCGCAGAGGAATAAAAATCATCAACAAGTTTTCTATTCTTATTCAGAGCACGGTACTCTTTTACAAATACGTCAATGAAGTCGCCACCTTTGTTGCGGTATGTGGACAATGCTTTCTCATAAGGCTTGGCAAAACGCGCGTTTCTCGGATTAACCGCCTCGTTTTTCACCAAATCAGGGATAGAGACTTCAAGGGTTACGCTCATACCACCTTTCAAGTCAAGACCCAAATTGATGCTTCGGTTTTTCGCCTCGTTGTACGTTGCTCCGTTCCAGCTTACCTTCTTTTCACCTTTCTCTATGAGGTAATCTTGGGTATAGTAATTCAAAATAATGTCTTCCGCCTCAATGTTATCAAGTTTCACCTCGCGACCATTGGGAAGAACGATGGTTTTATCGGGATTGTCTTGTACGGTAGCTTTGAGTGAGTCAAGTTGACTCATTGCGTGTTTTTCAGCTTGTCTTTCAACTTTGTTTACAACGAATGTAAACGAGATTTGATAAATGCAAACTATTGCTACTAAGATGGTTAGGAACCAAAAAAATCCTTTATTACGCATTTCACTTTAAATTATAGGGGTGCAAATATAGAATTTCCGTTGGGTTTAGCGCAATTTTGGTTAAAAAGTTCAAAAATCGTTTGTTAGTAATTTATTCTCAAATTTCGCAGAACGCTTGCCTTGAATTAATATCCCGACTCAACCTTTGCAAAGAACAATTTTCCAATAGTCAATTAGAAGGTGATTTTACGAAAAAGCGTAAGATTTTACCCGATAATTTTGTAAATAGCGATCTCATTTTCGTTCAATTTGGCGACTGAGATTCACAAATTTTTCATGTGTTTGTAATCAACTGCAATATGCTGAATTATTGTGATACATTTGCTTGTTAATGATTCACTTATGACCTTAAACCAGAGAACCCAAGAAATCCGTTTGCATTTTCAAAACAGGGATTTTGACCTCGCCTACAGCAATTTGCTCGACGCCGTTTTGGAAAGCGAAAATCTAAGCTTGTTTGAATCGATCATCAGTCTCGAACTGTGGCGGGAAAATCGAGCAGATGCCGACACGCAGCTTTGGGTCGATAAATGTCTGGAAATCAATGAGCAACTTGAAGACTTGGACATAGAACCGAAAAAAACCAAATCCGTGCTCTTGTCTTGTAGTGCACTCACCAAGACCTACGCCAACGGGAAATTTACGCTCGGCCCCATCTCCTTGGAAGTTAAACCGGGACAACTCATAGGCCTTGTAGGTGAAAATGGCAATGGAAAAACTACACTGCTGCGCATCTTGGCCAAAGAAATAGACTATTCCTCAGGAACCTTGCACTATGCCAACGAGACAGACTTCGATAACAACTACGACCACAGAACAAAACTCACTTTCATCCCTCAACGCACGCAAAAATGGTATGGCAAAATCAGAACCAACTTGCAATTTTGTGCAACACACTACGGAATTTTTGGACGAAGAAATGAACTGCTTGTTGAAATGATGTTGATCCGCTTTGGACTGTTTAAGTTTCGCGATTTGAACTGGTCTGAATTGTCCTCGGGCTATAAAATGCGCTTCGAATTGGCACGTACATTTTTGCGTCGTCCGGAAATTTTGCTTCTCGACGAACCCCTAGCCAACCTCGATGTATTTGCTCAACAAATCGTGTTGAACGACCTGCGCAGTTTGGCCAAAAGCTCCTACAATCCGATCGGCATCATTCTGAGTTCACAACAACTTTTTGAGGTAGAAAAAGTGGCTGATGAAGTCCTTTTCCTCAAAAATGGTGCGCCGAAACTTCGCCAATTTGAGAACCAAAAAGAAGAAAATCTCATCATGGTAGAATTGGAAACAAGCGCATCACGAGAACAAATCTCATCCGCCTTGTCGCATGTGTCGGCATTCGACATCCACTTCAATGGCGGCATGTATGTGATTTCCAGTAATGCAGTCTCAGACAGCAATCAATTGCTTGCGACTTTGGTTCAAAACAACATCAAGGTTCACTATTTCAGGGACATTTCAACAAGCAGCAAGCGCTTCTTTACCCATTAATCAAAAACAATTTCTTTTCAACTCAAGAAAAACCAAAGAAATATGAAGCTCTTCCATAAACTCTCCACTTACCTGTTAACCCATCAGCCACTGCTTTGGCACACCAGAATAATACCTTTGATGTTCACGGTTTTGTTGGCTAATTTGATCTTTTTCATGCTGGGCTATTCCTCCGTTAATCTCTATAACCTGGCACACAATTACAGCCTTGAAAACTGGTTTTTCAGAGAATATTACGTCTTGTATTGGGTAATCCTTGGCCTAGTAGTTCTCATTATTTGGGGAGCTTCCTTCTACCGCTACAATGCCGCCAAAAACTTCTACCCCATCAGCAAATGGTATTTCCACAAAATGGCTCTTTTGATTTTTGTGCCGGTAATTTTGTACTTGTTCATACCCTTTACTTTTTATTCGGGGCAGGCACTGCAAGCCAGAAACCTGATGAACATGAAAGAGGTAGCAATTGTCGATTCGGTGCAAGTCTACAGTGCGCCTTTTTTGGTTGAAAACACAGCCGACTACGAATTCAATCGCAGGTCTTATCCGGAAATGTACAAAAATCTCAATTACTTTGAACACGACAATACTGAATACGATTCATGGACACATTACAAAGGCGTAGAATACAACATCAAAGACCTTTTGAATGAAAAAACAGCCGAGTCATTGCTCGAAAACCGAAATGTTTACGCCTATCGCAGCAAAGATGTCAAAAAGTTCAACCTCATCAGAGGCGACAGCTGTGAATATTATGAGACGGAATTCTTGCACCCGGTAAGCAAAGATTCCTTGCCTGAATTTCATGAATTCCATGTCAAGAATTACTCCATTGAAAACTTGTTCGGTTATGATTATTCTTACCGCAGTCGCATAATGAACGCAGAAAATTTGGACGAATTCAGTCAGAAATTCAACAAAACGATTCACCAGTGGATCGATCAGAGTCACGCAAAAATTTTGACCACCCTGGAGGAATTGAACAAATTATGCGACCAATACGGCATTGAAAACAATTTGGACGCAAAAGGCAATCTTCAATACCTCGAAGAGAACGAGTTCAAAGTGTCTCGCACACTTACCTTTCCTTTAGAGGGAGAAGAAGGTTACATGGATGAAAATGGGCAGTGGGTTTACCTCAACGATGCCAACAATCCCATGTTCCATCAGGCCTATAATTTCAACGCTTTGAACGACCTGCTAATCAATGTATCGTTTGCCCATGAGCACATGTATTTCCACAGTACGGAAATGCTCCTCATTCTGGGCTACTTTGCCTTGGGCACCACAATGCTGCTGCTCTACTTCCAATGGGGAAGCGTGCTGTCTTTCGTGATTTCAATCCCTGTTGCTGGTGTGCTTACCATTCTCGGTACTTTAATCGTTTTACTACTCAAAAATCCATGGTCAGGTGATTATTACAGCCCGATATTCAGCCTTGAAGTGAGTGTTTATTTGGTCATGGCACTTTCGGTGCTAGGCGTTTATTATTTTGGTAAACAACTCGGTTGGAACACCTATATGGTGAATATTGCCTTCGGCTTATCCTATTTTGCCGTACCACTTTGGATAGTCATGTTTACGCTATTGATCCACCAATTGTTAACTACTTCGACAACTGTTCCTTGCTATGAATATCCTGAGTGGCAGGAGCCGTTCTCTTTGACCGATGGTTGGGGGTATTACGTGCTTTTATACTCACCCTATTTCATGTTTTTGCTATCGCTCTTTACGCTGAAAGGGTTTATTGCAAAAAAAGAGGGCTAATCGCCCATGAAACTCAAGCATTTTACAACTTAGTTCGTAAATTGCACATGAGATTGCGAATTCAGGGTTGTTTGGTAGTTGTGTGCTATGTTAGGAAAACCTTTCACCACGACACACAATCTAACTTTGCAGAAAACGGGGACGCTGAAAACCGATAGAGTAAACTAAAGTAGATTGGTAAAATTGGAAGAATGAATGACCAGCTTTTAAATCTTTACAATTCTAAATGGGACGACCTTTGTTCTGCAATGCAAACAATTCTTGCAGACGAAACACTTGAATTGAAGCCAACTTGTCCATTGTTATTGACAATTGACAACGAAGAAGAATTCAATAATGCAGAAATACGTTTAATGGTTTTCGGACAAGAAACCAATAGTTGGTATAATGAATTTCATATTAACCGACAACCAATTATCGACAATTATGACAGCTTTTTCAATGATGGAGAATGCTGGAGTTATGGCGGACAATTTTGGAATGGAGTAAGCCGATTTATTAATCTACTGCAAGCAAAACATCCTAACAAGAAAATAAAATTGGTATGGAACAACATCGTAAAGATTGCTAAGTACAACGACAAGGGATTTCCACCAGACTACATTTACGAAGTTGAAAGAGAACATTTTTCTATTATAAAGCAGGAACTGGAAATAATTGAACCTAACATTGTTTTGTTTTTAACTGGACCTAATTATGACAGTGTTATTTACGACAACTTTGGAACAATTGAGAAACAAGCACTTGCTCCATTTTCAGAAAGACAAATTTCTAAAGTAAAACTTGACAATGTGGACTTCGCCTTTAGAACATATCACCCAAACTATTTATGGCGTAACGACATTGAAAGCTATTTTGACATAATTATCAACGAAATTAATCTATAGTTCGAAGGTGAGCAGACGAGAAAACACAGCGCATACGGGTTTTGCGTCAGGCGGGCTGACGTGCAAACTTGAAAGTTTGTGCTTCTATTCAAGTTCAGTGCAGGTTGACAGTTTTGTGCTCCGAAATCCCGCACGAACGCCAAGCGTGGGAGCGCTGGCGGGTGCATTCAATCAGGTGTATAAGTATCGCTGCGAAAATGTACATTTGCTCCACTAATTTGGCTGAATGAAAGTATTCAAATTTGGAGGTGCATCGGTAAAAGATGCTGCGGCGGTGCGCAATGTGTTGAGCATTCTAAAATCATACGAAGGCAATCAAGTGGTTGTGGTAATTTCCGCTATGGGCAAAACAACCAACCAATTGGAGTTGCTTGTGGAATCCGCGATCAAACAGGAGCTCACCCAGTTTCAAGATCATTTGAAAGCAGTTCGGCTTTACCACAATACCATCGTTGAAGAACTTTTCGAAGGCGCTCAAAATGAGTTGCAACTCGTATTGGAAGAATATTACACCCAAATTGAAGCACATTTCAGTCGGGCGACATCCATGAACGAAGCGGCATGCTACGACAGTCTGATTCGCTACGGAGAGCTTCTTTCCACGCGTATCGTTTGGGCCTACTTGAATTTGTGCGGATTAAAGGCCAATTGGATCAACGCTTCAGAAGTAATCATTACAGACAACAAATTCAAATCCGCAACGGTGGATATTGAAAGCACCTGCAAAAAAACGCAAGAACTTCTTGTTCCTGCTTTGGCACAAAACGCAGTCCAAATCACACAAGGTTTTATCGGCTCCTCGTTGAACGGCGAATTGACCACTTTGGGTCGAGAAGGTTCAGACTATTCCGGAGCCATCCTGGCCTATGCCCTAGATGCTGAAAGCCTGACCATCTGGAAGGATGTGGATGGCATGTTCAACGCCGATCCGAAGCAATTTACAAAAGCGCAAAAACTCGAAGCCATTTCCTACAAAGACGCGATCGAATTATCGTACTATGGGGCATCGGTCATTCACCCCAAAACCATTCAGCCGCTGCAAAACAAAAAAATTCCGCTATTCGTAAAATCCTTCTTGAACCCAAGTGCACATGGAACACACATTCATGAGCAGGCCAAAAACACAATACCTTGTTACATCGTCAAAAACAAGCAGGTTTTGATTTCACTATCCACGAGAAATTTTGCTTTCGTGGCAGAGCATCATTTGAGTCGGATTTTTAATTTGTTCGACCGTTTAGATATGAAGATAAACATCATGCAAAATTCAGCGGTGAATTTTTCTGTGTTGGTGGATGAAAAATCCTTTGACGCTGAGCGCGTGATTGAGACATTTCAAGACCAATTTGCCGTTCGCTACAACGAAAATTTGGATTTGATTACGATTCGAGCCTACAACGAAGAAATTGTGCGGGAATTGACTTC
Organism: Crocinitomicaceae bacterium; assembly: GCA_037446475.1. GTDB lineage: Bacteria > Bacteroidota > Bacteroidia > Flavobacteriales_D > Crocinitomicaceae > UBA6165. Next base: position 16,368 of record JBBIIM010000041.1, on the reverse strand, counting down.
AGGTAGAACTGTACTTTTGGAGCAACGCACCCGAGAAACAGTGCGCTTTGTGTTGCGCTAAGCGCTAGATTACCTTTACTTTCACTCTCAAGGTCTCTGTCTTTTTGCGTGTATTGGTAAAAATGACAATCTCGCGGTCTTGGTAATAAGATTTTCCTTTGGTGTCGAAGGTCAAAAGTAAGGAATCCCGACCTCCTGGCGGAATTGGGTCTTTGGGCAAAACCAATTGCGTGCATGGACAAGACACCTTGTAATTTTCTAAGATCAAAGGCGCCTTTCCGGTATTCGTAAACCTCACATATTCTTTCAAAAGAACACCCTCCTTGGTGTCCGGAAACTTCACGACTTTTTTATCAAAATAAAGCTCCGCAAATTGCTGATTCACAATTGCGGAGCTTAAACTCATTGCCAAAAGAATCAATATAGTTTTCATGATTCTTTGTGCTAAAAACTTATCTGGGTGTTACCAAAGTAGCAGATCCGTTCGAGGTTCCCATAGTCGGACCGGTAGATGGAGCCACCGGAGCAGCATTTTCTACTTGACCTTCCACAGTTCCTTTGATGTAAATCACCTTCACAGGGCTGTTTTGCGCATTGGAAGAAATGGTGATACTCTTTTGGAAAGGACCTACGCGCTTCGTGTCGTAAGAAACTCTGATTTCCGCAGTTTGACCCGGAGCAATCGGTTCTTTTGGATAAGCAGGGACAGTACATCCACAAGACGCCTGTGCGTTGGTCAACAACAAAGGCTCAGTACCAATATTTTTTACGATAAATACACATTCACCGTTGGCACCATTACTCACAGTACCATAGTCGTGCGTTTCTTTGTCTAAACTGATTGCCGGACCGGTGATTAATTCTTGTGCAAATGATTGAGCCCCTACCATTGAACCCAATAGAACGGCTAACATAAAGATTCCTTTTTTCATACTTGTAAATTTGATTTGTAAACTAGCTAACGAATATTGTGCCGAAATTAAAAATTTCTACTTTGTCAAGACGTAAAACCGCAGATTTTAGTTGTCTCATCCCCTGAACATTTCTATTTCGGATAAAAAAAGGCCACCTTTTCAAGTGACCTCTTGCTCTTATGGAGTATTATTACCTTGGAGTAGAAATTGTGGCCGTACCATTTCCAAATCTTGGAGACGAAGGTGCAACCGCGCTTGGTGTGGCTGTTGGGCCTGTCGTTGGCGCAAGTGGTGCGGAGCCCTCAGGCTTTGGCGCTACGTTCCCTTGAATGTAAACTGTTTTGGAAGGCTCGTTAACAGCATTCGAGGTAATAGTTACGCTCTTTTTGAAGTTGCCGGGTCTTTTGGTGTCATAAGTTACCTTGATGGTAGCCGACTTGCCCGGAGCGATTGGTTCTTTCGGGTAGGTTGGCACTGTACAACCGCAAGAACCACGTGCACCGGAAATAATCAAATCTTCCGTACCTGTGTTGGTGATGGTAAACTCACATTCACCGTTGGCTTCATAGGCGATGTTGCCATAGTCGTGCGTTTCTTTGTCTACGCTCAACGCCGGTCCGGAAACAAGCTCTTGAGCCAAAGTTTGAAAACCAAACATGCTGCTAACAAAAACTGTCATCAGTAATAATCCCTTTTTCATAGATGTATTTAATTTACGGTTTAACATTGATTTTATGCTACACAAAGCTAAGCCAATTGCGTGCCAATATTTTAAAAATAACAACGGATTAACAAAGGCGACGTTGCTTACGGTCTGTATTTGTATGCAAGTGCACTAAAAGAAAAAACCACCCGGTAAGAGTGGTTTTTCTATGATTTTCTAAATATTATTTCACGCGTTCTACGTACACTCCTGTGCGCGTGTCCACTTTGATGCGCTCACCCATTTCAATGAACAAAGGAACGCGAATCTCAGCACCTGTGTCGATGGTTGCAGGCTTGAGTGTATTTGTCGCGGTGTCTCCTTTGATACCCGGCTCGGTGTAAGTCACTTCTGCTTCAATGGTATTCGGCAAATCCACAACAAGTGGAGCCTCTTCCTCAGCGTGGAAAGTGATTTCACAAATCATACCTTCTTGCAAGAACTGTGGTTTTTCAATCATGGCAGCAGGAATTTCAACCTGCTCATAAGTTTCACTATTCATGAAAATGTAGTTGTTGCCTTCCTGATACAAATACTGATAGTTGCGTCGTTCGATGCGCACCACATCAATTTTGTGACCCGCTGAAAAAGTATTGTCGAGCACTTTACCTGTTTCGATGTGTCTCATTTTTGTTCTCACGAAAGCCGGACCTTTACCCGGTTTCACGTGCTGGAACTCAATAATTGAATATAATTTGTCGTTGTGTCTGATGCACAATCCATTGCGAATATCTGCTGTTGTTGCCATGATTTTTTTCAAAAATTTGGCGCAAAGATAGGCTTATCACGCAAAATGACAAATCTCTACACAGATTCTGATATAGCACGCAGCTGTGCTTGCAAACTGCTGCGCTCCTGAAAAATATTTTCTTCAAACACCAATGCAAGGTCAAGAGCTACCCCGGAACAGGCCAATTCGAGGTGGTTGGCCAGATCAAAGCCTATTGCCGAAATACCAAAGTTTCTATTTGGAACATAAATTTCTGTTTTCAAATGTTTATCACCCACAACGCGCGTGTGGTCGGGATTCAAAAAACAGGATTTGACCAAAAACACGGGGCGCATATTTCCCGGACCATGGGGTTCAAATTGTTTCAAGATGCGCATGAATTTCGGCAAAGGAGCAACACTTTCATCTTCAGAGAAAAGCTCCTCAAGTTGAATTTCCATTTCTATGTCGAGAGGTTCAGCTTTTTGGTGGGACTCAATATTCTGAGAAACATAATGCTCAAAAGCACGCTTGAAATTCTCTATCCGATCAATTCTAACAGTCAAACCGGCGGCAAAAGCATGTCCACCGAATTGCACCAAGTGTTGTTCACAGGCCATAAGCGCATCGTGGATGTCGAAATTGCGTACAGATCGCACCGAACCAACAGCGTGCAAATCATCCGATTTGGTCAAAACAACTGTGGGGCGGTAGTAGTTTTCAATAAGTCGCGAAGCCACGATGCCGATCACACCTTTTTTCCATTGCTCGCCATAGACCACTGTGCTCGACATTTGTGCAAAGGACTCGTCTTTTTCCAAGTCATTCAATATTTCTGCGGTAATGTCCTGATCCAGTTCACGACGCTCTTTGTTAAAGGCCTCAATCGCTTTAGCCAGTTGTTGTGACTCATGAAAATTATCCGAAATGAGCAGATTCACGGCAGTTTTTCCAGACTCCATCCGACCGGCGGCGTTGATGCGTGGTGCGAGAATAAAAACAACATTGTTTAAGGTCAGAGGACGTGATTTTTTGGCCTCTTCCAACAGCGCTCGCAAACCCGGGCGGAGGGGTTGATTGTTGATTTGTTTCAAACCATGATAAGCCAAAACCCGATTCTCCCCGGTTACAGGTACAATATCAGCACCGATAGACAGAGCATTTAAATCCAACAAGTTCCAATACACCTGCGGATCAAAACTCAGGGTTTGTGCCAATGCTTGCAGCAACTTAAACCCAATGCCGCAGCCCGTCAGCTCTTTGTAAGGATAGGAACAATCCGCTTGTTTATGGTTCAACAAAATAGCTTCAGGCAATACTTCTCCCGGGGTGTGGTGGTCACAAACGATAACATCTAAACCGTTGTTTTTTGCATAGGCAATCTTGTCAAGCGCTTTGGTTCCGCAATCAAGTGCAATAAAAACCGAACAATTAGTGGCCAGGGCGTAATCTATTCCTTGCACGGAAATTCCATAACCTTCTGTGTATCTATCGGGTATGTAAAAATCCAAATCAAAACCCCAGGCGCGCAATGCAAGAACCATCTGCGCTACGGCGCAAGTGCCATCCACGTCATAATCACCAAAAATCAATAACCGCTCTTTTCTTTCATGAGCCAGGGACAATCTGGACACCGCCAAATCCATGTTTTTCATCAAAAACGGATCGTGCAAATGACCTAGTTCGGGTCGGAAAAAGTTTTTGGCTTCGTCGAAATTGTTTACTCCCCGATTCACCAACAATTGTGCTATGAGCAGCGGACACTGCAGGGATTGGGACAAGGCATCGGCTGTTTGGAGGTCTGATTCCGACCTCGGTTTTGCTAGTAGTTGCATAAAATTGTAGTTAGTAGGTTGAGTGCGAAAGTAAAGAATTTGTTTTGAATTGCGAAAACAAGCATGCACATTATCCAAGACGGTAGGGTTTTACGAAGTCACTTTCTCAAAGAATCACCCAACAGCTAACAGCCAACAGCCGCCAACAGCCAATAGCCAATAGCCAACAGCCAATAACTAAAACCAAAACTCTATTTTTGCAACATGTCTACAAAACCTGCTTCCTTGCATCCCGGCGATTTGATTCGTATTGTTGCTCCCGCCAAGGCAATTGAGAAAGAACCTGTTGATTTTGCCAAAAATTATCTCGAAAATCTTGGTTTCAGGGTCGAAATTGGCAAACACTGCTTGGGTCGCCACAACTATCTCTCCGGCACAGATGCAGAGCGCATGGCCGACTTGCAAGAGGCTTTGGATGATCCGGATTGCAAAGCCATTTTGTGTGCTCGTGGGGGCTACGGTTCTGTTCGCATTGTGGATAAATTGAATTGGGCAGGTTTTATCAGACATCCAAAATGGTTGATTGGATTTTCGGATATTACCGTTTTTCACAATCATATTCAGTCTTTGGGTTTTCCCAGTGTTCATGCCTCGATGCCGCTGAATTTTAAAAAAAATACAACGGATGCTTTAGATTCTTTGATTCATGTGCTGAAAGGAAGAACCAATCGTTATGAGTATCCGACTCACGATGGTTATTTCAAAACAGGAGAAGCAGGAGGGATATTGGTAGGTGGGAACTTAGCCGTTATGCATGCTTTGTTGGCCACGCCGAAACAACCTGAATTCCGTAGTTCGATTTTGTTTCTTGAGGATATTGGCGAGCAATTGTACGCCTTGGATCGCATGTTGTATTCCTTGGAATTAGCCGGTGTTTTTGATAAAATTTCTGGATTAATCATTGGTGGCATGACCAGTATTTCCGACACCAATCCACCTCTGGGATTTTCACTGGAACAAATCATACGAGAGAAAACCTGGTTTCGTTCCTTTCCTGTGTGCATGAATTTCCCTGCCGGTCACATCGACGACAACCGCGCCTTGGTGTTCGGAGCGCCTGCAAAATTGATGGTTTCAGAGCATGTCATTTTTGAGCAATAAATGAAAAATGCGCTCAGAAAAAAATTGAAGAAACTTTTCTGCAAAAACTTTCGTCCTCAATTAAACCACCAAAATCATGATTGATGAGGACACCAAGGCAATTTCAACAATTTGCTTTTGAATGTCAACAAAATATTTATTTTTGAACACCAAACTATAAACCACCACATGAAAACAAAGCTGTTCACCACCTTGTTAGGCTTATATTCTTTCGCGCTGCAGGCGCAACTCTCCGCCACATTTCAAACCACTTTAAACACGAATTGCTTGGGTCAACCTTGTAATTATGAAGGACCAACCATCTTAATCAATGAGTTGATGATTTCGCCCGTACAAAATGACGGGTCAATTTCAGGACCGGGTGTGGGAAATGGTCGTGGGGAATGGATTGAACTTTACAACCCAAATCTTTGTGAGCCGGTAGATATTTCCTGTTATTATCTGGGCAATTACACCAACGTAGGTTCTTTCAATGGCACAGGAGGTGTTCGTTTGCCCGACAACTTAATCGTGCCCCCAGGTGGATTCGTGATGGTTAGAGGTGTAAATGTGGCACCGGTTCCGGCAAATCTATTGGTTCAGAATGGCGGTAATGTTCTTGAAGTGGTAGTACCTGCGGAAGTATGGGAGGAAGGTGTATGCAGTTCCTCAGGTCGCGTTTGGTTTCCCAATGTTGGAGGCTGGTTTGCCTTCTACGATGCAGCCGGTGTGCCACAAGATGCGGTAAGCTGGGCAACCATGGCGGGGACAGAATTTGAACCTTGTGTGCCTTTCACCTCAGTTTGTCCGCCTGTAACTTCATTGCCGAGCTACAACGACATTCCAGAAAACAGGAAGAACTACGCAAGCGCCCAAAACGCGAGTAACCACCAGGGTCAAACCATTCGTCGCATTCCGGACGGTGGACCTTGGACCGGAACGGGAGCCCCTACCTACGCCACTTGTAACGCTCTGCCCTGCGCTGTTATCGGGGAATCGACATGTACGGGAACAGCAACAGTGAACGTGACGGGTGGTCAGGCACCTTACACCTACCTTTGGAACGACAGCCAATTGCAAATGACGCAGACAGCAGTTGGTCTTTGCGGTGAAACCTACCAAGTACAAGTCACAGACGCCAACGGATTGTCACAAACATTCAGTGTAACCATTCAGAACTTTGTGCCACCGGTGAGTTTAAATGTTTCGGCGGAATATTGTGTGTATGAGGATGATGTTACCTTAAGCAATTATTCTCCAATTCCCGGACCGAATGAAACAGGCGAGTTTACCGGTACAGGCGTTAATGGCAACATCTTTTCTCCCGGAACAGCCGGTGTTGGTACACATACCGTAACTTACCTATACATCAATGAAAACGGATGTACCAATTCCATCACCAATGACATTATCGTGCACCCGATTCCGACAATAACATTGAATATAGCCAATGAATACTGCGTGTATGTTGACCCCATTTTGATTTCAGGGAGCGTAACCCCACCGCTGAATGGCTCTGAAGGCAGTGGTCAACTTACCGGACCGGGAATAATACCTGCCGGGTTGAACACCATCTTTTTCGATCCGGAAATTGCGGGGGTTGGGACACATACAATAACTTACAATTACACATCGGTCCATGGTTGTGTGAACAGCGTGACCGACCAAATTATTGTACACCCTACTCCGGTCGTAAACTTGAGTCTTGGCACGGCGTTTTGTCCCTATGACGACCCTGTGAATATTACACTGAGCGGCACACCGCCAATGAATGACCCAAGTGGTTCAGGCGTATTTTCCGGTACAGGCGTTTCCTTGCAGTCAGGTGGTTATCAATTTGACCCCGAAGCAGCAGGGCCCGGTCAGCACACCATTACCTATACATTTACCTCTATCCACGGCTGTGTGAATTCGGACACCGACCCGATAACAGTACACAACGCTCCGGATATCAATTTCACTGCAGACCCAACAGGTGGATTTACGCCCATCAGCATCAATTTCACGAACAATTCGAGCTTTGCCAACAATTTCACTTGGTATTTTGGTGACGGTCAAACAGCACAATTCAACGGGATTCAAATATCCAATCTCTACACCGAAGCAGGATTGTACACCATTGTTTTGGTAGGAGAGGCCAACGGATGTGTAGGCAGCGATTCCTTAACTGTTGAAGTATTCGATCCTATTGTTTACGATATCCCAAACGTTTTTTCTCCTAACGGCGACAACATCAACCCTGTGTTTAACCTCATCAACATGGCTGGATTTGCCAAGGTAAATTCTTTTGAGTTCGTGATTCTCAATCGCTGGGGCAACGTGGTTCGCAAATACACCGATCCGTATTTCGGTTGGGACGGAAAAACAGAAGGTGGTGCTGATGCCCCTGAAGGTGTGTACTTTTATAAATTGAACATGACCAGCGACTTTGGCGATGAATATGAAAACCACGGATTCTTCCACTTGGTTCGCAATTAAAGGAGCGGTGATTAACCGCAATTGTCCGTGTCTTGATTTATTGTCATATTTGTAAACCAACATGTGCCTTCATGAAAAATTCGATCAGTCTTTTTGTTGCCCTATCCATGGGGTATTTAACTGCCCAGCAACAGTTGGAAAATCCCGGGTTTGAAACTTGGGAGGGCTCCGGAGCCACACTCGAACCCGTGGACTGGAGTTCGCTCAAAACATCCAACAGCACTACGCTGGCGCAAGCCGCTCCTCAAGTACTCTTTCAAGACACCGGCAGAAACGGAGGCTTGGCGGTTAAGTTGGAGAACAAATCCGCTTTGGGTGTTGTAGCCAATGGCATAGTAACCAACGGTCGGGTGCATGCCGATTTTAACCCAAATAATGGGTTTGTGTATACCGAGTCCAACGACCCCAAATGGAACACACCTTTCACCTCAAGACCGGACAGTCTTACAGGTTGGTATAAATTTCAACCGGCATCTTCTGGTGGAAATACTGATAAAGGCAAAGTGGAAGTTTTTCTCCACAAAACCACGAGCGGACAAAACCCGGTGGGCAACACCGCTGCGAACATGATTGGCAAAGCACGATTCAACATGACCGAATCTGCTTCTGATTGGACGCGGTTTACTGTTCCTTTCAACTATACCTCAACAGATAACCCCGAATATGTCTTGGTTGTTTTGACCTCAGGAGACAGCACCAATGCCATCGCAGGTTCCATTGCTTGGTTCGATGACCTGGAATTAATTTACAGCACGGCCAACACAACGGCGGCATCCATTTCCAATATTCAGGTGGCGCAATTTGGATCCTATATCATGCTGAAAAATTTGGTGGAAGGCAGTCACTACGAATTGGTGAATGCTGTTGGTCAAACCATTTCCGATGGGACATCGAAGTCCTCCGATGCCAAAATTGCTGTCCATGAAACGGGTGTTTACTTTGTTCGAATCACATCACCCAAAGGCACAATCACCAAAAAGATTGCCTTTGTCAAAGATTAATTCCCTGCTTTGAGATTTGTACAAATACTCTGTTTTTTCAGTTGTCTGTGGGGAAACACTGCACTCTCTCAACGTGCTTCTTTGAGTGGTATCATTTCCGATGCCCAAAACGGTGAACCCCTTGTTGGCGCTACTGTCATTTTGCGCACAGACCCAAGCATTGGTGCCGTATCAAATTTTAACGGCGTCTATTCATTAACCTTACCGGTAGGTGACCACTTACTGATTTGCAGGTTCTCGGGCATGCAGCCGGATACCTTGAAAATCGCCATGGAATCAGGGAAAAATTACACGCACAACTTCGTTTTAAAACCCCAACTGCATACCACCGATGCCGTTGAAATCAAGGTTGGAAAATTTGACCGCCCGCTAGAGGATTTGACCGTCTCGATGGAGGTGATTAAACCGGATATCATTGAGAATAAAAATACCCGGAGCATAGAAACCATTCTGGACCAAACACCAGGATTGAACATCTTGGACGGCGAGCCGCAAATCCGCGGTGGGTCAGGTTTTACTTTTGGCGTGGGTTCCAAAGTGGCCATTATCGTGGATGACATGCCGATGATCTCAGGTGATGCCGGACGACCCGAATGGGGTTTTATCCCAGTAGAAAATATTGAGCAAATAGAAGTCATGAAGGGAGCAAGTTCGGTGCTGTCAGGCACTTCTGCTCTATCAGGAGCAATTCATATTCGCACGGCCTACCCCAAGGACAAGCCTTTGACTAAAATCAACACGTATTCCGGAGCTTATACATTTCCCAAGACAGGTTTAGAAACTTGGTCAAACAACTACCCCGCTATACACGGGATGAACATTTTACACACAAGAAAAATCAAACAGTGGGACATCGTGCTTGGCGCTAATCTCAATTACGACCACGGCTACATTGGGCCACCACGATTAGACTCTGCGTATATCTACTGGACGGACCCCCCAACTTTCGATACAATATCCAATTTCAGCAACAGGCAAATGGCAGCCTACAGGGCGCGCGTTAATTTCAATCTGCGCAGAAAATCAAAGAAAATAACCGGACTCGCCTACGGCTTGAATGGCAATGTGATGCTTGCTCAAAGCGTTTTGTCGTTTGCATGGCTCAACGATTCTACCGGTCTTTACCGCGCCTATCCGGGAGCCGCTTTTTTGCATTTGCAGCGCATCGGTTACCTAGACCCTTTTGTGCAGTTTTTCCAGCAAACAGGCGCAAAACACACACTCAGAGGTCGCGTAATGCACGCAGACAACCGCATTTCAGGCGGTCAGGACAATCAAGCCACCACGTATTATTTGGATTACCAATTCCAGAAGAGCTTCAAGCTTGTGCATGGTTTTGATTTTATTGCAGGTGTGACTTCACACTACACAGACTCCTACGCACAGTTGTATGTTGGTTCCGGTTCGCCTAAAAATACTTTGCTCAATCTCTCCGGATATGCGCAATTGGAGAAGAAATTCTATAAAATCGTGAATCTATCGCTCGGCTCACGCATGGAAAGTTTCCAGCTCAACGGTGCACGCGCAGTGATTCAACCCATATATCGCGGTGGCGTGAGCATCAAAGTGTTTCAAGAGACCTACATCCGAACTTCGATGGGACAAGGCTACCGTTTTCCAACCATCACCGAACGTTTCATCCGCACGGGTATTGGCAACTTGGGTATGTTTCCCAACCCGGACTTAAAACCGGAGAAAAGTCGCAACATGGAAGCCGGCATTAAACAAGGCTTCAAATTCGGGAAATTCATGGGTTATGCCGATGTTGCTTGGTTTATGCAACACTACGAAAATACCATTGAATACCTCTTCGGAATTTGGGATTTTGGGTCTTATCCTCCGGCAGGTTTTAAGTTTATCAACACGGGAAAATCGCGCGTTACAGGGATTGATTTTTCAGTTCAGGGGATGGCCAAATTGCGCGAAAAATCGTCATTGATCGTCATGTTTGGCTACAACTACATTCTGCCGATATCTCTGGAACCGGATTACGTGTATGGTGAGGATCTTTTCGGAAATGAATTGAGTTATAATTCCACGAGTTTAAATCCTGAATCACAAGCGCTTAAATACCGATTTTTACATAACCTCAAGTTGGATTTAGAATACAAGTACGATAAATTGGCCCTGGGAACTACGCTCAAATATTTTTCTAAATTGGTGAACCTCGACAAAGCCATCGAGGCGTTCGAAAACTACACTTTGAGCACCGGCACCATGCAACCGATTATGTACATGAATTATTTCAACAACCACAATCGCGGCAACACAATTGTCGATTTTCGTGTCAGCTATGCCTTTAACGAAACCCACAAACTTGCCCTGATTTCGGCCAATATTTTCAATCGCATTTACTCGCTACGACCGCTCAGAGCCGAGGCACCGCGGACGGTGATGGTTCAGTACTCCGTGAGGTTTTGAAAAACATGAATGATTCAAAACATGAATGGTGAAATTTAAACCATTAAGAAGTTACGGGTCATTAAGAGAAAAAATCCTTAATGAAAATCCTTAATTCTCTTAATGCCTTAATGGTTCGAAAAAACTTGAATGGTGAAAAACATGAATGGTGAAAAAACCCAAAAACAAATACCTTCGCCAACTGTTAGCCAAAGCAGCAAAAACAACGCATGAAGCACGAAGACCCGCAGAGCATTCAAGACCTTGAATTTGACCAAATACGTCAGCAAGTCGCGGCACTAAGTGTGAGCGAAACCGCGCAGAAACGCTTGCTCGCCATGCTGCCGTTCACTGAGGCGCGTTATGTGAAAACCGTGTTGCATGCCACTGCCGAGCTCGTCGAAATCAAAAATTCCAAGATCGGTTTTCCAATCGTTGAATTTGAAGAATTGCAAAAAGAAATCAGGCTGCTGAAAATCAAAGGTTCGGTACTGCAAGTAGAGGCCATTCAGCGCATACTTCTCGCATCAAAGCTCGTGAACGAAATGGTCAAATCCCTCGAAAAGCGCGAGGAGTTTTTTCCGAATTTTTGCAAACTGCTGGACGAGGTCTATTACACCAAGGAGATTATCGAATTGATTGAACAAGTGCTGGACCCGGCGGGAAAAGTTCGCAACGACGCCTCGCCCGAATTGGCTGAAATTCGTCGCGACATTCAACAGGTGCGCATCAAAATTAACCGCAACTTCGACCGCGAAATGAAGCGCTTCCTGAAAATGGGCATCCTGAGCGACACGCGCGAAACTTTTCTCAACGAACGCCGCGTGTTGGCCGTGGTGAGCGCCCACAAACGTCAAGTGCCGGGAAATGTATTGGGTTCTTCAAACTCAGGAAATTTTACGTACATTGAACCGGGCGTTAACATGGCTTTGAGCAATGAACTAGAAATGTTGCTCGACGACGAACGTAAAGAAATTCATCGCATCCTGAAAATGCTCACAGCGCGGTTGGCAAACCATACCGACCTGATTGAGGCCTATCAAAAAGCACTCGTCAAGATCGATTACGTGAATGCCCAAGCAAGATTCGCCATTCAAAACAACTGCGCCCTGCCCGGCATTGATGAAAAAGACTCTTGTATCGAACTGATTGACGCTTTTCACCCCATTCTCCTCAAAGCCAACCAAGCCAAAGGTGTGAAAACCATTCCGCATACCCTGCGCATGAACAAAAACTCCCGCATGCTCGTCATCAGCGGTCCAAACGCCGGAGGGAAAAGTATCACACTCAAAACCGTAGGACTGCTTCAGATGATGCTTCAATCCGGGATGCTCGTTCCTGTGAACCCCAACTCGCGCATGTCTTTTTTTCATCAGATACTTACAGATATAGGAGACAACCAATCGATTGAAAATCAGTTGAGTACCTACAGCTATCGCTTAAAACGTATGAAGTATTTCCTGGAGAGTGCCAACCGACGTACGCTGCTCTTGATGGACGAATTCGGTACCGGCTCCGACCCTGAATTGGGTGCTGCACTCTCTGAAGTGTTTTATGAAGCCTTGTACAACAAACGCTGTTTTGGTGTGATTTCCACCCACTACGGCAATATCAAAATCAAAACGGAAAATCTTCAGAATGCGGTCAATGCCTGTATGCTTTTCGACACGGAAACACTCACGCCGCTCTACAAACTGCAAGTGGGTCAACAAGGCAGTTCTTTTACTTTTGAGGTAGCACAAAACATTGGCATTCCACAAGAATTGATCGAACAAGCTAAAGACAAACTCGGCAAGCAAAAAGTGCGCATGGAACAATTGCTCTCCGATATGCAAAAGGAAAAAGGTCGATTAGAACGCCTCAACAAAGACTCCATTGACGCTAAAAACCGTGCTGACAAAGCCGAAAAACAATTCCTTGCGCAAGAGAAAAAATTGGCCGATAAGCTTGAAGCGCAACGCATATTTATTGAGCGCAACAACCACTTTGTGGTTTTGGGAAAAAAGTTGAACGAATTCATTAACGCTTATACCTTAGGTGCACGTGGCAAAGCAAAAAATGCTGCGGTTTTGGAGGAGGTGAAGAAATTTATTGCCATCGAAAAGACCAAGCGGCAAGAACTCATTAACAGGGAAAAACAGGAAAAGGAAAAAGCTAAAGCCAAGAATGCACCCGCCAACAAACCCCAGAAAGGCAGCAAATCCCAAGGAAATGGAAGTGCGATTCATGTGGACGAAAAAGCGCAACCCGTGGTTGTTGGCTCTCGCGTAAAAATAGATCAGAGTAAAAATTTGGCTACGGTGGAGTCTATTGATGAAAAAGGCAAAATGGCGGTGGTGGTCTCAGGTGCTTTAAAGTTCACTATGCCACTAGAGCGCTTGACCGTTATTCTTTCCTAGCTCGGCACTTTGATTCTGAAGATTTTCAACATCTAAATCAAAAATGAACTGCACCAATTCTGCCTGGGTTTTGATACCCAACCTAGTACGTAGACGTAGGTTTGTTTGCCGAACAGCCACATCCGATACACCCAAGCATCCGGTAATTTCAGCGTTGCTCAAATTGAGACGTATTAAGCAGCACTGACGAATTTCCGCTTCTGTAATTGCAGGAAACTGTTCCGTTATCCGGTTCATGAAGTTCGGGTAAGCTTGGTTGAAATTCGTTTTAAAATCAGACCAATCCCGTGCGGTAAGTATTTTTATTTTGTGAAGTTGCGTGGGCACAACAACCTCTGGAGAGGCTACTGGAATGATTTCATTTTTGACATAGAATCGCTCGAACGCTCTTATTTGCGCGACATGATTTTGTATCTTGTTGAGCAATTCTTGAACTTCAATTTCCTTTTTCTCCAAGTCCTCACGGACTGCATCTGCGCGCACTTTAGAACTTTTTAAACGCTCCTTAAAGCCTTTAATGCGGTAAATAATACCAATAAGCAGTAATGTAATAACAGTGGTAAAAATCAACCATGTATTGGTCAGCGTAGAAATGACGTATTCCTTTTTAGTGATAATATCCTTAAACTCTTCAGCCTTTGATTGCTCCAAGAGAGTGAACTCCTGCAGCTCGATGATTCTCGCGTTGTAAATTTTATTAAGACTATCACGCAATAGTGTGGCTTTCCTTAGGTAAACAAATGCCGAATCAAAAACTTGCCTTTGGTAAAAATATTCTGTTTTGGCTTCCATAAAAACGGCATCCGGTTTGGAACCGAATTTTCGGAAGTAGTATTCCGATGAATCGAGTAAATGCGCTGCACGTGCAAACTGCAATTCTTGCATGGCAATATTGGCTTGATACACATAATTTCTTGCTTTATAATCAAAACTCAGATAACGTCTTCTGCAAATGTTCATGGATCTCCTCAGGTATTTTTTGGCTTCCTCAAAACGTCCCATTGCGTAGTATGCTCGCCCGATATAACCCGCAGCGATACCCGTCCATTCGTAGTGTCCAATCTGTTGGGAAATCTGGTAACACTTGTTGAAATAATACAGCGCCGAATCCAGTTGTTTTTCCTCCAAATAAATCATACCTAGGCTGTTATACACATTCTGAGGATGTGATTCATACCTGACATCGCAACGGTCCCAGGTCAACAAGTATTGTTTTGCTTTGGGATAGTCGAAATAGTGCATGTACACGTCACCCAGTTTGGACAAGGAAATGGAGTAATAAGGAAAATTCAATTGACCACTAGATTCAAGAAGCAATTTGCAGAAATAATAATAACCGAAAGATTGGTCAAACTTCAGGTGGTCATGGAAATAGCAACCGCGGCCAAAATTTTTCGTAAGCGCATAAATATCAAGGCAACCGAGTTTGTCGTATTGATTGCCACTGATTGTACATGCCCCGTCGCAATACATTTTGTTGTACTCAAAAAAGAATGAGCTCAGGGTAAAAAACAAGGTCAACACCATCAAACGCAAACGCATACACAAAACTGACTTGATTTATCCGCGAAAAAAACGAAATTAAATGAGCTACAGCAAAAAAACTAAAAATAATAACAAATGCAAACACGCCAAAACGCAAGCTGCCCTTCAAAATTGAAGGGTAGCTCAGCGTTAATAGGTGTAAAACAATTAAACGAAAAGGTTTAATAATAGCGACTTAATAACCCGTAAGTTGCCAGTTGATATTAATGTTTTGAACATCCCCTTGCCACTCAGCAGCATAAACTCCGAATGAATTAGGAGTGACATCTATGAGCATAAGGTTCAAATCATTGTTATTGTGAGCCGGTCCACCAGCGGAACTAAAACTTACTTGAATATCTTGGTTCCCAGTAATATTTAAGTTGTGGGTAATATACAAAATACTTGCCGAAGAACTTACGTTGCTTCGAGATAATGTTACCGGCACATTTGACGCACCAGAGCCCGCGATTCCGCTATTACCCCCTACATCACCGAAATTTACCCAACCACGGTATGTTGGTGTTTTATCTAGGCTAGTAGCCAATCTCACCCAAGTCGTTCCGGTGTAATAATAATACCCAGATGTTCCATCATTTTGATATACCAACAACCCGGTTGCCGGAGATGCTATTGCAGCGCGTTGAGCACTTGTCATTCTAGGAGGCAAGAACCCTTGATTTGTACTCGTGATATCCATCGCTGCGGAAGCATTCGGGCTGTTGGTTCCCACGCCAATTCGTTAATAAAAGTCATTCTGTCGGCACCCGCTTGGTTAATGGCGATTTCGTCACCTAGGTCATTCGAAGTCCCCAACACCAATTTGGTATCTTCACCCGTTTTTACGTAGTATCTCAAATACCCCTCATCACCTGATCCACCGCCCGGGTCCAACGGAAAACTAATACCGGAATTGGAGTTGTTACCTACAGCAGGTCTGATTGTACCGTTGGTCTTACTCAAATTACCCGCACCATCGAAGGTCAAGTTGTTGCTGCCTTGTGTTACAGTGGTGTTGCCACTCAAACTGCCGCTGCCTTTGTAAATACCGCCTGTTCCGTTGGCCAAGTCCGCATTTTGAATGGTACCATCCAGGATTTTAGCGCTCGTCACAGCGTCGTTGGAAATGGTAGTTGCCAAACCTGAACCGCTTGTAGTTACGTCGCCGCTAAGTGCAGCAGGTGTTTGAAGTACACCGCCATTCACAGCAACAATACCTGTACCTGCCGGTGCCGGACCCGCTGGGCCTTGCGCTCCTTGTGGTCCTGTAGCACCAGTGGCTCCTGTAGCTCCCGTAGGCCCAACCAAACTCACACCACTTGGCC
>JBBIIM010000040.1:1123-28279 GCA_037446475.1 Crocinitomicaceae bacterium | reverse complement strand
TGATGCCGGGTACTTCTTACACCTTCTGGTTGTATCAATACAATACCGTTACGAACACCTTCTCTAACTTACCTGCTGAGGCAACTGTTGTTACCGGTGGCGGCGGACCAGTAGTAGCACCTAACCAACCTGTAGGTTTTGTAGCATTTAACAATGTTGGCGGTAACCCAGTGACAAATAACCAAGTGTTCTTGGCATGCGGACCAAATAACGTAGGAGGGAACATCATCTACCGATTGTTCTATTCACCAACGGCTTCTGCACCGGTGAACCCTTTGGATGCTACAGAATACAATTTTGGTGAAACGCCCGGTGACGGAGGAGGATTTAATGCATTTGGATTTATTCTTTCAGGATTGAATCAGGCTACAGAATATACTTTCTGGTTGTATCAATACAACTTTATGGAGGATCTATATTCTACACCAAACATGATTACCTACACAACGGGTGGCGATCCTTGCGTAACAGAACAAGAAGTAGATGTTATTTCTTCTTGCGACCCGATTACTTGGTTGGATGGCAACACCTATACTTCAAGCAACAACACGGCGACTTTCCTTGCGGTTGGTGCAGGCTTGAACGGCTGTGATATTTTGGTGACTTTGAATTACACGCGATGGAATTGTACTCAGTTGCAGCCTGGCTCTTGTGGCGCTGTCGATGTAACGATGGATCAAACCTTGCGCGCAGTGAATGTAAATGCACCAGCATATAGATTCCGTGTTACAGGCGCGAACAATGGTGGTGCCGGTTGGGTAAGCAATTCATTTGTTTTTGAGTCCTCCAATAGAGCGATGAAGTTTGCTTTTGTTCCCGGTTCTCTTTGGGGTCAAACTTACTCCGTGGATGTTGCAGTTGGTGACGGTCTTGGCAATTGGAGTCCTTATGGAAATGCTTGCTCCGTTACATTGATGTCAACTATTCCTACAACGCAGTTGCAGGCGTCTGACTGTGGAGCGATAAACGTTAGCCCCTTAGTTAATTTGTTGGCAGATGCGGTTACCGGGGCCACAGGTTACAGATTCCGTGTGAACGGTCAGGGTGTTACACCAAACACAGTGGTTGAAAAAACCATGGGTGGCGGTGCTATGCGTAAATTGAAAATGAATGAAGTTGCGGGTATTGTAGCGGGTCAAACCTACACAGTTGAAGTTGCCATTCGCGACGCAGCAGGCAACTGGGGCGCTTATGGGAATGCATGTAGCGTAACCTTGGCTACGGCAAACCTTTTGGTAAACGACACGAATATTGAAATGCTGCAAAACAGAGATTTGAATGCAGTTGCTTTTACCGCAAGCGCAAGTCATAATCCATTCACGACTGCATTCGGAATCCAAGTATCTAATGCGAATGATGTGGAGCCTATTCATGTGGTAATCTACGACATGAGCGGCAAGTTGATTGATCGTATGGTGGTTTCACCTGTGGATATTGAATCTACACAGTTTGGGGCCAACTTGAACGTTGGTATGTACATGGTAGAAGTGCGTCAGGGCGCCAATTACTCTGTAATTCGTCAAGTGAAGAACTAATATAAACTTAATCCTCATTTTGGAGCCACCCCGAAAGGGGTGGCTTTTTTTTTGCGCTAAAGTTTGCCAAAATCACAGGTTATTTTTAACCCATCTTAAAAAATCGATTAGAATATTCACAAAATGGATTGGTCTTTTCAACAAGAATTCGTAGTGTTTCGTAAAACCCACTTTAGTGAAATAAATCACTAACATACCTTTGTATCGTCGTTCACCACACAGATTTATTGTTTTAATTCATTTTTTATTAACTATTCATTTTTTTATTATGAAAAAGAAAGAAGTGGTGAATATTTGTCTGTTTTTGGCAAAATCATCAAAACAAGCGTTAAACAGCCTCATGGCGAACAAGGGCACGAAATCCTTCCAGTTCGATGGAAAAATTCGAAGTTTGGTGTCGTTATTCTCCATTTGGAGTGTTGTAAATTTCTCCAGTGCTCAAGTAAATCAACTGAGCAGTCAATTCTGTGGTCTTACCAACGTTTCTATGGACCAACCCCTACGCTCGAACAATGCGAACGTGCCTTATTACAAATTTCGTGTAACTGGTCTGAATCACGGAGGTCCGGGTTGGGTGAACAACAGTTTTGAATATGTATCCAACAATAGAGCATTCAAGTTTGATTTCATTCAGGGTTCGGTGTGGGGTCAAACGTATACCGTGGAAGTAGCTTTAGGCGATGCCAACTTGAATTTTGGCAGCTACGGACCTTCTTGCAACATCACTTTAACAGCTCAAATTCCAACAACACAACTTCAGGCGAGCCAATGTGGTATTCAAGATTTAGATGCTAGCACAAATTTGTTTGCCAAGCGCGTATCAGGCGCCCATGCTTATCGATTTAGAGTTACAGGCCCTAACTCTGCGAATTGGACAAATGGCACTTTTATTATTACAAAACCTCAACGAAAGTTGAAAATGAATGAATTGCCGGGTGTATTACCGGGTCAAATTTATTCTATTCAAGTGGCAGTTCAAGACGCATTAGGAACTTGGGGCTCCTATGGACCAACTTGTACAGTAAAAATGGGCTGTATCCATGCGCAGGGTGTTGATGTGATTTCTTCTTGCAGCCCAATCACCTGGATTGATGGAAACACGTACATGCACAGCAACAACACTGCGACTTACACTTATGTGGGTGGTGCCGCCAATGGATGCGACAGTACCGTGACTTTGAATTACACATTTTTAGGTTCTCATGGAGTTGATGTTATTTCTTCTTGTGATGTACTTACATGGATTGATGGTAATACTTACACGCAAAGCAACAACACTGCAATTCACATCATCCAAGGGGGAGCAGCAAACGGATGCGATAGTATCGTAACATTGAACTATACCCTTTGGCCCTGCTTGCAATTGCAATCCAACTTCTGTGGAATTACAGATGTAACTATGGATACACCGATTCGAGCAATGAATATTGGAGTTCCTGCCTACCGATTCAGAATTACCGGAACGAACAATGGTGGTCAAGGTTGGGTCAACAACAGCTATGAGTACGTATCCAACAACCGTGCATTTAAATTCCATTTTATTCCTGGTTCTGTTTGGGGAAGTACGTATAGTGTTGAAGTAGCTGCAGGTGATGGTTTGGGTAATTTTGGACCATACGAGAATGCATGTTTGGTTTCTTTGGAGTCAACACCTGCGGGTCAATTGGAGCCAACGGATTGTGGTGCTACCAATGTGAATCCTAATGCAAATTTATTTGCGACTGCGGTATTAAGCGCTTATGGCTATAAGTTCAGAGTAAACGGTGCGGGGATTGCCCAGGATACAGAAATTGAGAAGACCATGGGTGGTGGTGCTATGCGTAAGTTGAAAATGAATGAAATCTCCGGAATAGTAGGAGGCGAAACATATACAGTTGAGGTTGCAGTAATGGATGCACTTGGCAATTGGGGTCCATTTGGTTCTGCGTGTAATGTGACTCTTGAAGGTGCGCCCAATATCGCAATAAACAATGATATTGAAATGCTTCAAAACAGAGACCTAGAGTTGTCGGATTTTACATCAACTGCTAGTCAAAACCCATTCACGAATGATTTCGCTATTGTTGTCACCAACGCGAATGATGTAGAGACAATTTCAGTGAAAATTTATAACATGAGTGGCGTATTGATCGAGAGCTATGAGAATAAACCATCTGATTTTGAATCTGTAAGATTCGGGAATAATCTAGCCCAAGGCATGTATTTGATTCAAGTGCAACAAGGAGTGAACCAAGCAACGCTTAGACAAGTAAAACAATAGATCCAAATAGCGTTTGTTGCGAAAGAGCCTGTGGGAAACTGCAGGCTCTTTTGTTTTCGAATAAAAAGAAATCTCTTCGAATAATAGAAATCAAACGGATTTTTTGTTTTTGTAGTGCGCTGCGCTTAATTTTCCATCAAAATTTAAACTATGAAAGCAAAATGTATTCAACTATTTCTCACGTGTTTTGCCTTGTTGGGATGTCTGACGGTATTCCATGCGCAGACGTTCAATTATGGAACAGGCAACATCAGTTCTAACCCAAGTGGTTTCAACACGTCCGGTTCATTTACAGGATACAATATTGTAGGAAATGACTTAATTGTAACCGGAAGTATTAATATGCCGGCCGGCACTTACAACTTTGCTAACGTAACTATCAATGCCGGTGCGGTTGTAACTGTTCCTCCCGGTTCCACGATTCCGTTTATATTAAGATGTACAGGAGCATTTGTCAACAATGGTGATTTTAGAGCAATTGGTGGCAATGGTGGCAACGCAACTGCAACTACCGGTGGAACAACGGGTTCCGGATGCGCGGGTGGAACAAATGGTGCCGCGGGAGGTAACCCCTCAGGCTCGGGAGCATACCCAACCCCTTTTAGTGCTTCCGGAAATGGTGTCAATTTTGGCACGTCAAATGGTGGCGGTAAGAGAATGTGTAACCCAACCACAAATAACTACCCAAGTTGGGGCGGTTCAGGTGGCGGTGGAGGTTCCTATGGTACAGCAGGCCAGAATGGAGGTAATGCTACAGGCGTTGGAACAGGTTGTTCTACAGGAGGTTCGTCCGGAACAGTTTATGGATCGAGCGATTTGTTAACTTCAGTTGGTGCTTCTGCTGCATTTCAATCATTAGGTACTACATCTGCAGGTGATCGTTGGATACTCGGAGGTAGTGGTGGTGCAGGTGGTGGTGGTACTCAAAGTATATTATCTAGTTCAAGAACTGCTGGCGGTGGCGGTGGCGGCGGCGGTGGTGCTGTTCAAATTACAGCCAATTCCATCACCATTGGCTCAGGTGCGTGGATTCGTGCACGTGGCGGTAATGGTGGCAACGGTGCGCCTAATGGTGGTGCCGGCGGCGGCGGTGGTGGCGGTGGTTCGGGAGGAACCATCAACATTCAGTACATGAGCAGCTACACGAACAATGGAACATTACAAGTAGCTGGTGGTATAGGCGGGGCTCAGGGTTTTGGAACAACAGGTACCGGTGGTGTCGGCGGAAATGGCGGCGCAGGTCGCACTTTGGTAGAACAAGACGTGATGCTTTGCACCCCCCCTTCAGGATCTGCAACTGCTTTCAGTGCAACAGGTGTAACAACCAATTCCGCAACGTTAAATTGGACACGCGGCAATGGAGATGAAGTGTTGGTAATTGTACGTGAAGGCGCAGCTGTTGCTGGCGGCCCTGTTTCAGCTACATCTTACACAGCCAACAGTGATTTTGCACTTGGACAAGCATTGGGTGGTGGTAGAGTAGTCTATATCGGTAGCGGAACGTCTGTTAACGTAACCAATCTTCCTAATTTAAATACGACCTACCACGTATCGGTTTTTGAATTCTTTAATACAGGAGGGGGATGTTATCAACTCGCCGGAAGCGAACTTACAGGCACATTTACCACTTCCGATGGTCCGATGACTTATATAAGCAGTACAAACGTTCAGCAAACGGGCACTTCACCTTTGGGAGCGACCAATCAACCTATGCTTCGTCTGGAAGTGGTGGGCGGTCCAGGGACTTCTCCGGCGCTCAACTTGAGTCAGATTACCTTCAACACTTCAGGCACAACCAATACCGCTGATTTGACTGGAGCGAGAATTTTCTACACCGGGAGTTCCAATACTTTTGCTGCTACCAATCAATTTGGTGCAGGTATAAATAATCCATCGGGAACACACACAGTAAACGGAAGTCAAACGCTGGTTCCGGGAGTCAATTATTTCTGGTTGGTTTATGACGTGAGTATTGCCGCGACTGTGGGCAACGTGATGGATGCTCAAATTACGAGTATCAATGTGGGCGGTACGCAAACACCTACTGAAACAAACCCATCTGGCAACCGCGTGATTACCTCTTTGATGAATTTGAACTGTGGCTATTCTTTCCAACATTTCACACCCACATGGACATCCAATGTTGGACAACCCGGAACAACTGTAATCGCGAGTGGCGCTGCTGCAGTCAATGATCAAAGATGGCCGGGACAAAATTTTGCTTCCGGGTTTAATTTTGAGTATAACGGAACGGTTTACAATACTTTCGGAATCCATTCCAAAGGCTATATCTGGTTTGGCAACACAACACCAAGCGGTCTATCATTCACACCAATTTCTTCGACACTGGCTTATGAGGGTGCCATAGCGCCTTTCGCTTTCGATATGGTTGCGCACAGTGCATCAACTACAACACCTCAGGTTACGGTTAGGTATACCGGTACGGCACCCAACCGTGTGTGCATCATCGAATGGACGGCAATGATGCCTTGGAATAATACCGGAGGATTATGTCCTGCATTTGGTAACCCACAGGATTGGAACCGCTACGACTTCCAGTTGCATTTGTACGAAAATGGTGGTGCCAATGCCAACCGCATCGAGTTTGTCTATCGAGATATGAATGGTTTTTGTATCAATGGAAATGGCGCGAATGCACAAGTAGGACTGCGTGGTCCAAACAACTCAGATTTCTTAAACAGACAAGGTTCCGGCAACAATGCGCACACAGCTTCAAGCCCGGGCACTTTGAACAACCAAAACATAAGCCATGGAGCCAACAACTATTTCGCTGGCAACGGAGGTATGCGATTTACACCCACTTTTCAAAAGCCAAGTGTGAGCCCTTCACCTACAGCTACGAATGTTTGTCCGGATCTGACTGTAAATTTATCCACTACTTCGCCGGTTGCAACAAAACAATGGTACTTGAACAATTTACCCATTGTTGGAGCAAACGGAAGCACTTATGCTGCTGACGCGACAGGAACACACTTACTCGTGGTGTCTCAGGGAGGATGCAGCAAGGTGAGTGATCCAATTGCCGTGACTATTGAAACTTGTTGTCAAACCGTTTTTGGTACAGACATTATCAATACGTGTCAACCGATAGTTTGGATTGATGGAAACACATACACAACAAACAACAACACGGCTACTCATCTTTTGGTTGGTGGTGCTCAAAACGGTTGCGACAGCTTAGTCACATTAAATTTAACTTTCTGGACTTGTACCAAATTGCAACCCAGCCACTGCGGATTGACCAATGTAACTATGGCTCAGCCCCTCAGAGCCATCAATGTGAATGCACCGGCATATCGTTTCCACATTACCGGTGCGAACAACGGAGGTCCGGGTTGGGTGAATAACACGTTTATTTACGACTCGCCAAATCGCTCTTTCAAGTTCCAGTTTATTCCGGGTTCTCTTTGGGGCTCAACCTATACCGTTTTGGTGGCTCCGGGCGATGGATTGGGCAACTTCGGTGCTTATGGCGATCCTTGCAACGTGACTTTGGTAAATATTCCTTCTTCACAATTGCAGGCTGCGAGCTGTAATATTGTGAACGTAAGTCCAAACACCAACTTGTTGGCTGAGAACGTTATCGGTGCAACGGGCTACCGCTACCGTGTGAATGGTGCAGGTGTTGCTCCCAATACGGTGATTGAAAAGACGATGGGTGGCGGTGCGATGCGCAAGTTGAAGATGAATCAGGTGCAAGGCATCATGCAAGGGGAAACCTATTCTGTGGAGGTAGCCATTCGCAATGCTGCAGGTACTTGGGGTCCTTACGGAAACTTGTGTGAAATAACGCTTCAAGGCGCACCTGATATGGTGATCAATGACAACTTGGAGATGATTCAAACAAAAACTTTGGACAAAGTTGGAACTGCATTTGGTGTTCTTGCCAGCCACAACCCTTTCACTGTGGATTTCGGTCTTCAGGTGGTCAACGCGAATGATGTAGATAAGATTCATGTTATACTCTACGACATGAGCGGTAAGCAAATTGAGCAAATCGCCGTGTTGCCAATGGACATTGTAAGCGCGAGATTTGGAGCCAACCTCGCTTCCGGCATGTATCTGGTAGAAGTGCGTCAGGGCATGAACAAATCAGTTATTCGCCAGGTGAAACACTAGTCAACTTATTAATTTAGCATAAAGAGCCTCGGGGGAAACCTCGGGGCTTTTTTAGGTGTTTATGGAAATTGTAATAGTTGTTCCAGACTCAATTTCTGTCTGTACATCAATGCTTCCGTCAATTTCTAGGAGCAAATCTCGAACAATGTGTAATCCTAAACCGGATTTTCCATGAAGTGTCTCTCTCTCTTTGAACAGTGCATCAAATTGTTCGAGTTTTGTGCCGGGACCGTTATCAGAAATAGAAATAAACACCTTTTTCTCTTTTTCCCAGGCTGAGACACGAATAATAGGATTACCACAGCCTTTTAGCGCATTGAGCGCATTAGAAACTAAATTTCGAAGTATGGCTTTTAATGCGTCTTCGTCAGTCTCCAGAATGAGACTTTTGTCTAAAAATAATTCGAATGACACTCGATTAGGATAGAGTTGTATTACTGACTCAATAATTTGGCTAAGGTAAACGGGTCTTTTATAATGTTGAAAATTTTCCATCTGCCCTTTGCTCCACAAAAGCATTTCGTTCATAGAGTGGTAGAGATGTTCAACGGTTTGAATGTTCTTTTCTGTTACACTGGCGTAGTTAGGATTGTCTTTTTGAATGTATAGAGATTGCAACAAATTGGCTATTGGGCTTCTCAAGTCATGATTAATCATGTTGAACATCTGAAGTTTTGTGGCGTTGGAAAGTGCCAGCGCTGCGTTTTTCTCCTTGATTATCTTGTTTTGCTTGATTAGAAGGAAACCTAAAATGAGAAACACCATCAAGATAGACACAAGAAAGAGATTGATTTCTTTATTCTGTTCGATTTGTAATTCTTTAATCAAAATTTGTTGCTCATTGACAAATTTTATCGAATCCTGCTGCTTTGAGAATTTGTAATTTAATTTTATGCTTGTAATTTCCTCAATTTTTTCCGCGTTGAAGAGACTATCTTGATACAATCTGAAATTTTTATAGGCCGACAGCGCGTTTTTGTAATTTCCCTTAAGTTCGTAACATTCTGAGAGCAATTCCTGACAATACTGGTGTTCGTTGGTGTTTTCTAAGGTCAAAAACTTTTCAGATGCGCGATTCAGGAAATTAATGGCTTCATCAAGCAGTTTGCTTTTTTCTTGAACCTCTATTGTGATTAATGCCCAATTGTGGTAGCTGCGTCCAATTTCCATGAAACTTGACGCTATATATTGGGCGGCGCTTATTTCTTGACTTAGCTTTAGTGCTTTTGAGTACAAGGAAATTGATCTCTCGAACTCTTTGTTTTCGTAGTAAAGATATCCCTCTTGGGTCAGTGTTGTAATTTTCAGATGATTGCTTTGTAACTCATCAGCAATCTCCGCAGCTTGTACAATATGAATTTTGGCTTCATTTAGATTTTGTAAATCCAACAATACATTAGCGATATTTTGATGCAGTGTGAATTCATTATCAGGTGTTAAATTACTGAAAGATTTCGCCATGTTCAAAACCTCCAGATATTCTTTGTATGAATTTTCATAAGCACCGCGGGCGTACTCTATGTTGCCTATTAAAACTTTTGCAGCTATTATCTTTGCTGTATCTCTGTCATTTTCTGCATTCGTGAGCAAGTAGTACGTGTATTTTAATGCACTTGGAAAATCACTTTGTGCGTAATATATGTTTGCTAGAGTCCCTAGTGCTTGGTCACGAATATACTGTGCATTAAGAACACGCGAAACGATAAATGCCTTGTAAGCAAAGAGCTCCGCTTCTTGGGGATTACCTAATAGTCGGTTTGTTTCAGCGATATTGATACATGAGGCAGCGGCATAGTGAATACTTTTTTGATTGATGGATTTTTGAAGTGCGACGGATGCGTAGTATAGGGATAAATAATTATTGATGTTATGATTAGCATTAGACTTTTCAATCCAAGTATCAATGTTGTTAGATTCAGTCTCGGAGTTTGTCCTTGGACTATCCAGTGTATAGGATTGAGACCATGCATACCCAACCAATAGAATGAGGATATGAGTGCCCAATATGACAGGAATCAATCTTTTCACTTTACCAAGAATTGCAAATTGTCTTTGTACATTCGTCCAACCGGGATAATCTTATTGTTTTCTAAAACGAGCTCTGAACTGAAGATTTTTTTGATAAAATGCTTTTGAACAGCATAACTCTTGTGGACTCTGACAAAAGATGAAAACGCCTCCTTTTCCAAGAATGAAGAAAAGCTTCCAAGAAGCACAAA
Organism: Crocinitomicaceae bacterium; assembly: GCA_037446475.1. Classification (GTDB taxonomy): domain Bacteria; phylum Bacteroidota; class Bacteroidia; order Flavobacteriales_D; family Crocinitomicaceae; genus UBA6165. Next base: position 18,125 of record JBBIIM010000040.1, on the reverse strand, counting down.
TTCTTTTTGATGTGTCACAATTTGCGTGTAATTCTTATAAGCCTCCATGTAGAGTATATCGTATGGCTTCACTTTAACGTAGCCTTGTTTCTCTTTAATAAGAATATGGTCTCTGGAAAAATGAGTGTCGAAACGTTCTGCTTTTCTATATAAATCCATGAAGCGTTTTAGCTTATCTACTGTTTGCTTAAATCGTTCAGGCTTAACGGGCTTTTGTAGAAAATCGAGTGTGTCTAGTCCGAAACTTTCCAATGCATATTCACCGAAGGCGGAAATAAAGACACAAAAAGGAACATTCATCGCTTTTAGCCTTAATTCGAAACCGCTTAATTCCGGCATGTCAATATCTAAGAATAAGATGTCTAATGGGTTTTTTTCTATGAATTCAAGGGCTTCTTGCGCATTGAGGAACGCTCCGAGCAATTCTAATGATTCTGATGATTTGATGAAATAACTTAAACTAAGGAGAGCTACCTCATCATCATCAACCAAAATGCATTTCATTTTTTGCATGAATTGTCCAATTTTTTTAACCAAATGGTCAAACTATTTGCCTCAAATATATTTCTAAATTCTGTGACAAAAAAGTCTTTAAGGCTTTTGCTTACGCTCAGTAAGAAAACCTGGTTGTTTGTCCTGAAAATTGGTTGTTTGTCCTAGAAGGATTTTGATAATCAACCGTTTGACTCAACTTTGTTTCCAATCAAAAACTTAATAGTTATGAAAGAACAATTTTCCAATCGCGTACAGTTGTACTTGAGTGTTTTCGCACTCGCCATTTCAATGAACACCCTTACAGTGTTTTCTCAAGCGCCTGAATTGATGAGTTATCAGGCAGTAATCAGAACCCCTTCCAATGCTTTGGTTGTGAATCAAAGTGTTGGAATGCGTATGAGTATCCTTCAAGGTTCTTCAACGGGAACTGCCGTTTATGTTGAAACCCACGTCGCGACTACCAACGCAAATGGTTTGGTTAGCGTTCAAATCGGCGGAGGAACCGCTGTTACCGGTGTTTTTGCGAACATCAATTGGGGGTCCGGCCCATTTTTTATCAAGTCAGAAACAGACCCTAGTGGTGGAACCAACTACACCATTCTCGCAACGAGTCAGTTGATCAGTGTTCCTTATGCATTGCACGCTAAAAATGGATTGCCTTCAGGAGGCACATCAGGACAGATTATTACAATGTGTGACGGTGCGCCAACTTGGACTACGAATGGTGATTGTTATCCATATCCTTCAGGAACAGTACATTGTAATCCGACAAGCCCGACTCTTGTTGTTCCTGTATTGAATCCAACTACCGGCAAAATTTGGATGGATAGAAATCTCGGAGCAAGCCAAGTAGCTACTTCAACGAATGATATTCTTTCTTTTGGCGATTTATACCAGTGGGGACGTTTTTCAGATGGACATCAATGTAGGAATTCACTTACTACAACAGTTATCAGTACTTCATCCTCTCCGAACCATCAACAGTTTATTATTAACGGTAGCGGACCAGGAAACTGGATGACTACAGAAATCAATGGACTTTGGACTCTCTCTAGTGCGAACAATCCATGTCCTTTGTCTTTCAGATTACCAACAAATATTGAACTATCAGAGGAAAGGTCAAGCTGGACAAACACTAATAATACCGGCGCATTTGGCTCTCCCCTAAAGCTTCCTGGGGCAGGAAGTAGAAGTTTTATTAACGGTGGTATCACAAATAGCCCGGGTCAAGGTTTTTATTGGTCGGGAACGGCTTCATTGGTAAATTCAATGAGACTAATGTTCAATACTTCATTGTCAACCATGGATCAAAGTGCAAGGGGCTACGGAATGTCCGTTAGATGCATCAAAAATTAATTCAAGAACTATGAAATTCATTAAGTTTTTTTCAGTTCTTGTGTTTCTGAATGGAATTGAAGCATGTTTTGCTCAACAATCAGTGAACACATCTGGAGCGAATGGCTCCGGATCAGGCGGTTCTGTATCCTTGAGTATTGGTCAAGTGGTCTACAATTTCACCACAGGAACTACAGGTCAAGTGAATCAAGGTGTGCAGCAGCCCGTAACCTGCACGACAGTTCAAGGAGTACAAACAGTAACCTCATGTTCTCCGCTCACTTGGATCAATGGTGTCACCTATACATCAAGCAATAACTCAGCCACGCATTTGATTGTTGGAGGAGCTTCAAACGGCTGCGATAGTTTGGTGACGCTAAACTTTACGCTTTGGGCTTGTACACAACTTCAATCTGGTGATTGTGGAGCAATCGGAGTAACAGCCGACCAAACGCTTCGTGCAATCAATGTGAACGCTCCGCAATATCGTTTTCGAGTAACGGGACCAAATAACAACGGTCCGGGTTGGAGTAACGGAAGTTATTTGTTTGTCTCTCCCAACAGGTCCTTCAAGTTTTCTAACATTCCCGGGGTTGTTTGGGGTCAAACTTTTGTGGTTGATGTGGCGGTTGGCGATGGCACGGGTAACTTTGGTCCTTATGGCGTGGCGTGCACTGTGACATTAGCCAATAACATACCCACTACGCAATTGGATGCGACAAGTTGCGGTGCTACAGGAGTACAACAAAGCACGACGTTGCGAGCAAATAGCGTCACAAATGCCATCAGCTATAGATTTCGAATTTCCGGTGTCAATTCAGGGGGCGCTGGTTGGAATAACAATGTGTTTATTTTAGACAGACCAACAAGGGACTTCAAGATGAACATGGTTCCCGGGATTGTTTTAGGGCAGACCTATGATATTCAAGTTGCCGTTATGCTGCAAGGTGGTTCTGTCTATGGACCTTATGGCAACAGCTGCAACGTGACCATGCAGGCGCCGGGTGCACAATTGGAGCCCGGAAGTTGTGGTGCTACTAATGTGCCTCTAGGGTCAAACATTTGGGCAAATGCGATTTCTGGCTCAGTTGGTTATCGATTCAGGATTACAGGACCAAATACCGGCACTACGGGTTGGTCTAATAACACCTATATCTTGGATAGGCCCACCAGAGATTTCAAATTCAACATGGTGCCTGGTGTAATCTGGAATCAAACGTATTCGGTTCAAGTGGCCGTGTCCTTTCAAACGGGCATCTATGGTGGATACGGAAATAGCTGTAATGTTACGCTTGAAAATCCGACGACACAATTGGAAGCGGTGAGTTGCGGGGCAACCGGAATTCTGTTGAATACTTTGAATCGAGCAAATATTGTCTCGGGTGCCCTAGGATACCGATTCAGGATAACTGGACCCAACACAGGTGCTACTGGTTGGAGCGGTAATGTTTTTATTTTAAATCGACCCAACAGAGATTTGAAATTCAACATGTTTCAAGGAGCAATTGCAGGTCAGACCTATCAGATTGAAGTCGCTGTGTTGCATCAAGATGGAACCACCTACGGTCCTTATGGCTCAATCTGCACTTTAACAATTAGCAACACCCTCAATCAAGACATCAACCAGGATGATATGAATCTAGACATGAACCTGTTTGAGGTAAGCGCAAGTCACAACCCATTCACAACGGATTTCGGTATGCAAGTGTTGACCAACCGTATCGATGAGTTTGTGCACGTTACCATCTACGACATGAGCGGCAAGCAAATCGAAACGCAAAGCATAGCGCCTTTGGATATCGAAGGTGTGAGATTTGGGGCTAACCTTGCTTCTGGTATGTATCTGGTGGAAGTGCGTCAGGGCATGAACAAATCCGTGATTCGTCAGGTGAAACACTAGTCAATTTATTATTTTAGCATAAAGAGCCTCGGGGGAAACCTCGGGGCTTTTTTATTCTTTTGAAAAGCGTTTTAGTTCGAATTCAAATTGATCTTGTGATTGGTTCGGGTTGTGGAAGAACAGTTTGAAGGTTTTACCTTGAGCACGGTTCAAGCTGAAGGTCCAGAAATTATTTTCAACTAACTCAAAAGTGATGGCTCCGCCAAATTCGGATTCTTGCACTACAAAAAACACCTTATTTTTCGGCTCGCCGTTTTGACAATCAATTTTCAAAGCAAATTGCGGGTCATCGAATTGCAATAGCTCAAAATCCAAAACCCCCATGTTTTGATAGAGCGAATCCTTGCTCAGAGTAATCCTTGCACTGAGATATTCATGAAAACGGTTTTCTTTTTCAGGCGTTGTTCCGAATTTTTGAAGCACTTTCACTTGAGCCACGCGCTGACCCGGATGGATGTATTGATTCAGGGGTGTGTAAGTCCGAATTTCACGAAATAGTGAAATGCTATCTTCGGGAAAATTCATGTCTCTGTTGCCGAAATGCGAATCCCAAAGCACCAAGTCGCCTGCTTCCATCTGCCCGAAAATCTTATCAAAATCCGAAAAATTTTGCTGGATGAAGTTTCCTTGCTTGTTTTTCAATTTGGCACCTAATGCATAGGCAGCCAGAGGGTGGTAATAGTAAACCTTGCAATTCGTGTCTGATTCAACATAGGCACGGATAAAATCAGACGCTTGCAAAATAGCACGTTCATCAGGTTTCGCTAATCGGGGAAAAGCTTGGTCCTCAACGAATGGATAGTCGTGGATGATAACTATTGAACTTAAAACGCTTAACGCCGCAAGTGAATTTTTCAAGTACTTTTTTCTTGCGGCTTCATCCAGAATCACGATGCACACCAGGAGCAGCCCCGGCCAACCGTGAATGGCAAGTCGCGTCAAGCCTAAAGCACCACTTTTCCCATGCGCCCAGAGATACATGTGGACGAGCAAAATACCGAAATAGGCTGCTGAGAAGTATAGGACGACAAGGTTCTTTTCCTTCGAAAATTTCTGCTTCATTGCGAACAAGAGGAATGCGGGAACGCCTAAGAGCAGCAAAATGAGTCCAACCACACCCAGATGTACATACCAAAAATCTAGATAATGCATCCATGTGCCGTTGCCGTAAATGGTCTCAGCACCTGTGTAAGGATTTTGGGTTAAATACCACCAAAAGTCGTCCAACGCGAGCCATCCAACAAGTGCGTAAAGAACAAAACCCAAAAGTAAAAAGGGCAGTGCACGCCAATTTCCGACATAAATCAAAACCATTGCGGCCAATGGAATGAGCAACTGACCTTCACTTCTGGAAAACGGCAAGAGCGAAACCACCACAGCGAAGGACATCCATTTTTTGTGGAGCATCAAAAGTCCTGAAATCAATACCAACAAGCCGAAAAAGACCTCGGTCATCCCACCCAAGATGTTGCTTGCATAATCCATGGATGTGAGTAAGCCAAATGGAAAAATCAACCTCAAGGATTGGGAAACACGCATTTTTCCCATCATCAGATAACCCACCACCAGGGTGGCAAAATACACGAGTATATTGAAGCCCACATAAGTGTTGAAGCCAAAGTATGCAAAAGGAGAAGCGAGCAGCGTAAAAAGAGGTTTGCCCCAATGGTTGAGCAATTCCATCGGGTTTTGCCATACGTTTTGTGCGATGAAGTAATGCGCCAAACCGTCACCGCTGTCAATGGGTACTTCGCTGTACGCGAAAAACCAGACAAGGACAACCACACTGAGTGCAGATAAAATGAAATAGGGGAGTCCACGCATGCGCTCTTGGATGAGGTGATTCAACCCTATTTTTTCTCCTTGAACTTATCGTACAGTTCATCTTGGTGATTTCTCACCGATTGTGGTTTACCATCGACAAGGATGTGGGTCACCTGATTGCTGCGCATGTCCAGCGCATCGCCTTTTGAAATAAAGAGTGTTGCAGATTTGCCAACCTCGATCGAGCCGTAGTCTTTGTCGATACCAAGAATTTTTGCGGCGTTGAGTGAAATAGCGGCTACCGCTTCTTCGTTGCTCAATCCGTAGGCGCGTGTATGACCCGCCAAAAATGGGAGATTGCGGGCGTTCATGGCCTCCATATCCCCCTCGTTTTGCAAGCAGAAAAGTATGCCCGCTTTTTGCAGTATTCCGGGTAGTTTGAAAGGCAGATGAATGTCGTCTTCGGCTATTTTGGGTAATTCATGGACCCGACCCAACATCACGGGAATTTTAGAGTCTCTAAGCTGGTCTAAGATCAAATAACTGTCGTAGCCACCCACAATTACAGCAAGTTTGATTTCGAATTTTTTGACAAACTGAAGCACATCCAAAAGTTCTTGTGCACGTTCAGCCCGGAAATAAACGCGTTGGTTGCCCTCAAATACCCGCTTCATGGATTCAAATCGGATGTCCATTTTTTTGTTTTTCTCCTTGGTAGTGGCGTAGTTTTTTGCCTCGTGAAAAAAGCGCTCCAACTGGGAGATTTCGTTTTTATATTCTTCGTTTACTTTTACTTCCCGCCAACCGTAGTGAATGAAACTGGGCCAATTGACATGAACACCCTCGTCTTTGCTCACCACAGCGTCTTCCCAGTTCCACCCAAACAAGCGCATCACAGAAGAACTACCGGAAATTGCACCTCCACGGGGTGTGGCTTGAGCAAACAGGACGCCATTGGTACGCACCGTGCCTACTACTTTAGATTCCACGTTGAAGGCAATCAAGGCGCGCACATGAGGGTTGTAATCTCCCACTTCATTGAAATCCAGAGTAGCTCGAACGGCATCGATTTCAGTGAGTCCAAGTGTTGAATTGGGTGCAATGAATCCCGGATAAATGTGCTGACCCTTGGCGTCGATAACTAAGTCGTATTTCGATTTATCCACCGAATAGACTAGGGAATTTTTGACGTGCACAATTTTTCCGTTTTCTATACCAATGGAAGCAGTTTCTATTAACGTTCCATTGCCCACGTGCAAATAGCCGTTTTCAATCAGTATAGTTTTCTGTGCACTGAGGAAGCTTCCCCAAAACAAAAACGCCAGTGCAAAAATTAAAGTCTTAGTGTCCATGGCTGTGTGTGTGATGTTCTTCAGTATCACAGTGATACAAGGGTTGATGATTCAAAATGTAGGTAGTAGTCGGTTGGCCGTTTTTCGCTGCTTCGAGCATCAGTGCAATGAGTCGGGCGCGTTCTTTGTCGTTGCGTTTTACGAGTTGTTCCTTGCGTCGGATATCATAAAACAGCACGCCGTCAATGAACGTTTGTTCACAAATGGCATTGACAGACAAAGGGTTTTCAGACCAAATGACCAGATCCGCATCTTTGCCCACTTTGATGCTGCCCATGCGGTCGTCCAAGCCCAACAGTTTCGCCGGGTTGAGCGTCACCATAAGCCACGCATCTTGCTCGGTCATTCCGCCATATTTCACGCCTTTTGCCGCTTCTTGATTCAGCCTTCGCCCCATTTCAGCATCGTCGGAGTTGATACCGGTAACCACACCTCCTGAGTTCATTAAGCAGGCGTTGTGGGGTATGGCGTCAATCACTTCATATTTGTAAGCCCACCAGTCTGAGAATGTTGAACCCCCTGCACCATGTTTGGCCATTTGTGGAATAAGCTTGTAGCCTTCCAGAATATGGGTAAAAATCTTCACCTTGAAGCCCATGCTGTCGGCCACTTTCATGAGCATGTTCACTTCACTTTGCACATAGGAATGACAGGTGATGTTGCGTTCTCCTTTGAGAATTTCGGCCAAAGCCTCCAAACGCAAATCGCGGCGAAAATGTGCTTTTTTCTTTTTGCGGTCTTCCCATTCCTCCATGTAGTGTTTGGCTTGGTAGAAAGCATCGTAGTACACTTGTTCAACACCCATTCGGGTTTGTGGAAAACGCGTCACATTAAAGTCGCCCCAGCCGGATTGTTTTACGTTTTCTCCCAGAGCAAATTTGATGAATTTGGGTGCATTCTCTACCAACAGTCCTTCCGCATCATAACCCCATTTGAGTTTGATGATGGCCGATTGTCCTCCTATGGCATTGGCTGAACCATGTAGCAGTTGAGAACATGTAACTCCGCCGGCCAACTGTCTGAACATGTTGATGTCGTCCGGGTTGATTACTGTTCCGATGGATACTTCGGAAGTTATTGACAGTCCGCTTTCGTTTACGCCTTTGGAAATACAAATGTGAGAGTGCTCGTCGATGATTCCGGCTGTCACAAATTTTCCTTTGGCGTCGATGACCAAGGTGTTTTTAGGAACGTTGAAGGTTCCTGTGCCGACGTGTTTGATTTTTCCATTGTGTACCAACACATCACCGTTTTGAATGACCCCTTCTTTTTCACCTGTCCAAATGGTAGCGTTGCGGATGAGGTAGTTGTTGTGTGTTTTGATACTGTCATCCCCATAGGCCAAGTTAGGAAACCAAAGTTTAGACAGTTTGGTGGTGTCCATTTCGACCTTGGGTTTGTCGTTGGTTTTTTCATCAAAGATTTTGTGTCTGATTCCCGTCCATTTGATGCGGCTGCCGTCCGGGGATATTCCCTGTCCTTCAATTGTTCCCAGTTTGACATAAAATTGTCCGGTCAAGAGATACAGTCCTTCTCCATTTTTGAAAGAAATAGTAACAGTGTTTCCATCAAAGGATATTGTGGCATCTAATAAATCTTTTGCGTTTTTTTCCGGAATATCCGCACCTTTTGTGATTTGAGCCGAGGGTTTTTCTACACTTCCTTTAACGTACATCGTGTACATAGAACCATTGAGATTGATGTTGAAATTACCGCGCAGGTCTGCTGTGAATTTTTCTTTATGAATTTTTCTTCCGCCCAGTTGCCACGACTCAAGCAACTCTGCTTTTTCATTCGTAAACGGATTCGCGGAATACACCGAGAATGAAGCCCAGGAGCCTTCTTTCAAACAACCGATTTGATTTTCGACACCCAACATGTTGGCCGGAGAGCAGGTGAGTGCAGAATAAGCTACCTCCCAAGGCAGTCCGGCTTGAATGGTTCGATGCACGGCTTTCCAGAAGTCGTCGGCTGTTTTGAGCCCTTTACTGCTCAATGCAAAGCTCAATTTGTTTTGGTAAAAGGCAAAGGCGTTGTATGGTGCTAATTCCCAGTGCTTGAGGAGATGCAGCGGAATTTCTTTGGCAATAAAGGGATTGGAAACATCAATGGCCTCGGGGTAGCGCAAGGGCAGGATGAAATCGTGTTTCAGTTTTTTGATGGATTCGATGCGTTGGTATTCATCACCGCCGCAACGAATGATTGCTTTGAGGTCAAATTCAGCGAGAATTTTCGCGATGCGCAACACCTCCCATTTGTCTTGCGCTTCAAAAATCATCTTGCCTTTGAGTTGCTCAGCCAAGGCGGCTAATGAATAGTTCAACGGCAAGTTTCTCGCTTTTTCATACCATTGGGCGTCAATGATTGCTTGGCGAAGTAAAGCAATAGCACCCATTTGTGAGGAGGGATAGGTTTGCGCTGAATTGCCCTTTTCCAAACTGAAAAACGAAGCGATTTTGGGTTGCAACACCAAGCCTTCGCGCGAGTTTGCACCTATCGCAATTAAAGGAGATGTGCCGCGAGCCACACCATTGCCGCTGTTGGGCACCACAAAGCCAAAGCCCATTTGCTCCAAGCGGCTTTGTTTGTCTTCAAAATTGTAGGCATCCAACAAATTGTTTTCAGCGGCAATACTTTCATTCCAATAATAAGGGCCCATTTTGTTGGACAAAAATTGGGGATACATCGAACGACCGGCCTTGTGGTTGTGTTGTTCAACTGCACCATCATTGGCGGAAAGTTCTACAAAAGCCGCGAGGATGGTTTTGCCGGAGTAATCATATACCAAACAACCTTCCGGAAAATTAACGCGTGTACCCAGTTTTGCAATCTTTTGATCCTCGATAAGCAGCGATGCGTTGTCCAATACCTTTCCATCTTCAAGCAGAACAGTCGCATTTTTGATACCATAGCTTGTGCTCTTAGAGGGAGGCGCTCCGTTGTGTGGCACAGAAATTTGAGCCAACAGTTGAGTGAGTGAAACCAAAAGCAGTGAAAAAACTGAAATGTAGCGCGTAATGCGTTCAAGCATGGATTGATGTTTTGATGGACGAAAGTACAAAGTTTATGGTTTCAGCAGGTGGAACTGAAGTTTCAGGATAAAAGTTGAGTTGCTGTTAAATCTCGCGCAATTTATCGGAAACAAAGACGCGCTTTTTATCTACAGCGCTGATGAAGTGACTCAAGAAAGCAGGTCGGTCTTGTTTGTTGATGGCGTGAATGGGAAAGGACAGGCAGAGTTCGTTGCGGTACTCCATGTAGATGCTGTCGTTTTGCGTAGAAACGGAGGTGAGTCCTGAGAAATAATAGAACGACAAGTCTCGGTCTGCGATCACCAATCCATTCTTGGTGATGCCGGCTTTCATGAATTTGGGGTTAGCGCGAAGCACCATAAAAACAAAACATTCTGCGGTGGCAGCAAAGAAAACCAAGGCCAGATAGAGGGTAAGTTCCGAAATCCAGAAAAAGTAAGTACCCATAAACACAAAAAACAGCGCTTCCAACAAAAGGTAAAAGCGTACGCGGTTGATGTGAGTAGCGGTCGATGCACCCACCCAAACGAACTGCGTTTTGTTTTTGAAAATCACAAAAGCAGACCATCTCCTGAAGGCGCGCCAAAACAACAGCACGCCGGATACCAAGGCTATCCCGATGAAGAATTCTGAAATGTAAGGTGTGTCTACCCCATGAATGAATCCGAGTGCGTTTAAGTCAAATCCTACCAACAAAGCAACTACCGCCGTAGGGATAATCAACAAAGTGAGTAGAATATTGACGCCCTTACTCATTCGGAATCAGCTTCAATTTGTTTTTACAGTCTTCGATGACCTTTCTGGCCGCCTCGATGTTTTTCTCAACAGTTTTCATCAGCGGATTGTTTTTGGCTGACTTGGAGAAAAAGCCCAGATTGTTTTCATACTGGCGGATGTCCTGCTCGGCTTTTTGGATTTGCATGCGCAATTTGCGACGCTCCTCGCTGTACAATTTACCGGCATCCGGACTGGAGGCCAAAGTTTCCAATTTGGCAGTAAACATCACGCGGTCTTTCTCAACACCTTTAAGGTCAAGACCTTGATAGTGTTTGTCCATAGCCGCTTTGAATGCCGCGTAGATCGCATCTTTTTCTTTGAAGGGCACGTTGCCGATTTCACTAAAACGATTTGAAAACTGACGCAAATCGTTGAGCGACTCTTGTTTGTTGTCTTTGAGCTCATAGGCTTCAATCTCAGCAATAAGAGCCTTTTTCAAAGCCAGATTTTCAGCATTGGCGCCATCCAATTTGGAGAAATGTTCATCTTTTCGGTTAAAAAACCCGTCACAGGCCGCGCGAAATTCTTTCCACAGTTTCTGTTCGTTTCTTGGTCCGGCATTCCCCAACTTTTTCCAATCATTCTGATAGCCGATGATTTTGGTTGTTGTGTTCTTCCAGTCCTCGCTATCCTTGATTTCATTGACTTTGGCGATAATGGCTTTTTTCTGAGCCACAATCGCATCAAATTTAGAGTTGCGTTCTTTGTAGAAAGCGTTTTTGCTCTCGAAAAACTTGTCGCAAACTGCACGGAAAGCATTCCAAATTTCTTCGTTTTCTTTTCTAGGACCGAAGCCAATACCTTTCCACGCTTCTTGAAAAGCAAGCAGTGCTTTGGTGCTCTCTTCCCAAGCGTTGTGTTCGTTTTTGTTCAAAGCGTCGTTCAACAACTGCTCGGCATGTACCAAAATTTCTCGTTTGGCCTCGAGATTTTTGTTCATCTCAGCGCGCTTGGCTTCGTAGTGGTGACGAATTCTATCATACAATGATTTTACAATCGACCAGTATTGGTTTTTCAAGTCTTCCCAAACTTCTTGGAAGGTTCCGCCAATTTCTTCCCACTCGTGTTGAAGCAGTTTCAACTCGCTTTCCACTTCTTGCAGATTGGCGTTTTGACCCAACTTCTTGAGTTTATCGATAATTTCTTCTTTGAGTTGTTGGTTGCGCTTCAAATCATGTTCGCGCAATTCTTTGTAGATGCCGATGTTGTAATAGAATTGCTCCATCAATCGGCTGTATTCATTTTGAATTTCCTGACGCAAATCGCGCGGGATGTCACCCACTTCGCGCCACAATTCTTGAATCTCCTTTTGACTGGCAAAAGCAGATCCGATATTTTCCTCCTCTTGTATGAGTTTGCGCAGGCGTTCAATCAAACCTTTTTTGGTTTCCAAATTGGTCTGTTCAACGGCTCTTTTTGCGTCTACTTGTTCTTTGTGGCGCGCCTTGAAGGTTTCGTACAAGGCATCAAATTCTGCGTCCAGCGGGTCTGCTTCGACATGTGCAACCGCTACAGTTTCCTCGGCCGGTGCAGCTTCGTGTTCTTCAGTGTCGCTCACAGCAACTTCTTCGGCTTCGCTCTCCTCCTGTGCAATAACCTCGTTTTTCGCTTTTTCTTCACCCATTAACAGATGCGCATATTTGGCCTTCAATTCATGCGCTTCTTTGTTTAAAGGCAACAAATCTTCCTGGCTCAAAATGGCTTTCAATCGGTCAATCAATTCTATCTTTTCCATAACACTAGGCATTTAAAGCAGCGATCATATCAAACTGCACAAGGTTTACAAATTGCTGTACACGAGATTCTATTTCACGGTCTGTCAGGGTCATCAAGCGTTCGGTTCCGAACTTTTCCACACAAAATGAGGCCATAGCAGATCCGACGATTATTGCTCTCTTTAAATTTTCAAAATTAACTTCTTCAACGGTGGAAAGATAACCAATAAATCCACCTGCAAAAGTGTCTCCTGCTCCGGTTGGGTCAAATACATCCTCCAAAGGCAGTGCAGGTGCAAAGAAAACTTGCTCGCCGTGAAACAATAAAGCGCCGTGCTCGCCTTTTTTGATGATCAGCGTTTTCGGCCCCATGCTTTTGATTTTTTTCGCCGCTTTAACCAAGGAGTGCTCTTTGGCCAATTGACGCGCTTCTTCGTCGTTGATGATCAACACATCTACCAAGCGCAACGTTTTCATGAGTTCGTCCCAAGCGATGTCCATCCAAAAATTCATGGTGTCCATAGCGATGAGTTTCGGACGTTTTTCCAAACGCTCAAGCACCTGGCGCTGCACTGTGGGACTCAAGTTGCCCAACATCAAAAACTCTGTGCCTTGATAGCTTGCCGGGATGATAGGGTCAAAATGTTCCAACACGTTGAGTTCGGTCACCAGCGTATCGCGCGAGTTCATGTCGTTGTGGTATTTGCCCGACCAAAAAAACGTCTTTTCGCCTTGTTTGATTTGCAAGCCTTGAAGGTCTACGCCACGCAATTTCAGGTCTTCCAAAGTGTCTATAGGAAAATCCTCACCCACCACACTCACCAAGCGTTGATTCTTCTGAAAATAGGATGATGCAATGGCGATGTAGGTGCCGGCTCCACCAATGATTTTGTCGGTTTTGCCAAAAGGCGTTTCAATAGCATCAAAGGCAACACTTCCAACGGTCAATAAACTCATGTCGTTACGGTTCAAAATTTCGCCGCAAAGATACATGAATTCTCATAACCACTAGGTTAGAAGGCAAAAAGGGGGATGCAATTCAACACGGTCGGTTTCCTAAGATTTTTTTCTTAGAAGATTTTTCAAATAATGTCAATCCGGAGTCCGGTTCACAGTTACTCAAACTTCAGGATGAAATTGGTCTTTTTCCCTTTACCAATAAGGATGTACTTGCCGCCGATGAGGTGCGATTCGTCAAAGCGGAAAGTAGCGTCCACTTTGGTTTTGTTGATGGAAAAACGCATAGTACTGCAAAGAAAAGTTCTTTTCAAATTCCGTCAGAATTCTGTTTTCTTCACTTTTTTCCCAATTCCTCATGTCTATTAGGAATAAACTATTTCGACATCCAGAGATTAGGCTTATGGTTCGCAAATAAACGCAAACAATTTCCTCTGAATCTGGCAAGGCCGTATTAATCAAATTTTCGAATTGTTCTTTCCGTTTTTTGAGTCCTTCATTTGAAATGTCAAATACTTCTCCAACTGAAAGTTGACAGATAGGGTGAGTTTGTGTGGTAGTAATAAATTGTGTCATAGACTTCATTTTTCGTTTTCAACAAAAATAAAGCTCTAAAACCAGACATTCAAGTTTATCAAAATCAATGCAACATTCAGGGTTTTTGAATGATACAATTCAATTTTGTATCGTAAACGTAATCCGTGATTTTTTCATTAAGAATAAGTTGAATAGCCTCTTCAATAACATCCAAGGGCACAACAAACCATTCTCGTGGGTTGAGTCTTTTTCCGTTAGCCAATTCGATATCAATATCCAAGCAAGCTCCAGCAAAGAAGCGATGAATCAGTTGCTCCAATTTATCCGCGTGTCTATTGTAGCATACATAGCTGGCTACCTTTTCAACGTCAGCAAATAAATAAGTGGCTTCATTTTTAGCATTTCTGATTCTTATGTTGATGGGTGTTGAGGAATAACCGACTTTATAGAGGTTCTTAATTTTGGAAATTTCAGGGTCAACAGATTTAGTTTTTAAAACGTAAAGCCAACCAGTTTTAACATCCTCCTCCCTAACGAAAGTTGAGTTCACAAAAAGTTGATTCTCCATATATTCTTTGGAATTTGTAATTAACTTACCGCTTTTTTGAATTTGTTTTCCTAATGAGCGATAAAGCATGTTGCTATAAGTTCCGTTTTCAAAAATCGTAAATGTTCTACCTTCAATTCGTTCTCGGTTTCCTGATTTTTGCTCCCAAAGCGTTTTCTCTAGTTTAGCCTCTTTTAAGTAAAGCATTACACCATCAATCAAATAGAAGTTGCCAACACGCAGGTTTTTCTCAATGTTATGAAACGGTTTGATTTGTCTCTTTCCTTCTTTTATTTCCTGATGCACCTTTTGAAACATTGCTTCATAAGGTTTAAACTCATCTTCTTTCAAAGGCTTTCGTTGTGCAACAAAATCTGCCTTTTCTCTCTCTTCTTCTTTAGAAATATGCTTGTATTTGAAAATTGACAAATCGCTGTCTGTTTCTAATAATCCAAATTCATCATCATTCAAAACATCATTAATCGAAGCTTTTGGAATTTCTACTTCACCTAATAGGTTATGCCTGTCGAATGGCTTCAATGATATCTTTTGTTGCTCATTTTCTCTGATATTTTTTAATCGGGCTAATAAACCATATTCGGACATACTTGATGTATTCGGTTCTCTTCCGTTTTTATCAACGAAAGCATTTATTTCTTCAAACGAATCAATCAAACGCTGGTCAGCAGTTTTCACGTTTGATGCTTTTGCCGTTGAGTCCAACAAGCCAAACTCATCATCATTGAAGATGTCGTCTAATGATATTTTTTTCTTATCGCTCATTGATAGCGCGTTGACGTTTTAATTCACGCAAAAATACAACTGCCTCGGCCATTCGTTTTTCTTTTGGGTCGTATGATTGAAGGCTGGGCGCTTCTCCTGTGCGTCCAATCCATTCTTTGATTTTTGGCCAAAGCAAAATAGCCTCCTCTTCTGTCATTTCGATTTTAATGGATTGAATGTGATCATCTATGAGTTTGAGCACCTGTTTTGTCACCGATTTGGAAAGAATTTCGAAAGCCTTTTGGAATGGATTGACTTGGTCTATTAAGTCAATGTGGATGTCATCAATATTCACAAAACTACTGGCCATTCGTACAAACTTTTTTCCTCCTTGTTCCTCAATCACGCTGTTTTTTATTACAGAGTCTATGACAACGTGTTGCCTAACTGCTTCCACATCATCTTCGCTTAAATCCGGATATACTTCTTTAATGATTTTTGGGATTAAAACGGTGTTAATAATCTCCGGTTCTAAGTTGCCTGGCATCGCCTTCAACATTTTGTCGTCTTGTAAAATACGTGCTTTTAAATCGTTTAAATCACTTTCAATAATGTCCTTGGCACGCTGGGATGTCGGCAACTTGAATCCACGAACTTTTATGACTTTTTCGTCTTCATCATATTCATGGTCGTCATCATCATTATCTTCTTCCTTGAGTTTGAATCTGAAGTTTGGAGCCAAGACTTGTTCCATAAGCAAAGATGCAGTTATTGCTTTCAACATGTTGTTTACAGCGACTTTCACCTCATCTGTTTCGGCTTCTGGTTGTGCGATTAAGTTGGTGAATTGAGCATGTGTTTTGTTGTAGCTGTCTCGTGTTGCCCTGCCTATAATTTGAATGATTTCGGTTAACGACCCTCTGTAACCTATGGTTAAAGCGTGCTCGCAGTATGGCCAATCAAATCCTTCTTTTGCCATACCAAGGGCAATAATGATGTCAATGTCCTCGGGTGAGTTGATGTTGCGTAGGTATGTTGAAATTTTGTCGCGATCCTTTGGATTATCGTTTACCAAATCGGCCATTTTTAATATTTTGCCAGAACGTTTGCTTTTGACATACAAAACGCCTGTGTTTTCGTCTTGCGATTCCAATTCGCCTAGTGCATCAATGATATGTCCTACTTCTTCATGTTTTTCTTTTGTGGATTCGGCCGAGTTAATACTTGGGATATGAATTATGGTTTTCTTGTTTTCGTCCAAAATTTCTTCCAATGCAGACATTTCTTTGTCGGGTTGTTTTTTGAAATAGCGACCTGTGTAAAAATGATAACCAATTCCCAAAGATTTCAGGTATTCATAACCATTTAACTGCTCATAATAGTTGTAAGTAACTTTTGTGAACTTTGCTTCATCTTCGGGCAACAATACCGGAACATTATCGCCTCTGAAATAGGAACCTGTCATGGCTACAATATGAGCATTCGATTTTGCCATGATATTTTTCATTACTTCACCCAAACGGTTATCCCCATCAGCCGAAACGTGGTGAAATTCATCTATGGCAATTAGCGTATCATTCAATTTCTTTTCATCCAAACCATCAAAGGCAAAACGAAGTGTAGCATGGGTGCAAATCAAAATTTGTTCTTCACTTTCCAGAAATTCTAAAAATGATTTTACCTTACTTTTGTCTGAACCTGCTGTGCATAGATTGTATTTGGGATTAACTGTCCAATCGGCATAAAAGCCATGTTCAGTCAGTTTGGTTGAGGTAAATGATGCCCCAATAGATTTTTCAGGGACAGCAACAATAACTTTTTTGATGCCTTGGTTTTTCAGTTTATCCAAAGCAATGAACATCAACGCT
>JBBIIM010000040.1:0-1109 GCA_037446475.1 Crocinitomicaceae bacterium | reverse complement strand
ACTTGCCCGATGCAGGCGGCGCCTTTATCAAAAGATATTGAGCCGTTCGGGCATTGTATGCCCGTTCTTGCATTTCTCGCATTCCCAAAGCATTGGTCTTTTTGCTTTTGCCTGTTTGATCGTATGCTACTTGTATTAAATCGGGCATTTTTCTAATTGTTAGTTGTCAATGGTTAATTGTTAGTGTTGGATTTGGTCGTTTTCAATATTGATGTAATCAACTTGATTATTCCTGTTGCATCCGAATTTATGCTTTCAAATTGTTCTTTGGTTAAGTAATCAGTTTCTTTCAAAAGTTCTAACCAGTAAATGGTTTCATTTATTTCTTTTTGGGCAATGGCCATTTTGTGCTTAAAATCAGTTTTTGATTCAGCATGTTCTGCTTCCCTAACCATTGCACCAACACTTGTTCCCGCACGAAGTAATTGTTTAGCTAAAACAAATTCCTTCTTTTGCTCACACAAATACTGATACAGTTTCACAATCCGAACTGCGAAATCAAAACTTTTATTCTTAATTATATTTTCCTTCATTTCATTAACAATTTATCATTAACCATTAACCATTAACCCTTTTTCTTTCTCGTTTTCTTCTGTTTTTCAAACAAAGTTCCGCTTTTGGTCATTTCTTCATATAACTTAAACAAATACTCCAACCGTTCCGTATCGGAAGTAAAGGGTTGCAAGCGGTAACACTGCTCAACGGCACGGTCCAGTTCTTCGTGGGCTTGTTTCAAACCCTTTGGCATTTTATCAGGGTCGTAGAGTTGAGCCATTGTCTTTTCAGGGTGTTTGGCTCGTTCATCCAAAATGGCAAACACATACAAATTCAGGTTTTCTTTTTGCTTAAGAGTAATGTCAGGAAAAGGAAAAGTGTTGTAACACAACTTAGCTGAATATCTGTAATCTGTTTTTAGTTTTCCACCAACTGCATCCACCCAAACCATGTGCATCTTGGAATGGATAACTCCGAAAAGCCAAGGTTGAGCATCGTAGATTGCACTAGCAGAGTTTGAAATTATAGTGTCGTTTCCAATTATACCAATAGGAATATAATTGACACTATCCCTCTAAGTGTGTAAACTGCTAAAAGTTAAATTTTGATTCTGT
>JBBIIM010000039.1:0-31276 GCA_037446475.1 Crocinitomicaceae bacterium | reverse complement strand
ATCCTCAACAGGAAATCCCGCTTTTCTAAAAAGTTTTATCGGACAACAGTGATTTCAAATGACTACCGTGGTATCGGGTTTCTCCTCCGTAATGAACAACACACCCATTGTGGCGCTGTTCATTCCTTATGTATATCAATGGGGCAAGAAAAATAGAGTAGCACCCTCCAAACTCTTGATTCCATTGTCTTATGCAGCAATTTTCGGGGGAATGATTACCGTAATCGGTACATCAACGAACTTAGTGCTCAACGGATTTGTGACAGAGCGTGGAGAAACACCTCTCGGATTTTCTGATTTCTTTTTTCCCGGAATTGTCGTGAGTATTGCAGGAATCCTCTTTTTGAGCCTTACCAACAACACACTTTTGCCCAACCGAAAAATCGATGAGGATACACCAAATGCTGCACGCCTGAGGCAATATCTGACGGAAACAAAAGTGTTGGAAAACGCTGAACTTGTTGGCCAAACCATTCAGGAAGCCGGCTTGAGAAACCTTGATGGTGTTTATCTGGCTGAAATCTACCGTCGCGGCAGACTGCTCCAAGCAGTAGCACCTGATGAAGTACTCGAGGCCAATGACCGCTTGTATTTTGCCGGAGACACCGAGAATGTGATGCGCGTAATTGAGAAGTTTCCCGGCATCTCTTGGGCCAAGTCAGAAAAGTTCGAAATCAGTGACAAAGCAGAAATCGTGGAGACTGTGATTCCAGCGAATTCCTCGTTGCATGGCAAATCACTGAAAGAGAGTTTCTTCAGAGAAAAATTTGATGCAGCTGTGGTTGGAATTCATAGGAATGGAGAAAAACTATCAGGGAAGCTTGGCGAAATACCTCTCCGTGCAGGAGATCTATTACTCATCATCGCGGGCGGCGATTTCAAAAGGAGAATCAATGCAGACAAAGATCTATACGCTTTGCAATGGGTGAAAGAGTCATCCCCAAGCAACCAAAAATCCAATTACTTTCTGATTAGCCTATTGACTTTTGTCGGGTTGAGCATCTTCGGATTTATAGACTTCTTTATGGCTTTGGTGTTGAGTTTGGGCAGCGCCTTGATACTCGGCCTGTTTAGCTCTCAAGAACTAAAAAAACAAACAAACATAGATTTGTTGCTGATTCTCGGAGGTGCAATTACCGTAGGAAAAGCATTTATTGACACGGGAGCAGCACGCATAATGACCGCCCCATTGGTCAATGCAATTGATTGGCTGGGGCCGATTGGCATCGTACTCTGTCTGTATGTTGTAACGGTCATTTTCACCTCTTTCGTTACGAACGTCGCCGCTGTTTCAGTTTTGTTTCCAATTGCTTACGAACTGATTCACGACTTAGGCATGAACCCAACACCGGTTTATCTCACTTTGGCTTTTGGCGCTTCCGCTGCATTTATCACGCCCATAGGTTATCAAACGAACCTAATGGTCTACGGTCCGGGTAAATACACGTTTAAAGATTTCGTTAAGATTGGTCTGCCTTTCACCTTGGTCTATTCGCTATGTGCATTAATCACTATCTTTGCGCTCCATAAATTGATATGACAGAGAAACTACACATCATTCCTCATCAGCACGCTGTGAATCAAGCGATGAGAAATGAATTGCATGGACACAAATCTTTTACGATTTGGTTTTGTGGTCTTTCAGGCTCGGGTAAGTCAACCATTGCCAATGAAGTTGAAAAATATCTACACGCCCAACATTGCAGCACTTACATTTTGGATGGAGACAATGTGCGCAAAGGTCTGAACAGTAACTTGGATTTCTCAGAAGCTTCGCGAAAAGAGAATTTGCGCCGTGTGTCAGAAGTTGCAAAACTCATGGTAGACGCAGGCTTGATCGTGTTAACGGCGTTCATTTCTCCTTTTGAAGAAGAAAGAGCATTTGCCAAGAATATAATCGGCACGGAAAATTTCGTGGAAGTTTTCGTAGATACCCCATTAGAAATCTGTGAACAACGTGACGTCAAGGGCTTATATAAAAAGGCTCGCGCCGGCGAAATTTCAAATTTTACCGGGATTACCTCGCCTTTTGAGGCACCAAAAAATCCTGATATCACAATCAAAACAGCTGAAAAATCGCTGGAAGATTGTGTTCAAGAAGTAATTAACTACCTCAAGAATAAGAATTTAATTGGTTAAAAAATGAATAAGTTAAATCATTTGAGAGACCTCGAAGCAGAATCAATTTATGTGCTTCGCGAAGTCGTGTCTCAATTTGAAAATCCGGTGATTTTGTTCTCCGGTGGGAAAGATTCCATAGTTGTGGCTCATTTGGCCAAAAAAGCGTTCTTCCCTGCGAAAATCCCATTTCCTTTCATGCACATCGATACGGGACACAATTTTCCTGAAACGATGGAGTTTCGTGACAATCTGATCAAGAAATTGGGTGTGCAACTCCTCGTTGGTTCCGTGCAAGAAAGTATCGACAAAGGAAGAGTGCGTGAAGAATCCGGCAGAAATGCAAGCCGTAATGCTTTACAAACCACCACACTGCTTGACGCAATTGAATCGAACAAAATTGACTGTGCCATCGGTGGTGCACGTCGTGATGAAGAAAAAGCACGTGCGAAAGAACGCTTCTTCTCTCACCGCGATGAATTTGGCCAATGGGATCCCAAAAATCAAAGACCTGAATTGTGGAACTTGTTCAACGGAAAGAAAAATGAAGGTGAACACTTCCGCGTATTCCCTATTTCCAACTGGACGGAGATGGACGTTTGGATGTACATTCTCCAAGAAAATATAGAAATTCCGAGTTTGTATTTCGCAAAAGAACGCGAAGTAATCTACAGAGATAACGCTTGGTTGCCGGTTTCTGAATTCATCACACTCCGCGACGGCGAGGTGCCAACCATGAAAAAAATTCGCTTCCGAACACTTGGTGATATTACCATTACAGGAGGTGTAGAATCAGAGGCTGACACACTCGAGAAAATTGTTGAAGAAGTTTCTGCAGCACGCTCCACAGAACGCGGGAATCGTGCAGATGACAAGCGCTCAGAGACGAGCATGGAAGATAGAAAGAAACAAGGTTATTTTTAAATAGAAAGAAAATGTTACTAGAAGAATATACAAATATGGATTTGCTTCGCTTCACTACTGCTGGTAGTGTTGACGATGGAAAAAGTACGCTCATTGGGCGTTTGTTGTACGACTCCAAATCAATTTTTGAGGATCAATTGGAGGCCGTAAATAAGAGTTCACAAAAAAAAGGACTTGAACACATCGATTTGTCCCTACTCACAGATGGATTGAAAGACGAAAGAGAGCAAGGAATCACCATCGATGTAGCTTACCGCTATTTCGCGACGCCTAAACGCAAATTCATCATCGCGGATACCCCGGGCCACATTCAATATACCAGAAACATGGTTACCGGTGCTTCAACAGCCAACCTCGCCTTAATTTTGGTGGATGCCCGAAACGGTGTAATTGAACAAACGTGTCGCCACTCATTCATCGCATCCTTGCTACAAATTCCCCATTTGGTGGTGTGTATCAATAAAATGGACTTGGTGGACTACAGTGAGCAAGCTTTCAACAAAGTGGTAGAGCAATACAAAGAGTTCTCCGCTAAGCTGGATGTGAAAGACATCCGATTTGTGCCAATTTCAGCCCTACACGGAGACAATGTGGTTAATCGCTCCGAAAACATGCCTTGGTACGAAGGAGGAACATTGTTGCACATTCTTGAGACTGTGCATATTGCCGCAGACCACAATCACATTGATTGCCGCTTCCCTGTACAGACGGTTATTCGCCCTCACATGGATGAGTACCATGACTTCCGCGGCTACGCAGGACGAATTGCAGGTGGCATTTACAGAAAAGGGGATGAAGTAATCGCTTTACCTTCAGGTTTGACCTCAAGAATTGCATCGATTCACTTGATGGATCAGGAATTAGAGGAAGCGTTTGCTCCAATGTCCGTAGTAATGACACTTGAAGATGATATTGATGTGGGTCGCGGAGATATGATTGTTCGCGTAAACAATCAACCACAAATGGAACAGGACTTGGATGTTATGATTTGCTGGTTGAATCGTCAAGGCCCAATCCCGAGAAACAAGTACATCTTGCGCCACACAAGCAATGACGCTCAAGCGATCATCAAAGAAATCGTTTACAAGATTGACATCAACACGCTTCATAGAAACACAGAGGATTTGGAAATTCGCACCAACGATATCGCCCGCGTGAAAATCCGAGCGACTAAAGCCATTTTGTTCGACTCTTACAGAAGAAACCGTCAAACAGGCGCATTGATTTTGGTGGACCCTGCTACTAACGAAACCGTGGCTGCGGGTATGATCATTTAAACTATGGAATTGCTTGAAATCATCGTGAAAGCCTCGCAAGAGGCTTCAAAAAAGATATTAGAAATCTATGCACAGGATTTTGAAGTTTTCGAAAAGTCCGATGCAAGTCCTCTCACATTGGCAGACCAAATGGCACATAATGCAATTGTGGCTTATTTGGAAAAAACGCCCTACCCTATTCTCAGTGAGGAAGGAAAAACACTACCCTATGAAGAGCGTGCCAAATGGGCCGAATTCTGGTTGGTTGACCCCTTAGATGGAACCAAAGAATTCATCAAGAAAAATGGTGAATTTACCGTTAACATCGCATTAATCCGCCACGGAGTTCCTGTACTCGGTGTGGTTTACGCACCGGTGTTGAACGAATTGTATCTGGGCGGACTTGAAATTGGCGCTTTCAAAATTGGCATTACTCCAGAGGATATATTCAACCTGGAAATGCTGAACGATGCGAACCGCATTCCCAAACCGTCACCTGAGAAATTCACAATCGTTGCAAGCAAGTCTCACCACTCACCCGAAACTGAGGCTTTCGTAAATGTAATGCGTGAAAAGCATGGCGAAGTTGACTTTGTTTCAATGGGAAGTTCTCTGAAATTGTGCTTGGTGGCAGAGGGTGCTGCTCATGTTTACCCACGACTCGCTCCAACCATGGAATGGGATACCGCTGCGGGACAAGCCGTTTGTTTAGCCGCCGGCAAAAGAGTTTACAGACACGATAATCATGCAGATTTGGTATACAACAAAGAGAACTTGTTGAATCCCTTTTTTGTGGTAGAATAACAGCTTAAGGCAATATGGCATTTAATTCCATTGACTTTGCCCTCTTTCTCCCGGTAGTTTTCATACTTTACTGGTTCGTCTGCCAAAAAAGTTTGAGATTACAGAATTTTTTAATCGTAGTTGCCAGTTACTTTTTTTATGGTCTCTGGGATTGGAGATTTTTGTCTCTCATCTTATTCAGCACATTTGTTGACTTCTTCATTGGCAAACAATTAGACAAAGAAGAAGGAACATCCAAGAGAAAATTATTGCTTTGGACCAGTATAGTAGTAAATCTTGGGTTTCTCGGGTTTTTCAAATACTATAACTTCTTTGTTGATAATTTCATAGAAGTATTTTCCTTCTTTGGGGTAAAATTTCAAGCCAGCTCTTTAAACATCATTCTACCGGTTGGAATAAGTTTCTACACTTTTCAAACCATGAGTTATACCCTCGACGTATATTACAAAAAACTCAAGGCCACTGATGATTTTATTGGTTTTGCAGCCTTTGTCAGTTTCTTTCCACAATTGGTGGCAGGACCTATTGAGCGAGCCACAAATCTCTTACCTCAGTTTTACACCAAACGCAACTTCGACTACGCCAAAGCGGCAGATGGCATGCGGCAGATACTCTGGGGTCTTTTCAAAAAAATTGTAATTGCCGATGGTTGTGCCGAATATGCCAACTTAATTTTCAACAACTCAGCCGATTATTCAGGGAGTACGCTGCTCCTAGGAGCGCTGTTCTTTACTTTTCAGATATACGGCGACTTCTCCGGTTACTCCGATATTGCCATCGGAACATCACGACTCTTTGGATTCAATTTGATGCAGAATTTCGCATTTCCTTATTTTTCACGAGATATTGCCGAATTCTGGAGACGTTGGCACATCTCTCTATCCACTTGGTTCAGAGATTATCTTTACATACCCCTTGGTGGGAGCAAAGGTGGACTCGGCAAAAAAATCCGCAACACTTTCATCATTTTTCTGGTCAGCGGTTTCTGGCATGGCGCGAATTGGACTTTTGTCGTGTGGGGAGCACTCAATGCGCTCTATTTCTTGCCCTTACTAATCACCAACAGAAACCGAAACAATCTGGAAGTTGTGGCCATGGGAAAGTTTATTCCAAGTTTGCGGGAAATAGTATCAATATGCGGAACTTTCCTACTCACGGTACTCGCCTGGATATTCTTCAGAGCAGACAATGTAACTCATGCATTTTCGATACTTCGCACTATCGGCTCAAAATCACTATTGACCTTACCCAAGTTCAGCGGAATTGGTGAAGCAATCACAATTATTGCGCTCATTGGAATTTTCTTAGTTATCGAATGGCACGGCCGCACAAGAAAATATGCCATTGAAAACATTGCAAACTTCAGTTCAACACCCTTACGCTGGTCGATGTATTTCACGATACTTCTTGTAATCTATTTTTACGGAAACTTCGGTGAAAAAGTCGAGTTCATCTATTTTCAATTTTAGCAATGAGAAAATTTTTACTTAAAGCACTTTTTGGCATTTCTGTAATTGCAAGCTTTAATCTGATCGTTTTCAAGTTTGCTGAAATACACTACTATTCAGAATATAGAGTTTTCCCATCAAAAAAATTTCACAGCTTTCTACTCTGTGATTCACATGGACTCCCTCTTGAGAATTTTCTAGAGCATCATGGCATATATAATTTCTCCGCAGGCAGTGATTCATATTTCGACATGAATAGGAAACTCAATTTCCTTATTAGAAATCAGTATCAAATTGACACAATTTACATCACTGTTGATAATCATACCTTATCAACATACAGAGAAGGTAATAACAACTCAGATAGAAGCAACGTGTATACGTCTAACGAAGACTACAAAACATTGTATCAATATTGCATAGAAAAATACATCCTTGATTGGGCCCCAATATTTAAATCTCGTGTGAGAGACATATTCTGGGAATATATAACCACTAAAGCAACGAATGAAAATAAAAAAGAGAAAACCAATTGGATGAACTTGAGTGAACAGAAAAAAAAGGCATTGGTGGAATCTCGATTCAGAACGCAATTCGGCTCTTCCAGAGAAAGTAAAATGCTCAGTTCAATATTAAACGACTTAATAAATATCTGCAAAACCAATAATATTGAACTGATAGGAGTGAAATTTCCAGTTGTTCATGAGTACTACGAAAAAACCAAAAATCACAACTTCAAGGCGGACTCAATTTTTGTTGTGAACAATCTGAAAGTGATTGATTATTCAAACAAAACTCGATTTGAAGATGGAGATTTTGCCAATCAAGACCATCTTAATAAAAGTGGAGGCAAAAAGCTGGCCTCAATTTGGATGAACGAATAGATCACATTACCTCTTATCCATCATACTCGTAAATGTTTTTTCTGAGTCCAGCGTTCCTTCAACTTCTTTTAATTATAATAATATTTTTACTCCGCTCGTCAACAAAGAAATACCTAAAGATATTTTTACTGGTAGTAAATCTTAGCGTTTTCTATTTCACAACAACACCGTTCTTGTATTATTCCGTGGCGTTTCCGTGGGAAAGGATTCATAGCGACTTTCAGCAACTGCACCACAAAAATTCAAAATTCAAAATTTTGGTTCTTGGTTCCGGTTATGGGCATGATTCAGAATTGTCCTCTACAAATCTTCTATGCTCATCAGCAAAATCAAGACTGCTTGAAGCGGTGAAAATTGCGGATAACCTACCAAACTCGCAAATTATTACCTCCGGCTATTCCGCTTCTGGAAAAACCCCAGGTGCCATCGTCCTTAAAAACGCAGCTATAGAACTAGGAATTGATTCTAGCAGAATATTCACACAAACCGAACCACACAACACCAAAGCTGAAGCTCAAACTTTTGCAAAGAAATTCTATTCACCTCAAGATACAGTAATACTCGTGACTTCTGCCATTCACATGCCAAGAGCGTTTCAACATCTAAAAAATGCAGGTGTAAAAAACATCATTCCCGCCCCATGTGATTACACAACCTTTAAAGACAACACCTATTCATTCAAAAATTTCATCCCGAAATTCTCGTACTGGGAAAAATACCAAAAACTTAATAAAGAAATAGTTGGGTATTACTTGAATCTTTAGAATCACAAAACCACCGGGCAAATGTAATCTGAGTTTCGAAAATCAAACAATTTTGAGGGTTTTGAACAAGTTAAATTTTAAATTTGCACACAGTAATTTTGTTACTGTACCTAAAATGGAATTATGAAACCGAGAATTTGGCTTTCCTCTCCTCACATGGGTGGGCGCGAATTGGATTATATTCATGAGGCATTTCATCAGAATTGGGTGGCTCCACTTGGTCCTAATGTGACAAGATTCGAGGAGATGTTGGAAGAACGCTTAGGGGCAACACATCACGTGGCCGCCTTGGCTTCAGGCACAAGCGCCTTGCATTTGGCGCTCATATTACTTGGAGTTCAATCCGGTGACTATGTGATTTGCCAAAGTATGACTTTTTCGGCCTCAGCGAATCCAATACTTTATCAAGGAGCTATTCCCGTGTTTGTAGATAGCGAAAAAGAAACTTGGAACATGTGCCCGCAAGCATTAGAAGAGGCTCTATCAACCTTAACACAACAAGGAATTCGCCCGAAGGCTATAATTGCAGTGCATCTCTATGGAATGCCCTTCAAAGCGGACGAAATTCAAAGGGTTGCTAATAAATACCATGTGCCCATCGTAGAAGATAGCGCAGAAGCTCTGGGAAGTAACTACAAAAATCAGGCCTGCGGAACATTTGGCGAATTTGGCGTACTTTCATTCAACGGAAACAAAATTATCACAACTTCGAGCGGTGGTGCTCTTGTTTGCATAGACGACGAGGCAAAAAAGAGAGCCATATTCTTGGCCACGCAAGCTCGAGATAACGCACCACATTACCAACACTCACAAATTGGCTACAATTACAGGTTAAGCAATATTTCAGCCGGGATTGGTTGTGGACAAATGGAAATTCTCGATTCACATATCCAAAAGAGACGAGAAATGAATAATTTCTATCGTTCGGTGTTTTCTAATTCAGACATTTACGTGCACGCTGAGCCCAATGAAGATTACTTCTCAAACCATTGGTTATCCTGTATTTTAACAAATTCCTTTGAAGAGCGTGAGATGATACGTCAGGCGCTCCTAGAAGAGAATATAGAATCTAGACCACTCTGGAAACCAATGCATCTACAACCCGTATTCGAGCAGTATCAATATTTTGGCAATCAAGTATCTGAGCATTTGTTCGATGTAGGACTGTGCTTACCATCAGGTTCCAATCTAAGCGATGAAGATCGAGAAAGGATTGCAACAACACTTAAAAGCGTCCTTGCGAAAAAGCATGTCTAGAGCAAATCACATAGTTACCAGGCTCTTGAAGTCAACTACCTTAGGCAAACTCAAATATTTGCCCAGATGGATTGTGTTCATACTGGACACTATTATGTTGTTTACGGCACTGCTCACAATACGCTTTATTCTTGACGACTTTTCGCACTTTGACAAAGTATTTGCTGAACATTTTTTACTTATCGCAACAGGCGTAATAGCAATTAACTCACTCGTATTTGTCTATTTCCAAACTTTCTCCGGAATCATCAGACACAGCAGTTTTTTAGATGGACTAAAGTTATTCTCTTCTCAATCCTTGACCATGGTATTGTTAATCATGGCAAAATTGGTTCTGGAATATGGATTTGAAATCAATGTACTTCCCTTTAAACTATTGCTCCTCTACAGCATTTTCAGTTTTCTATTCTTGTTCACCTACCGAATTTTCGTCAAGATTATTTTCGATCAATTCAGTCTAGTCGAATCTGATAAACTGTTGCGGGCAGTAATACTCGGTACGCATGCTAACGCCATTGCCGTTGCAAACGCCTTAACGCTAGAAACACCACAAAGATTCAAATTGGTGGCTTTTATTGATTTTTATGGAAAACACTCAACCAAAAGAATCTTGAATTTACCTATTGTAGGATTCCAAAAGAAAATGAGTGTGTTAATGAGAAGTCTTGGCGCTGAGGCGGTTATACTAACAGATAACGCACTTACACGTGAAGAAAAACAACGTCTCATTGATGACTGCCTGGAATACAATCTCAAGTTCTTCATCGCCCCCATGGTTACTGACTGGAGTGACAGCAGCGACATTTCGAAAAACATTAAAAAATTCGAAATTCAAGACTTACTAGAGAGAAAAGAAATTGTTTTAGACAAAAAGTCAATTTATCAACAGATTGAAGGGAACCGCATTCTTATCACCGGAGCAGCAGGTTCGATTGGTAGTGAAATTGCCCGTCAAGTGGCGGCCTTTAATCCAGCTGAACTCATCATACTTGACCAGGCAGAATCTGCGCTTCATGAATTGCATCTTGAACTCCAAGAATTGACAAAAGGAACAGTTACAATCTTACCAAGCTTAACCGACATTCGCGACAGAAACAGGCTCTCACAAATTTTCGAAAACCACCGGCCGGCCGTTGTTTACCATGCCGCAGCATACAAACACGTGCCCATGATGGAGGCCTATCCTTCTCAAGCAATATTTACCAATGTGCTTGGCACAAAAAACGTAGCTGATTTGGCTTGCGAATTTGCCGTATCTTCTTTTGTGATGGTTTCAACCGATAAAGCTGTTAATCCGAGCAATGTCATGGGTGCCAGCAAGCGCATAGCTGAATGCTATATAAAATATTTGCATTTGAATAGGCCAGAATGCAAAACCAAATTTATTACAACAAGATTTGGAAACGTTTTGGGCTCAAACGGATCTGTTGTACCGAGATTCACCAAACAAATTGAGCAAGGTGGCCCCATAACAATTACACACCCGGACATCATTCGCTATTTCATGACCATACCGGAAGCCTGTCAATTGGTCCTTGAAGCAGGCGCTATGGGCAAAGGAGGCGAAATATTTATCTTCGACATGGGTGAACCGGTCAAAATACTTGACTTAGCAAAAAAAATGATTCGGTTGGCAGGTTTTGTTCCTGATAAAGACATTAAAATTAAATTTGTGGGTTTACGTCCCGGAGAAAAACTCTACGAAGAGTTATTGACCGATAGCGCTAAAACCCTGCCTACACATCACAAAAAAATAATGATTGCAACCGAAGCAACACAACAATCCAAAGACTTTGAGCTGGAAATTCAGGAATTACAAAGACTCGCAGAAAACAATTTGTCCGCTGACCTAGTGGCTAAAATGAAAAAAATAGTTCCAGAATATATAAGTATGAATTCGGAATTTGAAGTTTTGGATGCAACACAAACCAAAACAAACACTCCGCATTAATAAATCAAAAAATCAAGTAGATAGAATGAATTATTACAAAATCCTAATTTTACTTCTCGCGTCCATTTTGGTTGTCAGCTGCAAGACAAGAGAGAGAATGGTATACTTTCAAGGCGAAACAGGCTCAAAGGATACAGGAATTTCAAATTATACACCTGTTTTTAAATCCGATGATTTCTTATCAGTTTTGGTAACATCAGATGATCCCGAATCTGCTGTTCCATTCAATTTTCCTGCAAAATTAATTATTTCAACCAGTGGAGCAATGGGTGGTTATGAAAC
Source organism: Crocinitomicaceae bacterium (assembly GCA_037446475.1). Taxonomy (GTDB): domain Bacteria; phylum Bacteroidota; class Bacteroidia; order Flavobacteriales_D; family Crocinitomicaceae; genus UBA6165. Next base: position 19,588 of record JBBIIM010000039.1, on the reverse strand, counting down.
CGGAAGACCTTTTCAAACAGGGTACCTCGTCGATGAAGCAGGTTATGTTGAACTCCCGGTGATTGGAAAAATTTATGTAAAAGACAAATCAAGGACGCAAGTAGTTCAAGAACTAACAGCTATTTACAAAGGATATCTTCGCAATCCAGTTGTCAATATCCAAATTCAAAATTTTAAAGTAACCGTTTTGGGTGATGTAGCCAAACCAGGCACATTTACCATTCCCAATGAACGTATCACACTTTTGGAAGCACTTGGAATTGCTGGTGACCTAAGAATTACTGGAACCAGACAAAATGTTTTGGTGATTCGAGATAGAAATGGAGTAAGAACGCAATACAGAATTGACCTAACCACGCAAGAAGTTCTATCATCACCCGTTTATTATTTAGAACAAAATGATGTTGTTTATGTAGAACCCAACTTGGCAGCTAGAACGCAGGGAACATTTTGGAGAACAGCAACACCGACAATTATGTCCATCGCGAGCTTTGTTTTCGCAGGAATAGTATTGTATGTAAATAATCGACCATAGCCAAATATTCTAAAAGAAATTTCATGAGTCTTGAATCAAACAATATAAATAACAACAATTCAGAAAGTTTTACAAACTTCAACTTCAATGAGCTTTTTAGCCGCCTCTTGAGAAGATGGCCACTGATTATTTTGTCACTCATTGTATTTTCTCTCTCAGCCTATCTATATCTGAGAACATTGATGAGCGAATATGAAACCACAGCACTGGTGCTCGTTAAAGACACGGGTAGTGGTTCGGCTCATGCAGAACTCAATTTATTCGACGATCTCGGTATTTTCAAGGGCAATACCAATATGTACAATGAGATCGAAGTGCTTAAGTCACGCGTCTTACTTACAGAGGTTGTTAAAAAACTTAGGCTCAATGTGACATACACACAATTACGTTCATTTTTCGAGAGTAATGTTGAGCACTATGAATATGATACCCCTTTGACCATTGAATATTTTCAAGGCGACTCGGCGCTCTGGGAGAAAAAGGGAAGCTACAAAGTAGAAATTGAAAACAAAGATGAATTCATCATCTCTGAGGAACACCCAATCAACAAAAACTGGAAAAAACTTGGAACATTTAAGTTCAATGAGTGGATAAAGTCGAGAATAGGAACGATACGAATCAAAAAAACACAATTCTTTCATAAGGATTATGTCGACGCAACGATTGAAATAAAAATTAGTACCGTTAAAGCCACATCCAACAGACTCAAGAAAAAAATAAAAATCGAACCTGTCAATGGTGAATCGACTGTTCTCGGACTCTCAACCGTTGGGACCATTATTGATCAAAATGAACATTTATTGAATGCACTCATTGATGAACACGAACGCCAAGCTGTTGCAGACAAAAATCAAATCAGCCGAAACACAAGTGATTTTATCAATGAGCGAATGCTAATCATTGCCAATGAGCTGACAGATGTTGAATCCGAAGGTGAATCATTCAAGTCACAACATCAACTGATTGATGTTAAGTCTGACGCCCACCTATACTTACTCAAAGGAGGTGAACTAGAAAATAGGTTAACGGCCTTATCCATTCAAATGATGTTGGCCGAGTATCTAATCGACTATTTAAAATCCAACAATGAACCCTATGCAACCTTGCCTTCCAATTTAGGTTTTGAAGACAATACCATCAATCAAATGACTTCGGAATACAACACGCTTGTACTCGAGAGAAACAAAACAATAGAAAGTTCTAACCTGAACCATCCGGCCGTACTCCGCATACAAAGTCAATTGTTATCTCTCAGATCCAGTTTAATGCAAAGTTTGATGAATCTTAAAGGGAGATTAAATATCGAACTCACCGCAACGGAAAAAAAAGATGCAGCGAATAAGTCCAGAATAGGGAACATACCCGAGTACGAACGACGCTACCGAGAAATTTCCAGACAGCAACAAATCAAAGAAACGCTCTATCTGTACCTGCTTCAAAAAAGAGAAGAAAATGAAATAGCAATGGCTTCAGCAGTTGGTACGATAAAAATACTAGACTCTGCCTTTACTGACAGTAAACCTGTCAGTCCAAACAAATATCTAATTTTAGTTTCCGGTGTGCTTTTCGGATTATTCCTACCATTTAGTATTATTTTTATTCAATATTCATTAGACAACAAAATCCGTAAAAAAGAAGACCTTGAAAAACTAGGCATTCCGATTATCGGTGAAATACCCAGGAACAACACCGAAGATTACTTGGTCGTTAAACAAGGCGACAGAAGTTTGATTGCTGAGGCTTTTAGAATGCTCAGAACAAATTTAAACTTCTACCTCACCAAACAAGAAGGAATCGGAAAAACAATCTTCATTACATCAACCATTGCTGGAGAAGGAAAAACCTTCAACTCTATGAACATTGCCGCATCATTGGCACTCTCAGGAAAAAAAACAGTCCTTTTGGGCATGGACCTTCGAGCGCCAAAACTCAAAAAGTTCTTGAGTATCGGTGACGGTCCGGGTGTGACGAATTATCTTATTGATGAATCATTGTCGGTAGAAGATATAATCGTAAAATATGACGAGGTAGAAAACTTCTACATTGTTCATTCAGGTATTATCCCTCCAAATCCCGCTGAATTGCTGCTTGGTGAACGAGTGAATAGCATGTTCTCCTACTTAAAAGAACACTTCGATTACGTTGTAGTGGACAATTCCCCAATTTCACTTGTTACTGATGGCTTGGCTATCGCTCATCACGCCGATTTGTTCTTGTATGTGGTAAGAGCAAATTACCTCATCAAAGACTATTTAGATATCCCAAAAAGCCTCGTTCAAAATGAGCAAATTAAATCCATGGCATTCATACTCAACGATACAGCTTATGGCTTTGGAGGTTATAGAGGATATGGGTATGGATATGGGCATGGATATGGGTATGGAAGTACGTACGGAACAGTGTATGGTGAAACCCCAAAGAAAAAATTCAGTTTACTCAATATTTTCAGAAAGAAATAGATCCTGACATGCACGAAAGTCATCAAAAAAATGTTGTTTCTAACAATTATTTGTAAATAAATTTCACACACTAAGAAATATTTATACTTTTGCAAGCGAAATATTAGCATGTTTGTGTTTACCGAATGTGATTACTTTTAAATTCAAGATTATGAAAAAGATTACTTTGATTGCTTTGTTGATTTGTGCAACCGCGTTGAACGCACAAGTTTACCGCAACAGCAAATTTTGGTCGATGGCATTAAATGTCGGTGGTCATGCCTTCCATTCTCACAAGAACGTGGAGTCGATTAAATTCTATCAACCATCGCATATTCACCTGAATGCTGCTTATAAGTTCAATCACATTTACGGTATTCGTCCAAACTTCAACTTTCACAGCATCAACGTTGAAGGAGCAACAAATGTAAAATATGCGAACTTTACAATCGACGGAACCATCGACTGGAACCAAATGGGAACATACGGATTCCGTGAAATGATTCACGAATTCTCTGTGGTAAGCCACTTCGGCTTCGGATTATCAACCATGTGGCAGGACAGAAAAAATCAGACTGACCCATACATCAAGAATCACGATGATATGCTTACTTGGTCTGTTGGAATTACGCCTAGATTGCGTTTGAGCAGAAACATGTTGCTTAATTTTGACATGACCTACGTATTCCATCACCTGCAAGACCAGTACTTCGATTTTACGCAAAGAAAAGCACGCGGTTTTGGTGGCGGATTTATGAGATATTCTTTCGGTATTACATACGAGTTTATAAACTAATAATACCCTACTTCGATTTAAAAAGCTGCACACCAATGCAGCTTTTTTTGTTGACAAAGCATCTATCCGAATTTATTTTTTTCTGAACGTTAAACATAAAATCCACTCAATCAAATGCTTTTTAACTCCATAGATTTCGCGATATTCCTACCTATTGTATTTATACTGTATTGGTTCGTATTTCAAAAAAACCTAAAACTTCAAAACACCTTAATTTTTGTATCTAGCTATATCTTTTATGGTTGGTGGGATTGGAGATTTCTATCATTGATATTTTTCAGCACAATTGTCGACTTCTTGATTGGCATAGAACTTTCTAAAACACAACAATCCAAAAAAAGAAAAATACTCTTATGGACCAGTATTCTTGTAAATCTAGGTTTCCTTGGATTTTTTAAGTATTTCAATTTCTTTGTCGACAATTTTGTAGAGGCATTCAAAATTCTGGGATACAACATTCCTTCGACATCATTGGATATTGTACTTCCAGTCGGTATCAGCTTCTACACTTTTCAAACAATGAGTTATACTTTTGATGTGTATCGAAAAAATCTAACTCCTACAAAAGACTTCATTGGATTCGGTGCTTTTGTAAGTTTTTTTCCGCAACTTGTTGCAGGACCCATTGAAAGAGCGACCAATCTCCTTCCACAAATATTGAATCCTCGACGCTTCTCCAAAGAAGAGTTTTACGAGGGTTTACGACTCATGGTGTATGGATTCTTTCTGAAAATTTTCGTTGCTGATGTACTAGCACCTATAGTAAACGAAATCTTTGAAAACTACACTAGCAAAAGCGGCGGCACTTTAGTCCTCGGAGCAGTATTCTTCTCATTTCAAATTTACGGAGACTTTAGTGGTTATTCGAAAATTGCAAGAGGCACAGCAAACTATTAGGGTTCAATCTAATGATGAACTTCAACTTTCCCTACTTTTCAAGGAATATTGGAGAATTTTGGCGTCGATGGCACATATCCTTAAATACATGGTTCAGAGACTATTTATACATTCCCCTAGGAGGTTCAAAAAAAGGCAAACTTAGATCTCTTATTAATGTATTAATAATTTTCTTGGTTTCCGGATTTTGGCATGGTGCCAATTGGACTTTCATCGTTTGGGGTGCTCTACACGCACTGTTTTTTGTTCCTTCATTTATTACGAATAAAAACCGAAAATACCTCGAACCCTTTAATTTGAGAGGATTCGACGTCCAAAAGATAAAACAATTGGGCGAAATATTCACCACTTACCTTATTGTCACTTTTGCATGGATTTTCTTCCGTGCCGAATCAATGCCAAAAGCGATAGACTATATCAGTCGTTTAAACATTCAATTCGACGCATATATAAACTATCTATCAATAATCGTGATCTGTATTATCATTGACATTATCGTTCAAATACCAAAATTCAATAGATATATTTATCCAATAATTATTGGAGCCATAATCGCGGCAATTTTCTCCACGACAAAATCAGAATTTATTTACTTTCAGTTCTAAATAATGAGAAATATTCAATCTATTTTCCTTTTGGCCATCTCATTTTTTCTGGCGTTCGAATTGATTTCATTTTGTGGCAAAGATGACATTATACTCGATGTAAACGAAATAGGACATAACTATTTTGATGAAAGAAATATGGAAAATGTTTATTTCATTGGTGATAGTTACGCTAGTACCAACTATGCGAAAGAAGGATTTCCAATGCTATTTAGCCAATATTTCGCAAAAAGAAAATGGAATTTCTTCGATTTATCAAAAGCTGGCACTGAACTCAGTGATCACAAAATACTACTTGACTCAGTTAGCGAATCAAATCCTAAATTGATTATATATTACTACAACATAAGTGACATTGTGTCTATTCAAGGAGGACAACTCAAAGATGCAGCCAATCACTCGAAGAAAAACAAATCACAACAAAAATGGACAAGCCAAATCCTAGATTGGTTTAACAACAAATCAGCAACAGTAATCTTCATCAAAAAAGCAGCTCATCACATCTCATTGCTGTTAACAGATAAGTTTCTTCCAGGCACTCCTGCTAGTGAATTTCCTAGAAAGACTGAAAAGTACAAAAAGGAACTGGAAAAAATATTTCAGGATATTAAATGTCAAAATTTAATTATTCTGGTCAATACTCCGTATAGTGCAGGAGATCGACCAAAAAAGTGGAAGCATTACAAAGTCTTTCAAGAAATTGCTAAAAACAACGCATTTACACTGATCCAAGGGATTGACCTAATTCCCGATTCTAAATATGCAATTTCCTGGCAAAACGGACACCCAAATCAGGAAGGCATCTACATCATCAAGGATACACTCACAAAAATCTTTGATACAATTCAATAGTCATTCGCTGTTATAAACGTGACTATCAAATACTCCTGCTCCCGCTGCCCCTGAGTTGCATGAAGCTCAAAATTGCTCAGCCCGAGTACCTTTAAGTCCATCAACGTTGAATAGCCTGAACGAGTAACCAACAATTTCGCAGAACATAAATAGCGTTTCATTTCATCTGTTGACTGATGGTTCAGCACCTCCAACGCATCAATAACGCAAGGCTCAGTGCGATTGTAAATGATGAAGGACCTTTTTCCGGAATTCAAAAAACGAATTTTGCACTGCTCGTAAAACTCCTTGGCATAAGGCTCAGGGCCGGTAATCAAGGCACCTAATTCATACTCTTTCGCACAGTCACAAGGTTTGTCAAAACGAGATAACCAACCCATATAATGCGCATTACGTCGCGTTGTCCGGGACATTTTTCCCGCTAAATTATTCGGTGGTGAATTATCAGGAATCCAAATCGCAGAAAAACGATTCATCCAGCGCTCGTATACCCATTGCGCCAAAAACTGAACAGGCTTAAGGGGTAAATTCACTTGATGCGTGATCAAAACAGACGGCACAATTCGGCTATAAAAACCCATGCATTGATCTGACAACACCAGTTCTATTGCATGTAACTGACACCATGCTTCAACGCGTCGATGCTCTCGTTTCATGTATCTGTACAGCCTCGAAAAGCCGAAAAGTAAATCCCGATTGATGCTGCTTTGCTCACTAAAATTAAAAGGATAACCAGGATTTTCTAGAAATTTGGCCTCAATCCCCTCAGAGCGATACAAAAATTCCTGCTCGTTATTTGCTGCAATGTATATTGTACATCCCTGTTGCTCCAACTGTTTGAGTAAAACAACAGACCGCATCACATGACCATAGCCCCAATTCAAAGCAGAAAAAAGCACACGCTTTCTAACAATATCCTCGGGCACCATCACTTTTCTCATCTGAATTATTTAAATAACAGTTATTCGAAATTCGCGGAATTTAATTCATCAAAACTAGAAAGAAACAGGTTCAAAACGCGAACAATCCTGCATCTCAAAAAATGAAAAAGAAAAATGTACCCTTATTTTTTCATAGTAATTCTAGAAGTTCCCCTAATTTTGTCCCCCGAAGAGAGATAACTTAATGGACAAAGCGCTCATGAAATATTTTACACTAGCCCTTTCCGTTGACTGTGTGGTTTTTGGATTTGACGGAGAGCGCATCAAGGTGCTCCTCATTGAGCGCAGCGCAGAACCCTACAACGGCTATTGGGCCTTACCCGGTGACTTAGTTGATCCACAAAAAGATTTGAAAGAATCCGTACACGAGGTTCTTTTCAGACTAACCGGATTATCAAATTTATACTTCGAACAGGTCGAAACCTTCGGTGAGGTTAATCGACATCCCTTTGGCAGAGTAATTACCACGAGCTATTACACACTTGTAAAAATATCTGATTACGAATTGAATCCCTCCTCTTTCGCCAAAGAAGCCAAATGGTTTAGTCTTGACGAAGTTGGAGCATTAGCCTTCGACCACAACAACATACTTAAATCTTGTTTTCGTCAACTTCAAAAATCCGTACGCATCAAGCCCATTGGTTTTGAGTTGTTGCCCAAACAATTTACTCTTTCCGAACTGCAGGCACTCTACGAAAGCGTACTTGAAACGCCTTTGGATGCAAGAAATTTTCGAAAAAAAATTAATTCCCTACGGATTATTAAAGATCTCGGTAAAACACAAAAAAACGTTGCGCATCGTCCTGCCAAGCTCTTTGCTTTTGATGAAGTGAATTACAATTTGTTGAAAAATACGGGATTTAATTTTGAATTGTAGTTTATTTCGGTTTACTTTGCGTACACAATACAATAAGTAAATCTTGAAAATTCACTACGTCGATATCATTGTTTTAGGCCTTTATTGCGCTCTGATTCTATTCGTAGGATTGTATGTATCACGGAAAAAAGACAATCAAGAGAAAACCTCCAGCGATTATTTTCTAGCGAGTAAGTCCTTGCCTTGGTGGGCTATCGGTGCTTCACTGATTGCAGCAAACATCTCCGCAGAACAATTTATCGGAATGTCTGGTTCAGGATTTGCCGTGGGTCTCGCCATAGCTTCCTACGAATGGATGGCTGCGATAACGATAATCATAGTTGGGAAATACTTTCTTCCCATTTACATTGAAAAGGGCATTTACACCATTCCCCAATTTCTGGAAAAGCGCTACAATCATCAGGTCAAATCCATTTTGGCCGTGTTTTGGGTGGCGCTTTTTGTTTTTGTGAATTTGACGTCTGTCCTTTATCTCGGTGCGATGGCGCTGGATACGGTGCTGGGCAACGCCGACGGTTCATTGGTTTTGCCTTTCATCATTGCTTTGGCATTATTTGCGGCTGCCTATTCGTTGTATGGCGGACTATCGGCAGTAGCCTGGACCGACGTAATTCAAGTAGTTTTGTTGGTTATTGGCGGCTTGATTACGACATTCATCGCGCTGAGTCATGTAAATCCTGAATCGACATCAGTATTCGATGGGCTGACCTATGTCTACGATAAAGTGCCGGACAAATTCCACATGATACTGGATTCCAACCATCCTGAGTATGTCAATTTACCCGGAATTGCTGTTCTTGTAGGGGGTATGTGGATTGCTAACATCTATTATTGGGGGTTTAATCAGTACATTATTCAAAGAACACTTGCTGCCAAAAGCATTGGAGAAGCACAAAAGGGAATCGTTTTCGCTGCAATTTTGAAGTTGATATTGCCCTTGATCGTTGTAATACCGGGCATCATTGCTTTTGTAATGTACACGGACAACCCGAGCGCAGCTCAAGATTTCATAAACACATCCGGCGTCGTTGAGAGCGACCGCGCTTATCCTTGGCTGATATCTACCTACATGCCAGTAGGACTCAAAGGTTTAATACTCGCCGCACTCACTGCAGCCATTGCATCCTCAGTGGCATCCATGGTCAACAGTACATCGACCATTTTTACTATGGATATCTACAAGCCCTTTTTCAACAAAACGGCCAGTGAACATAAATTGGTCAAAGTGGGTCGCATTTCAGGCGTAACCGCCTTAGCCATTGCCATAGCCATAGCACCATTTTTGGGCAGTATTCCACAAGCATTCCAATACATCCAGGAATACACCGGCATCGTAAGCCCGGGAATCTTAGCCATTTTTATGCTCGGATTATTCTGGAGAAAAACCACGACGCGCGCTGCTGTTATTGCCGCTTTCGCGTCCATTCTCATCGCTATGTATTTTAAAATCGGGCAAAATGGCTGGATTGACTCTCCGCTGTTTCCCAATCTGCCTTGGATGCATCAAATGGGACTGACCTTCCTCATGACAACCAGCATCATGATAATCATTTCGTGGATGCAAAACCGCGGTGCAGACGATGAAAAAGGGATTCCTTTCAGTCAAAATCTATTCAAAACATCTCCCTTGTTCAATATTCTGTCATTTGCAGTTATCTTAGTACTCATCGTTTTATATTCCGTATTTTGGTAAAACAATACAAAATAGCGCTTCTATTGCTCGGATGGCTTGTTTCAATTCACGTTGGACAAGTTCACGCGCAAGACAACAAGAACGCCGAAACAGCTGAAGAAGCTAAAGCCCCGAGAAAAAAAGCGCCTATACAAGACTTCAACATTACCGGTTTTTACCGCTTCTATGCCCAGCACAGGATGTTGCCCAATCCCTATATTGTTACCCAAGAGGCCGGGCAAAATTACACCATCCAAGGGCGCAGCATTTTGATTGGCGACGACACCCAATTACCTGAATTGACCTTAAACCTCAGTGGAAGAGTTAGTCCAAGAACATCCTTCGGCACGGACCTCGTCGTTTGGAACCAAAACACCGGCAACTTTGATTATTATCGAAACCTTCTGCTGGGTGTCAATCTCTATGGAAATTTTCAAACAGAACACGCCAACGTGAACATCCGCATGGGTGGTATTCACTGGCACAACATGACCGCATTCACCATGCGCTCTTTCTTTGGATTCAATCGATTCAGTTTGTTTGAGAGAAATCCTTGGGATCCTCAATTCAAAGAAATGTCCATGCGCTACAATGAGTATTACGAAAAAGGAGAAATCACCCAAGATGCGCGTTGGGCCAACCAGGCCGTGCAAGGATTCATCATGGATGTGACTGAGCTTCCCGGAAACCTATCTTTGAATGTTGTTTATGGAAAAACACAAAATGCCGGTTCAGCATTTTACGACGCAGCAACGATTACCAACAACAATCCTGCTGTCTCATTCATTCAATTCAACAGAAACACTGTACCAAACTTCGTGTATGCCGGTCGATTGATAAAAACCATCGGTAAACACAATATCAGCCTCAACACCTTCAATCGCAGAACCTTTTTGGATGAACTTACGACCATTCCGTTAAACAATAACGTCTATACCATTGACGCCAACCTTAAGTTCAACAAATTGACAATAGAGAGCGAAGCGGGTGTAGCAAAGTATTACGACTCTCCTTTCGGAGAAATGTTTACCGTGAAAATTCGAACAGACAAAAAGTTAACCAAAATCCCGTTGCAACTACACGTCTTTAGAATCAGTCCACGCGCCGTGAATCAAAACGGTGAATTTGTCAACACTTCTGTGATTGACCTTCCTTCAGCAGCTTCCGGAGGAGCTCCAATTATCGGTTCGAATGGTGTATTGCAGCAAAACGGAAGTGCCATGCTTGGCATTTCCCAAATGGCCAACAACAGACAAGGGATTAACTTGAACGGCGATTTTAAACTTGGAACATTAAAGGGTTCACTAGCGCTCGGTATTGCGAAAGAAATCGAAAACAGAAATGATGAAATCACAGTGGGTTACAGCATCAACGGCTTGACCATGGCGCGTTTTTGGCGCTGGAGCTTTCCCGCCGGAGTTGGTCCTTATGGCAGAAAATCTGTGCTTTTCCGCTCCGTGTTTCAAACTGTTCAACTCACGGACACCGATGCTGATGGCAACGTAGTGAACGACAAATACTTCAACAACATCGAATTGCAGTTGAAAGAAAAATTCAAGCTGTTCGGCAAAACCATGCACGCCTTCTATGTAGGATCGTACAATTCAGCACAGTCATTTTTCGCACCTATAACCGTGTTTACTGAATCTGCATACATCCGACACTACTCGCACCAATTCGAAACCTATTACAGCTTGACACCTGAATTTTTGTTCAACACGTACATCGGTTGGGAACGCATCATTGGGAATTATTCCACCCGCGTAAATATCGAAACGCAGCGACCTTTGAATCAGCACAACCTCGGCATTGGCGTTGGCTTCGATTACATGATCGCCAAAAACACAGGGCTTTACTTGCGCCATCGTTGGTTCGATTTTAAAGATACAAGCTATCCTCTGGACAAATTCAGAGGCCATGAAACAACCCTAGAACTCAAAATATTCTTCTAAATGAAAATACTCTCTACCATATCCTTACTTTGTCTTGTTGCCTTATCCTCTTTGGCGCAGCAAAAAAAATTCCAGGTTAACGGCGATGCACGCGGTTACTTGTTTGCCAAAAAGTTGGAAATTGACCCTGCGCTAGACTCCATAACTCCCAAAAGTGCAAACTACGGACACACCCTGATCGATCTTGGATTCAGTATTTATCCCAACGAGAATACCGAAATCATCAGCAGCTTTAGGATCCGCAATGAACTCGGTGGATTTTGGGGAGGAGGCGTTTCCTTCAACGTGCGCCAATTGACCCTGAGAGGTGTTGCCGGCGGCATTGTAAAATACGACTTGGGAGACATCGACCTGAAAATGACACCCTACACGCTTTGGAACACACATGAAGAGGGTACAGTAAACGAGGCGGAGGTCTTCTCCTTGCGTAGACAAGTGGTTCACTATGACATGTTCTATATGCCTAACAACACTTGGCGTATGCAGGGGGCACAAGCCAAATTTGGTTTGAAGTTCAACAAAGTTTTTGAAGGAATCGACTTTTCAGGTTTCATCACGCGCCAACGACCCACAGATGGTATCAGCATCCCTGAGCGGCTCTATGGCGGCGGAACAGTAACCTTGCGACAAAGCAAAAACCTGAGTTTTGCGGTGAACAACATCAACCTTTTCGATTTGACAGCTACCATCAACGATAGCATTCGATATACCAACAACATCACCACCTTCTCAGGAAATTACCTGGCGCCACTCAATGACAATATCAAACTTGGTGTTAAAGCTGAAGGAGGCACATCCAATGTGCAGTACCGCAACTACGCCAATCCGCAAGCTCCGGCCCAACAAGACGATTGGTTTTACGACGCTGCATTACAAACGCAATTCACCAAACAAAACATTCATGTCAGTTTGGGATACAAAGATGTAGGTGCTGACTTTTTCTCACCGGGTGCGCAGACCAAACGCGTAGATTTCAGTCGCTTTCCAGGTGTGTACCAACAATTCACCAATGCGGCCATTGGAAGAGCTATAAATATTACTGACATCATCAACCACAACGCCGCTTACAGCTATAAAATCAGTGACCGTTTGATGGCTTACAACGTAGCGTACGACAACATCACCCCGTATGGATTAGCCACACCCAATCGCGCAGGAATCTACCTCAATGCGGAAAGAGAAGATTCAGTGAAATTTACGCGATCTTTCGTCAATATTGCGCGCTATCAAGAAACGCGTGGCATGGGAACCAATCAGAAAAAGTCATTTCTCTCTTTGGCCGGGGGAACAAACATCGCCATCAACGACTTTTTCAAATGGAAAAGAAAAATTGTTGTAAACCTCGGTGTGAGACACGATATTACGCAACGCGGCGGCGAGTCGTACGAAACAATCAATTTCAACAGCAACTTGGTGGATTTGGGTTTAAGTTTTAACATCATCGACAAGCTTGACTTCCTCGTGGGATGGAAACATTTCCAAGCCAAAGGCAATGAATTCATCACCGAGAGGAATGCCTTCAACGTCGTAAACGATTTCAGACCGGTGGATATCGATTTTACTGAAACCACCACTGCGCTCGGGTTGCGTTATAAATTCAGCGAGAAAAACCAGTTGTTGATTAATGTACAACAACACAACATCAATTTCCGCAACAATTTGGGAACAAATTATGGGATTAACCAATTTAACATATTGTATACACTAACTTTTTAGCCATGAGACTACTATATATACTTCTCGCCTTGTTCATACTTGCTTCTTGTCGCAAAGAGGACAAAGAAAATTTCGATGGACCGAATCTCGAAGACCTCTTCGGAGAGTTCGCGATTCTTGAGGACTTGAGCCTCAACCAAAACACTGTGGATTTCTCTGCCGGACAACAAATCATATTCAATATGGAATTGTCCAAAAACACGTTGTGGGAAATCAAAATCCAAGGACAAAACTCAAGCGCCATCAGAACACTTACCGGCACGGAGCGCATTTTGTCGATCGACAACGCCGTATGGAAAGGTGAAGCAGACAAATTTCCAAGCTTCAATTTTGAACAGGCTTTTATTACAATCACTTTTCCTAATGAACCGGGAAGTCCTATTGTTCAAGACACCGTCACCATTACCGGACTCAAGCAAGATGCCGGATTTTTGATAACCAGCTTTGAAGAGGGCTTGGGCGCCAATTGGACCCGATTCAATCAAACCACAGTGCAAGGCAACATCGCTTGTGATGCAGTCTTGGCTGCCAAAGGAAGTTGTTTCTATTCCTGGAACGGCACAGTTGGCTGGGACTGGGCCATCGGCTCTGTGATGATTAAACCGGATTCCGGAACGTTTGGTTTGCCTGCTTCCGCAAACAACTTGTTTTTTAACATCGCTTTCAAGGCATTGGAAAATTTCGGCCCGCAAAATTCTTTCTTGCTCTTTTGGTTCGATGAGGACGACAATGGCGACGGTGTATTCAACTTAAATACCGAAGACCGATTCATCTATGAATATTGGTCAAACACCACAGATTGGGACCTCATCAGCAGAAAATACAGCGACCTCAAATTTGACGCCGATGGGAATCCTCAACAGACCAATGGAAACGGACTCACCGAACCTTCAAAATTAATCTCCATCAATGTGTTTTTCCTTGCCAATCCGGCTGGGGGCAATGCACGCGCGCTTGCTGACCATTTGATATTCACCCTAAACGAGCCATACAAACCTTGAGAAAGCAGATTTTAATAGCGTATTTCGGGTTGTTCTTGACCGCATGCGATGTTGTTCAGTTCCAACAGCAACAACTCTACAGTTCCTATGACAAAGCGGAAACAGAAGAAGCCGCAGAAGCCATTGTATTCAGTGACGGTGCAGGAACAATGTGGAACTCCCTCTTCGAATGCGGAGAATTCAAGATCAGTAAAGACGTGGCTTATCAAGGAAATAGCAGCATCAAAATCTCTTGGGACAAGTCAAAGGGCTGTGAATGGATTGGTTTTGGCAATTCCTTTTCCAATTGGGCTGCTGTAGATATGTCTGAATCGCGCAAACACAAAGCGCTAAGTTTTTTCGTGCGCACACAGGAAAAATCCGCAGGAGCCATTCCCATTGTTGCCTCCTTGGAAGACTTCGGTGGCGGCGGCTCCTACCACTATCTTGACGCAAAAAAATACCTCAACGGTTTGATAATTGATACCACCTGGAAGCAAATGATTGTGCCGCTTTGGGACTTCCCCATCATTGAAGATCAAGTGGATATCCGCTCCATCAAACAAATGAAATTCCAACTCGAAGGCGGCGGAAGTTTTTACCTCGATGAAATCAAAATCATAAACTACACACCCGAGCAATTCAAACAATACCGCGCGGAAGTGGAAGCTATGAAACCAAAAGGCAATCTGAATCAAACCATTTACAACCCTAAAACTTTCGACTTTGATGCTTGGGGTCAAGGACAAATCAGTTGCCAAAATCTCAAACAACACAACGACCACATCCACTGGTCCTTCAATGCCAACAATTGTCAATGGGCCAAGTGGGGCATCAACTGGAACAATTGGTATCAGGTAAATTTTCGTGGAATTACCGATAAGTCCGTTTTGGAAATAGAACTCAAAGTAACGGCAAACACAAAATTCAAAATCACTTTAGAGGATTTCAATTACAACAAAGTCGTTTTGCTCGACCAGAAATTTTCAGAAGAACAAGCAGGCAAAAAACTCACATTACGCATCGAACTGGATTCACAACAATTTCAAAAAGCAGGAATACAACTCGACCAAATCAAACAACTTCTTTTTGAAGGTGACGGCAGCGGCGAAGTAGAAATTTCATCCCTAAAAATCAAACAAAAATGATTTTGAAAAGATTCTTATATCTCATGCCCTTGTGCACCATGTTGGCTTGCTCTTCCTCTGAGGAAGGACAAAAAAATGCCATCGAACACGACGCGGAAATCGAGGCCCTAATTGCAAAAATGAGCATCGAGGAGAAAGTTGGACAGATGACGCAAATCAACCTCGACGTAATCTCAGTTGGAGAAGTTTTCAATTTGGTGGAGCCGCATCAACTTGACCCGGCTAAGTTGGATGTTGCAATCAACAAATATTTTGTCGGTTCCATCCTCAACGTAGGGGGACACACCTATCCAAGGGAACACTGGGAATACATCATCACCACCATTCAAGAAAAAGCGACCCAAGAAGGCAACGGTATTCCGATCCTTTATGGAATTGATGCCATTCACGGAGTCAACTACACCCAAGGAGCTACTCTTTTTCCGCAACAAATCGGTCAAGCCGCCACCTGGAATCCGGACTTGGTTGAACAAGGAGCAGCAATTACTGCTTATGAATGTCGCGCATCCGGTATTCCCTGGAATTTCTCGCCCGTGCTTGATCTCGCGAGACACCCGCTTTGGTCGCGTTTTTTTGAAACTTATGGCGAAGACGTTTACCTTGCCAAACAAATGACTGCCGCCGCAATAAAAGGCTACCAAGGTGAAGACCCTTCAAATCCTGAAAAAGTCGCAGCGTGTATGAAGCACTTCCTCGGCTACAGCATGCCAATCTCCGGCAAAGACCGAACACCAGCATGGATTCCGGAGCGTCAACTGCGCGAGTATTTTTTACCCACATTCGAAGAGGCAATCGCCAACAACGCTTTAACGCTCATGGTCAATTCCGGCGAAATGAACGGGATTCCGGTTCATGCGGATTACGACATCCTCACCACATTACTGCGTGATGAACTCGGCTTTCAAGGACTGGTAATCACCGACTGGGAAGACATCATCAAACTCTATCGCGATCACAAAGTAGCCAAAGATATGCGTGAAGCAGTGAAATTGGCAGTGATGGCCGGTATTGATATGAGCATGACGCCCAACGATTATTCGTTCAACGACGCCTTAATTGACTTGGTGAAATCCGGTGAAGTGCCCGAAAGCCGTTTGGATGAATCCTGTCGCAGAATACTGCGCGTAAAAAAGAAATTGGGCATTTTGAAAAATCCGGTTCCGAACTTCAAATCCTACACCCAATTCGCTTCTGAAGTTCACCAGAATGCCGCCTTGGAGACGGCTTTGGAGTCCATCACGCTATTGAAGAATGACGACAACACCCTGCCCTTAGCCAAAAACGCTAAAATTCTAGTTTGTGGTCCTGCTGCCAATTCTTTGAATATTCTGAACGGTGCCTGGACGCATACTTGGCAAGGGATTGACACTGCCTTCAATACAAAGGGTGTTCCCACAATTTTGGAGGCGCTCCGCAAACACAGTACGGGACAGATAGACTATGTTTTGGGCAGTGATTTGTCCAAAGAAGTAAGTATTGCTCAAGCGGTAGCTAAAGGCAAGTCAGCCGATGCAATTGTGATCTGTTTGGGCGAAATTCCAAGCACTGAAAAACCCGGAGACATAGAAGATTTGAATTTGCCAATAGCACAACAAAACTTGGTGCGTGCATTAAGTCAATTGGGAAAACCAATCATCTTGACCTTCTCCTTCAATAGGCCGATGATAGTTCGCGAAATTGAACCACTCGCCAAAGCCATTGTGCACACTTATCTGCCCGGCGATTATGGCGGAGAAGCGTTGGCCAAAATACTCTACGGCGATGTTAACCCTTCCGGTAAATTACCTTTTACTTACCCAAGACATACAGGCTCTTTGTTTTTTTACGACCACAAACACACCGAATTGTTAGACAAAGATTTTGGTTACAACACCTTCAATCCGCAGTGGCAGTTTGGCTTTGGAATGAGTTACAGCAAGTTCACATACAGCAATTTGAAAGTGAACAAAACACAATACGGTCAATCCGATGTGCTCAAGTTCTCTGTGGATGTGAAGAATGAGTCAGCAACTGCCGGAAAAGAAGTGGTGCAAGTGTACATTGCTGACTTGGTGGCAAGCATTACCCCAAGTGTGAAAAGATTGCGCGGTTTCAAAAAAGTGATGTTGAAAGCCAACGAGTCACAAACCATTTCTTTCGAAATTCCTGTGAGTAGTTTGGCTTTTGTTGGGAAAGATTTAAAATGGATTGTTGAATCCGGGGAATTTGAAGTGCAAGTCGCCAACTTGAAGAAGAAATTTGAAGTAAAATAAGGATTATGAATGTATTAAAATTTTTTGCAGTGCTGCTCTTGCCTGTACTTCTTCTGTTCTCGTGCAAACAAAGCGACCCTTTGCCAAAGTATCAAACCTTGGTGTGGTCCGATGAATTTGACGGCAACCAGTTGGACGAAAGTAAATGGGAAGTTCAATTGGGAACCGGCGGAAGTTATGGTCTCTATCTCTGGGGAAACAACGAGCAACAGTTCTACCGCAGAGAAAACATCACGGTTGAAAATGGGATGTTGCGCATTCGCTCACAGCGCGAAAATTTTGGCAATATGGAATACACCTCAGGCCGTATGCGCTCCTTGAACAAAGCCGATTTTAAATACGGCCGAATGGAAGCGCGCATCCGAATGGACAATGCATCCGGTCTGTGGCATGCCTTCTGGATGCTACCCTCGAATCCGCCTGTCGGATGGCCGATGAGTGGGGAGATTGATGTGATGGAATTTGTAGGAAACACACCCAACCAAATTTTGAACTACATCCATTTTGCCGACATCAACAACAACCACCGCTTCAAAGGTACATCGTACAACCTGCTTACGCCACACAGCAACTTTCACCTCTATGCCGTTGAATGGAATGAAAATGAAATCCGCTGGTTTGTGGATGACGTAATGACCTTCAGCGTGACGCGCGAAGACCCTGATTTGGTGGATGTATGGCCCTTTGATAGAAAATTTCACTTGCTCCTCAACACAGCCGTTGGCGGAAATTTGGGAGGAACCATCAACGTGCAGGCGATGACCGTGCCGCGCTTTATGGAGGTGGATTATGTGCGCGTGTACCAATAAAATTTAGCCTATGAAAATCGTCCTTTCTATTATCCTATTCAGCGCAACCATACTGCTTAGAGCACAGGCAGCCAAAGTGGAAATCGTCCAAAAATCTGACGGTTCATTCCAGCTCTTGAGAAATGGTCAGCCCTATTACATCAATGGTGCCGGTGGTACTGTAAAATTGGAGGAACTGAAAAATTATGGCGGCAATTCAATACGCACTTGGGGAATCACGCCTGATACGGATAAAATTCTCGACGAAGCCCACAAATTGGGTCTTACGGTATGTTTTGGAATTTGGATGGGGCAGGAACGCCAAGGTTTTGATTATGCCAATGAAGCTGCTGTGAAAGGTCAGTTGGAAGAATTTAGACGCACGGTGAGAAAATATAAAAACCATCCTGCTATTTTGATGTGGGGCGTTGGTAATGAAATGGATTTGGATTATTCGAACTTCGATGTTTGGAAACATTTGGAAGATATCTGCAAAATGGTCAAAGAAGAAGACCCGAATCACCCAACCATCGCCGTTACCGCCGGTTTAGATGTGGCTGAAGTGAAATTGATTCAGCGACATACCCCAAGTTTAGACATTTTAGGTTTGAACACTTATGGAGACATTTCCTACCTGCCAAAGGCTGTTCAACGCTATGGCTGGACCAAACCCTATATCGTCGCAGAATGGGGCCCCTATGGCTATTGGGAGGTGGAAAAAACATCCTGGGGAGCTGCAATCGAGGAAACAAGTACGCAAAAGGCAGAAACCTACCGAAAAAGCTTCGATGCCATTCTTTCCGACAAACAAAACTGCTTGGGCTCGTATGTTTTCCTTTGGGGAAACAAACAAGAACACACTGCAACATGGTTTAATTTGTTTTTGGAATCCGGTGAACAAACCGCTGTGATGGATATTTTGATCAAAGGTTGGAGCGGTAAAGAATCCGCCAATCGTGCACCGAATATTGCGGATTTTTTACTCAACGGAAAATTGCCCAATCAAAACATTACTTTCAAAGTCGGTGAAGAAGCCAAAGCCTCGGTGAAAGCCACAGATGCTGACAATGATGCGCTAACCTACATTTGGCAAGTAATTCCTGAAAGTACAGACAAAAAATCCGGTGGTGATGCCGAAA
>JBBIIM010000038.1:0-32593 GCA_037446475.1 Crocinitomicaceae bacterium | reverse complement strand
ACCACGACCCCACAACCGCACCTATTCCTATGAGTGCCGTTTGCACACTGAACCCTAAGGTATGTTGATCTGAGCGCAAATTATCTCCTACCAAAGCGCGAAAAGGCTCCATCGCAATGTTAAAAGATGCATCCATGATCATGAGCATTCCCGCTCCCACCCAAAGTGCAGGTAGAAAAGCGACAAACACCTCAGCTTGAGGCATGAGAATTAAACCAACAGAGGCGAGCAACGCTCCCGCCAAAAAGAAAGGTCTTCGGCGCCCAAATCGCGTCCACGTCTTGTCGCTGTAATGACCGATGATCGGTTGCACAATCAATCCCATCAAAGGCGCAATGATCCAGAACCAAGACAATTCATGCACATCGGCACCAAAAATTTGCAAAATTCTACTTGCGTTGGCATTTTGCAGCGCAAATCCCATTTGAATTCCTAAGAACCCAAAACTCATATTCCAAATCTGCCAAAATGATAACTTCGCTTTATGCATGGGCGTGGTTTTAGAGGTAATACACCTTATACTCCAATGGCTTCAAGTTCAGCGTTTGCGACTTCTTCAAGTTTACTTTTTTATCCTTCTCAAAGAGCGACTTGTATGTGCCTGCAGTAAAATCTTTGGCAATCACATATTTTTGAGGCTTGTCTGAAAAATTCAATACCACAACTACTTTTTGCCCGTTTTTCTCGCGCACATAAACCAAGACATTTGAGTTGTCTGCGGCTGAATCAAAGCGCACCTGTCCACCAAAAGAGCCGTTCCATAGCGCTTGATTTGTCTTATTCAAGAAAAGTAATTTGGTGTAGAAATCATTCAATGGAAATTTCCCCCAATCGATTTGGTCTTTATCAAAAAAATGCAAGCGGCGGTTGAAATCAGACTCCTGTCCTGAATACACCAAAGGCATGCCTTCAATGGTCGCAGCCAAAACCGCGTATAGAAAACGGCTTTTACCAAAGCGCTCTGTTTCTGTGCCATTCCAAGAGTTTTCATCGTGATTGCTCGTAAATTGCATGCGGTAATCAGATGGCTTGAAACGGTTTTTTTCAAAGTATTCGTGAATGGCGCTCAATTGCTTCTCCCCCTTGGCAATTTGATTCATAATGTGGTGAAACTCCCAGGCATATGACATATCAAAAGCCTTGTGGTGATGCTCAGGATTTTCAGCCTCTGCCAACATGAATACCGGTTTAATGGTATCCAAGGCTTTTCTGACGTCATTCCAAAAATCAGTGGGCACAAAATCAGCAACGTCGCAGCGATAGCCGTCCACATCAAACTCTTTTACCCAATATTTCAAAGATTCAATCATCTCCGCACGCATTTCGGGATTGTTGTAGTTCAAATCTGCCACATCCCACCAATCCGTGCCCAAAGTAGGCTGCACATATCCGGCCGAGTCGAGGGTGTACCAATGTTGTCGACATTGATCCAACCAGACATTGTCAGGCGAACTGTGATTAGCTACCCAATCCAAAATCACTTTCATACCCATCGCATGTGCTTGTTTAACAAGGTTGCGAAAATCCTCAGGAGTACCGAATTCAGGATTGACACCCTTGTAATCGCGAACAGCATAATAACTGCCCAAAGAGCCTTTTCTGTTTTTAACTCCAACCGGGTGAATCGGCATCAGCCAAAGGATGTCTACGCCCATATTTTTTAGGCGAGGCAAATGCGCCGCAAAAGCATTGAAGGTTCCCTCAGGTGTGTATTGGCGAATATTTACTTCATAAATTGTGGCATTCTTAGACCATTCCACATTTTTTACCTGGGAGAAAAAGGAATGGATTAAACAACAAGCGGCAATCAGGATCAGTGGTTTTAGCATGGCGGAGATAATTAAACGTTTACAAGATGTTGCAAATGATAACGTATCAAACCGTCTATGGGACGTCGAACGATATTACTCAAACGGATGCCGTGTTTGTCGCAAACTTCGCGCAATTCAGTTTCGAAAAAATGAGCAATGGAGCCCACGAAATTCACGTCTACTTCGCGACAGTTTCTAAAGCAAAGTACATGATTTTGAACGAAGTAATCAAAGCCGGACTTCACCATTTCGATGATATAAGGCTCATCCTTGAACTCAACAATCACAGGCATAAATGAAGCGAGAAACACATTGGCATGCGGTTTTTTGTAAATGTGGTCCACGAGTGTATCCTTATTCCAACCGTCAGCACTCAATTTCTCATTGATGGATTTAGGTAGCTTGTGATACAAGAAATCAGCAAGCAGCTTCTTTCCGAAGTAGGAGCCACTTCCTTCATCACCCAAAATGTAACCCAACGCAGGCACTTCTTCGTAAATATCCTGACCATCATAAAAACAAGAGTTAGAACCCGTCCCTAAAATACACGAGATTTCAGGTCGTCCCTCGTAGGTAGCATAAGCACAAGCCAAGAGGTCATGGTCCACAGAGACGATCGCCTTTGTGAATACGCGTTCAATGCCCTTTTGAATGATGATGTTCATGTGTGGAGCTGAACAACCTGCTCCGTAGAAATATATCCGGGTAACTAAAGGTGCCAATTCAGCCAAACCTTGCGTGGCCAAAATAGCGCTTTCAACGTCGTCCTCATTGTGAAAATATGGGTTTAATCCAATGGTTTTAAATGATTTTTTCAAATCCCCATCTATGGCAACCCAGTCACTCTTTGTGGAACCACTTTCAACGATTATGATCATGTTTTACGTTTAAAAATTAGTTTGCGTCAAAATTACACTTTGCTAAAGTACAAATAACTTTTAATTTTGCTTCACCTATGGAGAAAAAACATCAACTGAACTCGAGAATATCTGTCGATTGCGTTATTTTAGGATTTGATTCTGAAGGACTTAAAGTACTGCTTATAGAACGCAAGCCTGTCATTGAGAACGATTTCATCAAGGCCCTTCCCGGTGACTTGATTTACGACGACGAAGCTTTGGATACTGCCGCGCAACGTGTTCTCACCGAACTTACTGGTCTTGAAAATATCTTTCTCGAGCAAATCGGTGCTTTTGGTTCGCCCGATCGATTGAATAAACCTGAGGACAGACAATGGTTGAAAGCGGTTCGAAAATTTCCCAATGAAAGGGTAATAACTGTGGCTTATTATTCCTTGGTCAATAAAGATTTGTACACGCCTCAGCCCTCGTCATTTGCTCAAAACGCTGTTTGGGTTCCTATCGAAGAAGTACAGAGTTTGGCATTTGACCATTTTGAAATTCTACAAGCGGGTTTGAATCAGTTGCGAAATAAAGCACGTGTGCAGCCCATCGGATTTAATTTGCTGCCTGAGCGTTTTATACTCTCCGATTTGCACAAATTGTACGAAGCAATATTGGGTCGCGAATTGGACAAGCGCAATTTCCGTAGAAAAGTCAACAAATTGGGACTCGTAGAAAGCCTGAACGAAAAACAAATCGGTGTGCCGCACAAACCTTCATTGATTTATAAGTTCAACGAAACCAATTACAAACGCCTCGTTGAGGATGGTTTTGACAATTTTGGTTTTTAAACTACATCACCCTACCATTCAAAATGACAGTTTCGATGTTGTTTTTTCCAAAAGCATAAGGTAAATACGCCAATGAGGGCACTTCAGTTGTGATCAGAAGATTCGCTTTTTTACCGATTGATATAGAACCGTGACTCTGAGCAAGGTCCATGGCATAGGCGCCGTTCAAGGTCATGGCAGCCAATGCTTCCTCGGGCGTCATGCGCAATTTGATACACGCCAAGGACCAAATAAAAAGCATGTTTGAACTGGGTGTAGTTCCGGGGTTAAAATCTGTGGCTAAGGCCACGGGCAAATCATTTTGCATCAATTCGCGCGCCTTTCCAAAAGGTATATTCAGGAAAAAAGAACAACTCGGCAAAAGCGTTGGCATGCAAGTACTCAATTTGAGGGCTTCCAAATCATTGTTTGTTAATTCTTCCAAATGGTCAACGGACAATGCTCCCAGTTCAATAGCGGCAGCCACGCCACCGAAGGCATTAAACTGATTGACATGCACCTTGGGAACAAAACCATAAGGCTTGGCAGCGCGCATCAGATACTGCATTTCTTCAATGGAGAAATAACCCTTTTCGCAGAAAATATCTATGAAATCTGCCAAGCCTTCAGATGAGATTATTGGCAGGAGCTCAATCAATTGGTCCAAATAAGCCTTGTGGTTTTCGCGGTACTCCAATGGATAAGCATGGGCTCCTAAGAAAGTGGACTTTATTGTGATTGGATGCGTTTCCTTAAGCCGTTTAATCACCCGAAGCATTTTCAATTCGGCTTCCGGTGTTAAGCCATAGCCCGATTTGATTTCTACTGCTCCTGTACCTGTCGCGACCATGTCATTCAGACGTTCAAAGGCCAAGTCGTACAACCGATCTTCGTCGGTTTCTTGCAAAACCCGCGCTGAGTTCAAGATTCCACCACCCTTGGTTGCAATTTGCTCGTAGGTCAATCCGTTGATTTTATCGACAAATTCAGTTTCACGACTTTTGGCAAAAACGGTATGTGTATGACTGTCGCAAAAAGCAGGGACTACGTATCTTCCTCCGGCATCGATAATTTCCAAACCATTCCAGTCTATTACACCCATCAATTCATCCATCGAGCCATAATCCACGATGGTGTCATTTTCTGTCGCCACGTAGGCATTTTCCAAAACCGGTATTTCATGCATTTGCTTTCCCCGAAGCGCACTATTGAGATTTTCGCCAGCGAGATAAAGTCCTTTGATGTTCTTGATAAGTAGTCTGGACATGGGTGAATTGTGGAATTGATGAAACAGGCGCAAATATAATCACCTCAAAGAGAATCACCCTATTTTACGGCGAGAAGTGTGAAGCTAAACGTTGTACCAACACCCACCGTAGAGCGCACATTGATGGATTGATTGTGCGCCTCAAGTATCGTACGTGCAATCGCCAATCCAAGTCCTGCTCCTCCTTCATTGCGGTTTCGACTCTTCTCTACTCGATAAAAACGTTCGAATAATCGGGGCAACTCTTTGGCCTCAATTCCCGGTCCATTGTCGGTCACTTCGACCAGGATGTTGTTGTCTAAAGCACTGAAACGAACTTCCGTGTATCCATTCTCATTCCCATAAGCAATGGAATTTTTGATGAGATTAATCAGAACCTGCTCGATTTTGGATTTGTCGGCTTTGACAAAAATAGGGTCGTAGTTTCTGGCAAATTTAATTTTGATGTTCTTCTCCGCTGCGAAGCTGTCCAACAACTCAAACACATCGCTGACCAATTTCACCAAGTCAAATCTCGTCTCGTGCAACTGAATTTTATCCACCTCCATTTGGGTAATTTGGTCCAAATCCTCCAATAACGTAGTGATTCTGTCCACGGACTTTGAGGCTCGTTCTAGAAATTTAGTGTTAACATTCGGGTCTTCCAAGCCGCCTTCCAACAAAGTCATGATGTAGCCTTGGACCGAGAAAACCGGGGTTTTTAGTTCGTGTGCCAAATTGCCCAAAAACTCGCGTCTGAACTGCTCTTGTTGCCTCAACTGATTGATTTCCATGTTTCTATCCGCAACAAAAGACTCTGTCTCTTTGGTTACTTCGGCCAACAAGTCTTTGGACATATCAATGTCCATTTTTTGATCATTTTCTGATTTTCTCCTTCTAATCGCCCTGTAGATAACTTTGATTCGGTTGTACAAAAACAGCTTCACGCTCATGTAATTCATCACATAAGCCGAACTGCCAATCACCAAGGCTGCGAGCAATACACCGAAAAAGTTCAAAGGAATCCATTCAAAAACGAATAGCAAACCGACGAAAACAGACACTGCACTCACACCAAGACTCGTCAATAAAATAATCTGCGCCGGGCTTTTTGATTTCATTCTGCAAAACTACGGATACAAAAAACACTGAGTGAAACTCCACTCAGTGTTAACAAAATAGTAAAATATTAAGCCAATGTTAGTTGCGATAGAGCACTTGTTTCACAGCCTTGATGATTCGGTCTGTGTTTGGCAATGCTTCATCCATTAACGAAGGAGAGAACGGGAATGGCGTGTCTGATTGCGTCACACGCATTACCGGAGCATCCAAATAATCGAAAGCATAACGCTGAATGTGATAAGCAATTTCTGAGGAAATAGAAGCCAAAGGCCATGATTCTTCAACGACTACACAACGATTGGTCTTTTTCACAGACTCAACAACTGCAGGATAGTCAATCGGACGAATGGTTCTCAAATCGATGATTTCACATGAAATTCCCTCTTTTTCCAAAAGCTCCGCAGCCGCATGTGCCACTTTGATGATTTTCCCGAAGCTTACGATAGTAACATCAGTCCCTTTTCTCTTCACATCTGCAACGCCAATAGGAATGATGTATTCGCCATCCGGAATCATGCCTTTGTCGCCGTACATTTTCTCTGATTCCAAGAACACAACGGGGTCATTGTCACGAATGGCGGCCTTGAGCAATCCTTTCGCATCATAAGGCGTTGAAGGCGTAATCACTTTCAATCCCGGAACATGTGCATACATGGATTCAAAACTTTGAGAGTGCGTAGCAGCCAATTGCCCGGCGGTTCCATTACCTCCTCTAAACACAATTGGACAGCTGTATTGACCTCCTGACATTTGAAGCATTTTCGCAGCACTATTGATGATTTGATCCGCAGCCAAAATCGCGAAGTTCCAGGTCATAAATTCTACAATGGGACGAAGACCGTTCATGGACGCTCCTACCGCGATTCCTGCAAAACCAAGCTCGGCAATGGGGGTGTCAATCACTCGTTTGGGGCCAAATTCATCCAACATCCCTTGTGACACCTTATAGGCACCATTGTATTCAGCTACTTCTTCACCCATCAAAAACACACGCTCATCTGCGCGCATCTCCTCCGACATGGCTTCTCTCAATGCTTCGCGAAACTGTACTTCTCTCATTTGTGTATGCAATTAAAATCTTTAAAGGAGGGCAAAAATAGTAAAATATTCAAGTTGACACTAAGCCCAAGAAATCATGTCACTTTTCGATTCAAGCACATTTAATTGTCCTCGCATTTGTCGTCAAACATTACCTTTGGGCAAAATTTTCAGCATGCGCACCCCCATACTCGACCATCGACAAATAGAGCAAAAAATTGTTCGAATTGCTCATGAAATTATTGAGGCATTGTTCGATATTCAACACGTTCATGTCGTGGGCATCGTTGGAAATGGTGTTGTTCTTGCCGAAAAGTTAACTGAGGAAATGAAAAAAATCTCCCCGCAACAATTTTCCTTCAGTACATTAGAGTTGGATAAAGAATCTCCGCTGAGTAGCGGCATTCTGCATCATGGAGGACAGCCTCTTCAAGGAGCAACCATTGTTTTGGTAGATGATGTAATCAACTCAGGCAAAACCATACAATACGCCCTGAATCACCTGCTCCTGCAACCGGTTCATCAGGTAAAAACCGTAACACTTGTCGATCGCAAACACAGAAGATTTCCAATTCATGCCGATTTTGTAGGGCTACAACTTTCAACTACCATGCAAGAGCGCGTAGAGGTTTCTTTCGACGGCACATGGAGCGCTTATTTGATTTAAACGATTCAAAAATTACAAATAAAATTATGTCTCAACACAACTTTGACCCCAACGGTGTGGGTGTAGCCAACGGCAATCTTTTTGGTTTTCCCTACAGTATTGAAGAAGCTGAACTCATCATCATTCCGGTGCCTTGGGATGCAACGGCATCTTTTGGCAAGGGAACAGCCAACGGACCACAGCAAGTTTTAGATGCTTCACCGCAATTGGATTTTTACCATCCGCGTTTGGAAAGAGCTCACGAACACAAAATCGCTATGCTCCCGATTGACGAAGATTGGAAAAGCAAAAATGACGCACTCTGCTCAAGAGCGATGGAGTATATCGAGTTTTTGGAGTCAGGGGGAAATTTGACACAAAACACTGAATTTCAGCATTTCCTTCAAGAAATTAACGCAAAACAAACCGAATTGACATCTTGGGTCAAGGCTCAAGCAACGTCATACCTCAACCAAGGGAAAAAAGTAGCACTGTTAGGTGGTGAGCACTCTACCCCACTCGGACTCATCCAAGCTTTGGCTGAATTGCACGAATTCGGGATTCTGCAAATTGATGCGCATGCCGATTTGCGCGATGCTTATGAGGGCTTCGAACAATCTCATGCTTCCATCATGTTCAACGCCGTCAAAATACCTTCGGTCACAAAACTTGTACAAGTTGGTATTCGCGACGTGGCTCAGACCGAAGTCAGTTTAACAGAAAGCCATCCAAAAATCAAGACTTTCTTCGATTGGGATTTAAAAAACAATGCATTCGAAGGCAAGTCATGGGCTGCACAAGTCTCCGAAATCATCAATCAACTACCTCAAAAAGTTTACATCTCATTTGATATCGATGGTTTGCGTCCTGAATTGTGTCCCAATACCGGAACACCTGTGCCCGGAGGTTTTGCTCTGGAGGAAGTAAATTACTTGCTCTTCGCGCTGGCAGAATCGGGAAAAGAAATCATCGGTTTCGATTTGAACGAGGTTGGTGATGATCCTTGGGACGCGAATGTGGGAGCACGAGCCCTGTGGAATTTGTGCTGTGCTCTTAAGAAAAACCAAATTCTTTAATCCTCAGTCTCCGAAGATTTATCCAAGTAAAGTTCAATCAATCCCGGAGGAGCCTGAATGTGCAATTCTCGGGCGGATCTATCAATTTTGGTTACAGTATCCCCTCGCAACGGGACTAAAATTTCAATCCCCTTATTTTCAATTTGAAGCAAGGGGTTGTTTGGCAAATCAACCACTTGAATTGCATCTCCAACATATCCGTGGATGGAATCTACCACGCTGAAACCTGGTATTTCGTGGTCGTAAAATTGTGTTCCGGATAGTTTGGGGAGACTCGATAAGGGCAAATAAATCGATTTGCCGGTAATGCGATTTGCCTCCTCCTCGGTGTCTACCTGTTCGAGCTTGACATAAGCGCGATTGTTGTTCTGAATCTTGATTTGCTCAATAAAAAAAGGAGTAAGCATGCCGTTGATGTCGACAAATACTGACTCCAAATCTTCGTACTCGTAAGGATCGGTTACATCCAGAAAAAAAACGAGGTCGCCTTTAAAGCCCCTCGTTTTT
Source organism: Crocinitomicaceae bacterium (assembly GCA_037446475.1). Classification (GTDB taxonomy): domain Bacteria; phylum Bacteroidota; class Bacteroidia; order Flavobacteriales_D; family Crocinitomicaceae; genus UBA6165. The sequence goes on along the minus strand of JBBIIM010000038.1, from coordinate 23,475 downwards.
GTAATTGTTCCCAATAAGTAACAATCCTTTTTCAGCATATTTATTCTGCCGAATTTTCTTCTGCTTCTTCTGTTGCAGGAGCTTCGTCCTGAGCCGCTTCTTCAACCGCCTCTACGCTCTCTTCAGCAACCTCCTCTACTGCAGGTGCATTTTTTGCTTCCAAAGCCTTCACGCGTGCTGAATTTACATCAGCCTCAGCAGCCAAACGCTTCGCCAAAGCCTCTTCTTGTGATTTTGAAAGGTTGTCGCGTTTTGCTTGAATTTTAGCTTCTTTCGCAGCAGCCCACTCGTTGAATTTGCTTTCCACTTGATCAGCAGTAAGTGCTCCTTTAGCCATACCTTTCAACAAGTGTGATTTGTACATCACGCCTTTGTAGTGCAAAATAGCACGAGCCGTTTCAGACATTTCAGCACCTACACCAACCCAGTGCATTGCACGATCAAAATTGATGTCAATTGTAGCAGGGTTTGTGTTTGGATTGTAAGTTCCAATTTTCTCGATGAATTTACCATCTCTTTTCGCTCTTGAGTCAGCGATTACCATGTGATAGAAAGGCTTGCCCTTCTTACCATGTCTTTGCAATCTAATTCTTGTTGCCATAGTGTTTATTCGTTGGAGTGCGAAACTCCGGTTAATAATTAAATAATTTGAGGGCGCAAAAGTAATACTTTTTTGTTCATCAAATGATTAGGTACAAAATTAGTTGTTTCTTGGATTACTTTTCATCAAATCCCCAGGTGCCTTGAATGACCAATGTTGCTTTTTTCTTGCGCTGTGTGGCAGGGTCTAAATATGGCTGACCGAGTTGATCCAACATGGGCAGATGTTTATTTCTGACGAGGTTCTTTTTCCAGGCATACGGAAAGTCGTGAATCAATTTGTTTTGAAAAAAATGTCGAATCCGTTCGTCATCAATTCCCAACTCAAGTCCAAAAGGCGCAAGATGTTGGGCTCTTTGATAACTCAATGACAAAATGCCATTACTCTCCTTACCATAAAGCTGCTCACTCAAATTCTTGTAGGCTCTGGACATATTCTTGTAGGCGTATTGCGCTGAAGGCGCTCCGCGTGTTTCCCCTGTCCAAAATCTCGCGTTTACTTGAAAATAGTTCAGTGAATCTCTGAAAGCAATTTGCAAGGTACCCGTTCTGAACCTATCGCGTCCTTGTGAGGCAAAGAGATCATTTTCGAAATACAGAAAAATACGCCCCAGTTCGCTCGACCAAGCACCAGAACGCTGCGATGTATTTCGGGAGTCCCAATAAAAATAATGTGCATAAGCGAGACTGTAACGCTTTTGACTGTGGTTAAATAAAGCATGAAAAAATAAAGGGTTGCGGTAAAATTCATCCCCCCACACCAACTTAGCATCCCACTGCAATCTATTCTCGAAATAGTGACCTTTAGGACCTAAACCACGAAGAAAAAGGTTGGACTGAACACCGACTCCGACTTCGAAATAGGGATGAACCAAATGCAGATGCGCTTTGAAACCCAAAGCATTCACAGGTTTTCCCAATTTGACGGTAACTTGAGCCTGAACTATGGGTTGAAAAAGTGTCTTCGACTCTTGGGCCAAACAAAAAGTCGCAAGCATCAACGACGTTGAAAACAGCCATCGAATCATCACCAAAGGATTAATCCACCTCATAGGCTCCGATATCCGGACCTGTTCTGGGCACTCCTTTGATATCTGCGCTCGATGCGGTTCCGGGATTGCCATTACCATTTAGCGGAGAAGGCAATTTGAAGATAAAATTATTGCCAGCGGCGTTTTCAAAATTGGGATTTTGATTCCAGATGCAATTGAAAAAACCTGATCCGGTTTCGGGTTGCGCCTTACGAATCAAACAGTGGTCGAAAAGGTAATTGACTGTTCCGAATATATCCAAACTGAGTTCGTCCTCCCTACTACCCCAAATGGCGCAGTTGTAGAAATTGGCTTCCTCAACGGGTCTGACATAAGTGACCCCATCGCTTACAAAATTATCTTTCAGGATAAACAACGGTGTATTTCTCACTTGTGAACCTACCCCTCCAAAAGTGCAATTTCTGAAATTATACGCTCCTCCTGCATACAAAAAAACAGAGGCCAATCCACAGTGATTCACCACGCAATTTTCCAACTCCAATCGCGCTCCTGCCACTGGATAAATACCGAAAAATGTCATGTTGTAGAACTGTGAATTTCGGGCACTTACGGTGTAATTGGAATTTGTGCCGGTAGAATCAATCTGCAAACCGACCAAGGAATTTTTTAGAATGAGATAATCAATAGAAGAGGGTTTTGCTTCGATGTAGCGTAAACCGTACCACTGCCCGTGCACATTGCTGTAAAAAGACTCCAAGCGATCGCCTTGGAAAACGACCTCATTGTCTAACTGCCCTTGAATGTTGAGCGTTCCTTTGTATACCAGAAACCGGGCGTTCTTGTGAAAGTAGACCTTTGTGCCGGCTTGAATCGTCAATGTTTTGTTTTCGTCAACTGCTGTGTAATCAAAAACCAAATGAGGCTTGTCGCTGGGCCATACACCCTCAGAAACATCGCGGTAATGGTAATAGATGTCTTGACCCCAAACCGCGAGAATCAGGTATTTATCTGTGTTGCCCGAACGAAAACGTATAGAATCGGTAATAACCATCGGGTGATTTTCTCCATTCACGCTCAAAGTGACATCCACAAAGCCAAACAAGCTGTCGTTGGGGAGTATTTCAATATTTTGGTGAACCACTCCCGGTGCACCATCGAAATTGAAGCGAAAGGGTGAAGATTCACCGCCCATCAATCGTATCTCATCGAATTTTAGGGTGTAATTTTCCTTGTTGTAAACTCGAAAATTTCGGGTCGTGGAACCTATGGTTGTGAAAATGGTATCAAATACAATTGAATCTCTGGAAAAATTAAAATTAGAACCCGTGAGCACCTGACTCTTTCTACAAGAAGTGTGGTTAACCAACAGCCACAACAAGCCTACATTCAATACGACAAAAAGCCACTTCATTGTGCAAATTTAGCCATAAAACGTGATGCAAGGCGTTTTATTGAGTCGATGTGCTAATGTCATTGCTTCGCAAACGTGGAGTTGCTCACAAAATCAGAATCGGTTAGCGTCAGAAGAAAATTCAGTAGGTCTTGTTTTTCTGAAGCAGTGAGCCCTAAAGGTTGGATGTTCGGGTTCTTATTTGGGTGATTGGCTCCTCCGGAATTGTAATGTTCAATCACTTCCATCAGGGTGTTTTTACTTCCGTCATGCATATACGGAGCAGTAAGCGCAATATTTCTGAGCGTAGGCACTTTGAATTTTGCTCTATCAGATTCATTGAAAGTAATCAGCATGCGACCAATATCCGTGTACGTCTCATACAGACCGTTGTTTTCAAAGGCATAATTTGTAAAATTGAATCCCGCATGACAGGATGAGCACTGGGTTCTTGAACTAAAAAATAAATCATAGCCTTTGAGTTCGCTGGCATTTAGTGTTGTTTTGCCTTGATAAAAATGTTGATCAAAACGACTGTTTCCTGATACAAGAGTTCTTTCAAAATTGGCCAAAGCGCGCGTGATGACAAAAGCATCAAGTTCACGGTCGTAAGCTTTTTTGGCAAGAGCAACATAATTCTTATCCAACTTCAATTTCGCGACTATATCCAAAATACTGGTGTTGAATTCGTTATGCTCTTGAATTGGGACTAAAACCTGCATCTCCAAGGTTGGAACACCGCCCACAAACATAAAATAGGGCTGATAACCCACATTGGTTAAAGTAGGTGCATTGGTCTTGCCAGGGGCTCCATTATCTCCCGGAGTGAATTTCACATCATCGGCGAATGCCAAATGCTGTTTGTGGCAACTTGCACAACTGATGTCGTTGCCTCGGGAAAGTCTGTTGTCGTAAAACAATTGTTTGCCCAACAACCAGCGTTCGTAGGTAAATGCATTGTCTTGCGGGTATTGCATTTCGGGGAAGCCCGGCGGAGTAACAGGAACAAATAACTCGGTTTTGTCTTTCCTGCAAGAAAGCGCATGCAGACCAATGGCTACAAAACCGAATATTTTGAGACTGTTTTTCAACTTAAAGTTTGATGAATCTGGATTGGTTTATCTTCCCATTTTGAACAAAACGAACAAGATACAAACCTGAATTCAAATGGCTTAAATCGAGGTTCAAATCTGATTCCGTCATGTTTGCTTGCATTTGTATACGTCCTGAAAGGTCGAGAACATCTATTTGCACCGGAGCGCCTATTCCTCCTACATGTATTGTCAAAACATCACTTGCTGGATTTGGACTGAACGAAATTTCAGCTTCAGTAGCAAGGTCATCTGTTCCGAGCGAAACAACGCTACCTGCTGAAAAAACAAAATCTCTGAAATTTTGTAAAACAGTCAAATCGGACTGGTTGGTTCCATGCTGGGAAGGACAATTGTTGATGTTCACATTTTTAAGCGCTTCGCGGTAATCCGCATTCAGGGGAATGATAATCGAACCGTTGCTGTTTTCCACGCCAGCCACGTCTACTGTTTGCTCGAAATAGTTTTGATTCCAGAGTCCATGGAGCTGAAAAGTCAAAGGCAGCGTTGTACCGCATTTTCCTTCCAAGCACACAAAAAAGTATCCTGCACTCCACCCCCAATGCATGGTCGGTGTTTGGAAATACAACGGACTATTGATGGGTTGATATGTCGGATCTGCATTGTTGAGCGATGGGTGAACGCCGATGGAAAAAGTAATGCCTTCCACGGCTTGCACATCGAAATTGCCCAAATAATTCACACTTAGGTTATCTCCTTTTACCAAAAGGTGTTTCGAACTATGCAGTGACAACACTTGTCCACCATCGTGAATAATCTTGATGCTCGACATGTAATAATCGACGCGGGTAATCTCAAAATTGTGATCGAGATTGTTGGTTGCCGGTTGATTAAATGCGAAGTTTTCAGCACCCAGCTTGTGGGCAATGGTTAAGTAGACATCTTTTTGCGCCCAAAGTTGAGTTGTGGCGGCTATGGCGAAAGTTAGTATCGTTTTTTTCATGTCGCTAATTTACAAGTGTTTTTTCGCAGCACATGGGATTTTGCTAGAATTATCCGGACATGCTTGTATTTTTATCAATCGCAAAACTGCATTTATCTTGTATAAAATGCCGTTAAAATCCAAATTCTTCCGCCAAACAATTGTATTGAATTCTTGTTTTTATGAGCATGAATGCTGAAAGAATATTAACCCCCGAAGAACAAGACAGGCTGATCGAAATGGCTTGGGAGGACCGAACCCCGTTTGAAGCTATCAAATTTCAATTTGGGATGACGCAAGGTGAAGTGATCAAATTCATGCGCTCCCAATTGAAGCGATCTAGTTTTAACCTTTGGCGCAAACGCGTGAATCAAGGTGTGAGCATTAAACATTTGCACAAAAGAACAGAAGACATCACGCGCTTCAAGTGCAACAGACAACGTACGATCTCCAATAACAAAATCAGCAAAAGGTGAAATCATTCCCTACGAAAAGAGAAGACATTGAAGGACTTCTTGCCGTAATCGACCCGGTTCGCTACGCCCAAACACGCAATTACGTCTCCGGTGCTGTGACCTATTTGTCTCCCTACATTTCGAGAGGTATCTTTACCACTCGCGATGTATTTAACCATCTCAAAAATCAATCACTGACTTGGCAAGAGGTTGAAAAATTGGTGCAAGAATTGGCTTGGCGCGATTATTTTCAATGGGTCTGGAAGCGCTTGGGAGCTGGCATCAACAGCGATATCAAGCAGGCTCAGTTTCCGATTCGCAACCAGGAAATTCCGCTAGCCTTTCTTGAGGCAGAAACAGGAATTGATGGCATTGATACCGGCATCAAAGCATTGTACGACACAGGTTACATGCACAACCACGTGCGTATGTACACCGCATCTTTGGCTTGCAATATTGCTCAAATTCATTGGAGAGAACCTGCGCGCTGGATGTATTACCACCTTTTGGATGCAGACTGGGCGAGCAATGCGTGCAGTTGGCAATGGGTGGCCGGTAGTTTCAGCAACAAAAAGTACTACGCCAACCAGGAAAACATCAACCGCTATTGCAAAACGCATCAGCAAGACACCTATTTGGACACCTCTTACGAAGAACTGAACACTTTAAGCGTTCCCGGGCAGTTGGTTCAAGTCGGTCAATTCAATTTAAAAACAGAGCTCCCTAAATCGACCACGGACTTCAAGATTGACCAAAAATTGCCCGTACTCATCTACAATTGGTACAATTTGGATTTTCGTTGGTGGGAACATAAGGATTGTAACCGTGTTTTGTTGCTCGAACCGGAGATTTTCAAAGAATATCCCATCAGCGGGCATTCGATGCAGTTTATGTTGGAATTGTCCAAAAACATTCCGGACATCCAAATATTCGTTGGCTCATTCGAAGCGCTCAAGAAGCATTGTGGTGAAGCAGCCATTGTTTTCAAAGAACATCCACTAAATGCTTATCAAGGCCAAGAGGAGGCAAGACGTTTTCTTACTCCGCCAACGCATAAACAGTTCAACAGTTTTTTTGGCTTTTGGAAAACCATTGAGAAACAACTGAAAGCGGATTTTGAGGAATGCTAAGAAAGTTATCTTCCTTGAACGCTAATCTTTGCGCTGCGCGTTAAGCAAATGGTTGATATTCAAAACTACAATGCCTAGCAGGATAACTACGATACCACCAATTTGAATAGTACTCACCGTTTCACTCAGGAAGGTGACAGCCATAGCCACTGAAACGGGAATTTCCATAGAAACCAAAATGCTACCAACACCTATTCCTGTCAGGGGAAAGCCTAAATTCAAAAATATCGGAGGTATGATGGTTCCGAACAAAGCCAAATAGATCCCCCAAGGATAGAAAACGTGCCAGTTGAATGAAGGAGGCATGGTGATCAAAGTGAATGTCGAAACAGCCAGCCAGCCTCCCGTCATCATAAGTGCACTTCGGTAGGGATTTGAAAAATTCAAACCGATGCGGTTGGCAGTGTACAAGGAAACCGTGTAGGCCATGGCTGCAGCAAGCCCCCAAAAGAGCCCATTGATATCTAAACTTCCAAGATTTGCATAGGCATCCGTAGCGAAAACAGTACCCAACAGGACCAATCCGACAGCCACAATTTTGTTGGATGTAGGGAACGTTTTGTCCAAAATAGATTCCAACACCACACCCATCCATACGGATTGCATCAATAAAACAATACAAATAGAAACATCGATAGTCTGAACCGCACTGTAATAAAACACACCTGTCAATCCCAAAGAAGTTCCTGCAATTATCAATTTCACGGCGGTTTTTGTTTTGGAAACTGGAATTTGAGAAGCATCAAGTACTTTTTTCGGTTTGCGAATAAGTGCAAGTATCCAAAGCACAATGAAGCCAAGGGTAAACTGGGAAAATGTTACTTCCGAAACATGATAACCGGCATGATAGGCCAATTTGACCACAGTAGCCAGCACACCGTATGAGGCTGCCCCTAAAAGCACAAATAGAATTCCGCGCCACATACTACTCCGGTGCTTCAAACTTGAAGCCTACACCATGAATGTTGCTGATCACCACGCGGTCATCGTCTGCGAGATATTTTCTCAATTTGGTCACAAATACATCCAGACTTCTTCCGACGAAGTAATCATCTTGACCCCATACGGCATTCAAGACCAATTCACGTGGAAGCACTTGGTTGCGGTGTTTACAGAACATCTGCAAAATCTCTGCTTCCTTTTTGGTCAATTTTCGAGATTCTTCGCCATGGCTCAGCGTATAATTTTCGAAATCAAAATAATAAGAGCCAATCTGAAACTGCGACCCACCTTTGGTTTCGTCAAAACTCAAATCCACGCGTTTCAACAGAGCCTTCACGCGCAATATGAGTTCCTCGGTGGAGAAAGGTTTGGTTAGGTAGTCGTCACAACCCGCTTCAAAACCTTGGATTTTGTCTTCAGTTTCAGACTTCGCAGAAAGGAAGAGAATCGGAATCTCTTTGTTGATTTTGCGAATGTCTTTGGCTAGGGAAAAACCATCTTTTTTTGGCATCATTACGTCCAAAACGCAGAGATGAAATTCACCCTCGCTGTATCTTTTGAAACCCTCAGCACCGTCCATGGCGAGCGTAACATCGTAGTTTTGCGCCCGCAATTTGTCGGAGACAACGAATCCAAGATTCACGTCATCTTCAACCAATAAGATTTTCGCCTTCATAAGCTCTAATTTTTATTCAACGGAAGCAGAATGGTGAAGCATGTGCCCTGCCCCAATTGAGATTTAACACTGATTTTTCCTCCATGACTTTCGATGATCAATTTCACGTAGTACAAACCTAATCCAAAGCCCTTCACGTTGTGCACGTTACCGGTGGATACACGATAAAATTTATCAAAAATCATTTTCAAATTTTCCTTTTTGATGCCAATACCGTTGTCTTGAATCACCAACTGGATATTAGAGCCCACATTTTTCGTAGAAATACCGATTACAGGCTCTTTGTCGCAATACTTAATGGCATTGTCGATCAAGTTATGTATCACATTCCCGATGTGCACTTCGTCCGCACGAATGAGTGTGGTTGTCGCCTGTAAATCCAAATTGAGCGTGCCACCGGTCTCGCTGCTGTTGAACTCAAAGACATCCGCCGCCTCTTGAATCAAGTCGTGAATATCGAAAAGCGAATAATTCAATTTGATTTGCTCTTTGTCCATTTTAGCGATGTTCAACACGCGCTCCACCTGGTTTTCAAGGCGCTTATTTTCCTTGTAGATGATGCCGGCATAGCGCTGCAAACGCTCGGGATCTGAAGAAAAATCCTCACGCAATAAAGTTTCACTGGATAATCCAATAGTGGAAATTGGCGTCTTCAATTCGTGGGTCATGTTATTGATGAAATCGGTCTTCACCTCAGAAAGCCGTTTCTGTTTGAAGATTATGGTCAATGCATACCCGAAAAACAAGAGGATGAAGCCTATAACAGCAAATAAAGGCAACCAATAACTCGAGTCCTGTTCGTAATGAAAATTGGAAAGGTCGCGTTTGCCCGGGAAATGCACGATGAAATAGTGACCGTCAAATTCCTTCACCTCAAATTGATAAATTTCATCAATGAATGGCCGCTCATGGTGCACGTGATAACCTCCTGCGGCATAGAGCAAGAAATTGCCCAAAATCAAACTGTCGCCATAGCACTCATATATCGCATATTGAAAAGGCTCTTTGATGCCTTGTTCATAAAACTCGCGTTTGAGTAATTCCTCCAAATAAAGAGGATGGATGTTCTCATTGATTTGAACCTGAAAAGCATTGAAGCTCACTTGCTGCACAAAACCGTACAAATCGCTCGGGTCGTTGATGCGCTGGTGGAAAGTTTCGACCGTTTTCGTGAGCGCCAAATGAACCTTTTCATTGAACTGAATAACACTAACACTATCTTGATGTCGCTGCAACTCCAACTTCCGATTCTCAATGTGGATGGTGTTCCTTACCCAGAAAACCTGAATCGAAAGCACGCCAATCAAAGAGAAAAGGCCCAGAAGTATTACCGTATTAATATTTTGTAAACGCATTTTAAATTACCGTTGCGGCAAATATACAACGAGCGTTTAGAAATTTCCATTGTGGGAATCAAGTTTGATCCACGCTCGAACAAAGTCTTCCATAGAAATTCAAAACAACCCGCTAGTTGCTTGATTTGCAACATTTTTCTTTTGTGAAAAAATAGTTAGCAAAACGTTGAACGAATCAATTTAAATGTACCTTTGCCGCGATTTGATAAGATAGTTCGAAAGTTCTTGTTTGCAATTACACCCGCACTTATTGGATTGAATCGCTTTAAATTGTAGCCGCAAGGCAGTATTAAATTTTTAATTTTTTTATCATGAACATTTTTGTAGCCAGTTTGGACTACGGTGTAAAATCACACCAACTTCAGGAGTTGTTTGAACAATACGGTCCTGTGTCTTCTTGTAAAGTTGTTACTGACCGTGAAACAGGTCGCTCTAAAGGTTTCGGTTTCGTTGAAATGGCCGAGCATGCTGACGGAGTAAAAGCAATCAACGAATTGAACGAATCGTCTTTTGGTGGTCGTACGATTTTCGTTAAAGAAGCTGAAGACAGACGCAGATAATATTTAAATTTATTTGTTTCTCAAGCCACTCCTTACGGGTGGCTTTTTTTATGCCTTCAATTTGTTACAAATAACGTTCTTTCAAAATTTTGCAGTGGTGTTTGTTGTGACCCACCACGCAAAAACCAATAGCTCGAGCACTAATTTTTAATCCATTGGCAGTTCCGAGGAAATTTAGATTATCCTCAGAAAAAGTTCTAAAAAGGGAAATCGTTGACTTGCGCAAGAGGATAAATTCCTCGAGCAAAACCTCCAATTTTTCTAACCTTGTTTTCAGCCCATTCATGTAAAAATCTTCATCAAAACCAGGCAAAGGAGTTGCATCAAATCGCGCAAAACGCAAGGCCCTGTAGTTGAAGATACGCTCACAATCAATGCTATGTCTCAGCAACTGAGTCACCGTCCATTTTCCGGGCTGATAGGCATAGTGCTCTTTTTCCAGGGGCACCGAGCGAAATAGATCCAACGTAAAATTCATGTCACGCTCCAATTCGAAGAGCAAATCGTCGGATGCTACCAAATCAAAATAGTAGTGGCAATAGGCCGGCGAGGACGCATAGAGCTCAGGGTTGTTCATGGAAATCGAGAATGTGTTATCCAAAATCTTGGAAATGAGAGGATTGGTACAATTTGATACATTATTTTGCCGAACTACCTCCCTCGCTGCATCTCATTTTGATTGGTCACTTTTTGCTTGAACAAATCATGTCGCGTTGGAGGAGGAAGGTGTTGCCAGTAATTGTTGGTCACGTCCGTATCGGCAGTTTCCAAGAAAGGATCCAACACGATTTTTGTTGCTTCCTTTTCAGTGATGAAAATGCGAGACACATTCTTTGAATCCATACGCCAAATTTCTGCCGGGATGCGCTGCACTTGCGTTGATCCATCAGCAAAAGTAAATTCAACGATCAGCGGCATCACCAAGCCACCAATGTTCTTGAAATGAATTTCATAGAAGTACATCTCTTTGTCCAAAATTGCTTTCTGCTCAGGAGTGATTTTGGCAATCATCTCAGCAGCATCTTTCCGATCGATGTCTTGTACGTGATAAGGGTCTTTCAAATTGTAGAAATCCATCAGTTCAGGGTAGATCTCCGTTTGCGTTTTTTCTATGGTCGTTTTGTTGCGTATGATGGTGATATTTTCTCTTTTTTGTCGATCTGAAAGCTGTCTACGCTCTGCCTCAACATCCGGATTCATGGAATTTAGGCGATAGACATTGACTTTTTCCATGGCAATATCTACGTGGTCTGTGGTGAAAAACCACCCTCTCCAGAACCAGTCTAAATCCACTGCAGAAGCATCCTCCATGGTTCTGAAAAAATCAGCTGGTGTCGGGTGCTTGAACATCCAGCGCTGTGCATAAACCTTGAATGCATAATCGAAAAGCTCGCGTCCCATGATGGTTTCGCGCAGAATATTCAGTGCGGTTGCAGGTTTTCCATAGGCGTTGTCACCAAACTGCCAGATGGATTCAGAGTTGGTCATGATGGGCGACATGCGCGTTTTATCGCCTTTCATGTAATCTGTGATTAAATGCGCTGGACCACGTCTTGAAGGATAATTACGCTCCCATTCTTGCTCGGTCAAAAATTGCAAAAAGGTGTTCAAGCCCTCGTCCATCCAGCTCCATTGGCGCTCGTCAGAATTGACAATCATCGGGAAATAGTTGTGACCCACTTCATGGATGATCACGCCCAACATGCCGTACTTGGTTCCCGCTGAATAAGTGCCATCCGGCTCAGGACGCCCCCCATTGAAACAAATCATCGGGTACTCCATACCAATCCACTTCGCATGTACCGAAATAGCAACAGGATACGGGTAATCGAAGGTGTGTTTGGAATACACATTCAAGGTATGCGCAACAACACGCGTTGAATAGCGTTCCCAAAGTGGATTTCCTTCTTTAGGATAGTAGGACATCGCCATCACGGTATTGTTGCCCTGCTTCACGCCCATGGCATCCCATAGAAACTTTCTTGACGACGCAAAAGCAAAATCACGGACATTTTTCGCTTTAAAAATCCATTTTTTCTTGCCTGTCGCACGCTTAGACTCCGCCTCTCTAGCCTCAGCTTCGGTAATTATCATGATGGGTTTGTCGGAGGTGCGAGCCAGCTGAAAACGACGGCGTTGCTCAGCGGTTAAAACGACATTCGCATTTTGCAATTCTCCGGTTGCACCCACCACATGATCAGCCGGAACCGTAATTTCAACTTCATAATCCCCGAAAGGAAGCGTAAACTCTCCCCTACCCAAAAACTGTTTGTTTTGCCAGCCGTTGACATCGTCGTACACGCACATCCTAGGGAAAAACTGCGCTATTGTGTACAGGTAATTTTTGTCTTCCTCAAAGTACTCATACCCCGAGCGGCCACCAATTTTCATGCGGTCGTTGATGTTGTACCACCACTTGATTTTGAAGGAAATTGATGCTCCAGGCCGCAAAGCGTTCTTCAAGTCAATGCGAAGCATGGTTTGATTAATCGCATAACTCAAATCCTCGTTGCTCATGGATTTGATCCAGTCAATTTTAAAACCACCATCAAACTCAAAAAAACGCTTTTCGATATCTTGAATAGTCTTAAAGCTTTCCATACGCTCCACCTCTATGAGCTTGCTGTGCGAATTTTTCGCTTTCATGTTTTGGTCGAGCTGCAACCACAAATAGCTCAAGGGATCGGGCGAATTATTCGTGTAGGTAATCGTTTCTTCACCGCGAATGATTTGCTTTTCGTCATCCAATTCAATGGCGATTTTGTAATCCGCTTTTTGCTGGTAATATTTATGTCCCGGTGCGCCCGAACCTGTCCGATACACGTTTGGTGTGGGCAGCAAATCGTCCATTTGTTTGAATTTGTCTTCCCATTGAGAAAATGCAATTTGGGCAGTTCCAACAAAGAAAACAAGGGGTAAAAATTTCTTAATCATGGTTTAATCTTTCTTGAGTATTAGCGTTTGAGCGGATTCATTTTCGAAAAAATACGCAAAATAAACCTCAGTTTTAGCACCGCGAATATACTTGAATTCCATTTTGTTTTGCTGCTCCATAGAATGACCCATAAGCAGAGAATAACGCCAACTTATACTTTCAAAGGGCTGAATATCAACTGCAAACAAATAGACAAACAGTCTTCCATCGCGTTCAATTTCAGCATCAAAAAGCTCAAAGTCAACCGCTTGAACATTTGTTTTGGCTGCGAAATGTTTCAGAATAAAATCTCCAAAAGACTTCCATTCAGTGCTGTTTTGTTTGTTCGCAGTAATTGATTCTAAATTAAAGTCTCGGTTCAAATCCTCCAGCCAATGTTTGAAATCGGAAGATTCCAATTGCAAGGTGCAAAACATCATTTTTTTCTCTTCCTCATAATCCACGGAGGCCAAACCTACATGAAACGCATGGGCAAACAAGGAAGAAGAACTCAAAATTAAGCAATGAAGTAGTAGTGTTTTAATCATGACATTTTGAAGAAGGCGAAAGTAGAAAAAACACTCGAAAAATGGATTTGTTCCAGATTATTAAGCGCTTTAATAATTCTATTTTTTTTTAACAGAATCCACGCAATTTCGTTTATTTGTACGAACCGAAAACCACCAAAAATGACTAAATTTTATTCAATTTACTCGCTATTAACGATTTGGATTTTTCTTGCACCGACAAAGGTGTGTTTCACACAAATGCCGACCAACAGTGATAGTCTTCAGAAGATTTTCAATAGAGACACCACGAATCTGGAAGTTTTGAGTTTGTTGGCTCAATCTTACGAACCTACCGATCCAAACAAAGCCAAAGAATGTGCACGAAAAATTCTCCAAAAAAAGAAGGTTACTCAATTCGATCTAATTGCACGCGCCTACAACACCATGGGTAACTGTGCACTTATCGACGGCGATTTGGATGAGGCTGAGAAAAACTATTTACTTGCAATCGAGTCAATAAAGAATTACAAAAACAACGACGGAAGTAGTATTTGGTTCGTTGCAACGTATCAAAATTCCCTCGCTCAAGTTTACCTCAACAAAGGCCAATTGAAAGATGCAGTTTTTATGTATCAAGATGCCCTAGAGGTTTTGAAAAATGCCAAGTACCACAAAGAATTGGATTTTCACATTGCAACAAGTTTGGGCGGGCTTGGTGATGCATACAATCAGTTGGGGGTTTATGAATTGGCATTGAACAACCTATTCGAATCACTGAAAATCAATGAGCTAATTAACGACCCTATCTCTATAGGGATCAATTACAACAGCATTGCGGCCATATATGACAACCTAGAGGAATATGAGAAAAGTAGGAAATTCAATTTGCTGGCATTGGAATACTTCGAAAAAGCAGACTACCCTCTGGCTAATGCAACAGTACTTTTGAATTTGGCCCAAAGCGAGTTCAAAACAAAGAATCTAAATCAAGCCATTGACTACTTGAAAAAGTCTGAGAAAATTTTGAATGAAATTGGAACCACCTATAATTTGGGTGATGTCAAATTGTTGTTCGGAGAAATAGAACAGGAAAACAAGAGATACGATTTGGCATTGAAGTACTTCGATGAAGCCCGCAGTCTATTCGATGAAATGGAAAATTTGTACGGAAGCGGAAGGGCTTACTATCAAAAGGGAGTTTCTTGTCATTCGCTCAAAAAACACAAGGAATCTTATGAGTACTTTGAGAAAGCGCTCGAAATTTTCTCTCAAAGTGAATTCCTGAAAGACAAAAAGTTGACACTGGAAAAACTTATTGATATTTCATTGGAATACCGAGATTTTGATCGAGTTGAAACGTACTTCAATGCGCTCAAAAACGTCGAAAAAGAATTCTTGAATGAAGAGAGAATTAAAGCCATAGCAGCGCAGGAGGTGCTCTTTGAAACTGAAAAAAAGGAAAAGCAAATTGCAGAACAGGCGCTGGAATTGGAGCAAGAAAAAAATGCAAAACTCTATGCGAGCTTTGGTGCAATAGTCTTGTTGTTTTTGCTCATCGCTGTTTGGCTCGGTTTCCGTCAGCAAAACAAAAAACGATCACTAGAAATTCTCAACAGCCTCATGACCATGCAAAAAAACATCGTGGAAAAGGAGTTGGAGCAATTGAACAAACAACTCGACCCGCACGAAATTAAAAACATGCTGGCTAGTATTTCACCTGAAATACAGGACAAAGCACCGGATGCTTACCGAAAAATGCTGAAACTACTGAACATTGTAAAATCCAGTTTGAGTGGAAAAATTACGCAAGAATTGAACGAGCAAATACAACAAATCCGAGATTTCCTTACGCTTGAACAAACTCATTTTACAGAACCCTTCGAATTTGAAGTGGATGTAAATTTGAATCACGAGATGCTTAAAATACCCAGACTTTTATTGAAAAACCTCGTTGAAAACTCAGTGAAACACGGCATGAGAGCTTTAAGGGGCAAAGGAAAAATTCTAGTTTCGGTATCAGAAGCCAACGATGTGATTCATATTGTTGTGCGCGACAATGGCGTCGGTAGAAAACAAGCCATTATGAACGATAGCGGCATCGGAACGGTAACCTACAAAAGACTTTTTGAAGTCTTGAACATGCGTAATGACCGTAAGGCTTCTTTCGAAATTATCGACTTGGAACAAGGAACTCAGGTAGAAGTGAAAATTCCTTTGGATTACAACTACGAATGATGCCTGATTTCATTCTATTGAACCCAAATTACCACAACAGCATGGAATTATTCAACTCAGTTTTCATCTTATTCACTGCATAGATTACCTCATTCAACCGAATAATAACCATTTTCACAAAATAGAAAACATCATCGCACCATTCAATCTGTTGAGCCCTTAAATTTGTTTCCGCCACCCAAACCTAAAAGCATACCTTATGACCTATAATTACCTCATTGTAGAAGACAATCCGGGTGCCATGAAAAACCTTCAAGTGGCACTCAAAAATTTTCCAAACTTTCAAGAAATCGGTACGGCGGAGACCTTAACTCAGGGCATCGTCAAAGCAAAATCATTGAGTCCTCATTTGATTTTTCTCGACGTCGAATTGGGTAATGAAAATGGTTTTGACCTGATCAAAGAAATTCGTCAACACACTACAAAGCGGCCATACATCATCATGACCACCGCTGTGGATAAGTATGCCAAAAGTGCCGTGAACCAGGATGTGTTGTACTTTTTGGACAAACCCGTCGACCCCGATGAATTGGCTTTAGCCCTACAAAAATTCGAGCGTTGTTTCTTGGATGGTCAACAACATTTGATTATCAAAAACACAGAAGGTCATCACTTTGTGTTGCTCGATGAAATTGAATACATCACCGCAGACAACAGCTATTGCACCATCTACAGGAACAACCAAAAAGCCATGACCGTTTGCAAAACCATGAAGGAGTTGGAAAGCACATTGCCCAAACCGTTCTTGCGTGTGCACAAAAGCTACATCATCAATCCGAAATACGTGCAGATGATCAACACCACGCAAAAAATCATCAATCTCGAATCGAGCAAACAAGCTGAGCCGGTTAAAATCCCGATCAGTGAAACCTATCTCAATGCAGTAAAATTGGAATTTTTGATTGCAAAATAGGCTTCACTATTGGCTTTTGACGATTGGTTGTAAAACTGAACTATTCTGATTTATAAAAACTTAACCTGATGATATCTATCGTTAAAGGAGTTATGATTCAGTAAGAGAGAAAAGAACTTCATGAAAATCCTGAATTGTCTTAATGCCTTGACGGTTCAAAAAAACTAAAATGGTCTGCAATTTAAACACTGTGCGGTTAATACTATGAATCGTATTAGCGCTTCCAACGAAATGTTTCTTGGCTGCAATGAGAATGATTAACGGTAGGCTCGTTAGGTTTTTACAGTCTGTACGCTAAAAAACAATGGTTTTTACCTACAAAAAACAAAAAAGCCGTCCCCACCACAAGACGACTTTTTGACATTGAAATTCGAGATTTTCAATGATTTAGCGGAGTTTGAATAGAGGTGCTGGACCGGAGTCACTTTTCACTTCAACCGGAGCGGCATTGTTCAGCTTGCCTGCATCCGTAATCAATTTTACAAATTTTTGATTCTCAAATGTTACATATACCACTTCCAGGCAACACATAACTTCATCTCCTGTGCTTGCTCCTGCTCGAGAGTCCAATACAAAAGGGTTTTCAGATCGCTTGAACTTTTTATAATGCCAAATCAAAACAGTTTTGTCTGTCGCATCATTGATAGTGAATACATCATAAGGTTCACAACCCAAAGTTGAAACCACCTCAGAAAAACTCATGCCCGGTGTGAGCTGAATGAGCTTATCAATGGTTGTAAATTTCGGTGCAACAATTTTTGAAGGTGTTTGCGTAAATTGTTGAACTTCCTCGCAACTGCTCAAAATCAGCGCAATACCGAATAAAAAGATACCTGTTTTTCTCATAAAATTTAGTTTTTTTCGAGCCCAAAGTAATATCAACGCCCACTTCCTAAAGCTCGAATTCTTATCTGTTTTGTCAATAGGGTATTTTATCTTGCGAATCGTATAATCTAGGCAGGGAACTGGATTTTTCGTCGGAAATCCGTTGATTTTGAGCTGTGTGAAAATTTATTTTGGTCTGTTTACAAGATAGTTTTGGTTGTTCACCCGAGAAATGGGTTGGTTGACCGGAAAGTGGGTTTTGGAGGGTTGGAGGGGAGGGGGAGAATGGGTAGGTTTGTTGCAACAATTTAATTTATTAGCATCTAAAATCTCGACTTATGAAATTACTTGTATTACCGATTGTTCTGTTTTTTACAATTGGCCTAAATGCCCAGCAACCCTTAATTGCCATAAAAGGTGTTGTTACCGACACCATTGCTTTTACTTTGCAGCAAGCGATTGACATTGCTCAGCCAAATGATAAAATATATTTGCCAGGTGGCATTTATTCTTTGACGGACAGCATACAAAAAAATGTGCATATTATTGGGACTGGGTATAATGACCTTATTGAGAGACTTTTGCCTGTAAGCACGTTTATAGGAGACATATTAATTGGAAGTGATGCCCAAGGTTTAATTCTAGAGGGTATTAGAACAAACAACACAATACGAGTTAGAACAAATAATGTGATTGTTAGGAGGTGCTTTGCTGCTATAAATGCTGGAGGCAATAATCATAATTTTATCAATTGCGTCATTCACGGAACCTTTCACGGCGGAAATTATAGCAACATAAACAACTGTGTTATTGAAACTATAGGGCAAATTGTCAACACAGGAAATTTTACAAATGTTGCGACTAATTTTTGTCAATTCTATAATACCGTGGTTCTCGGAATAATATGGGGTGGAGGGAGTCTGCAAGGGAATTGTGTAAACTCAACATTCTATAATTGTGTGATTTTTGGCTTCAAAGTAAATAATAGTGTTGCACAAGTAAATTGCAACTTAATATTTGGTAATCAAATGATTAGCACGCTTTGTGCTAATGGAAATGGAGGCACATTGAATTCATATTTCTATAATAATCAAGGCGCAACTAATTTGCTCTCTGATTTCACATTATCCTCATCAGCTCCAATTCAAAATATAGGAATTTACCATGGTAATTTTCCTTGGAAAGACGGTGGTCAACCTATAAATCCACACATCATCGAAAACAACAGTTTCTTGGATGTGCAAAATGAAGAATTTAAGCTCAGGGTCAAAGTAGTGCCACAAACCAATTAAATATAGAGAGATGAAAAAGTTGTGGTTTTTTATTTTGCTCGGATTCTGTCATTTGACATATTCCCAACAAATCGTTCAGGTGGAATATTGGTTCAACAATGATTTTTCAAGTCGTGTGCTCGCATCAATTTCAACAGATTTGAATGATGAAACAAATTTTCCCATTGACTTTCCAGACAACGGTACGAACGAGTTTTATGAGACACTTTATTATCGCTTTAAAGACAATTCCAACAATTGGAGTCCGATTCAAAGTAAACAGGTTTTCAATAGCTTAGACACAACCATTTATCCAGTGTTTGTAGAATATTGGTTCGATAATAATTTTGCCGATAAGACACTGCTCTCCACTTCAGCGATTTTCAATGTTGATAGTACATTAAATCTTCAAGAAGCTGATATTTCATGGCCTGAAGAAGCACAAATCATCTATTATCGCTTTAAGAGTAAATACAATCAATGGTCGCCAATTCTGTCTTCTCACAAAGATTTGATGTTGAATGTGAATGATAAAATCATGTCCATGGAGTTTTGGTTTGACAGTGATTTTGCCAACAAACAAACTACAAACATCGTCACCAACCAAACCAATGAAGGCATTTTACTTTTACAGCAAGCTGAGGCCAATTGGCCAACAGGTGCGCAGTATATGAATTACCGATTTAAAACAAAAGCTGGTAGATGGACGCCAATCATGTCTTCATCTATAGACACTTTACCTCAAATATATATTGATGGTTTGCCAACTTTGTTTCTAAGCAGTACAACTGTCGATTTTACAGAGCAGATTACAATTTATGGATACAACTACACGCCTAATCAGAATTTGATTCTCAAGTTTTTTGGCGCAGGTGGCCTATATAATGTTACGATTCCATGCGACAGTAATGGTGTTTTCAGTTACCAATACACCCCGCCTCAGAATGCATTACCAGGAGGTGCTGCGGTTAGGGCTTTCGACATCATAACATCTCATAATTCGCCATTAAAGACATTTTTTATTTCCGGGAACGAGCCTCAAAATTTAAAAATAACACATCCAATTGAAAACCAAACTTTTCGAACTGGTCATTCAGTTTTGATCACTTGGACAGACAAGATGGTGCTCAATCACAACAACTATGAATATCCTGTGTTGGCGAACTCAGCTAGAAGGTTTTATGATTACATTGTTGAATATCAAAGTAGTCCGACATCAAATTGGCAACCAATTTCAGGAAACGCACAAATTTCAGGGAATGCTCGAATAAACAGTGATGTAAATTTTCAAACTCAGACGGTGTTAACAAATGTGACTGAAAACGCTAAGTTCAGAGTAAAGGATAATTATAATAATGTAATTATTGCTGAAAGTCCAACTTTCAATGTCATAACCTCAAGTAGTATGGTTTCTCTAGAATGGGACAAAAGTTATGATACTAATCCAGTTGCTCCCATCGGTGTTGTCGCTGATGGTGTTTCAAGACTTTATATAAAAGTGGGTACTTCAAGTGGTGATATTTCTCATGCTACAATAACGTTGTCTAACGGGTTTGACAATTCGAATAACTACCTAGGCAAGGTTATGCCAGCAACCCAAATAGTAAATTTCTCTAATGAAGGAAATAATGCCACTGAAACTAATGTAACAAGCGATGATGTTGTCAATAATCATTTGTGGTT
Organism: Crocinitomicaceae bacterium; assembly: GCA_037446475.1. Classification (GTDB taxonomy): domain Bacteria; phylum Bacteroidota; class Bacteroidia; order Flavobacteriales_D; family Crocinitomicaceae; genus UBA6165. The sequence continues at coordinate 2,991 of JBBIIM010000038.1, read as the reverse complement.
TTGGTACGTTTCACCAGATGATTTTAGAGGTACTAACCCAGCAGACGAAGCAGCCAGTCGACGAACTGTTGTGGCGAATGTGTTTATTCACAAGCTAGATGGTTCAATAGAGCAAGTTGAGTTACCCATTATTATTAAACGACCTCAAGTCTTATTTGCCCATGGTTTAAGAGGTGATGAACACACGTTTGATGGATTCAAATTAAATGGAATAGTTCTTTTTGAAAACTTACAGTTTGAAAGCACCAAGGTAAGAATGATGTCAGGAGCCTCTTTCATAAATAATGCAAAAGCACTTTTGGGTATTGGAGCAGGTGCATCTCATACTTTTCAGTATCTTCTTGAACAAGACAGATTAAATGGTTTTGCTAGCTGTCAAGTTGATTATGTAGGTCATAGTATGGGTGGATGCGTGGCGCGCTCATGCGCAATGTTGCCAGAGTTTTACGAATTAAGGAAAAACTACGGTAAAGGATATATACATAAACTTATTACCCTTGGAACACCGCACAATGGTTCGCCAATCGCAGACGTTGTAATTAAAGGGATTGATATGTTCAACACTGCCCTAGCAATAAGTCCTGATTTATTGATGATTGGCTCAATGGGGTCGCTGCTGGACTTTGGAAACAGATATTTAAATGATCCTAATAATAAGATGTATTCTATCGTTCGTCCGAGACCTTCGAACAATCAGAATATGGCTGTGCTTTTATCTCAATGGGCTAATATACTTGGATTTAGCGGGCCCATTTTGAACAGTTATGATTTGATGCCATCTCAGGCCATATCAAATCTAGCATTAGATGGTGGAGTATATTTTCCACAAACCCAATTGCGCTCTCATTTAATTGTCGGTGATTTGTATCCTGGTGTATTACCATTACCTGTCCTACCATCATTTACCGAAGCCATGTCCGAACAATTGGCTTTTTTAAAAGAATTCATTGGCACTTATGGATGGCTTTTTGACATTATTGAATACGCAACAACATCAGTTGAACTTTTAGAAGATCTGCAAGAAATAAACACTTCAAACTGGGATCCCGGGGTTAAAGCAATTTTGAAAGCGGTAAAAATAATTGATTCTTATAATTTTGTTGCATCAACATGGAATGCTTATTCTTTTCTTTATGATAGCGATGGCGTTGTAGATATTTTCAGTCAATCAGCGGGCTTGCCTTTGGTTAACGCCAATAGTGTTAGCATCTTTGATCACACAGCTCACACTTCTGCCCCGAATAACGTAACGGCAAATCCGAATGTAGTGAGTCGAGTTGTAGATTTATTAAACTCCAATGTGAACTCAAGTAATTTCTTGTTTATTCCACAAAATGAAAATTACTCTGGAATTGTTTCACCAAATCCAACGCATAATACCAGTCGTGTAATTAGTTTTCTCGACGATCTCGACTTTTCAAAAATTTTGATTGAAGTAGATTTAGAAAAATTACTAATCGTTACTCCTTCAACAGATAGTCTTGAGGTGGACACCTATAAAACCCTTCAAGTTTATGTGACTGACACAGCATATTTACAAGAAGTAGAATTGATTTTCGGGAAAGAAGTTTATGCTACAACGTCACTCATCGATGGTCATGCGAGCTTTAATGTACAAATTCCAAATGACATTCTTGGACCATTGAATATTTTTGCGCGCGCAAAATATTCATTAGAAAATGACACCACAAAATTGATTTTTTCAGGAAAACAGATTCATATTATACCATTTGAAAGTCAAGAATTGTTAGGGATACAACCTGAGTTGCAAGTAAAAGAAATGTGGATCGGAGATGAATACAGACCATTAATAAAAGGAGTTTATCCAAGTAATGTCAGTATTGTTAATGCAACTCCAAGTTACTCAGGAAGTGTTTTAGAGTTCAGCGAAAATGAGAAAGAATTCACAGCCGTTGAAGTAGGAGAGGCACAAGTGATATACAACTACAACGGTCATTCAACCACTGTATATTTTATCGTTAGAGAGAATTATGATTTTGTCTGCGACAGTTTAGATTTACTGCTTTCTTCAAGTAATGGTGAGAATCTTCCAACAGACTTGTTTTTGAGTAATTTGGGTGTTGAAGTCAGCGAAATTATTTGGATAAAAGATGGGATTATTGTGCAATCCGAAAGTACAGATTTGAACTATACCCCAACCATCAGCGGAGAATATTATGCTATTCTATACACGTCAGATGGTTGTTCTTATACGTCCAACATCATAAATATTAGTCCTGTAGGTCTAGAAGGTGTTGAAATTAAAAACATAAAGGTGTATCCAAATCCTTCATCTGATTTAATAAATATTGAAATCGACGGCGCAATTATTCACAACGTACAAGTATTCAGCAGCACAGGTCAGCGAGTTTTAACAAAAAGTGACGCTTGTGTATCTATGGAACTTGATATTTCCAATTTGGCAATTGGTGTTTATGTTTTGACTGTTCATTCCAGCGTGGGAATGAGAGAGTATAGGGTGGAGAAACATTAATTATTTTAAACTATGAAAAATCTGTTAACAATTATTACAATTACATTTTGCTTTGAATATGCTCATACTCAATTGGTTCCAATTGTCGCTGAAGATCATGATTTTTTTGATGGCTTATTTGTAAAAAAAAAACCAAAGTACAACTAGTGTTTTTATTGTACGAAACGGTAATGAACTTTATAAAGCATCTGATTCCAGTTGGACGTATTTAACTCAAATATCTATTAACCTAAATTCTGGTTCTATCTGGCCTTGGGACAACCCTTCACTCTCCGATGCCTTTTTAACTGATAGTCAAAACAGATTATGGCTTGCGAATTTTCAACAAAATATAGTTTCGAAATCTGACGATGATGGATTTATTTGGCAAACATTTAATCTACCAGTAATTCACGGTGTTGCGATTGGGGGAAAGTCGATTTTTTACAGAAATAATCAATTGTATTCACTGTTGTCCGATAAAACTTTTTAGAAAAGCGGGATTTCCTGTTGAGGAT
>JBBIIM010000037.1:23844-34268 GCA_037446475.1 Crocinitomicaceae bacterium | reverse complement strand
AAGGCTTTCAAAACGCAAAACGATTAATTTGTATTTTTATCGGACAGTGGTGATTAAATACAAATCATCCATTCAAAACGTTTGGCTTGGAGCAAAGTCTGGGGCAAGGAAACATTTTATCCATGACTAGGTCCAGCATATCATCACCATTTTCATCCGTTCCGACCATAACGAGCGTAGGTTGATTGCTGGCATCCAAGGCGTGATACATACGCAAGCCAAAACAACCCTCCTGATCCAACAAATCTCGAACAAAGCTGGCATCAATCCTATGCCCAAGAACCGCCCCAGGGTTCATGGTGCGGTATCGCGCAGTCATTACCGCTGCCTCCTCTTTTGAGATCGGCTCTCCGCCAAATATTCCTTTCTCGCTCATATTATATTAGTTATTGGTTTTCAAATATAGTGCGTAGCGCCAAAAACGCAAAAAGCATAGTTCTAATTTTGTCAGTCGGTTTTGATAAGTCTCTACTTTCTAACTCGATTAGAACATATGCTTTCGCTATTGTCCACCACGACACAAACTTAGTACCGGACAATTTTCCGAATTAGACTATTTTTAACCTTTTTCAAATAGGTTATTTTTAACCTATTCCTTCGACAGACTAGTTCCTATATCAGTCCCCGAGATTTAACTTCAAGATACTTATTAATCACATCTAGGTTCAGTTCGGACGGACCGGTGAGTAAAGTCAAAACACCATGTCGAGAGAGTTCTTTTGCCATCACGCGTTTGTCGTGCTCGAACTTTGCAGCTACGATGCGTTCTGACAATTGCTCCTTATTGAGCGCTTCTGATTGAGCCAAAATGTTGAGTTCTTCATTCTTAAAGAAAACGACCAAAACCAAATGATTTTTATTCAATGCCACCAAATAGGGCAAGTTGCGTTGCAAACCGTCATACGACTCAAAATTCGTAAACAGAATAAGCAAAGACCGATGTCTGATGTCCTTTTTGATTTGAACATAAAGCGATGCAAAGTTGGTTTCTTCAAATTTTGTATCAATGGCATACAAACTTTCCAGCATGCGCTGCATTTGATTGGGTCGCTTGTCGGCGACAATTTTGTTGTCAATCTTTCTGCCGAAAGTGAACATCCCCGCCCTGTCGTATTTTTCCAAAACCACGGACAAGAGCATCAGCGAGGCGTTGATCGAATAGTCCAATAGCGAGAGACCGTTGAATGGCATTTCCATGGTTCGACCGGTATCTATCGCTACATAAATATCTTGAGACTTTTCGTCTTGAAACTGATTCACCATCAATTGTCCGCGTTTGGCGGTGCTCTTCCAATTGATATTGCGCACGTCATCACCAATGACGTATTCCTTAATTTGCTCAAACTCCATAGAACTGCCCAAGCGGCGAATTTTTCTCGACCCCATCACAACATGTTCGTTGGCAATTGCACGAATATCCATGCCTCGAAGTGCCAAAAATGAGGGATAACATTTAACCGTTTGCGCGCGAGCACCACTAAATCTTCTTTGCACCAAACCCAGCCATGTGGATGCGAAAATGTGTACTGCCCCGAAATTATAGACCCCGCGTTCAAGCGGCCGCAGAACATAATTTAATGGAACTTGCGTATTCATTTCCAAACCGGTACGGTATTCAAAAGTTCTACTTTGAAACTGTTCGGGTAACTCATCGATAACAACGGCGTACATCTTGAGTTTAAAATCGCTTTTCATCAGGAGAATGATACTGTTCTGATCACCATTTGAAAATTTGTCGGGAACTTGTCGAATCGCTGTAATTTTCTTTCTTGAGGCAAAAAGATAAAACAACTCGAGCATGGTAAAACTCCAAAATACAATGAGAAGGATGCTCACCCAAAAAAACATCCAATCGAACGCATACGCCAATACAAAAAGAAAAACAAAGAGCAGGTGTCCCACGAAAAATCGCGGGGTAAAAAACAAATTTTCAAATATGTTTCGAATTGCCCTCACGTTATCTGGGAACGGGTATGGATTCTATGATTTGTGCGATCACCAATTCAACAGTAAGTCCTTCCATTTCTCTTTCAGGAGCCACAACGATGCGGTGGTTCAACACACTTGTAGCAGCCAACTTGATGTCGTCGGGCGTCACGAAATCGCGTCCTTCTAGTGCAGCATAGCCTTGTGAAGCCGTCAACATGGCCAGCGACGCCCTTGGCGAGGCCCCGAGATAAATGAGATGGTGCTCACGCGTGGTGCAAACAATTTTGGCAATGTAAGCGATCAATTCTTTTTTAATCGCAATCTTCCGAATCAAATTTTGATATTCAATCAATTCCTTGCTTCCAAGCACCTGATTTACAACAAGAATTTTCTCGCGATCCCCGGAATCATGCGCACGCAAAATAATCTGCTCCTCCTCTTGCAACGAAGGGTACGCCACTTTAATCTTGAACAAAAAACGGTCGAGTTGGGCTTCAGGCAATCGGTAAGTCCCCTCTTGTTCTATGGGATTTTGGGTAGCAATCACCACAAATGGAGCCTCCATGGCATATTGTACGCCATCCGCAGTTATTTGACGCTCTTCCATCACTTCAAACAACGCTGACTGCGTTTTCGCAGGCGCCCTGTTGATTTCGTCAATCAACACAAAATTTGAAAAGATTGGTCCTTTTTTGAAGCTAAACGCTGCCTTGGAAGCATCAAAAATTGCGGTACCAATGATGTCAGAAGGCATCAAATCCGGAGTGAATTGAATTCTGCTGAAATTCATATTTAAACATCGCGACAAAAGCTTGGCAGTCATTGTTTTGGCTACCCCGGGCACTCCCTCTATTAAAACATGACCTTTGGCTAATAGAGCCACCAGGAGTTGATCCACGAGCTGTGGTTGACCGACGATAACTTTCCCAATCTCCTGCCTTACTTGATCCATCGACGCGCGCAACGCAGAAAAATCGAGGCGGGATTCAAATTCAAAATTTTCATTTTCCATCTTCTAGTATTTAGAGGTTTATTTTTTTTATCAATACACGCAATTCTTCAAAGTCAAAATCAAAGGATACTGACCTCGAACGGTGTTTTTTAACAAATTTCACGAAATCTTCTGCTGCCAAACGATCGCAATTGGTCATGGCATGCAATTTATGCGCAAAATCAATATCAATGGTCGAAGTGTCTAATCGGTATTCTGAACGCATTTTGTCCAAGAAAACCACAAGATACTTCTCAATGAGTCCGTGATAATTCCTCTGAAGCAAATGAAAACGCGCCACACCCTTAGCATATTCCAGACTGAAATTAGACTTCGTTCTGAGTACAGGAATGGTGCGTTGCGTCCTTTTGGCATAGGTAAAAACCGCCAGAATCAAGATTAGCCACAACAAATACCAAGCAGCAGTCAGTGCGGGTTGACTGAACAGATAAGACAACATGCCATAGTCGCCCTCAAATTCCGTTTTATAGTTCACAAACCAAAATATGTTTCCAAATTTCCAATGCGAAATCAGTGCTTGCGTGTATTTGTAGTTGTCTTTGATTTTCAAGAAGTAATTGGTAAAAACCTCGGGCATGGTGTGGTAATAAATCAAACCCTCACCGTATCGAACGGCAATGAAATTGCAAAAGCGCTCAGAAGACTTCTCTGATTTCGAATAATATCCCAAAGGAACCACTTGTGAGGAATCCAGAATTTCGAAATACGATTTTTCTTGAATGCGATCACACGAACCACTGATTTTACCGTCGTTCAAGAAGAGATGCAGGCTGTCATGACCCAAATTGAAGAACATGGAATTGCTTCTATACGCGGCTCCCTCAACCAAAAATTCTGGGTGATTCAGCTCGTGAGAAGCAATAAAAACGTGAGCACCGGAGTACGCCATTTCCTTCAGCGCTTGCCGTGAGGCTGAATTCATCTTACAGTGCGCATCGATGTATAGATACGTTGTAGTTCGCTCGAATGGTATTTTTTTCAACTCGCGCTCTACAATACCAGAAACGCTGCGGGTTGTTCGGGTCACATCTGCAAATTTTGGTGTGACTAAGTCCAACTCAGCATTGAAGATATAGAGTCCAAAAGGCGTGGTTTTTTCCAATTCGTAATAGGGAAACCAATCCACAGAACGATTCTTTCTACCGGATTCACATGAACTCAGGACAAGGATTAAACCAAGCACCAAACAGCGATATTTCCATGAGAAAATCATTTTTTCAAGGCCTCGTCGAACAACATTCGGACTCTCTCAAATTGTTCTTTATCTATTTCAAAATCACCAAACCAGCAATAGTCATAAAGTCGACTGAGCACCTCAAACTCGCTTTTGACAGCGTAATCACTCAGTTCATTGCGATAATCGCGATTGACCTTGTCCGGGTGCAATTCAATACGTTTTTGCAGATGCAACGCTTTCAAGTAAGCCAGAAAATAATAGCGAACCGCCAACTTGTATTCCGATTGCTCGACTGCCTTATTCATTAATGCAATCCAGTCGCCATCCAATAAGTCGGTTTGAATTTGTTCAATGTTAAAACTTGATTTGGGTCGGTCACTTCGCGTTATTGAGAAACCACTTCCCGTGAGCAAGGCGCGTACAATCAAATAAACCAAAAAACCAAGAATGGCAAAACCCAAAATTTTAGCGACTACAATCATCACCTCAAAAAAACCGGACCAGTCACCCGAAACGTCTATTTCAGGAAGTTCCTGCTTGTTCTCCTCAACATCGGCATAATTAAATTCATCGGATTGGTAATTCCCTTCCCAGCCACGTCGAAAGGTTCTGGACTTGTAATTGTTGCTTAAAGTATCTCGTAACGATAGATCACCGGTTTGCTCTTCGTACAAAAAGTCTTCAACCGTGGAATTTGTTTCGATATTTTGCGCTAAGACCATTCTGAAACCCGCATGGGCTGTATAGGTTGATTGACTCAAAAAAGCACTTGTGGGGCACAAAAGCTGCATCACCAGATGAAAGATTATGTTCAGCAAGTACTTCATAAAGAATTTGCGGACAGGCTTTGATGAACACGAAACGGAAGTATCAGGTAGTAATAGGCAATGGTTCCTAAAGTTAGGAAAATGATAGCAAAAGCAGCGAAGGCGCCCATCTCTATGGCATAGCGTGTGACATAGCCCTCGAGAAAAGCAGCCGCTATTGTAAAAGGAAATGTGCTCAAATAAATCTTAAATGTGTTTTTGAATCCGATTTTAAAGGAGGTCAAGCGTGAATAGGTTCCAGGAAAAATAAAACTTGCGGCCAATGCAAAGCCCATCGCAGCTTCAATTACCATCGCGAAAATTTCCATTGAGCCGTGAATCCATATACCTTGCATACTTTTTTTCAAAACGCCATGTATGTAAAACATGGTCTGGAAAGCGCCCAGCATCATGCTGTTGCTGAAAAGAACATAAAACGTACCCAAGCCGAATAACATGCCATAGAAATACATCATTGCTCCGACGCGCAGATTGTTGAACGCTATTCCGATAAACATTCCGTGTTCACTTCCAGACTTGTAGATACTCACAGGATTTCCTTCTTCAATGTTGTTGATGGTGGTGTTTACATAGTTCTCTCCTAGCACATGGCGCACAAAAGGCTCATCTTCGATTGCTGAAACAACGCCAATGGCCACAATCATAAAAAACAGGGCGAATGCGAAATATATGAACTTTCGGTAGGCATAAGCCAACAGCGGAACCTCCGTTTTGAAAAACCGCACTACCCCTTCAAAGCTGTATCTGCGTTTTATATAAATAACAAGATGCAACTGCGCACAGATATAGTTCAGATAGTGAACAAGCTTGCTCTTCGGATAATAGGTTTTCGCAAAGGCTAAATCGTTCATCAACTTGTTGTAGGTTTCCACCAATTCATCCGGATGGGTTGGTGATTTTCCATCAATGATTTGCTCAACTTTCAACCAATATGGTTTATTTTGTGCAATAAAGGCGACCTCTCTCATGATGCGCTAATGTAGAAATAATGCAACAAGTAGCCTTACATACGCCACAAAATATTGAAATCAATTTTCCAATTGCAGAGTTGGGTAAACGGTTTTTAGCCAAGGCCATAGATTACACCATTATCATCATCCTATTCAAAACGATTGAAGGTATTTTCGAATCTATTTACGGTAGATCAGTTTGGGAGTATGACTATTGGGAACTCATGGCCATATTTATTTTGCTTTTCCTTCCGGTCTATTCATATTCCTTTTGGATGGAAGCGCTACTTCGAGGGAGAACAGTAGGCAAATTGCTCATGAAACTTCAAGTGGTTCGTTTGGATGGCGAACCGTATTCCTGGGAGAATGCGCTTATTCGGTGGATGTTTTTCCTAGTGGATTGGTTTCCAGCCATGGGCATTGTGGGTTTTATTGCTGTTTCAGCCAGTGAAAAATCGCAGCGCTTGGGTGATCTAGCGGCAGAAACGGTTGTGATATCTACCAAAAAAGAAGTGGGTATCGATCAGACGATTTTGCTTGAACTGGAAAAGGGCTATCAACCCACTTACAACCAAGTCATTCGCCTTTCTGATAACGACATGCGCATCATCAAAGAAGCATTTGAGAATGCGCTAAAAAACAAGGATCTTGCAACACTTAAAAAACTCCGAAATAAGATAGAATCAGTCATCTTAACGACTGACACGAGCAAAAATGACACAGATTTCATTCGCACGGTGATGCAAGACTTCAACTACTACACCAATCAATAATGACCTCAATGAGGTATAATAATGGATCATTGAAACGGAACAATTTTCAACAAAATCCCATGCATGGAATATAACAAGGACCTGGAGCGCGCCAAGAGCAATAAAGACAGAAACAAGAAACTGAGCAAGCAATGGCAAAAACGCAAGCCCAAGGAATTGGATGCTCAATTTCACGAATTGCATGATCAAGTCTTCGAGCAAATCGACTGCCTCAAATGCGCCAACTGTTGCAAGACGACAAGTCCGATATTCAGGGATGTGGACATCAAGCGCCTCGCGCAACATTTAAGGATGCCCGAAGCAACATTTATTGAAAGCTATCTTATCATGGATGAAGAAAACGATTATGTGCTCAAACAATCTCCTTGTCTGTTTTTGCAGCCTGACAACACATGTTCGGTTTACGAATTTCGACCTAAAGCCTGCAGAGAATATCCTCATACCGACCGAAAAAACATGTTTCAGATTCTCGACTTGACCTATAAGAACAGTCTCATTTGTCCGGCTGTTGCGCGTATTTTTGAGGAAATGGCGTGATGACGTGTCAATTCACACTGATTTTTTTCTGCTCGAGAGCATTTTCAACAAAGTCTTTGCCCAGATATTCTTTGTATTCGAATACATACTCAGCACCCATTCTGTGGTATTTGATGGTTTCATCCGGGTAATGACTGATGGTAAACACTTTGAAATTTCGATTTTTGACGCGATTCATTTCCTTGAGCGTGTTGCTGTTTGACGCAAAATCACTCATCGTTAGAAATACGGCTTTGATTTGTTGACAATCCACATGGTCCCAAAGCTCACTGTCCGTAGTGTCAGCCCATTTGACGTGACAATTGGCCAAACGCATTTCCTCCACACGCTCATGATTATAATCCAATCCCAACACACAGTTTCCGAATTTCTTGCGCAAATTTTCAAATGTCGTTCGTCCAATACTCCCCAGCCCAACTACAAGAATTTTAGCATTTTCAAAATCAATGGGTTCAGAATCTTGTGAATCACGAACGCGGTTAATTTTCATGATTTGTGGCTTGTATTTATCAAAAATTTCATGTGCTTTTTTATTCAACGGTGCGCTTATGATAAATGACATCGACATCAAGAGAGCCATGACAATAACCCATTCTTCGGTAATCATTCCTAAATTCAGTCCGAGCACGCCCACGATGAGCCCAAACTCGCTGTAATTTCCCAAGGTTAGCGAAGTTAGGTAAGCTGTTCTGGGTCTTAGTTTGAAGCGCGAGAGGATGAATAAAAAAGCCGAGGCTTTGATAATCATGAATGGAATCAGTAACAAAACGGCAACCCAAATATCCCAAGTGGGCATCCCGATTAGCCCCACATTAATAAAAAATGCGATTAGAAAAAAATCTTTGTACTCACTCATGCGGTTGTACAACTCATCGGCGCGAGGGTGATTGACAAGCAACATCCCAATTATCAAAGCACCCAAATCCGGTTTGAGTCCAAACAAGCTGAAAGAGAAAGCACCTGCTATGAACGTGGCGAAAAAACCAAAAACGGGTACCATCTCTCCATGTTCCAAAAGACTCAAGAGCTTGGAGAGCACCATTTTTAAAACGTAAAGAAAAACCGGAAGCGCGAGAACCCATATAGACGGCAACTTTTTGTCGGAGAGCGCAATAAAAAGTACAGCGAAAATGTCCTGAATGATTAGAATACCAATGGCTATTTTTCCGTGAAAGGCATTCATCTCTCCCTTGTCCTCAAGAATTTTCACAACAAAAACAGTGCTAGAGAAGCTTAATGCAAACGCAATGAGCAAACCACCTTGCCAAGATAAATCAGTAAAAAGGGAGAAACCGAGATAACTCAATGCAAAAATCACTGAGGCCATAACCAATATACTCATTACAAGGTGTGCTGATGCCGTGGCCCAAATTTCTTTTTGCAGGAGCGATTTAAGTTTCAACTTTAGGCCGATTGTAAACAATAAGAGCATCACCCCAATATCTGCCATGGCATCTATGGCACTATTCAATTTGCCATCGTGATGTCCAAGATAGTTGATCATAAATCCCGCGAGCAAAAAACCCACCAGTGGGGGGAGTCCAATTCGCTTGGACAACAAACCACATACAAAGGCTATCGAGAGCCAGATTGCGTCAATGTAAAAAGGGTTGGTGAAATCAATCAATAAAATCATAGGCCGAAATTACGCACTTCTTCTGTGAATAGACCAGCGAAGAATGAAGTAACCGGTGAGGCCTGCAATTAATGAAGCAAAGAGAACACCCATTTTGGCTTGGGTCACACAAATTTCAGACTCAAAAGCCAAAGAATTGATAAACAAAGACATGGTAAAACCAATCGCCGCCAGAAATGAAACTCCCAAAAGCATGGAACTGGTCAACTTTGGCGGCATCTTGAAAAAGCCTAGTTTAAGTCCTAGCATGGATAATCCATAAATTCCCAAAACTTTACCGAAAATCAGACCCAGCATAACGCCGAGTGAAATTGGACTTGACAGCAATTCAAAAAAATCTGCTCCTATGACAACACCTGCATTGGCAAGGGCGAAAATAGGCATCACCACATAGACCACAATCGGGTGTAAACTGTGTTCCAAGCGCTGAAGCGGAGAAATGGAATCGTTCGAAATGCGCTGAATTTCACCAATGATATTCTCCTCATCGGCCGAGAGTAAGAATTGTTCTTTGTCGTCATTTTTGGCGGACTTAAACAAATTCGTCAGTCGTTGTATATCCTGGACAAAACTTTCCTTGTCTATAGCCCGCATTGCCGGAATCGCAAAGGCTGCCAAAACAGCCGCAATCGTTGCGTGCACTCCGGATAACAAAAACGCCAACCAAACTCCGCCAATGCCTAATACGCCATAGATCAACACATTGCGTACACCCATTTTATTCAACAAAAACATGATGCCTAGGATACTCGCACCGATACCCAAATTCATCAATGAGACATCCGATGTGTAAAACAGGGCGACCACCAAAACAGCACCTAAATCGTCAATAATTGCAAGCGCCGTTAGAAATACTTTGAGTTGAATAGGCACCTTTGGGCCAAGAAGATATAAAACGCCAAGGGCAAAGGCAATGTCCGTGGCCATGGGAATTCCCCATCCATTTAGAGCCTCATCGGATCCTGTAATATTAAAAATCGTGTAAATCATCGCGGGTAAAATCATACCTCCTAAAGCCCCGATAGCGGGCATAAGCACATTTGAAGGATTGGACAATTCTCCGGCCATGATCTCCCGTTTGAGCTCCAAGCCAACAACAAAAAAGAAAATCGACATCAGACCGTCGTTGATCCAAAGAATAAGGGGCTTGTAGAGCTTAAAGTCGCCCATGGTAAAGCCAATTTTTTTGTCCAAAAGTTCATGCATATGGACATTCCAAGGTGAATTCGCGATTACCAAAGCAATGAGCGCAGCGGCAAAAAGCAGCATGGAACTGAACGAACTTTTTCGAATAAATTGAACGATAGGACTGAGGTAATAATTTGGATTCAAAGCACTTGACATGTGATGCAAAATTTTCAAGAACAAAACTACTCGCTGGAAATTGTTTGTTTTTTCAAAGAATGAACAAAAAACATAAATCATCTTAAAATGGACAATAGTCCAGTACCTAGGGAAAAAATTGCAACGCGAATCACGCGAATGATTTTACCTCCAATCTCATAAGCGGAAATCAGCGAGATCAGCGGGAGATTATTTTTGCCCGGGGATCACGCAGATCAACGCAGATAATTTCAATACTT
>JBBIIM010000037.1:4739-23777 GCA_037446475.1 Crocinitomicaceae bacterium | reverse complement strand
AGATAATTTAAAACTTATCCAATCAGCGAAAATCAGCGAAATCTGCGGGAGAATAAAAAAACTAAGCGAAAGAAACAGCATTCAAAAAAACTCACAAAACCTTATCTTTGCGACCAATCAAATAAATCAAATATGAAAAATATCTCTGTTATCGGAGCAGGTACAATGGGCAACGGAATCGCTCATGTCTTTGCGCAATCAGGATTCAAAGTTTCTCTTATAGATATCTCAGAAAAGGCCTTGGAAAAAGGTATTGCGACCATCACCAAAAACCTGGATCGCATGGTTGCAAAAGGTACCATCGACGAGACTCAAAAAAACTCCACCCTTGGCAATATTTCCACTTTTACCGACATGAAATCCGGTCTTGCAAACGCTGAATTGGTTGTTGAGGCTGCAACGGAAAATGTGGATTTGAAACTAAGAATTTTCAAAGACATGGACAGTTTCACCCAACCTGATACGATTCTGGCCTCCAATACAAGCTCCATATCTATCACGCAAATTGCGGCAGTTACCTCGCGTCCGGATAAAGTAATCGGTATGCACTTCATGAATCCGGTACCCATCATGAAATTGGTGGAAATCATTCGTGGTTACAGTACCTCTGATGCAGTGACACAAACCATCATGGAAATGTCAAAAACACTTGGCAAAGTGCCTGTTGAGGTCAATGACTACCCCGGTTTTGTAGCCAACAGAATTCTTATGCCAATGATCAATGAAGCCATCTACACGATCTACGAAAGTGTTGCCGGTGTTGAGGAAATTGACACGGTTATGAAACTAGGAATGGCACACCCCATGGGTCCTTTGCAACTCGCTGACTTTATCGGATTGGACGTTTGCTTAGCGATTCTTCGTGTACTCCACGACGGTTTTGGAAACCCTAAATATGCGCCATGTCCATTGTTGGTGAATATGGTCACTGCAGGAAAACTAGGTGTAAAATCAGGAGAAGGATTCTACTCCTGGACTCATGGTACGAAAGACTTGGTTGTTTCTGACAATTTCAAAAAATAAGTTCCAAAATGCAATGAATGGAAAGAGGCCGCCCGATTTGGACAGCCTCTTTTTTTATATAAAGAACTCAAAACCTTACTTTACCCGATTCATTGCCATAGCACTGAGCAGCCAATTGGGAAGTCTTGCGCCGGGTTTCTTGTTTTTCAGATTGATGTACCAGCCGAGTTTTTTCATTACCGGCACTTTGTGGGTTTCAACGAATTCTATGAGCGCCCCATCCGGATCTTCAATGTATGAAAATCGTCCTCCTGCTTCACCCATATCGAATGTGGAGCCACTATCTACTGTAAAGGAAAATCCGGCTGACGTGCACTCTTTCTTGAGCGCCTCCATGCCTTGAACGTCAAAGCATAAATGGATAAAACCCCAATCACCCCAGAAGCGATTCTCAAAAATTCGGCGACAATCCGTTCTGTCGATGGCCTGAATCAATTCTATTTGTGTGGGGCCTAACAATTTTGAAAAGGGTCCTTGGCGTTCACCTTTGTGTTTGAGCAATACCCGTCTGAAAGTTGTATGTCCTTGGGGAAGAGAAGCAAAACAGGAGAACTCGCCCGTTTGATCGTAAACAATTGTTTCATAACCCAAAATATCGCGGTACAACTTCAGCGATTTTTCGATATCACTCACACCAATTAGCGCGCCGGCTACCCCACCCGTTCTTCCGGGATGCTTCGTTTCTTTGAACCATCCTGAACCTTCAACGATTTGAAAAAGATTGCCGTTCGGATCCTCAACAAAAAAAGACCAAGTGCCGTCGGGGGCTTGTTGCGGCTCATTCAAGACTTTAGCACCATTGGATTTCATGTAGGCATGCGATGCCTTGACATCTCTTGATTTAATGCGACAAGCGTAAAAACCGTAATCTCCTAGTTGAATTTGAAAAGTCGGTTTCTCAGTATTTCTGCTCGTGTATTGCCAGATTTCAAAACCGCCACCACCTTGCATACTCAGCGCTAAAGTAGCCGTTCTGCTTTGCACTTTATTGCCGGTATAGTCAATCATTAACGGAGCCTCGGCCGCTTCCTCGAAAATGCGTACGTCCACACCGAAAAATTTTCTGTACCACTTCCAGATTTCTTGAACGTTGGGCACACCTACACCCATCTGCTGAATACCGCAAATAATTTTTTCCATAAACTAAAATTTCGTTTGATTGTTTTTAACCAGGCGACGCAACAAAGGACTCGGGCGATAGCGATCCTCACCGTATTCCTCGAACAATGAAGTAAGTTTCTTGAACAAATTCTCGAGGCCATACTCCTCAGTCCAAGCCAAAAGACCTTTGGGATAATTTACCCCTTTGGTCATCGCCAAATCAATATCCTCTTTGGAAGCAATATTCAGGAATAAAGCGTCTATAGCTTCATTCATCAACATGACCAAAATTCTGTCGCAAATGGACTTACCGAGTTGCTCATCTTTATTGGGCTCCGGCAAACTGACACCCTCGGAATAGTTGTAATATCCTCTACCTGACTTTCGGCCAAAAAAACCTGCCTCACTGTGGCGCTTTTGTGTCAATGATGGCTTGTATCTCGGGTCGTAGTAAAACGCAGCAAAAACGCTCTCAGTCACAGCATAATTCACATCATTACCAATGTAATCCATCAAAGTAAAAGGACCCATTTTGAAATTACCAAAATGCGTCATGGCCCAATCGATGGTTGCAAAATCCGCAATACCTTCTTCATAGATTCTCAAAGCCTCACCGTAAAAAGGTCGAGCGATTCGGTTTACAATAAACCCCGGTGTATCCTTGGTCAATACAGTTAATTTTTTCCAACTGTCAATCAAAGCCTTAGAAGTTTCAACGACAGAAGTTGAAGTCTGCACAGCAGGAACAATCTCCACGAGAGGCATCAACGGTGCGGGATTGAAAAAGTGAATACCGATGATACGCTCCGGCTTTTGAAGCGCAGCACCAATGGACGCAATAGACAAAGACGAAGTGTTGCTCGCCAAAATACAAGTGTCAGACACCAAGGACTCGAGTCTTGCGAAAACTGTCTTTTTGATTGCCAAATCCTCCACAATCGCTTCGATGATTAAGCCGCAACCGGCAAAATTTTCGTCACTACCAGAGAAGTATATTCGATTGAGAATTTCATTTTTCTGCTTTTCGGAAATTTTTTGTTTTTCAACCAACTTCTCATGCACCTGACGCAAGGATTTCTCTGCGCGCTCCAGTTGGCTTTTGTTCATATCCACCAGAACCACTTCATGTCCTGCGGTTGCTGCAACCTGAGCGATGCCGCTTCCCATAGTACCAGCACCCAAAACACCTATTTTCATAGCTAATCTTTTATTGGAGGCGCGAAATTAACAGAATTGACGCATTTGCAGTTTTCAATGCTAAAAATGCCTGGATTTAACCCGGGAAATTCAACACAAATCTCAGACCGCCACCCGGCACATTCTCGGCGCGAATTGTGCCATGCATGGCTTTGACCAATTCACGGATGATGTACAATCCCAAACCCACTCCCTTTGCATTGCGCGTTTCTTCGTTACCCAGCCTCACAAAACGCTGAAAAATCAAATCCATCTTTTCATCAGGCACACCCTCCCCATTATCTTCGAACACGATCTGGATACCTGAATCATGTTGCTCGCATGTGATCGTGATTCGCGGAAAATCCCCGGCGTATTTAAGCGCATTGTCAATGAGGTTTGAGAGGATGGAATGCCATGCGTTTTTATCCAAATAATGGGTCAAGTGATCATCACAATGGACAGCAAATTGAGCATTTTGCTTGAGTTCGTGAACACGAATGGCCTGACGAATAGAGTCAGCAATATTCACTTGTTCACCGTGCAATTGAAAAGTTTTGTTTTCCAACTGTGCCACGGAGAGGATATTATCAATAATTTGTTGCAAGCGTTCATTTTCCTCAAGGGCATTGTCCGCAATCTCACTGCGTTTGTCGGCGTCAAGTTGGTGCCGCTTCAAGGTCTGCAAATACAACTTAACAGAAGCAATTGGAGTTTTTAATTCGTGGGTAACGGCCAATAAAAAGTTCTTTTGCTGTCGCGACAATTCTATGTCTTTACGAATCGATTTCCGAATCTGAAAAATGGCAAACGCGAGAATCGAGAAGAATACTGCCCCTTCTCCCAATATCATCAAAGTACGTTTTCGGATGTATTCCGGACGCTCGTGCAGCATACTCGTCAAATCGATGATGTGATATGCCCACCACGCGAACTGTAGCAACACATACAAGGTCAGAAGAAGTATAAAAATGTCAGTTTTTCTGCGCATAATGCAAAGATAGCCAAGCTTAGTAGACATTCTTCAATATTGGTAAAAGAGATTAAATTCTTTGTCTATGTTGAATTTCTAATATAATATTGTCTAAAATAAGATTTATGAAATTACTAGTTTCCAACACAATACACGCGTACGTAAGCATTTTTACCGCAACACTATTCATCAGTTCTGGGACATCCTCTTGCAAGAAACAAGTGCCTCTACCTGATTCAAAAATCGCTTACAAGGTGGATGGAGAAACTTTTGAACACATCAGTCAAAATGATGTGTACTTCTTCTTCGGTGGATTAATGACACAAACTGTAGGCAAAGAGAAACCCTCGGATGTGCTCTTTATCCGTTCACCAAAACTTTCCATTAAACTCCAGGACCCAGTTGTGGTAGCTCCAGGTTTCTACAACGGAAAATCTTATCAAAATGGAAAACTCAGAGAATCTGAATTGGCTTTCATTCACAACGCTGACTCCAGCTATGGTTCACCATGGTCTGAGTTGGACAGAATTTCATCGGTGGAAATCATCAAAATTTCACGCGAATATGTTCAGGGAAAATTCAGTGGTATAGTGGTTAAAGGAAATCATCAGAGAGAGATCAGCGAAGGTACTTTTGAAATTTACAATTACAGATATGATTAACCTCTTTATTGATTTTCATAAAGTCTGATTTACCTACTCTGAATCAATCTGTGGGTAACTTCGGTTCCGATTTCATCTATAATTTTGATTATAGTAACCCCTTGTGCAAACGAAACACTATTGACTTGTAGTAAATTGACTCCAAATTCGACTTGCACTACATCCTTGTGCAATTCCTTGCCGTGCAAATCATAGAAAAATAAGCCAAGCTCCTGCGTTCTATCACTTCGAATCATCAAACTGAAAGCGTCAACCAATGGATTGGGATATTGCGAAAGCAGCTCAATACCCTCTTGCATCGGGTAAACATTGCCTGATTTGTTTTTGTAGGCCAAATAGAAATCAGGAATACCATAACCCAGCAGTGAATCCGGCGATGCGAATTTATGCCCAACGGATTCTATCAAGGATTTCAGCTCGAAGTTGCTCAGATGCGGTAAAGCCTCCCAAAGCGTAGCAGCCATGCCCGCCATCATGGGGGAACTAAAGGAAGTGCCGTTGGCTTTCACGATGCCTTCGCCCCACGGCAAGACAACATAAGTGTTCCATCCCACAGAGACCACATTAGGTTTTATCTCTCCTGCGCTGTTGGGTCCCACACTGCTGAAGGGCGCATAGTTGCCAACACTATCAACGGCACCAACGGTTAGGGTCAAACTCGCATCGCCGGGAGTGGAGATGTATTTCCACGGCGTTTGACCTTGGTTACCCGCACTGGTCATGAGCAAAATACCCTTATTTGCTGCGATATTCGAAGCCTGCGCGATGCGGGTTGTATTGCCATCCAAATCGGCATAAGTATGATTTTGAGCGGGGTCGTCAAATTCCGTGTAACCCAAACTCGTGTTGATGATATCCACCCCTGCCGAATCGGCATATTCCGCGGCTGCGACCCAGTTATCTTCTTCCACAATATGCTCATAATCCGACGCCTCACTGCGCAAAAGATGGTAACTGGCCTTGGTTGCCGTACCGAAAAATTGACCGGGAATCACCGCCGCCATGGTAGACAACACTACGGTTCCGTGCAAGTGATCCCAGAATACATCTCCATCATGATCTACAAAATCCTTGGTGGACAAAAGCCTACCCTCTTGAAACAAGTGCTCAAAACATTTCATCCCGTGAACAAACTCAAATCCTGAGTCAATTACTGCGATATGCACCCCTGCTCCGTGAAAACCCATTTCGTGGAGGTAGTCAATTTTGTGCAAATGATTTTGATTGTAGGTAAAACCATAAGGGTACTTCGGCGTAACAGCGATGATTGGAGCGGCTTTTTCGTTCAAATCTTTCATCTCCTCCTCAAACTTATCATCGGAATTGAGAACCCGTTGTCTTTGAACAATTTCTGTATTTTGCACAAAAGGCATTTGGCTGATTTGTTGGATGACTAGCGTGTCCCAACATGAAATGGTAATCGCATTGAACCATCTCGAGGAATTCCACAAGCGCACAGATGAAAATTGAGTGACACTATCTATGTAGTTTTGATTTACCGGAAAATCTTGCTCCGTGATGGCAATATTGTTTTTGACCCTTCTCGCAATGGCGCGAGAAGACAAAAATTGCTCCGGGTGCTGGGTTGAGAAGACCGAATTGTTTTTGTCGGTGAATTGTATCCAATACTTCACGGTATCTTGTTGGCTGTAAATCAGCGAAAAAACGCCGCTCAACAGAAAAAAAACTATTGTAAAAACGGATTTCATGGTTTGCCGGATTGAAACACAAATATAAGGTTAACAATTGAAGTTCATTTGGGTTTATTTCATCCGTATGAATGACATCTGACCGGTGTCAACGTGAAAAAAGCCAAACCATCGTGTGAAAATTTCCAAATGTGATTTTTTATTCGAATTGTTGCTATTTTTCGCCGAGAAAAACCACAACCCAAGACCCAATCAACATGAAATCAATTCTATTTATCCTGCTGGTTTTCAGCTTTTCACCCACCATTTACTCTCAAAATTCGGGAACAATTCGAGGAACTGTTTTAGACAAAAACTCCAACGAACCGATTTTATCTGCAAAAATTGAAAGCTCTGAAGGACAAAAAACAATCGCTGATTTTGAAGGACGATTTACAATGAACGTCAACAAATTTCCTGTTACACTTACTTTCAGTATGACCGGATTTAACAACCAAGTTTTGACCTTAAATGCACCGACTGACAACCTTGTGATTAAAATGGTTTCTAGTGACTATCAAACCGGGACCGTGGTCGTTTCTGCCAGCCGACGACAACAAGACATCGAAGAAGTGCCGATGAGTATGGACGTATTAAAAGCCGATTTCCTTGACAGCAAAGGCTTCTCGAACCTGGAAGATGCGGTGGAATCCACACCCGGGGTAACCACTATGGATGGTCAGGTAAGCATCCGTGGCGGTGCGGGTTATGCTTACGGGGTGGGAAGTCGTGTTATGCTGCTTTGGAATGGTCTGCCCTTATTGTCCGGTGACGCCGGAGATATTAAATTCAACACGTTACCGGTCGAGAACACTTCCCAAATTGAAGTGATCAAGGGTGCGTCATCTGTGCTCTATGGAAGTGGCGCACTCAACGGCGTCGTTTCGCTTACAGAGCGCGAGCCCAAACTCGATGGCGAACTGCGCGTAAAACTTCAAACCTCTGTTTATGACAACCCCAAACGCGAAAGCTTGCAATGGTACAAAGGAAAACTGCAAGGATTGAGTTTTGCAGACGCCTACTACGGAAAAATGTATAAAAACTTTGGTTTTTCACTTTCAGGCAGTCTTTTTGGCGACATGGGTTATCGGGAAGGAGATATTGAACGTCGCGGAAGAATTGGCGGCATGCTTTATTACAGACCGGAGAACAACAAGAACCTTAAAGCCGGCATCGGATTCAACTTCCAGAATCAAATCACAGCCTCTTTTTTGGTGTGGGAAAGCGATTCTCTCGCCTTCAGACCACGTGGTGGCGCAGATTACAACGACCCCGCGTCATCGCTCGTAGTTTCAACAGGATACCGTCTGAATGTGGACCCTTACCTAAAAATCTACAGCAAAAACAAAAAGTTTGTACACGACATCAAAGGGCGCGTGTACGCGGTAAACAACAACGTGCTTTCCGACGTAACGCAAAACAACAGCTCTGTGACCTCTTTACTCGATTACCAACTGCAACAAAAGATCGACACCAACGGTACCATCATCATCGGAGCATCCACCATTTTTGCAGATGTGAACGCCAATCTATACGGCGTGCATCGTTCTGTGAATCCTGCCATCTATGCACAGGCCGATTACAAGTTCTTCAAAAAACTCTTTGTGACTGCCGGGGTTCGCGCAGAGTACTTCGAAATAGATGGAATCCGGGGCGATTCAAAATTCACTATGGGGAACAACTCATTGCCTTTCTACCCGATCTTCCGTTCCGCTGCATCTTATCAAGTGGCCAGAGGAACTTTCGTGAGAAGTTCGTTCGGTCAAGGGGTGCGCTTTCCTTCCGTGGCAGAGCGTTTTGTGCAAACCGGCGTTGGAGCACTGAACATCTTCCCGAATCCGGACTTGAAAAGAGAAACAGGCTGGGCAGGTGAAATCGGTGTGAAGCAAGTAGTCATCTTTGACAAATGGAAAGCCTTAATTGATGTAGCGGGTTTCTGGAATGAATACAGCAACATGATTGAATTTACCTTCGGATTTCACCAACCGCCCGGCGTTATTCTCAATTTTACCGATCCTAACGACCCCTATTATGTGGGCAAATGGATTGGATTCAAGGCTACCAACGCCGAAAGAGCCAGAATCACGGGCGCCGAGATCACCTTGAACAGCGAGGGTAAAATCGGTGCGTTTGACCTCAGAACGATTGTGGGCTACACCTACATGAATCCCCTCAGTTTGAACCGAGATCCATCCTACATTGGTTCATTCTCAGATACGACCACCAACATGCTAAAATACCGCTTCAACCATTTATTCAAAGGTGACGTGGAAGTGATTTATCAGAAATACAGCATCGGTTTGTCTTGTCGCTACACAAGCTTCATGCGCAACATCGATGCAGCGTTTGAGGAAAACATTGGAGGCTCAGAAATTCTTCCCGGACTCAAGCGCTACCGTCAACTCAACAACCGTGGTTTAGCTATTTTTGATGCGCGCTTCGGCTACAGGATTAGCGATAAAATCCAATTGAGTTTCATAGTAAATAACGTTTTGAATACGGAATTCATGAGCCGCCCAGGCGCGATTATGCCACCACGGATGTTTATGCTTCAAGCCATGTTTAAGCTTAAATAGCGACTATTTTTTGCTCCAACTTTCGGGAAAATTTTGTCAGAATCAGGGCGATTCAGATGCTTTCTTCTGACTGAATCTCTATCTTCGCAATCAAATTTCAAGGAAATGAGAAGATACCAAAATTACGTACAAGGTCGCTGGATGGATGGCGATGGAACGGAACTTGAATTATTCAACGCCATCAACGGGGACAAAATTGGTGAGCTTTCTGGAGCTGGTTTGGATTACGCAGCCATTTTGCATTATGGTCGCACCACAGGCGGACAAAAATTGCGCAAAATGACTTTTCAAGAGCGTGGCAGAATGTTGAAAGCTCTTGCGTTGTATCTTCTTGAAAGAAAAGCGAAATATTATGAAGTAAGTGCTTGGACAGGTGCCACAAAAATCGATTCATGGATTGATATTGAAGGAGGAATTGGAAATTTGTTTGCGAATGCATCACTGCGCCGCCAATTTCCTGATTTACCCTATTACTTAGATGGTGTAGCAGCTCCTTTGTCGAAAAATGGAACTTTCATCGGTCATCACATCATGGTGCCGCGTCAAGGTGTAGCAGTACATATCAATGCATTCAACTTCCCGATTTGGGGGATGTTGGAAAAAATTGCGGTGAATTTCATGGCGGGAGTTCCTGCGGTTGTAAAACCTTCAGAATTCACAGCTTATTTGACTGAAGTGATGGTGCGCGACATCATTGAATCCGGCATTTTGCCTGAAGGTGCTTTGCAATTGGTGACGGGATTTGGTCGCGGTATTACCGACCATACCAACATGCATGATGTAATTACATTCACAGGTTCTGCGCATACGGGAAAAATGCTCAAATCCAATCCTCATATTGTTCAGGAATCCATACCGTTCAATTTGGAAGCTGATTCTTTGAACGCTATTATTTTGGGGCAGGATGCGACACCAGGTACAGCTGAATTTGATATTTTCATCAAGGAGGTTACGAAAGAAATCACTGTAAAAACTGGACAAAAATGTACGGCTGTTCGCAGAATTATGGTGCCCGAAAATTTGTTAGACGAAGTGCAAAATGCGGTTTCAAAACGATTAGCAACAACAACCATCGGCGACCCAAGTGTTGAAGGTGTTCGTATGGGCGCTTTGGCAACCAAACTTCAAGTAGAGCGTGTTCGAACCAATGTAAATTTATTGGCAGAATCGCAGCAAATCGTTTTCGGTGATCCTTACGCCTGTGAGGTGGTGGGCGCCGATACTGCAAAAGGTGCATTTTTCAGCCCGATTTTGTTTAGAAATGAAAATCCATTCCAACACACAGCGGTGCACGAAATCGAGGCTTTTGGTCCGGTTTCAACGATTATGCCTTACAAAGATTTGGACGCCGCGATCGAATTGGTGAAATTAGGTAGAGGTTCATTGGTGACCTCCATCGTTACAGCGGACAACAACATCGCCCGTGATTTTGTGGTGGGAGCTGCTTGTGTCAACGGACGTATTTTGGTCTTGAACGAGTCTTGCGCCAAGGAAAGTACAGGTCACGGTTCGCCAATGCCTTTATTGACGCATGGTGGCCCGGGTCGTGCAGGTGGTGGTGAGGAAATGGGCGGCAAACGAGGCGTGCTCCACTATTTGCAACGCACAGCCATTCAGGGGCATCCGACAACAATTACACATATTACGGAGCAATTCCAAGTCGGTGCAGCACAACCTGAAGCCAATCCTCATGTGTTCAGACAGCACTTCGAGGAATTGTGTGTTGGGGATACTGTTTTCACACACAAACACACCGTAACAGAAGCCGACATTGTGAATTTTGCCAATGTGAGTGGCGATAATTTCTACGCCCACATGGATGCCACTTCTTTGGAAGGAACGCTTTTCGAACAACGCGTAGCACATGGTTATTTCATTCTTTCCAAAGCAGCCGGATTATTCGTTGACCCGAAAAAAGGTCCGGTGTTATTGAATTATGGCATCGATGAAGCCCGTTTTGTGAAACCTGTTTATCCCGGAGCAACCATCGGAGTGCGTTTCACCGTAAAAGAAAAAATCGACCAAGAAAAACGCTCCGAAGAAGATGTAGCCAAAGGCATCGTGAAGTTTTTGGTTGATGTGTATGATGAAACCGGCGAAACTGTAGCGCTGGCGACTATCTTGACGATGGTCAAGAAGTTGGATCAGAGTAAGTAACGGACTTCTAGATTGTTCTCGGTTACCTCCAGTTGGGCGACGCATGATAAGTTACGGCTATGTGCAATGCGTACGCTACTCACTGTGCGAGTGATGTCAATGTATTTATCACCCAAACCATTGCCCCACTGAACAACAGGCTATCGAAGCGATCTAAGATACCGCCATGACCGGGAAGCGGCGTACCAAAATCTTTTATGTATGAAAGTCTCTTTATCCAAGACGCCAGTAGGTCACCACAAAAGGCGAACATCCCGATAATCAGAGCGTAAGATGCAGATTGTAATGTGTTCAGGTGCATCACGGAATTCATCGAAAGCGCAACCAACATTGTAAGTACCATACCGCCAATGAATCCCTCTACTGTTTTCCCCGGGCTTATTTTAGGGACCAAAGGTGTCTTCCCGAACAGTTGTCCGGTCAATTGACTAAGTGCATCAAAAACCAAAACAACGAAATAGGTGTAGCATATGATTTTGTAGTCCATTTGGGCAAAATTCAAAAATCCGAATGAAAGAGCCGAATAGAATAAAATTGCAATCAATACTACAAAAAAAGGCCAGTGCTTTATTGCGCCCAAAAGCTCAACAAGACCAATCATTGTTAAAAGAAGTGCCAAATAGAAGAAAAAACGGCTGTCAATGATTAGGGTGAGAAAAACAACATTCACGATGATTAAGTACACAAAATACTTAACCCAATTTTTCCTGCTGTCCGATTTATGTTTCTTGTTGATTTGAAAAGTTGCCAGCGCTCCAACTAAGAATAGAATGGCTAAAATCGTGTAGAGGCGGGGTATCATGGGTTGAGCATGTGTTTGTGATTTCACAGTTTACTCAAAAAATCCATGACATCCACGCCATCGGCATAATCGGATAAGCCCGGGCATTGAGACGCACCAAAAGGAATCCCGTTTTTGCCTACAACCGCTTGAATTTCATCGTTTCGTGATGCAATAATTTGCTCGACCTCATCAAGATTTTGATAACGGTGGCAATTCACCACAGCCGGGGGCGCATGAAGCAGGTCGTTGAAGCGCATGATGACGAAACCATTCTCCAAAATCGATTCCGAATTCATCAAATAAAGTGCACGGTAATAATCGAAATTATTCATGTACTTGTGGTGATTGATCCACGACGAATAGTTGAGAAAATTGGCAAATAGCCTTTGAACATCAAAATCTTGAGGCACAAAAAGTTGGGTCACATTTCTACAACCAAACCCGAAATACGAAAAGATATCATCGGCCAGTTTTTGCAGATCTTCATCTGTTTCTTGTCCATCCAGAACGGCTACTGAAGTTCTGTTCTGACGGATGATATGAGGATATTTATCAAAATAATACTTGAAAGAGATGGCCGTATTGTTGCTGCCTGTTGCAATAACCGCATCAAAACCGGTTAGTTTACCACTTGCGATGGTGTAATGCGCCTGAATTCTGGGGTCGATACTTTGCAGAATATGCAAAATAGCCTTCCACAGGGCTTCATCCTGACTCGAGAACTTACACAGCGCCTGATGACCACCAATCAAAACGCACAAAAAGTCGTGGAAGCCAACCAAAGGAATATTCCCGGCCATGATTACAGCAACAGTTTTCGGTGCTTTGGGCGATGTCGGGTACTGAGCCGCCCAAGTCGACAAATCAGTTCTATTCAACCAAGAAGCAATACCTCCTAAAGCAAGACGCGTATGCTGCTCGGTAAACCACGGATTGTTCCTTTCCAGCATGGGTAAAAGATTTTCAAAATCTTCATATTCGGTTGCCGTGATGGCCAGTTTCGTGGAATCGTAGGTGGATGCATTCGAAATTGACTGAAAAACCTTGCCAACCTCATGAAAGAGGTTAATTATTTCTGTTTGAACCATTCTGCGCTGTTTCTGTTGTGCTTATCTTTGCAAAATTAATTTCAATCACGACTTAAACAAGATACAATGGCAATAATGATAACCGAAGAGTGCATCAACTGTGGTGCCTGCGAACCAGAATGTCCAAACAATGCTATTTATGAAGGTGGAGCGGAATGGGCTTATGCCGACGGAACTTCGCTCAAGGGAATCATTACCACGCTCGACGGAGAGGAGTTAGATGCCGAGGGCAAACAAGAACCCAAACACATGGATGTATATTACATCGTTACGGATAAATGTACGGAATGTGTAGGTTTTCACGACGAACCTCAATGTGCGGCTGTTTGTCCGGTAGATTGCTGCGTGGATGATCCCGACTTCCGCGAATCGGAGGATGAATTGCTCGCCAAAAAGGATTTCATGCACTTAGGGCAGTAATTTCAAGCAACTTGTGTAACAACGCAGCTCGCGACGCGTTTAGATTGATTAAAAACCGCCCGAATGCCCAAAGTGCTTTTGATTTTTGTTGCTCTGTTATTTGTTGTTCAACTGTTTGCGCAACAGCGGCTGGTTGATGCTGAACTCAGTTTAGAGCGCAAATTGAATGCTTTGAGAGAGGCTAAAGATGCCGAGGAGATCAAAAAACTCAACCAGGCGTTCAAAACGGAGTTAGAGTCTGTTTTCTCAATCGACGGTTTCTTTGATTATCCTTTCTCAAAACTACGAACACTGGGGAGTATCAAATCACCTGACAACCAGTTGCGTCTGTTCAATTGGAACATAGAGCACGCCGACCAAACACACTCCTACTATTGTTACATCGCACATTATCACAACAACAAGTTGCTCATCACCGAACTCAAAGACAACTCGTTTATGTTGCCTCCCCGCCCGGACGAGACGCTCGATCACGACAATTGGTATGGTGCGCTTTATTACCAGATAATCCCGGTCAAAAAGAAAAACAAACAGCTCTACACACTCATTGGATGGGATGGAAACAGCTCATTTTCAGACATGAAAGTGATTGATATTCTTTATTTCACAGGCTCAAAACCCAAGCTCGGCTATCCGGTGTTCAAAGACAATGAAGGCGTGAAGCGCAGAATGTTTTACGAATTCAAGAAAAATACCGTGATGACCTTGCGTTATGAGCAAAACAGAAGCATGATTGTCTTGGATCACCTTTCTCCTGAATCACCTTCTCTTGTAGGAGTTTACGCCTATTACGTTCCGGATATGTCCTACGATTGCTTCAAGTGGAATGGTACTTATTGGATGCACGAAGCCGATATTATTGTGCTCAATGCAGAGGACAAACGAAAAAAAACCGTCATCAAAGATGCGCAGGGAAAAACAATCAAAGTAATTGAAAACGAATGGATTGACCCTACGGAAAGCAACAGTCCGATAGACAATGGAAAGCACGTGGCTGTAAAACCCGACACAGAAGAGAAAAATGACAAACGAAAAAAAACTGAAGAGGTAAAAACGCAACCTGTACACCCAAATTACCGCAAAGGCAAGCGGAAAAAGAATAAACCGGGAAGTGCCATTAAGATTCAGCGCTAAAGTTGTACAGCATCTAAAGTAATTCCGAGACCGCACCTAAAATGCTTATCAGGACAACTTTTGAATCCATGGGAGCCACAAGGGCGACAGGACAAATTTTCTCTAGTTTCCACAATCTCAGCGTCTTCCGAAAGCGGGCCAAAACCAAATTCCGGAATGGTACTGCAGAAGAAAACACTTACCGGGGCGTTCACAGCACTTGCCAAATGCTGCGGACCGGAATCGTTCACATAATTGCGACGAGCGCCTTGCATGAGTGCCGCGGACTGCAACAAACTCAACTGACCACACAAATTTTCAATGTGCTGAACCCCGGACTGCTCAATAATACGCTGACACAACTCCCAGTCTCCGGGGGCGCCAATCAAGTAAATTTTCGAGTCCGGTGGAAACTTCTGAATCAATGACACCCATTTTGATTCGGGCAATTGCTTGGTAAACCAAACCGAAGCCGGAGCCAAACAATAATAGGCTGAGGATCTGTATTTTTGAATAGCGTCAAAATCATCATGAGTAGGAAAAATCTCCGGGCGCAAAGAGACAGGACTTGAAACATGATGTCCCAACAATTCTAAATTGCGTTGTACCTCATGCTTGTTTCCTTTCAATTTGTGTAAAATGCGCTTTGAAAAAAGAAACGACCAAGGATTTTGACTGAAACCAATTTTCACTTTGGCACCGGAAAATGCAGTCAAAAGTCCCGCATTGAAATAGCGCTGGACGCAAATCACCTCGTCGTATTTCGTCTGCCGAATTACCTTCAGATTGCTCCAGAGAGAAGCGTATTTGTGTTTTTTATCCCAAATCAAAATGCGATTCACGGCCGAATTATTCGCTAGCAGAATTTCGTTGCCTTTGCGAACCAAAACATCAATTTGCGCATCGGGTAGAGACCGCTTAAGTTCGCGAATCATGGCTGTGATGAGCACCACATCACCCAAAAAAGCAGTTTGAATTAACAAGAAACGCATGGCGCAAATGTAGTCAAATCAATAGCGTCGGGACGCGAATTAATAGGCTCGATCGATTTTTAGTTTTTGTCCTTTGACCTTTTGATTTCTGATGGCTCGCAACAACTCATTCAAATTACGTACTAGTACAGCCGCATAAGACACGTAATCCAAAACGGTAATCACACCGACTTGCTCTTTTTGCAATCCACCCTTTTGACACAAAAAGGCAAATAAATCTATTTTATTGATTTTATGCTTTTTACCCCCGCTAAAATAAAGTGTAACCCAAAGAGGCTTCTTATACTCACTGTGATAGTTTACAGCAAATATTCCTGCTACGGGAATGGAATAATCAACCTTTTCCATATCTTCTTGAAAGACATAAACAGCGCCTTTTGCGTGCATTCTTGCGGTGCGTCCGTTGCGGTGCGTAAAACTCCCCGCTTTGTAGGGAAGCGCATAATGAACGATGTGCTTTACTTCGGGAATGTCCAATCCACGCGCTCCCAAATCTGTACAAACTAAAACAGGAGCGGAGTTGTTTCTAAACTTGATGAGTGCGCGCTCTCGTTCGTCCTGTTCCAAACCACCGTGGTAAGCTACTACAACAATTCGATTTTCAGCAAAAAAGGATTTCAATCGCTCCACATCTTCACGGAAATTGCAGAAAATGATGGTTCGTTCGAGTGAGAACTGCGAAACCAAGGCATGCAGGGTGTTCATCTTGTCAGACGAGGCAGGTAGTTGGAATACAGAGAAATCGGGTTGTTGCTTTTGCTCCGTTTTGTCGATGGTTATGGGATTGGACAACTTGAGGAAAACGGGAAACTTCTCAAAGCGTGTAGCTGAACCCAAAAATAGTTTGCTCACATCGCGCGTTTCCCCGTAAAGGGAAGCAATTTGATCGGAAAATCCCAATTCGAGGCATTTGTCAAATTCGTCAATAACCAAATAGGAAACCTGTTGTATGGTTAAAAAACCATTTTCCATGTGGTCGATGAGTCTCCCCGGTGTGCCTACTACAACATCAGGTGATGCCGCCAAATTATTCCGCTCCACGTGCAAGGGATGCCCACCATAACAAGCGGTAATCAACCAATTCGTTTTCAGCGATTTAAAAACAGATTCTATTTGCGTAGCCAATTCTCTTGTGGGTGTTATGATCAACGCTTTGAGTGATTTATTATCGTTTACTTCCTGAAGCAACTGGGTCAAAGGCAACAGAAAAGCGAGCGTTTTACCCGTTCCCGTGGGGGCATAAAAAATGATTTCCTCAAAGTCGCGGTAATTGTCAATTACTTCGCGTTGAACGGGTGTGAGTTCATTCAGATTGAGCAGAGATAAGAGATTTTCAACGGTTGTGTGCATTTCACAAAGGTAACAGTCGTGTTCAGAGAATTCAGCCATTCGAAAAGAAATCACTGGATGAAATTTTTAGGGTTAGCGTTTATGGAGCGCGCAAGACCGTACCTTCGTGCCGTGAAAATCGGTTTGGTTGAAATTGTGCTTTTTGTTTTGCTCTCCATGATTTGGGGAAGTTCGTTTTTCTTCATGAAACACGCCTTGTTTGACCCCAATGGAGCACCTCTGTTTACCAGCCAGCAGGTAGCCTCGTTGCGCATGGTTATTGCAGGCACAGCCTTGCTTCCAGTGGCTTTGTACAACATCCGAAAATTGAAAAATCTTCGTGTCTTGTCAGGCGTTTTAACAGTAGGCACTTTTGGCAATTTCATTCCGGCGTTTCTGTTCACCTTTGCGCAAACAGGACTTATTTCGGGTTATGTGGGCATGCTCAATTCAGCAACCCCGTTATTTTCTGTGCTCATCGCGTACTTTGTGTTCAAGGACACCCTGACAAGCAGACAAATTATCGGACTGATTATCGGGAATTTGGGTGTAATTTTGTTGATGACCGGAAAAGTGAGTACCGCCCAATTCAGCGGCGATTGGGTCCATGTTTTTGCCGTCATTTTCGCAACCTTTTGCTACGGTATCAGTCTGAATACCATCAAATTTCGTTTGAATCAGGTCAAAGCCATTCACATTACGTCGCTGGCTTTTTTGATGATTGCCATTCCGGGCTGGATTTGCTTTTTCTATTTCGACACACCGGTTGTATTTCAAACCAATGTTCATGCCTGGCAGGGATTTTTATATGTATTGGCTTTGTCGCTCCTGGGGACGGTATTGGGGGTGTACCTGTATGCCGTGTTAATCGCACGAAGCACTACCCTATTCTCCTCGATGGTCACGTTTGCCATGCCTGTGGTAGCGCTTTTCATCGGCGTTTTTGATGGAGAAAGCTTCACGGCACATCAAATCTTTGCTTTGGTGGTCATCTGTGCAGGAATCGTTTTCGCCAACCGCAAAAGTCTGAAAGGAAAGACATTGCAGGTATAATTGCCTTCATTTGTGGAAAAACTCTAAAATTGCATCATAGAGCTAAACCCTATCCTATGAAAGTTCTCTGTTTCATGCTCTTCATCGTGTTAATCTCGACAGTTCTTTCGCAAAATGAAAAACACACGTACTACAGAATTCAAATTGTGGACGCGACAAACGCAGGACCGCTTGAAAAAATTCAAGTCCGCAGCTCTTGTAAGGGTCTTATCGTGCTGAATGAAACAGATTCCCTTGGTGAAATCCTTATCGCCTGCACCGAGGAAGCGCTTCAAATTACGCTGAGTGGTGAATTTTACCAAACCCTAAAAAACCTAACTCTCAAATCCAATCAATGCGCGGAACGACGAGAGGATACGTTGGTGTTCAAAATCTTTATGGAACCCAAATCAGCCACAACGACCAAGGAGGTGGTGGTAACGAATCCCTTCAAGCCCAATGCGATTTTTGCCTCCGAGAGACTCAGTGTGGCCGATTTTGAACTTTTGGAAAATAACAAACTGCTGCTTTTGACTTATGAACGCACCCTGAGTAGAGGCGCGGAATTACTCATCGTGGATGAAAACGAAAGAATATTACATGCCAAGCAAGTAGGTAACCACGTACAAAATCTATTCACCGATTTTAGGGGTTGGATACATCTGATGCACAAAAATCACTTGGATTATGTGTACCTGGAGGACGATGTCATGGAACTTGTCCCAATGGATAAAAATTACTACGAGCGTTTTGTAGCGCCAATTATTGACACGAATCGCAACAAATTCTACTTCACCAATTACCGGAAAACCTATCCGGCTGCAGAGTATTTTGTGTATGATGACCTGGACAGTACTTATTTTAAAATGGCCCGAGTATCGGACGAAATCATCATGGAC
This sequence comes from Crocinitomicaceae bacterium, assembly GCA_037446475.1. Taxonomy (GTDB): domain Bacteria; phylum Bacteroidota; class Bacteroidia; order Flavobacteriales_D; family Crocinitomicaceae; genus UBA6165. Next base: position 4,764 of record JBBIIM010000037.1, on the reverse strand, counting down.
CTCTACCTCAAAGAATATTTCTGGA
>JBBIIM010000037.1:0-4729 GCA_037446475.1 Crocinitomicaceae bacterium | reverse complement strand
CAAGCTTTGGGCGCGCGAAATGGAACAAAAAACAGGTATCGATAAAGAGGATATTGTAGGAGAGGCCATTTTCACCAAATCCATTTTTTACAAACCCATTTATGCGCCTTTTTTCCTCAAAAGCGACACACTTTACCTTTTCGATTTTTACAAAGATTTCCTTTTTCGTTTTGATAAACAAGGTATAAAAATCGACTCGTTAGCCATCACCATGCATCATCAAGCGCAAAAAACAGGTTGGTGCAACCGCTTGATTCAAGACCCGAAAACAGGGATGGTCTATGCAATTTTTGACAAAGGAGGTTACACATCAATCAGGGCCGTCAACTTGGAATCCGGTGCGCTGGGCTCTGCCTACAAACTTGACTTTCGCTATGTGGAAAAACTCATCATCAGCGACAATGCGGTTTACTACACCTATCGTCCTTTTGAATCCAAACAAAAGAAATTTTTATACAAACAATTGCTGCCTTTGTATTTCTCTGAATCCGAAACCGGTCGGGACGCGAGAAAAAATAGATAAGTTTATCATTTGATGACCACACCAAAGAATCTGACGCAATCCACAGCGCAAAGCGAAAATTTGGCACTTTTGTAAAAAACATTTATGAAGGGCGATAAAAAAATTATCCGTGGATGGATTTTCTACGATTGGGCGAACAGCGTTTATAATCTCGTAATCTCCTCGGCTATTTTTCCCATTTTCTATTCTAACATCACCAAGAAACAATACCTCGCCCGGAATCCCGAATTGAACTGGCAAGAGGGCGACCCAGTATTGGTGAATTTTTTCAATTTCCAAATCGATGCAGATACACTGATCGCCTATGTATTTTCAGCGTCGTTCTTGTTCATCAGTTTCCTTTCCCCTATTCTTTCCGGAATTGCCGACTATTCGGGCCTGAAAAAGCGCTTTATGCATTTTTTTTGCTATTTGGGAGCACTGTCCTGCATTTCCCTATATTGGTTTAATCCGGAGCACATGGAGCTGGGCATGCTTTCCATTTTTCTGGCAAGTGTTGGTTTTTGGAGCAGTTTCGTATTCTACAATGCTTATTTACCCGAAATTGCAGCACCCGATGACCATGACAAAATCTCGGCCCGAGGCTATGCCATGGGGTATTTTGGCAGCATGATTTTGCTCATCACTTGTTTGGTAATTATTCAAGGAATTGATGTGAAATACACCTCGTTGTCGTTCGTCCTCGTTGGATTGTGGTGGATCAGTTTTGCACAAATCACGTTCCGCGTGTTGCCGATTTCTCAAAGCAAAGGAAAAATAGACCGGCAGCTTGTATTCCAAGGGTTCAAAGAATTGAAATCAGTACTCCAAGAATTCAACAAAACCCTGCGTTTGAAAAGATATTTGCGTTCCTTCTTCTTCTTCAATACGGGCGTTCAAACAGTGATGCTCATGGCGGTCTATTTCGCCAAAAAAGCCATCGTTTGGCCGGAAGAAAGTGCGGATTCGGGGCTCATCATTGCGATTCTTTTGATTCAACTGTTGGGTGCGGGTGGCGCATTCCTGATGTCTAAGGTTTCTGAGAAAATCGGGAACTTGAAAACCTTGAGAATCGTAGTTTTGGGCTGGGTGGCCATTTGCACCTATGCCTACTTCATCACTACACCTGCTCAATTCTACATCTTGGCTTGCTCCGTGGGCTTGGTCATGGGTGGCGTACAGGCTTTGGCGCGATCTACTTATTCCAAATTTCTACCCAAAACGACAGACACGGCGTCCTATTTCTCCTTCTACGATGTGACTGAAAAACTCGGTATCGTATTAGGCACCTTGTTCTACGGCTTGATGTACCAACTCACCGAAAACATCCGCATGTCGGTAGTTTCCATTGCGGCGTTCTTCGTATTGGGATTTGTCTTTTTGCTTTTTGTTCCCAAGCGCGAAATTGCCGGCATCGACACGCATTATGAGGATAATGAGTAGGAATTAAGAGCCAACAACTTGGCTGGGAAGGTTAATGGTAGAAGCATGAACTAATTCTCATTGCTTTAAGTCTAAACGTTTGATCCGTTTTGTATTATAGATTGCTAAGAATTGTTTTTCTTAAAGTTCTCCGCCTGTTCAAATATCTCCACATATACTTCGTCTCTCTCAACTGGTGGATAACCATACTCGTCAAGCAAAAGAATAAGTCCAACTTTTAGGGCTGATTTTATGTCATCACGTTTGTTCCAGTCAGGAAATTTGGCTTGTCCGTCAACCAAGTCTTTCACGGCTTTTGCCAATTCAATCATTTTGTCGTCAGGATACTTGAAATCGTATTTGATGCAAAGCTCTTTCAGAATGTCGTAAAATGCTTTTTCCTGAAAGTCAATTCCTAATTCGTCACCTGCCGAAAATTCTTTGTGAACTTCCCAAATCAAATCTGTCAAGGCGTTTGCCATTTCTTCATATACTTCACTTCTCAAAATGTCGTTGGCATCTCGGTTGTTGTATCGTTCTACCAAAGCTTGCATTTTCTTTGAAAAGTCAATGCCTTTTACCTTGTTTACTTTCCTTATTTCTCCAATTACTTTAGCAAGAAGTTGTTGAAGCAATTTGATTTTCGTGTTCGGCAATTTGATTTTCTCAATCTTAGCCAAATAGTCTTCATCAAAAATGTCTTGTTCGGTTTCTGCTTCATCACCGAGTTTGAAAATTTCTTCTACTCCGTCACTTTGTAATGCTTCTTTTATCATTCCCCGAACCTTGGCGTTCATTTGTGCCGTGTCGGGTGCATTACCTTTGGTGAGTTTGAAAACAATGGAACGAACTGCCAAATAAAAATGCGTGTAATCTCTTTCTGTTTGAGTTAATTGTTCGCTTCCTGCACAAATATCATAAGCGGCTTTCAGACGCTTCACCAAGCCCATAAATCGGGTTTCAATTTCTTTGGTCTGTTGCACAAATTCGGCGGCCAAATTCAAGGTGTTTAATTGCTGAATGGTTGTGCCTTTGAAATACTTTGAACTGTCAAAAGTGTGAAACAGTTTAGCCAAAAGGTCTAAATGATTTCTTACAATGATGATGGATTCTGCAATGTCTTCAAAATTGTCTTTATCGCCTTCGCTATATTGCTTCAACGCCAAATTCATTTGGTTTTTGATGCCGATATAATCTACTACCAAACCTTTATTCTTACCTTCAAACTTGCGGTTTACTCTCGAAATGGTCTGGATTAAATTGTGACGTTGTATTGGTTTATCAATGTAAATGCTATCTAAGAACGGAACATCAAAACCAGTCAGCCACATATCCACCACAATGGCAATTTTGAAGTTTGATTTTTCATTTTTGAATTGGCGGTCAAGCTCTTTACGTTGTTCTTTTGTTCCCAACAAATCATACATTTCTTTCGGGTCGTCTTGCCCTCTGGTAGCAATGAGTTTGATTCGTTCAATGGGTTTCAGTTCCCGTTTGTCTTTGTCGGTTAGGACTGCACCTTCTTCGGCTGCTCGTATTTCGTTCCATTCTGGTCTTAACTCCAAAATGTTTTTATACAATTCATACGCAATTTCACGAGTGCTGCAAACAAACATTGCTTTGCCTTTTACGGTTGCTCCTTCTGAAATTCTGTTTTCATAATGATTTACAAAATCGCTGGCAACTTCTTTCAAGCGGTCAGGGTCGCCAATAATGGCATACATCTGAGCCATTTCTTTTTTGCTTTGCTCAATCTGATTTTCGTTGCTTCCAATTTCAGCACAATGGGCATAATATTCTTCAATCTCTTTGAGTTTGGAATTGTTCAACAACACTTTTGCTGCTCTGCCTTCATACACAATTCTTACGGTGATTTCATCTTTCACCGATTCCGTCATTGTGTAGGCATCAACCACTTTTCCGAACACATCAAGCGTTGCATCTATTGGCGTTCCTGTGAAACCTACAAATGTGGCATTGGGCAATGAATCGTGAAGATATTTGGCGAAACCGAATGTTTTGGTAACGCCTTTTTCGGTTACTTTTACTTTTTGGTCAAGATTTACTTGGCTTCTGTGTGCTTCGTCTGAAATGCAAATTACATTGGTTCTGTCGGTAAGCAGTTCGGTATCTTCTGTAAACTTATGAATGGTAGTCAGGAAAACGCCTCCGCTTTGGCGGCCTTGAATTAATTCTCTTAAATGTGCTCTGCTTTCAACACTTACAACTGTGTTATCTCCAATGAAATTTTTGGCATTGGTAAATTGACTTGAAAGTTGGTCGTCTAAATCTGTTCTATCCGTAATTAACACAATGGTTGGGCTTTCAAAGTATTCACTTTTCATTAGAAGCCTTGTCAGATAAAGCATTGTAAAGCTCTTTCCGCAACCAGTGGCACCAAAATAAGTTCCACCTTTTCCGTTGCCTTCGGGCTTTTGGGCTTTCTTGATATTGTCATACAATGCCCTTGCAGCATAGTATTGCGGATAGCGACAAACAATTTTTTCGTTTTTCTTAGAGCTGTCAGGTATGTAAATGAAGTTGCGAATGATGTCACGCAAACGGTTTTTATGAAACATACCCTGAATAAGCGTAAACATTGAATCTATGCCATCAACGTCTTTAGCAAGTCCAGCAACTCGTCTCCAGGCATAGAAAAACTCATACGGAGCAAAGAAAGAACCTGCCTTGTTGTTCACACCATCGCTGATGACGCAAAATGCATTGTATTTAAAGAGTTCGGGAATATCCCTGCGGTAACGAACCGTTAATTGCTTGAAAGCTTCATAAATAGTAGCTTCTTCA
>JBBIIM010000036.1:0-34731 GCA_037446475.1 Crocinitomicaceae bacterium | reverse complement strand
CATCTTTAGATAATATTACCGGTACATGGAATCCACCGATTAACAATCAGGATTCCACATTGTACACATTTACTCCAAACCCTGGAGAATGTGCTTATCCTACCCAAATGTTGATCGCAATTTGGCCTTTGGTAACACCGACGTTTAACCCAAGAGCTGCTATTTGCCAAGATGATGCGATGCTGCCTTTGCCGACGGTTTCCTTGCCGACCATATTGGGTCCAATCACGGGAACTTGGTCTCCACCATTGAACAACCAGGCAACGACCACTTATACCTTCACGCCAAATCCAAACCAGTGTGCTCTCGAAAACACTATGAGTATTCAGGTGTGGCCCCGACCTCAACCCAGCTTCTCGATGGATGAAACTGCGGGTTGTGCGCCCTTCCGCGTGTTCTTTGAAAACACCACCGGGTTCCCGAATCCTACAAGTTGTAGCTGGAACATGGGCGAAGGAACGGTTATCAATTCATGCGGTAATTTTGTATCGAATACATTCAATTCGCCGGGTTGTTATGACATAACCCTGACCATGAACTATCCCGGCAACTGTACCAACTCCTTTACCATGATTCAAGCGGTTTGCGTGGAGCCGGATCCTGTGGCGGCGTTCACAGCCAATCCAACTCAGACTGAAATCAATTCACCGATCAATTTCACGAACTTCTCAACCGGTGCAACGGATTACGAATGGACTTTTGGTGACTTCACCGGTGTGTTTACGGATGTAAATCCACAACATGCTTATGAAGAAGCCGGTTTCTATTTGGTTTATTTGGTGGCTTATACAAGCTTCGGTTGTTCAGATACAGCTTCCCAAGCAGTTCTGATTGAGGAGCCTGTGATTTACTACATCCCGAACACCTTTACACCGGACAACGACCAATTCAACCAAAGTTTCAAGCCCATCATTACGCAAGGTATCGACATCTACGGCTACCAGTTGTTGATTTTCAACCGATGGGGTGAAGTGCTTTTTGAATCCAACGATGCAGAATACGGATGGGACGGAACCTACGGCGGAAAAATTGTTCAAGATGGCACCTACGTATGGAGAATCAAGTATCGCGTGAAAGGTGTTGATAAACCCCAAGAAATGATGGGGCACATCAACTTGATCAGGTAAATTTTACAAGATTGTTCTGAGGGTCGTTCATTGCGAGCGACCCTTTTTTTTATCCGAAAATTACCGAGAGAATTGCAAAACGAATGAAATGATTGTATATTTGTCACTATTTTGACAAATATTTCATCGTTATGATTGGTAACAACATCAAACTTTTACGCAAAAGAGCAGGGAAATCTCAAGAGGAGATGGCTCAGGCACTTGGGTTGACGCGATCCTCTTATAGTGGTTACGAGAATGGTGTTGCAGAGCCCAACATCACAACGCTGAACAACATCGCCCAAATTTTTGGTCTCCTGTTGGACGATTTGGTGAATAAAGACTTTTCCAAATTTACGGAACAAGAGTGGAAAAGTGTTGATGCAGGTGTTCATACCGACATTCGCGGATCCAAATTGCGCGTACTCACAGCTGTTGTTGACCAAAACAATGAGGAGTTGATTGAAATGATTCCACAGGCAGCAAGAGCAGGATATGTTGCCGGCTATGCCGATCCGGATTACATCAAAGTGCTCCCTACTTTCCACCTACCGTTTCTATCCAAAAACAAGAAATACCGTTCCTTTCCCATCGAAGGAGACAGTATGCCTCCTGTTTCAGATGGATCATTTGTCACGGGTGAATTTATTCAAAACTGGGAAACGGTCAAGAGCGGAACACCATGCATCATTGTTACACAAAACGACGGCATTGTGTTTAAAGTGGTAAACAACTTTTTAGACACCCATCGTTCACTACAATTGTGCTCCACCAATCCGATGTATCCACCGTATATGGTTCATGCCAACGACATCCTGGAAGTGTGGAAATTCGTCAACTACATCTCCAAAGACCTGCCTGAAGTTGAAGTCGGACAAAGTGAGCTTACAAAGTCTATCAAATCGCTCCAACAAGAAATGAACGAAATTCGAAAAATTGTCACCAAATAAGGCGTTTTCCCCTGATTTTTCGTTCGTTTAAACTGAAAGAAATCAAATCAATCACCCACACAGACAGCTGAGTAAAAATTAAATTCTTTTTCGGCAACTATTTCTTAAATTTTAGCGTTTTAAATCACGCTTAATGTCGGTCATTTGACAAGATTTATTGTAACGGCTTTCTTATCTTTTTTCGTGCTCCAAATCGGGGTCGCACAGGTCATGATGCACCCTAACCGCGGGCAATGGGACAACCGTATTTCCTACAAGATAGATTTGGACATGGGTGAAATGCTCATCGAAAATCAAGGCATAACTTACAATTTCTACACGTGGCATCATCCGCACAAATGCTCGGATCATGATCATTGTAATGCAGACCCCAACATCGTTAAGAATCATGTGGTAAAAACAAGATTTCTCCATGCGCAAAATCCAACATCAGTCATTGAGAAAGATACATTCAGCTATTACAGAAACTACTACTTAGGCGATAATTCCAACCAATGGAAATCGGAAATAAAAAGTATCGGCCATCTTATTCAACGAGATATTTATTCAGGAATTGATGTCGAATACCAAACTTCTGAAAAAGGCATCAAATACAGTTTCATTGTTGCACCGCAACAAGACCCGAACCAGATTCAAATAGCCTACACCGGAGCTGACAAAATATCCATCAACAAAAAAGGACAACTGATAATCACAACGACACTCGGGGAAATCGTAGAATCGAAACCTGTTGCCTGGACAGAAAATCAGCAGGGTCAACGCACTGCTGTGAAGGCAAAATTCAAACTCGAAGGAACTGTGGTTTCGTTCGAATTGGGAGCATATAATTCCGCTGAAAAGTTAATCATCGACCCCGAACTCGCATTTTCAACGTTTACCGGTGCGACTTCAGACAACTGGGGCTTTACAGCCTGTCCTGATGCCAATGGAAACTTGTACGCCGGCGGGATTGTTTTCGGTTCAGGTTATCCCGTCACTACCGGTGCTTTCGACACCTCATTCAATGGCGGAAATGCAGCAGGAATTCCAGGATTTGATGTATCCATCACAAAATTCAACACCACCGGCACAGCCAATTTGTACAGCACGTTCTTGGGAGGCTCTGGCAATGAAGTACCTACCTCTATTGTGACCAATACCAACGGTGAATTGTTCGTGCTTTCCATCACTTCCTCTGCTAATTTCCCTACTACACCCGGTGCCTTTCAGACCAATTTTGCGGGTGGACCTCAGGTTACCGCCATTCTTTTGTTCAACGGCTCTGATATTGCTATCACGCGCTTTAACGCCAACGGTACGGCATTGCTTGCGAGCACTTTTATCGGAGGAAGTGGCAATGACGGACTCAATGACGGCAGCAACCTAAACTACAATTACGGCGACGTATTTCGCGGTGAAATTATCGTAGACAATGCGGGAAGCGTCTACTTTGCGTCAACCACAAAGTCCAACAATTTCCCAATGGCAGCCGGCCAAAGCAGTCTCAACGGTGTTCAGGATGCTGTGTATGGCAAACTACCGGAGAACTTGGGAGCACTGCTGTTTTGCAGATACTACGGCGGTAGCGGCTTTGAAACAGGCAACTCTATTCAGCAAGCACCCAGCGGCGACTTGTACATGACCGGAGGAACCACCAGCAATAACATGAACTTCGCTCAAGGGGGAGTGAACGGAACTTATTTCGGCGCTACAGATGCCTACGTGATTCGAATCAGCAGTCTCACAGGTATCGTTCAAAATGGCACTTACCTAGGAACCAACCAATACGACCAAGGCTATTTCGTGCAAACCGATTTGAACAACAACGTTTATGTGTTCGGACAATGCCGCGGAAACTATCCCATGACCGGAGGTGTTTACGGCAATCCCAATTCAGGGCAATTCATTCACAAACTTGGTCCGAATTTGACCAATACTTTGTGGTCCACTCGCATCGGTTCAGGCTCAGGCAACATCGAAATATCTCCGACTGCCTTTCTGGTTTCCAATTGCTTTGACATCTATATTGCCGGCTGGGGTGGGGCGACGAATCAAGCCAATTCACTAGCCAATCAAAGTTCTACAGTCGGCTTCCCTACAACCCCGGGAGCTCACCAGCAAAACACCAATGGCAGCAACTTCTACCTCGCCGTGCTTGCGCCGGATGCCGCTTATTTGAAATACGGCACCTTTATGGGAGGCATCTCATCAAGTGCCAACCACGTGGATGGAGGCACATCGCGCTTTTCCAAAGAGGGAACCATTTACCACGCGGTTTGCGGTTCGTGCGGATCAAGCAGTAATGGCTTCACAACCACGCCCGGTGTTTGGTCGCCATCTGCTATGAGTTCCAATTGCAACCTGGCTGCTTTTAAGTTCAAATTGACGACCATGGAAGCCGCGATTGGAAACACAGACCCGATCATCTGCATTCCGGAGCCTGTAACCTTCATCAACAACTCCTCGAATGGGAACTATTTCATTTGGGACTTTGGAGATGGCAATGGTTCCAATGCAGAAAATCCCAGCCACAATTACACGGTTCCGGGGAATTATACCGTTACACTGATCGTTGTTGACACCAACTCCTGTTTTTACAACGACACAGTTTATTTTGAAGTATTCATAGGGCAGTTTCAAGGGGCTGTGGCTACTATCGCGGAACCCATTTGTCCCGGTGCGAGTGTACAACTCTCTGCTTCAGGGGGGTCCATATACCAATGGTCGCCACCTCAGTTTTTAGACAACCCCAATATCCCAAACCCAACGGCTACCCTGCTCACTCCTACGTTGTTTACAGTCATCGTCTCCGACACTTGTGGCTCGGACACCTTAACGGTTTTCGTAGATGTGTACGATGACAATCTGGTCATTCAAGGTCCGCCAATCATTTGCATTGATGACGAGGCAGCACTATCAACCAACCTTAACGGATTGCAAAACATTCAATGGACACCGGCAGCACTATTCCCTGATCCCACTGCACCACAAGTAGTCATTGCACCCACGGATTCAGTAACAATAGGTTTAACAGCCATTTCTTCAAATGGATGTCCGGTTTCGGGGCAATTTTTCATTCAGGTTGATTTTACCTTGCCGGAGATATCTTTGGTCGACTCAATTAACATTTGCATCAACGGATCGGCACAAGTGACCGTAACCGGCGGCAATTCCTATTTGTGGAATGACCTGCCTGGTATCTCTCCGCTCAACACGCCAACAGTCACAGTGAACCCCCTTGAGGATTCATGGTTCTATGTCACCGCCTTCAACGCCTGTGGTGAAAACTACGACAGTTTGTTTGTGGAAGTAATCGTGCCTGACATCACAGCATGGGGTGATACGATTGTTTGTCCGGGGCAGAGTGCCTTGGTTTATGCCGGTGGGGGTGTCTATTACACCTGGGAACCACAGAATTTTCTTGAGTTGAGTTATGACGTTGGTCAAATTGCCTTGGTAAAACCTGGTGTTTCAACTCAGTTTATCGTTACAGGTACAGATGTGTTCGGATGTCAGGACACTGCTTCGGTCTGGGTTGAGCTTTTCCCTACACCATTTGTTCAAACCACACCCGATGTCTATGCTTTTATCGGCGACCCCATACAAATAGGCGCAATTGCCAGTGGTCCCGGGAATTTTACCTGGTCGCCACCCAACTTTTTGTCTTGTCCCTTCTGTCAGACGACCGCTGTAAACACCACTCAAAACATGACCTATACCGTCTATTTCGTGGATGAAAACGGATGCACCGCCCAGGACGATATTGACATTTCCTTCGACGCGGTGATTTACGTGCCCAACACCTTTACTCCGGATGGCAATTTGTTCAATCCCATCTTTAAACCGGAAGGCGGTAATCTTGTGGAATTCCACATGATCATCTTCAACCGCTGGGGAGAAATCTTGTTTGAATCTTACAATTTCGACATTGGATGGGACGGCACCTATGGCGGAAAAGTTTGTCCGGACGGCACCTATATTTGGGTCATCAACTACAAAGACATCAACAACAAGAAAGAGCGCTTGATCGGTCACATCAATCTTTTGAAATAGACAAAATTCTTTGTTGCACGAAATTTGTCTACATTCGTAAAAATAAAACACGAGTTATGAATCGAGTAGTCACAAGTCTCATCGCGCTGTTCGGAGTCTTTTCACTTTCAGCCCAGATCGATATCAATCAACTGGCCGGTAATTGGGCTGTAAAAGAGGTCAAGCAAGCGCCCAAAAGCAAAAAAAACATCCCGAAAGAGGATTTGGATTTGGCCTTGGAATCCCTATCGGAAGGATACTACAATTTCTCCAACAATAGCATTGTGTTTGTGGCCTACGACGGAGATTTGGAAGAGGATATGATGAGCGCCACAGGTTATACATACAATGCGCCTGGCAAAGAAATTAAAGTTCATGACCTCGAAGACAACAGCCACATAGAAACAATGAAGATTGTGACTTTGACTGCGTCCAAATTTGTGGCTCAGGTCGAATTTGACAACATGCTCGTTGAATACCATTTTGTGAAAGCCACACCTCAGCAGCTGCTCTGCGGTAAATGGTTGATGCAAAAAGTAACCATTGACGACTACATCAATTCCCTTCCGACCAATGAAAAATATATTGGCCGAGAACTCGAAACCGCATTGAATGAAGCTTTTCAGGAGTTTTACATGGAGCTCTACCCATCCGGAACGGGCTACAGCGAATACCCCGACGAAGATGGCACTTTCAACGAGGCGAATTTCAGTTGGAACTACGCATCAAATAATTTGAAAATGACCTATGAAGATGGCAGCAGCGAATTTATGGAGCTCACATTCGTCAAGCACGGCCAATTCCAATTCATTATTCCCGGTGAAGAATTCAAAATGGTAATCACCATGACAAGATTATAAATTTAGTAAAGACTGGCACTTACATTCATACCCAACAACTTAAAATTTATGCAAGAAAACACCTTGGAACAAAAAGCTAAACCCAAGCGATCCAGATTTCTCACCGTTTTGCTGGTGCTTACTTCAATTTCATTGGTTTCCGTTTTTATTGGCGATGTGCTCCCGCTTTTTAGTGGGCCTAAAAGCGATGAAACTCTGGATCAGGAACAGGTGGAATTGGCGAAAACGAAGATGCTTATGCTGGAATACGTGGACGACGAGGAAAGTAAACAAGCGGTTCACGATTCTTTTGAATTTGCCGAACGACGAACGCGATTTATACACACCAAAGCTTTCCTTATATACCATTTGGTGCACTTGATCACCTTTGGTCTGGGCGTTGCCGGTGTTTACTTGATGTTTCAATTGAATAAAATCGGTTTTCATTTGTACATCATTTACTGTTTGCTCAAGGTGGGCAGCGTCTATATCGTGTTCCCCTCAGAGTTGATCATCGGATCTTCGGTAATCACCGAACTGCTGCTCTCCGGAGTTTTTGTATTCTTGTATTCCAGAAATCTTAAGGATTTTGACAAGCACTCAGACTACGACGCGTCAGAATACGAATACTCCAATTAGCGGGCATGGGCGAAATCCGGATTGAGAATCAGTGCTACACAGGATCGAACGGAAGACAAGCGCTTTTTGACCTGCGTATACCAGAGCAATTCAACGGAAAATTGGTGGTTTTTGTCCACGGTTACAAGGGTTTTAAAGACTGGGGCTCCTGGAATTTGGTTGACTTTGAATTTTGCGAGGCGGGATTTGGTTTTGCCAAGTTCAATATGAGTCACAACGGCGGTACCCACATCTACGCCAAGGATTTTCCGGATCTCGATGCCTTTTCCCAAAACACCTACACCAAAGAAGTTGATGATATCATCCACTTTTTGAATCATCTGGAAACCCTAGAACTTCCGGAGCACAGTGTGCATCTGATCGGGCACAGTCGCGGCGGTGGTGTGGGTCTGATTGCGGCCTCTGAAGACGACCGCATTCAGTCCATCACCACTTGGGCAGCGATTTCATCCATTGCACAGCGCATGCCTCAGGGGGAACGCTTGGAACAATGGAAAAACGATGGCGTGCGCTACGAGATGAACACACGAACCAAACAACAGATGCCGATTCGCTATGCACTTTACGAAGATTTTGCGAACAACTCCAATCGCCTGAATATTCAAAGTGCTTGCGAAAAACTGACTATCCCTCGCTTAGTCATTCACGGCAGCGCAGATGAAGCCGTGTCAATCGAAGAAGGCAAACAACTCGCACAATGGCTCAAAGTTCCCTTGTTTGAAATTCCGAACGCCAACCATACCTTTGGGAGTGTTCATCCCCTCACAGACTACAAACTTCCGCAAGATTTGAAAACCGCAGTTGAAATTACGATGGGCTTTCTCAAACAACAAGTTTGATTGGACAGAATAGCTTAGTTTCTCACCAGTCGCTGCACCGCATTCCCCACATGGACAAAATAGACCCCGGGCGACCAATCCGTGGTTTTTATAGTGGTTGATACACCAGTATCAGTATAAACCCCATGAAGTCTTCCCGAAAGGTCAGTTATGCGTATTTCTTGCAGAGAACCGTTGTTTTGCACAAGCACAAATTCAGTGTTGAAAGGATTGGGAAACACAACAAACCCGGCCAGAGCGTCTTCTTCCAATCCGGAGGTTCTCACCTCCAACACCGCGGCCTCAGAAGTTACAGCACAATTGTTGTCTTCGCTGATTTGGCAACGAAAGAATTGGTTGTTGTTAGATAATGTCGTATTCGATACAGTCAACATTGGCGTATTTACCCCGGAATATTGGCCGGCATTGCTTAGGTTTTGCCATCCAAAACCAAGATCCGTTTGCCATTGATAATTCAAAGGATTCGGCGAGGTTGCCTGAACGCTGAAAGTCACATTCTCCCCTACTTCAGCAACCGTTGTTTGTGGTTGAGCAGCGATTTGTATCGTACAAGGGCTTTTCACCAAAAATTGCCCCATCATGCCACCGTCTTCATGCATGAGCATGTGGCAATGATACATGTAGGGCATCTCGTCATCTGCATAAGTTTCGAATTTGGCAATGAATCGCACAATTGTATTTCCACCCGGAACATGGATCACATCTTTACGTCCTGCCAAGTGCGAAGGTGGCGCAACTCCATTGATTGTCAATACATAAAATTGGATGTGGTGAATGTGGAAGGGGTGCCCGATGGGCGTTTGGTTGCGCAATTCCCAAATTTCAATGTTGTCCAAAGGAATTTCGTAATTGATAACATCCATGTCGAACGGGGCTCCATCAATTACAAATGGGCCATTGATTGCACTCTGACCCGTGACTGTGGAAGTAAAAACCAATTGTCGCGTGATATTGGATTGCGTCTCTTGCCAAGGCGTATGGTTCACAAGCGTGGTGGGCATGGTTGTTACCGGATTCGCGGTAGGACCTACTACATTGATTTGCAACACGTTGAAATTTGCACCATTCAAGGGATTGAGGTTGTAACCCAGGATGATTTGACCGGCACCCATGCCCGGCTGCGTGGCTCCGTAAATGGCATTGGGCAACTGCGCACCATAATTCATCAAGTGGATGATTTGTCCTTGATAATCTGCGAGGTTTATCAATATTTCAGCACGCTCTCCGGGTGCCACCATCAATCGTGTATGGGCAACAGGAGCTGCAAGCAAACCACCATCCGAGCCAATCTGGTAAAAAGTCATATTGTTTGAAAAACCGAAATTGTAATAGCGCATCGAAGAGCCGTTAAGCAAACGCAAGCGCACCATTTGGGCAGGGGCGTCCAAGAATGGTTTATAGGTACCGTTCACGAACAGGGCTGAATCCAACTCAGAATCAGCCAGAATTTGATTGTTCGCGTCAAAAGCCTTGGTTTGAACCACTAGCGGAAAATCATCGACGCCATAAGTTTTCGGCAAGGTAAGGGCCTGCTCGATGTTGTCTTTCACGATAATAAAACCAGCCATGCCTTTGGTGACATGTTCGTGTGTTTTGTGGTGCAAATGCGGATGGTACCAATAGGTTGATGCCCAATCCAAAACGGGAATCACCGGACTCCAAGTTTGACCCGGCATAATAACCGTGTGTGGCCCCCCATCGTTATGAGAGGAAACATGCATCCCGTGCCAGTGGATGGTGGTGGGTTCACCGATGTTGTTGGTTACGTTGAAAACCACCGTTTCGCCCTTGTTGACCATCAAAGTTGGTCCCAAAATATCACCGTTAATCCCTAAAGTTTGGGTAGCTTGACCGGGGAAAAACTGCACACTTCCGGTCTGCAAATTCAGGTCAAAATTGGTACCTGTCAATACCGGAGGAATACTCAATGGATTCTGAGCAAGAGCGCAATAAACAAGAGAAAAAAGCAAAAAAGTACTGAAATGTTTCATGGTTTTCGGTTTGTGGGCGAAGGTAAATTTAAGCCCAAACCTTGTATGTGATATTGGTCACAAAACACCATGAAAAATAATGGTCTAAATCTTAATCCAACGCAGGTTTTTGCATTGACTCAAACCCTTTATTTCAACGATATATAAGCCTTTATCCCAAAATTCGGTATTGAATTCCAGGGTACCTGAAGCAGTCTTGCTTTCAATCAATTTTCCGGAGGCGGCATATACCTTAATTTCCATAGGCGTTGAAGATTCAGGCAAACGAATCCACAACTGATGCGTACCCGGATTCGGATAAAGTAACGGATACTCAGTCATTGCCACATTTTCCGATAAACCACCCACACAAAATGGTGGCACATCGAAATCCTCAATTTCATCCCCGACCATAAATGATGAACCTTGATAGGCATTGTAGCCTAGTCCACGACGCGCGAATGTTTGCCAAATCAAACACTGATTGGCACCTTGAAAAAGCACTTCATCTGCAGCGAGAATGGCATCGCGACCATCCTCAAAACCGGGGCTACACGTTTGCAGGCGCATACCCTCCATGACCAAACGAATGGCGCGATTGTTACCACCACTGTTGCTGTACAAGTTATGAGAGTGGCCGTAAACATCCACAAAGGCCCAGTACAAATCCCAAAGCATGGTGCACCACACCGAACCCAAGCCATGCGGGATACTCAATCCGGCAATATCGGCGTAGGTAAGCGGGTTTAGAATCATATCCGTGGTGTAGGGATAAGGTCTTATTCCTCCTGCATTCGCAGGTTTGTTGGAGGCAAAATTCCCAATTCCTCTGGGCATATTCCCTTGCGCACCTAAGGTGTCACTGACAATCAAGGCAAAAAAGTCACTCCAACCCTCGCCCATTTGTTCGTCATTGGATAGACAATAAATCTCGTTGGGACCTCCTGTGAGCCTGTTGGAAATACCGTGCACATATTCATGTGCAATAATGCCGTTGTCGAAACTGGAATCGTGCTCAACTTGTTCAAAATCACCCCCAAATTTCGCTGCAACCTCCTGGCCATTGGCGAGTTGTGTTTTGATCAGTTCACCAAGTTCCTGAGAAATACTCAATACCGGAATGTTGATATTCCCGGGGTCTGAGCCACCCATCGACATAGGACCTCCGGACTGGTTGTTGGCAATAATCACCCCGATTGCGCCAGCATTTTGGGCGTTGATTACTTTTTGGACGAATGGACACACACCGCGATCAATCAGCGCAATTTTGCCACTGACTTGTCCACCATTGGTGATGAAGCCACAGCCGAGGGAGGGTTCACTCGTGTTGTCATAAACCAAAACCACATTGCTTGTGAATGGATTAGACGGAGGTAATACGCCAAAACTCGAGGAGCCCGTTTCGTAGCTCCCGGACAACACTTCCGGCTCCGTAATTTCTAGCAAGTCTCCAACAATGTGGTGCCAGATATACATTTGCATCACCGGATTAAAACCATCCTCGGGAGTGGCAAAATTCGCATTGTTGGTTCCGCTGCCATCGAAGCCATTGGCTTGCACGTAATCTCCGCCTTGACCTTGTCCGGAATAGTTGGTTTGCTGAAAATTGCCACTGACTTCGTTGAAGCCATAGAAATAGCTGACATCGTGCATAAAGTTGTTCCACACAAAGAGATTTGTAATAGACGCGTCCATATTGGTCATCGGAGCACCACCTTGATCAAAGGGAAAATCAAACACAAGATTGGCTCCGCCATCCGGCGCGTAGCCGGGTAAATTCGTATTGGCGATATCCTCGTGGGCATGAACATTGTTGCCTCTGGTGATGGTGAACTCAGCACCCGGAGCACCATTCACGTCATGCCAGCCAAAAGGCGATGCGGGTGCATATTCTGCCGCATTGATGGACGTCCTAGGACCGTGAAGCGGACTCTCGATACCCAGCGGATACGCAGTATATAGCGCTTGACCCAAATTTCTCAGCGTCAAAACTTCATCGTGTTTGTGAGATTCATGCGCACACACAAAAGCTTCCGGGTCGTGGTCGAATTGACATGCCAGGGTGCGGTTGTGTCGCCGAAGCAAGGTGCCGTCGAGTGCTGAAAAATATAGGGTTTCGGCATTCGCACTGCGTGGCTCAACGACAACTTCATAAGTGAGTTTCAGTTGATCTTCAACAAGCAAAAACACACGGCGCATGCGCACCGGGTGTATGAAAAATTGCGCAAACTCCCAATGCATCAAGTTTTCCGCTCGGAGTTCCAGACTTCCTTTCTCTGTGCTGTTGATTTGAAACAAAGACAACACGCGCTCCTGAATATCTTCCCAGGCCACGCCAATGGTCGTATTTTCAACCTTTCTCGCTGCGTTGGGGATAAAACGGCTGTTGTGAAATTTAAGTTCTTCACCGTTGTGTATATGCAATTGCAACACGGCATTGCGAATAGGAAAACCCGCCACCGTTTGCGTTAAATACACATGCCGCATTTGAGTGTCTTCCTGTCGGTAGGCACTGCTGATTTCAAAATTTTCAATGTCGGCTTGCGTCAAACCATACTGCACGGCCAAAGGTTGTAAGTAGCGATTGAAATCCTGGGCTTGCAACGACAGCACCGACATCAGGAAAACCAAAGAAACGGTAATTTTTTTCATAAACGGGTAATTCAGCGAAGCTTGTTTGTTCGGCTAAATCTACACCATTTTCGACTTTGGAACGTCCGTAAAATTTTTCAAGTGTAGAAATTGTTGAGTGAAATGTCGCTTAGGCCATCAGTTCGTCGATCACCTTTTGCAAGCGCGCCACTTGTTCTTCCAAAGCCGCAATGCGCTCTTCCAAATCCTGCAATTTGCCTGAAGCGGTGGCAGGAGCAGCATTTTCTTCCGTTTCATGCACCGGTGCAAAAAGATGGTAGTAGCGCGCTTCCTTTTGCCCTGTGCGGCGTTCCAGTTGCGCCACAAATGGATTTTCTGCCTGGGATAGCGCGTTCAATACGTTTTGAACCTCTTGCAAATCTTCAAAGTCGTACATGCGCCCGGCAGTGTTTTTGATTTCACCAAGCGTCAATGGCCCGCGCAAAAACAGCAAACCTAAAACCGTAATTTCCGAAGGATCCAAGGAATATTTCACGGAAATAGAATGGCGGTATTTCACCGTTCTTCCGTCGCCCAACACGTTGGCCAACAAGCCTTTCTTCTTCAAACCATCGATGGCCTCGAGCACTTCGTGCTGTTCGTATTCAACAACCGGATTGCGCGCACTTTTTTGATTGCACGCCGTAAGCAAAGCATTCAGCGTCAAGGGATAATAGTCGGGCGTGGTGCGCGATTTTTCAATCAAAGCACCGAGCACACGGACTTCTTGCTCGGTCAACTGGGGTAAGGCGTTTTCTTGTTCCATGCGTAAAAAACTAACGCTTAGCGCATTTCGTGGTTGTACAAATCGTAGATAATTCCATCTACCAATCCGATTTTGGGCACGATGATCTCTTTGGCCTTCATGCTTCTCATGATGTATTTGTAAATCAAAAGAGCAGGGACAATTACATCCGCGCGGTCGGGTTTGAGTTGGTATTTCATCATGCGCTTGGCCACTGTAATTTTCGACAAATTTTCGTGCAATTCATCGATTTCGCGGTAGCTGATGGCTTCATCAATTTGTTTGCCCAACAGCTTGTGGCATTTGTTGATGTTCCCCCCGGTTCCATAAATGCGGTAGGTGTATTTCGGATTTGTGTTTTCACCGATCCACTGCTCAATTTCGTTCCAAATGCTCTCACTGGTTTTCTCTTTCAGCAAGCGAATCGTACCCACCTTAAATGATTTTTCAGCCACTTTTACGCCATTGTCGAAAATGGTTACCTCGGAAGAACCGCCTCCCACATCAATCACAATATAGGCCACATCCTTATTGATATTCAACAGGTTAAAGGTTCCGAAGATGAGTCGGGCTTCCTCATCACCATCGATAACTTCAATGTTTACCCCGGTTTCTTCGGCGATGCGCTGTTGCACCAAAGCTCCGTTGGCAGCCTCGCGCATGGCACTTGTGGCACAAGCACGCAAGCCACGCACCTTGAAAACCTCAGCGATGAGTTTGAATGCCTGAATCGTTTTCAAAAAATCCTCCTCTTTTTCCCGGGAAATTTCCCCGTTTTCAAACACATCGTAACCCAAGCGCAAGGGAATGCGCGTGTAAGATACTTTTCTTAAAAATGTGGTTTTTTCCTCGACTACCACCTCACCCACAAGCAAGCGCGCCGCGTTGGTTCCAATGTCTATCGCCCCGTATATCATGCGACAAAAATAGACATTTGAATAGACGTGGAAATTGGTGTGAAAATAAAAATGCGGTTTGTTGCTCTGCGGCGCTTGCCATCCACCGACGGATACTCATACCGCTCAGGCCGCGCTGTCTCAGAATACTTAAATGGGCTTCTTAAAAATATACAATACCTCCGATTCACTGAGTCTGAATCGGTCAGCATCTGCAGCACCTACCAAAGATGCGGCTGTGTATTCCTCGTATTCAAAACCCACTTCGGCCAGTTTTTCGGGATAATTTCTTCCAAACAAACGCACGTGGTCTTTTTGCCAAAAATGCAGCTCGCGGTCGGCTTCTGACACGATGTTCCAGTCTTCATAAGTATCCGCACGGTTCATATCTTGCGGCACTTGAAAAATGCCCCAACCGCCGGGTTTCATCACGCGGTAAAGTTCTGACATGCAGCGCTTTGCATCTTTCACATGCTCCAACACGTGGTTGCAAAAAATCACATCGAAGCGGTTGTCTTCCAGTGGGATGTTGTGCAAATCAAAATGCATATCCGCAATAGGCGATTCAATGTCGCCGGTGAGGTAATCCAAATTTGGCTGCTTCTTGAAATACGGCAAAAAGCACTGCTCCGGGGCAATGTGCAAAAAGGACAATTTTTCGGCCGTAAACAAATTCGACTTGCGCTGCAAATACAGCCAAATCAGGCGGTGGCGCTCCAGAGTCAGGTCGTGGGGACACAACACATTCTCACGGTGCGACACTTTTGACCCGTAGCTCAAAAACTTGCGCGAACTTTTGCCACACACAGGACAGGCATAGCGGTCGCCTTTGTACAACATGGGCGCCAACTTCGTGAACACGTAGCTCAAACGAATCAAAAGCGGACGGGGGAGTTTGTTCAACAAAAAACGATACAACTGCTTCATGCGGAAATTTGATGGCGCAAAAGTAACACTTCCAACGGCTTCAAACGCCAAATTTGCGGCAACACTGCAACGAGCCGCTCAAGGCTTACAAAAATTTCATGAACTCCCAGACCTTGTTCATAAACCCATGGCCTATGTTCATAAGAAAAACTCACAACATCATGTTTTCTTAACAAACGCACTCCAATAGCAAATTAAATTTGCAGAAAAATTTATCTTATGAAAACAACTCTATTCGTGTCAAGGCTAGCATTGATATTGTGCATGACCTTACTCTTCAGCAACACATTTGCCCAATACACAGTCGATTTTGAAGGAACGGACGAAACTAAAACGTCTTACGCTTCGGGTGAAGTTCCTCTCAATGGTATATCTTGGAATATGACCGAGGCTTTAATTGGAACTGCTGCTGATGACTTTAAAAACGGTAATCGTTCTGCGAGAATGCGCGGTAGAAACGGTTCCGTTTTTTCTATGAATGCGAACAAAGCAAATGGTATCGGTACAATTTCTTTCCAATACAGAAGATATGGTACAGATGCCAACCAACAGCCTTGGGTTGTGGAATATAGCGCAGACAACGGTGCAACTTGGAATTCAATTGGTTCCGCCTTCACACCAGGCGCAACGGCTCAAACGTTTAATGAAACTGTAAATGCCACTGGCGACATTAGAGTTCGAATCAGAATTAATTCATCTCCCGGAAATACGGGCGATCGAAGAATGAACGTTGACGACATCACCATCACGAATTTCACAAGTGGTTGTTCTGCTCCAACCACCCAAGCCTCTGCCCTCACATTTTCAAACATTTCCGACACCCAATTGGATGTAAACTGGACCAACGGAAACGGTGCCGGGCGCGTGGTTATCATGAACACCAGCAACACTTTTACGACGCCTGCCAATGGCTCTAACCCAACGGCAAATACTACCTATTCCGGTTCAGGTCAACAAGTGGTATTCAACGGAACAGGTTCAGGGCCCATCACCATCACCGGTTTGAATCCATCTACGCAATATTGGTTCAGAGTCTATGAATTCTGTAACCCGGATAGAAATTACCAAGGCGCAACTGCTACAGGCAATCCAAACAGCGTGACTACAGCCGCATGTTCGAATGCAACTCATTTCTTTCGCTCCAACGGCACAGGCGATTGGTCGAATGCCGGTATTTGGCAATCATCTGTAGACGGTAATACCTGGACATCCACTTTGTGTGCACCTGACTTCAACGCAAACACCCTCACCATCCGCAACGGCCACACGGTTTCTGTAACCAGCGCCATCACGGTGGATCAAATCGTGATTCAAAATGGTGGTACTTTAAGGCATCCCAACAGCAGCGCCATGACCTTGAACAACGGTACAGGGGATGACATTGTTATTCAAAATGGCGGTACATGGTTGTTTAACGGAGGTAGTGCACCAAGCTACCAAAACGCCGATGTTCGCGTGCGCGTAAACGGTGGAGGCAGAATCCACGTAACAACTGTAACAGCCGGAATTTCAGGCGATTTGGCCGGAAACACAAGTTCCAACAGAATTATCTACGACCATCAATCCATTTTTGAATGGGGTGTAGTGGGCGTTTTTGCAACCTCCAATCAAAGCTATTTCCCGGATGTAAACAGCACAACCATTCCGATTTTCAGGATATCAGCGAATTTAGGTAATCACGGAGCCGCTAATCCAACATACTTCAACGGGCTTTTTGAGGCCAATGGAAACATCACCTTCCAAGGTGCAGGTGAAAAATTCTTCCGCAATGGAATAACAGGTACCGGAAATATTTCTCAACTTTCAGGTTGCGGGCGCTTCCGCATCAATGGCTTGGAGGCTGTGTTGGGAGGTTCGGGGGTAATCAACCTAGACTTCGAGAGATTGAACGTGGACAACGGAACTACATTGACTTTATTGAGCAACAAAACCATCAACACAACGAGTGTCAATGCCAACTTAGGCCAATTGCGCGTTACGGAAGGTGCAACCATTGATTTTGGTCCTTACGCTTTGTCAGGAACGGCGAATATCCGCTTCAACTCGGATGTAACCATCAGAACCTCGCATCCCAACGGAATAAACGGATCCATCGGTGGTTTGGCTGCGAATGAATACATGACACCAAATGATCAAAATATTGAATTCTACAGAACGGGCTCACAAACCTCCGGTACCATGCTCCCTCCACAAGTGGCAAAATTCACCTTGGGGAATGGTACTTTGCTTTTGTTGAACACCAACTTGAACGTTTCGAACTTGGCGGCTTTGGGCACGGGTGCTATTTGTACTATTCAACCCGAGAATAATTTGGTGGTATTGCAAGGCGCTAGTATTTCAGGCGGAGTAATGGCGGGCAACACCAACTACTTCGAAGGTCCCTTGAGCATCTACGCAGCGCAAAGCCAAACGACAATCTTCCCAGTGGGTCGCTCGAGTGTTGGAGCACAAGGATTCAGCATCAAACCCACCGACGGTTCAGGGATTGTGAAAGGTTATTTGGAAAACACCAACACAGGACCCATTTACGAATACGCTTATTGCGACATCGAAACGACTACAGCCAGCAACTCTCAAGTGGGTAGCGGTACTCCCGGCCCTGACGGATTTTTGGATATGTTCAAATTTGACTTAAGTTCACCACAACAATGGGTGGTAACCAACCCGGGTGGTGGTATCAACGTGTATGACATCGAATTTAACGTGAATGGTGCGAACGACTTTGGCAATGACGTGGCTATCGCAGCAGACAACACAGAAATTCGCTACATGATGAGAAATGGCTATCCTGGAAACCCGGGAGAAGTGGAAGAGGTGTCCGTACCCGATGAGTTCGAGAACTTAGGTTTCTTGGCTTGTCCGAATGGAACAACTTTGTTGAACCAAACAGGATTCTCTATTTTCTTGAACTTGGGTTCCACCTACGGCAACACCAACTTGCCCATTGAATTGGTGAGCTTCGATGCTACGGCACAAGTTTCTTCAGTGGCTTTGGCATGGGTAACCGCTTCTGAGTTGAACAACGACTACTTCACCGTAGAGCGCTCAGCAGACGGTATGAATTGGTCAACGGTATTGAAAGTGGACGGTGCAGGCACAACCAACCAGCGTTCTTCTTACAACGCGGAAGATACGCGTCCTTTGGAAGGTTTGTCATACTACCGCTTGAAGCAAACAGACTACGACGGTAAATTCACCTACTCACCCATCAAATCTGTGTTCATGAACAGCGCAGACAAGCAATTGGTGAAAGCGGTAAACATCTTGGGACAAACGGTGGATCAAAACACCAAAGGTTTGGTAATCTTGATGTTCAGCAACGGTGAAAGCCAAAAAATCGTAAACGAATAAGTCGTTAAGACTTTCCCACGCATCCCGTGTTCTGCAATAGAGCACGGGATTTTTTTTGAACAAAATTGAAGACCGACGGTCATCGCCAACAGCCCGTGTTAAATCCCAAACGTCAAATAATCGTTAATAAAAAAAATTACACAGATTACGTCCCGGAATAATCCTACTTTCGCCGCCGCAAATTCAACACAATTTATGACTAATTCATTCATTAGAAGCCTCATGCTTCTATTTGCTTTGGGTGCAGCAGCCCAAGGCCTGAGCCAAACTGTGCTCTATTTTGAAAACATGTACAACGGTACAGGGGGCGCAAATGCTGACCCTATTGCAACCCACGAAAGCAACAACCGCTTCAACGAAGATGGTTTGACTTATTCCGGTACGGGTACTCTAAGAAACAATACAACTTCCGATTATCTCGGTGCTTCAGGAACTTGGAATGTGCTGTTGAACACAGGAAACCAGAATTTTTTGATGGACGGCTTGAATCTCTCCGGCTACTCAGGCATTACGCTAAAATTCGGCGTTCACAAAAGCACATCAGCCGGTAATGGTTCAACGTTCATCGTTGAATACAGCACCACGGGTACAGGGGGCACCTTCACGGCACTGGCTTTTATTGCCTTGCCCACAAATGCATCAGGCTGGTTTCAACGCACAGTGACCACCGCCATCCCCAACACGGCGACAACTATTCGCTTCATAAACACTGATGCCTCAATTCAATACCGCATCGACGACATCGAAATTTCCGGCACTTTGGCAGGCTGCACCGCACCGAGCACGCAAGCTTCTGACATTGTCTTTTCAAATGTAAACAGTGCCTCTCTTTCTCTCAACTGGACGAATGGCAACGGGGCCGGGCGCGTGATTTTGATGAACACCAGCAACACCTTTACCGCACCAACCGCTGGCTCCAATCCCAGTGCAAACACAACCTACGCAGGCAGCGGGCAACAAGTGGTGTTCAACGGCACTGGTTCGGGTCCAATCACAATCAACGGATTGGCTCCAGGTAACACCTACCACTTCCGCGTGTATGAATATTGTGCTCCCGAGCGCGTGTATCAAACAGCGACCGCTACGAACAACCCAAGAAGCATTGCCATCGTAAAAGATGAGCCAAGCAATTTCCCGAACTCTTTTGCGTGCGGCATTACAACTAGTGCGAGCATCCCTTTGAGCTGGCAAGACGCTACGGGATCAGTTACGCCCGACGGCTACCTCATCAAATGGAGCGCAACGTCTTTTGCGGCTATTGCTGCTCCTGTGGATGGCGTGGCTGAAACCAACGGAGCCGGTGTGCAAAATGTAGCACAAGGCGTGCAAAACTTCACCGCATCCGGCTTGGCGAGTTCGACCAACTATTTCTTCAAGATTTGGTCCTACACCAACAGCGGCGCGAATATCAACTACAAATTGGTGGGCGAACCACAAACCTCGTGCAGCACTTTGAGCAACGCTTCAGACATTGTCGAAGTTGCCGGTTTTGACTATACATCCAACATCCTTTACACCAATTTCCAAGGCTCAGCGCCCTTGACCACCACAGCAAACAACGTGGGTGTTTTCCAGTTTCAAGTGCGCGATGGCGGTGGCTCAGCCGATGCAGACAACTTAGGAACAACTTTGAACAGCATTACGTTTAACCTCGGTACCACGCACATCAACTACATCCAAGCTGCGGCGCTTTTCAACGGAACGACATTATTGAACAATGCGCCAACGATCAACACGGGTGCAGGAACCATCACTTTCAGCGGACTTTCAGGCGCAGCATTCACAGCACCGGACAACGGTACCTTGACCATCACCTTGCACGTGAGTTTCAACAACAACGTGGTTGACAACCAACAATTGCAATTCACGATTACAGCCGCGAGTGCGAGTGCAGCCGGATCAACTTTCGCCGCTGCCAATGCCGGGGGCGCTGCTTCAAGCATCACGGGCGACAGAAACCGCATCGAAGTGGTTGCCGACCGCATCGCTTTCACCACACAACCACAAGACCAAACCGTGAACGCAAATTTGGCCACCTTCACCATCAGCGCGCGCGACATCAACAGCCGCGTGGATTTGGATGCGAATTTGTCTATCGCATTGACCACATCGGGCACAGGCATGACCGCGACGTCACCTTACAGTTTGACCAACGGCGAACTCAATATCTCCAATGTGCAATTCAACGCCATTCAAGGCCCCATCACGCTTACCGCCACTACCACAGGACTCACCATAAATTCTGTTGTTTCCAACAATTTCAACATCACCAACATCGCCACTGGTTCTTACCGAAGCACTTCAGACTGCTTGTGGAGCAGCACCGGAGGCAACAACACAGGCACTTGGCAGGTGTTTTCAGGCGGCTGGCAGAACTTGCCATTTGGAACTTATACCAACGCCTATCCTCCAACGAATAGCACAACAGCAGTCATCTACATCCGACACAACGTGACCCTGCAAGGCACCAACACCACAAAAAATATCGTGATTGAAAATGGTGGCTATTTGAACACAAGCACAGTTACTCCGACCTTCAAAAATGTATTGGTGAAAGACGGCGGAACCTTCGATAAAAATCCATCCAACGGCTTGAAATTCGATGCAGACGGAATTTTGGAAGTAGAAAATGGCGGAACCTTTATTTATCGCCACACCAACACCACGTCGCGCTCTACGAATTTGTGGGCGGGAACGGAAAAATTCCATCCCAACTCAAACTTTGTCGTGAAGCAAACCGATACCGGAACAGGAAATTTGGTTATTGAAAATGTGAATGATGTGTCTCCATTTAACGGTGCTTTGTTCGGCAATTTTATCGTAGACATGTCAGCCGGTACGGTGCCGCTGTTTGTGAGCGGCATGAACGGAAAAATCACCAACGGCGATTTCATCCTTAGAACAGGTTCAGACAACGGGATGATTTTCAACAGCGGTAATTACTACGTAACCATCGGCGGTAACCTCATTGTTGAGAGCACTTATACGCAACCATTTACACTCACCAACAGCAACTCAACGGTTACCATGACCGTAAACGGCAATGTGACCCACAATGGAACCGCGGAATTCAGATTGGCAAATTCACAGGCAACCAACAACCCGAGTGTGACCTTGAATATCGATGGCAATTTAACCCTCGGGAGCAGCAACATGAGTTTTGACATTGGAACTTCCTCAACAGGAACGAACAAATCCACGCTCAACCTCAAAGGAAGTTTGACTACCGGCTCAGGCAACATCTTGACTACAAACACACAAGCAGCCAAGCGCGGCGCATTCAATTTCGTGGGAACCACTGAGCAGAACATCGATGTGGCGAGTACAGGTGCAACTATTGAAAACGCGCGTGTCAACTTCAACGTGAAAAATGGCGCCTCAGTGAAACTCGTTAACCGCGATTTGGAATTGGGTACAAACTCCAAATTTACGGTAGAAAATGGTGGTATTTTAAACTTTGGTTTCAATGAAAACACTGCTTTAAACATGACCATCCCAGCAAGCATGACCGGAGCAGCCTTCGAATCACAGCAAGGAAGTACCCTGAGAATCACTTCTCCGAATGGAATCACAACCACAGCAGGAGTTGGAAACGTGCGCGTGGTGCCTGCCAACAGAACCTACAACCAAACCGCGACGTTCCACTACATCGGTAAAGCCAACCAAGAAACCGGCAACGCGATCACCAACACGGAGACAGCCAAAGTGGTGATTTGTGAATTGGAAAACAACAACCTGATTTTGAGCTTATCCAACAGCTTTGGTATAAGCAACGCAACGACCATCAATGCCACAGGCGGTTTGCTCGACATCCGCAAAGGTCAAGTAATTGAAACCGAAAATGAATTCATCACCGCTTCATCAGGAACCTTGTACATGAAGCCCGGAACGCTTTACCGCGTGGCCAAAGGTAATGCAGGTGCAGCCGCTGCAAACGCTGACTTGATTCCACGTTTGGAAGGAAGTACATTCTTCTACAACCTCCAAGGTGGAACTATCGAGCTTTCAGGATCGGGAGCGGCCAACGCCTTTCAAACCTTGCGCGGTAGTGAAGGTCGTCCGAATTACCGCAATGTGAAATTCAGCGGTGCAAACACCTTGGGTGTGGATTACAAAAACTTGAGCACCAACACGCAATTGGACTCAGCGTTGATACTTACCGGAAACACCGTGGTAGATTGCATCAATGGTGCCGGAGTTGCGACTACTTTCGAGGGCAATGGCGCTGTGGTCATGGATGGTGGCAGACTGCGCAT
Organism: Crocinitomicaceae bacterium; assembly: GCA_037446475.1. Lineage (GTDB taxonomy): Bacteria > Bacteroidota > Bacteroidia > Flavobacteriales_D > Crocinitomicaceae > UBA6165. The sequence goes on along the minus strand of JBBIIM010000036.1, from coordinate 11,571 downwards.
CAAAAGACTGAACGCACTCAGCCCCTCTTTGGTAGCCAACAATTTGCCTTACAACATCACCGGTGGTACCGTTGAATTCTACGGCTCCTCGGCCACAGAAAACCAACGCATCCGCCACAACATCAACTACCACAACATCGAAATCAACGCAGTGGCTACTAACCTCGATTTCATAGGTCAGTTGGGGAATGTAAGTGCCGAATTGCCTTTCTCTATAACCGGAAATCTGAATGTAAACGCACCCGCATCATTGGCCTTAAAATACGGCAACTACATTACAGGAAGCGGTAACTTCAACGTGCTTGATGGTTCAACCTTGTTTTATTCGGATGAAAATGGAATCAAAACTTCGGGCACCACATTTATGGACGGCCAAGTGAGAACTACGGGCGCGAAGTTGTTGAGTGCAAATGCCTCTTATGGCTTTATGGACAATATTTGGATGGTGAGTGGAAATGCTCTGCCGAGCGAGGTGGTGAATCTCTACGTGCGCAAGGCTCCTCATTCAAGAGCGACGTTGACCAACAGTTTGGAAGTAAAAAATCAGTTGGTTTTGCATACTGGTGTGGTTGCGACGGGCAGCAACGAATTGTATGTTTCGAACAGCGCGGTTTCTTCAATTTTAGGAGGAGAAATGACCGGAATGGACAAATTCGTAGAAGGTCGCTTGATTCGCAACACAGCCGATGGCAACAGCTACAATTTCCCGATTGGCATTTTCGGCTATGACGCTCAAGGATTTACTATAGACGTACAAGGTGGAGGACAAGTTTTAGGTTATTTAGAACCAACCAACACTGCTCCGGCTTATGGACAAGCTTACTGCGATATTGAAACCACCACAGGACCCGGATCACAAATCGGCGACGGTACACCCGGCGGCGATGGCAATCTGGACCTTATGACTTTTGATTTAGTCTCGCCGTTGCAGTGGAACGTGACCAACCCGAATGGCGGTGTGAGCCTGTACGACATTACCATTCACCCCAACGGACCAAATGCCATCAACCCGGTAATTGCTGCCGATGGTACGCCAATTCGTTTTACGACAAGAAACGGCTATCCGGGCAACCCGGGTGAGGTGGAGCTAGGCAATGTGGCCGGTGAATTCGAAGATATGGGCTTCCTGGCTTGTCCGAATGGTTTTACCTTGACAGGACAAACGGGCTTCTCGACTTTCTTGAACTTAGGTTCAACGTATGGAAACACAAGCCTTCCAATCGAATTGGTGAGTTTTGAGGCAACCGCACAAGAAAAAGAAGTGGCTTTGACTTGGGTTACTGCATCTGAGTTGAACAACGACTACTTCACTGTAGAGCGCTCCGCAGACGGCAGCAGCTGGGAAGTGGTGTTGACCAAACAAGGCGCAGGAACGACCACGCAGCGCACTGAGTACAACGCCTTGGATTCACGTCCGTTGGCAGGTTTGTCTTACTACCGCTTGAAGCAAACAGACTTCGACGGTAAATTCAGCTATTCTTCCATCCAATCGGTGTTTATGAACAGTGCCGACAAGCAATTGGTGAAAGCGGTAAACGTTTTGGGGCAAACCGTGGATCAAAACGCCAAAGGCCTGGTCATATTGATGTTCAGCAATGGTGAAAGCCAAAAAATCGTGAACGAATAATCCTTAAGATTTCCTGTGAATCCCGCGTTCGAACAAAGAGCGCGGGATTTTTTTTATGCTGCGAAATATTGCGTTTTCGCTTTTATGACAAGTTGTAGTTTTATGCATATACATGCATAAATGCGCATATTTCGCATAAAAAAGTCGATTTGATTGATTGGCGTTTTTAAGCTAAGCGTTCGGGCAAGTTTCTGAGCACACCGGATAACTATCTGGACTTTCAACCCAGCATCCCAATTCTTATCGGGATTGATTTGGAAAACTGCATTTCTATTTCCGTGTGTTGTCTTAAAATGGGCTATAGCGTTATGGGCTTGGCGAAAAAAGCGACTTCATCTTCCAAATTAACTAGCGCATAAAACCTGCTGAATTAAATCACTTTTTTTTCTTGAACCCGTTCATTTTGCTTCAATTAGAAGTCAAAAAAAATATGCTCATGAAAAACAATTTGTCTTTGAGATCCTATTTCACGAAGTTCACTTAAAAGTTGGCGGAAACCCTAAAAAACCCAATCCACAGCTATTTAGACAATAATAGTGACTTTTTTGAGTTGATACAGAGTGACTATTTAGTAACTTTGGCAATATGTTAGCGACCGTTAAAAATTATGATTTAATCTGTTACCAGTTGAGAAACAACCTATATGCTCTATTGGAAAATCCTTTGAAAAAAGACATAAACAAACTTTCAAAGGAGATAACTAACATCCTTAATTCAAACAAGAAAATCCAAAGTCAATCTGTTGACATTTTAGCTCAACTATTCAATCTGAGAGTTAAAGCCATTAAGTGGCTTTCAAAAGACCATAATTTCAACTATTTAGAGATGTTATCTGAAGTTTCTAACCAGATTGAAGAAATTGGAGAAAATAAAAAAATGGAAATTCTGAAAGAGAATATTCTTTTTGCATTACGTTGCAACAGAAGAGTCATTGAAAGTTTATTTAGTGCTGGAGAACAATCAGAAAACTTAAATATTGATTTCACTCAATTGCCTGACATTAACTATCAACAATTTTTAGCATCATTAGCTTTTGCAATCCCTGACGATGAAACGGCACAAAAAATTGCAGATTGGACGAATGCATCATTGCACATAGAGTTTGTAATGTTAGCTGCTGACATCATAAAAGATGATGAAATTAAAGTGTCTGACAAATTAATCAATGAGTTGTCATTCTTGGTTGCAGATGCCGCTCAAGAATATTCCGCTTTAGCAACAGAATTTGGCATATTAAAAAATAAAGCTAACCAACAATCATTTTCAAACCAGCCATTTGACAAAGGTTTTATAAACGAACAAAAGACACTTGCAGATATTGGGATTGAAGATTTTACATCAAATTTCACAAACTAATAAAGAATGAACTTAGCTAAAGGTGAAATTATTGATGTTAATCTTGGTCAACCGGACCTCAATAATTCTTGACAAAAGGTGCTGTTGCCAATACTTTATTTGACTTTGCCGTAAATCGTCATGCCGATTTGGAGCTGATTTTTCAAACTCTCGAACATGGCTTTGGCATCGATCAACAAGCAAGGCGCTTTACCAATGTTGTGTCTGGTGAGCACGCCTTCTTGCTCGAAAACAGGAATCAAGTAGTCACAATAGCGTTTGGCAGACAATTCCGGATTGTGGACCTTGGTCGAAACCAGGTGTTCAACGCCCGATTCATCGACCACCTTGGCCTGGAATATTTCAGGAAAATACACCGGAAAAGGAAAATCTACAGCGTCCTCCAGACAGTGTACGTTTGTTCCGGCATTGTCGAAAGTGACGCCAATCATCAAGATTTTCCCTCCTTTTTCGATGACTTTTCCAAAAGGACTATCTGCCCGGTAGGCCGTTATTGCCCCAAAGTGGCCTTGCACAAACTCCTCGGCCTGCGGACCGATACAAGCCACGCTTTCTGTGGGGTGCAGACTTCTCAAAGCGTTTGGCAATTTTCGGAAATATTCTGAAATGGCACCCATGCGAGAAGGCGTATGACGCACATCGAAAATCTCGCCGCATCGGATGAAATCCAATTGACGACCGTCGTTAGAACTCGTCGGCATGAGCAAATGACCCGATTGACCAACGGCATCCAGCAAACTTTCTACAACCGTTTTTGCGCCTCCCTCCACATAGCCCATACTCGACAAGGCCGCATGCACCAGCAAAACGTCGCCTTGCTTTATCCCCATCTCAGCCAGAAGTCGCGTCAATGAATCTCGTTCCAAGCCTCCGCTTTGTGCCTGTTTCTGAATCTCAGCGTTGCGCTTTTGCTTGTTTCTTTTTTGAATCCAGCGCACCACCGATTGAGGCAGGTATTGATGGGCAAGATGACGGAGTGAAGCCATTATTTTTTGGAAACAAAAGTGTAATAGATAAATCCGTCTTGCGTTTTGGGCGCATCGCCCTTGAAAGCAAAACGCGACTTTTTCGCGTAAATTTCAGCCTGCTCAATCATGCAGCCGTTGGCGTTTGTGGAGCGCTCAGGCACGTAGCGCGTAGAGACTACATCGCCGTTTTGGTTTACGCGAATGGCAACCACCACAACCCCGTTGGCATTGGAGCCGCAAGTGTATCCCGGATTTCGGATATGCCAGTCGTTGTTGTTGTGCGGAAAACGGTCTTTGAGCTCATATTTCACCATGGTTGTGCCGGCAAATTGCTTATCGGAACTGCTACCTGAAATCTGCGTGGCGGAATTGTCTTTGGTAGGTTTGGATTCGGTGCTGGTTTTTGGTTGAGCCGAACCACCCGAGCCTGTATTGGACTTCGAATCACCGGACTCTGAGCCTCCTCTGGCGTTGGAAAATTCTTCAAAAAACTGACGCTCCAAATCCTTCACGCTTTGTTCCACCTTTTGATCAGTTGAAGATTTTGAAAAATTATCGAAGGACTTCTGGCGTTTGTCGTTCACGTTTTGGGTGATGTTGCGCACGTCTCCGCTAAACGATTCTTGCGGTTTTGTTTCCTCGGGTTCAATTTGTTCGGGTTTGAGCTCGATCAATTCCTCGTCGAGGGTTTCAGTCATCACCGCGTAGTCGCGTTCCGGCAATTTGAACTTGTAGGTATCGATTTGGAGATACAAAAGCAGACCCACATGCAGCAGGAAGGTAACCAAAATACCCCATCTCCTTTTTTCGATGAAATCCAACAATCTGTCCATAACTATTGCGCGAACACCAAGCGTTTTTCTTTGAGGAGGTAATAATAGACATTTTCATCCACAATGAGCCTTACGATTTGGTCGTCGATGCGTTCAATTTTGTCGCTCCCAAGGTCTAAAATTTTCTTGCCTTGGTTGTCGCCAAGCCAATGTTTTCCCGACTGATCCTCCCAGCGCAGCAGTTGGTTGTTTAGCCGCAGCATCCTTCTCATTTCTAGGGGCACCAAACTTTCTCCACGTTCATTGATTAAACCATACAAACCATTGCGAATCACGATACCTGCTCCATCCACAAAAGATTCAGCACGGTCAAATAATCCAATGTTCAGACGCACACCGTTGCGGCTGATGTACTCCCATTTGTCAGTGAGCTGCACCGCAATTATATCACTGTGGAATGAAATGTCGTTGTATTTTGCTGCTACAACCCAGTTGCCGCTCTGGTCAATCAACCCAAATTTCCTTGCCTTGGACTGATAAGCCTTGGCGTGTCCGTTTTCGAAAGCAGCGAAAAGTTCCCAATTCGGAAAAACGTCCAGACGCGCAGGAATGACAATTTTGCCTTCCTCGTTCAAATAACCCAAAAAGCCGTTCAATTCAAAAGGGGTAAAGTCTTTGGTATTCACAGCCCCAACGGTCCAAGTATTGTAGGGCAAAATTTTGTCATTCAATTCATTGACAATGGCTGTGGAATCGTTCCAGTTGACCAAGAAGTATTCCCCAAAGCGCTCAAATTCGGATGGAAAAGCAAGCAATTTGTTGTCTTGTAAATCAATAAGTGCAAAACCCGAATCGTCTGCAACTACAGCAAATCCATCCTCGAAATCATTGACCGAGGCATAATGCTGTTTACCGAATTTATTCTTAGAAATCTGATACAATATCCAGCCGGATTCATCTTCCACCCACAACCAATCGTCGTTGATGATTTGTATATCCTCAAAACGCGGTTGAATCACGGTTTCACCAAACAGATTGATGACACCCGTCTTTCCTTTACTGTCGGTGACCACGCTAAGATTATATCGGAAGGGACTCACATCAGCGAATTGCGGTTGAATAACCCATTGGCCAATCACATCAATAAAACCGTAGAGTTCGCCCACCTGAGCAATAGCTCGACCTTGACTAAAAAACTCTACAAAATCAAATTTGGGCTGTATTTTGACTTGACCATTTTGGTCCATGAAACCCCATTTTTTGTTGCGCATCAGGGGAAACAAACGCATGTTGAGCATGGCTTGCTCTTGTTCCAATTCAGCCATGAACGGATAGTTGGGATAGGTTTTCTTGAACTCGTTGATGAGCGCCAAACCGTTGTTTTTGATATACACCCGATAAAGCAAACGCCAAGCTTCGTTGCGGTGGGCGCTTTTGGGATAGCGCTCCAAGAATTTCTCGTAGCCTTTTTCCGTATTTAGATCCTGGGCAAATCGAAACAATCGGGTGTCGGCCTCTTTGGTGTAAGGGTTTTCCGGGAACTCAGCGATAAAACGTTCGTAAGCCTCCTTGGTTTTGCTCTGTGTTTCTTCTTCAAATTGCAATCTGAAAAAAGCCTCTAGTGCCTGCTGCGCAAAAACAGAAGTTGGATACTTGTTTAAAAACAGCGTCATTTCCTCAGAAAAATCTCTGCTCAAATGGTCAAAATAAGCCAAAGAATCTCTGAAGAAAATGGCTTTGGGAACTTCCTTAGCCCAATAGTGATTTTGGATAAACTGCACAAATGCCACCTCCGAGTTTTGCTCCACCGCACGATTGAAAAACAGCGTTGAAACTTCTTGTCTTACGGAATCGATGTAGGGTTTGTCGAACCCATAGCCGGCGAATTTTTGCTGTTTTCGCTTTTTCACCGCATCAAATTGATGGTGCGCAATGACCACGTTCAAGTAGGCCGAGTCGATGTTTTGGAATACGTTTTGTGGACGCAAATAGAGTTTGGTCAAACCCAAAGCAGCAATAGGTGCAAGGGATTTCTTTTTCTTCTTCTTATCAAAGACTTTTTTGGCTTTGAAATAATCATTGATCTCCAAAGACTGAAAGCCTGTCTTGAGCGATTGCGCTTTTAGCGTACCGAAAATATTACCGAAAAGCGCGCTGCACAAAACAACATACATGAAAACTATTCTCCTACCCATGGTCGAGCTTTTGAGCATTTTGTTCAAACAAAAAATGTGCAACTATTCGCCCTCAACAAACAATTTCTTGAGTTCAATGGCTTCTGCCGGTTTCATTTTTCCCGCCAAGATGAGTGCCAATTGTTTTCTGCGCAGTGCACCGTTGTAACGCTCTTTTTCTTCATCGGTTTCAGGGATGATCTCGGGCACTTGTATCGGACCACCATTCTGATCTACGGCTACGAATGTGTATATCGCCTCGTTGGCCTTGAAACGGTCGCCGTTCACCTGATTTTCTACGAAAACATCCACAAAAACCTCCATGGATGAGTTGAAGGCGCGCGATACTTTGGCTTCAAGCGTAACAATCGACGAATGCTGAATCGGTGCGTTGAACGACACGTTGTTCACCGAGGCTGTAACTACAACTCTTCGGCAATGTCTGTGTGCGGATACGCTGGCAATTACGTCCATCCAGGCGAGCAATTGACCCCCGAACAGATTGCCCAAGGTGTTGGTGTCGTTGGGCAAAACAACTTTTGTAGAAATGGCTAAGGTTTCACTGGCTTTGCGCGCTTTCATGTATTTTTTTGCGCAAAAGTACGCATAACTCAAATTGCGCTGAATTTGCGATGTTAATGTTTGTTGAAAATGCGGCTTTTCGTGACTTGCCTGACACAAATCTTTAAACCTGGTCCTTGTAACGCAAATCAAATTCCCTGCGGTGTTGTTCCATCAGCGTTTCCAAATCATGGGGAATCTCGCGTTTCCAGCGTTTGTGAGACCAAAGCCAGAACTCGGGTTGCTCGAGAATCTGCTGTTCCAACAAGCGCGTGTGCCTTTCGGTAATGGTACCGTAGGTCAGTCCCTTGGGTGATTCAGCAATGAGTTCCAAATGCATGAGGTAGTGACCGCGTTTGATTTTCTTCAGCCGAAAAAAAACGAGCGCCAAATCGTATTGGTGGGCCATCTGCTCGGCGCCATACAACACCGCGGTAGGTTGATTGAGGAATTGCATCCAATAGCTCTTGCGTGAGTCACCCGGCGACTGATCCGTAAGCGTGAGCATGGCAAAACCTTTATCGTACTCCTTGGCAATGAATGCTTTGTAATTCTTTGCATTGACGATATCCATACCGTATCGGCCACGCAAAGCATTAATTTTTTTGTCGAAAAAGCCATTTGAAAGCGGTTTTCCCAATCCAATCGCATGTTGCTCAAACAACAAGGCTTGTGAGGTGATTACCCATTCCCAATTGCCGTAATGTCCTCCAAGGAGCAATACATTTTTGTGCTTTTCAGCCAATTTGTGCATTACTTCGGGATGCTCCACTTCGATGCGCTTGAGCAGTTCATCCGAAGAGATGCTGAAATTCTTGATGCTTTCGGCCAACAAATCAGCCAGATGGCGGTAAAATTTGCGTTGAATCAGACGCAATTCTTGCTGAGATTTCTCGGGAAAACTTCGCTTGAGATTGGTTTCAATGACTTTTTTGCGATATGGCCACACTGAAACGAACAAAAGATAAACGAAATCAGCCAGCAGGTACAACACCGCCAAAGGCAATTTTGACAAGGGCCATAGAATTCCGTAATAGAGGATGCTGCTCATGTCCTACTTCCCTACTCCATAGGATTTTTAGGTTTTTGCAAGTAAAGGGTATAACCGAAACCAAAATTGATATTACCGGTAATCCCATTGAGTGGCGCGCCTACAAATCCAGGCAACTCATTGATCATCAAATGGTAATTTTTGAATTTCATGTCGCGAAAGGTATAACCTACATTGAAGGAAACCCCTTGTCGTTCGTCGAGCATCAAGGTGAAATTCACACTGGGCTCCACAAAAATATGCTCAAAGGTAGCGCGGTAACTGATGTTATCCGGAGTCTGTTTGTTCATGGACTCCATGCGGAAATAACCGAATTTCACATGGTAGTCCACAATTTTGTTTTCATCATGGATGATCTCCAAACCCAATTTGCCGTGGCCACCATAAGACAATAATCCCCCTTGATTGATGCCTACTATTTTATAATTCGCCACATCGAAATAATTGCCGCTGATGCCCAAACCAAAAACAGGGCTCCATTTGGCATTGCCCCGCATTCTGTATTGATAAGAAACGTGGGAATAGGCAACCCCCTGAATGAATTCCTTGAATGCTTCATTGGTTTGAGCCGAAGGCAGGCCCAGCTCAACTTTCAAGGCATGCTTCATACTCACAAAATCTTGGGTGTAAACACCACTGGACAAGGTCAGAAACAAGGAGAAAACAACGAAACGATTCATGGCGGCAATTTTACATTAAAACAAATCTGTGGTTGACAAAGTTACAGTTTGTGATGATTCTGCAACGCTGCTTAGAAGCACTCCGCACAACTTTTGAAATGACCGTCCATCAAAGCGTCACCGTCTGTGATGTTAAATCTTTTCTACTTTTGGAATAACTTTTGACATATTCAAGCGTTTTCAAATCACTGCTATGCAACCAACAAAAATCTTTTTCATGAAACTTTCCTTCGTGCTGTTCACACTGCTTTTCAATGCGGCATTACTTTTCAGTCAAAAAGACATTCGCCACGACATGCGCCCTACCGAGGTGCTGCAATTCATCGAAGGCTATTATGTGGATAAACCGGACATGGACGCTCTTGCGACGGAAGCCATTGTGGCCATGCTCGAAAAACTCGACCCACACTCAACCTTTATCCCCAGAGATGAAGTAGCAGATGCCAACCAACAAATACAGGGGAGTTTTGTGGGCGTAGGTATTCGTTTCCAGATTGTGAAAGACACGCTATTGGTAATCAACACCATTGAAGGCGGACCTTCCGAAAAAGTGGGCATCATGGCTGGCGACCAAATCATCAAAGTGGATGGAAGCAACATGAGCGGCGTGGGTTTGAAAAATTCTGATGTGCGCTCCAAATTGCTCGGAGACAAGGACACAAGAGTACAAGTTACCATCAAACGCAAAGGTCAACCCGAATTGTTGGAATTCACTGTGGTTCGCGACAAAATCATTGAGAATTCGGTAGTAGCCACCTACATGATCGACAAGAAAATTGGCTACATCAAACTCATTCGTTTTTCGAAAAACTCCCACGAAGAAATGCGCGACGCCATCAAGAAACTCAAATCCGAAGGCATGGAGGATTTGATTGTTGATTTGCAAGACAATGGCGGAGGTCTGCTCGATGTTTCCGCCCAAATTGTTGACGAGTTTTTGGATGGCAACAAGCTCATCGTGTACTCCGAAGGCCGCCGAAGACCGCGCAAAGACTACCGCGCTACAACGAAAGGCATTTACGAAAGTGGGAGATTGGTTTTGTTGATCAATGAAAGCTCTGCCTCGGCGAGTGAGATCTTCTCCGGCGCGATTCAAGACTGGGACCGTGGTTTGTTGGTCGGACGACGCTCTTTCGGCAAGGGTCTGGTGCAACAACCCATTCCCCTCTCCGACGGATCCGAAATGCGTCTGACCATTGCCCGCTACTTTACGCCATCCGGAAGATTCATCCAAAAGCCTTATGAAAACGGAAAAACCGAGGAGTATTTGAAAGAAAAATACAACCGTTCATTGTCGGGTGAGCTCTTTTCTGCGGACAGTGTTGATTTTCCGGATTCGTTGAAATACCAGACTTTGTCGAAGAAAAGAACGGTTTATGGTGGTGGCGGCATCATGCCCGACGTGTTTGTTCCTTTGGACACCACAGGCGTGAATGAGTTGTTTCGCGTAATGGTACGCAACGGGTTTTTCAATAATTTTTCGATTGAACAAATCAACAACAACCGCGAGTTCCTGAAAACCAAATTCCCCTCTTTCGCCAGCTTCCAGAAGGATTTTTACAAATATTTTAGCGCGGAATTGGAAGACAAATTCATTGAATACATCAAGAAGGAAAAAGAAGATTTGTCCTACACCGATGCTGAATATGAAGAGTGCAAAAAACTGATTGCCTACCGTGTAAAAGCCGCTTTTGCTTCCAATCTTTACGGACTGTCGCAGTCTTACGAGGTGTCCAACGAATACAACAACACCCTGCAGCGCGCGGTGGAAATTTTGCAGAAAAAAGAGTACAACAATTACGGATTGCAGAAGTAAATCATTCAAATTAAATCACTTAACTTGAAGCTATCGCGTTAACGCGGTAGCTTTTTGTTATAGTTCTCCCGATGCTGATTGAGCGAAAGACAAACGCTTTATCTTTGGCACCGCATAAAACAAGACCAGTGAAATTCATATACATCACCGCATGCGCAGCCGCTTTGGCAGCATGCTCAGGAAATCAAAATCAAGCCCACATGAATCCAGATATTCAAGCTCCGGTAGCTCCCATTGAGCCTAAAGAATTGACCATGCATGGTCATACACGCATCGACAACTATTATTGGATGAACAATCGTGAAGACCAGCGTGTGATTGACTACCTCAATACGGAAAATGAATATTACCAAAAAATGACCGCGCACACCAAGAAGTTTCAGGATGAACTTTTTGAAGAAATGAAGTCGCGCATCCAAGAGGATGATGAATCGGTGCCGTATTTCAAAAACGGCTACTACTACTTCACCCGCTACGAGAAAGGCAAAGACTACCCTATTTATTCGCGCAAATTGGGTTCACTTGAGGCCAAAGAAGAGATTCTCTTCGACTGCAACGAGATGGC
>JBBIIM010000035.1:0-36560 GCA_037446475.1 Crocinitomicaceae bacterium | reverse complement strand
GATTAGCGCACACCAAATCTGTATTTTGATAGCATTTTCATTGTCGCCAAGGAAAGAACTATCAAAGTAAGTGCAATAAATCCTGCAACTGGGGAAGGCTATGCAGATTTGCGAATTACAATTTTTGCATCCAAAACAGGCCCAGAGGGAGAAGAATTAACACAGGTCTATGAGGGATATTTGGATGATCAGGGAGAAGTCTATGCTACTTTTGATGTGAAAAAAGGCAGGTATTATGTTATCAAATGTCAAGTTGTGCCAGACATAACTACTTGTTACATTAACCACTTAACCTATAATTATGACATTCACGACCCCAACAACAAAGAATTCGTATTTGAAATTGCACCGTGCGGTAATTTACAAATCAACTTAAAAAACGTTGATTGTCAAGGATCAAGTGACAAAATTGTATTTCATTTTAAACCAGTATATCTTGATGGAATTGGAAATATGTTGCCTTTAGAACGGTTTGGTTGTTATGAAAATGAATTTATTCAAGAAACAGTGCCGATGGGTAACTGGGTAGCCACATGGGAGGTTACCAAAAATGGCCTAACAACAACCCATGATTCGTTATTTTATATACCTGTAAACCAGTTATTTTACTTTAATTTGTTCTATTGAGTTGGTATCAGCCCCACAAAATTGCGCCTTTGGAATCAACCACACGCAAATGGATCCAACTTATAAATATAGAGCTTGGTAGAAAGCATATTCGCGTATCGAAATAGGCAATTTAGTTACACCAAAAACTGACCCGGGTTACTACATCATCGAAAAAACCGGCGACATAACGGTTTATGCAGGACAAAGCGTTGTCTTAAAACCTGGATTTCATGCCCAAAACGGTAGTAAGTTCCATGCCTTTATCAAACAAGATTGTAAACAACCACCGGAAAACGTACCTGTTTCTCTGATTTTTCAAGAGCAATAGCGAACTCCGTTTGAAAACTAGGCTCTGCGTGTATTTTCCTAACATGGTCGTTGATTCCCTTTGTGTTGTAGTCATGACTTTCGGCAAAAAGCAATACCGCCCCCTGAACCAGCCCGTTGTGGAACGAACTACCGGATATTCTTCTAAAATTTTCAACTAATGTGTTGTGAATAAAAAATATAAGATATATCTTTGCAGCCCCAAAAACGGGTAGTTGTTATAAATAAAGTTAGAATAACGTGAATACATTAAGTTACAGAACAATATCAGCAAACGCAGTAACCGCTGATAAACAATGGGTTTTGGTTGACGCTGAGGGTCAAACCTTGGGTCGCTTGGCCTCAAAAGTTGCCAAAATGATTCGTGGCAAACACAAGCCAAATTTCACCCCTCACGTAGATTGTGGAGATAACGTAATTGTTATCAACGCTGAGAAAATCATGCTTTCCGGTAAAAAGATGGAAGTTAAAGAGTACATCCGCCACACGGGTTATCCGGGAGGTCAGCGCTCGTTGCTTGCAAAACAAGTGATGGAAAAAAACCCTGAGCGTTTGGTTGAAAAAGCTGTGAAAGGCATGCTTCCAAAAAACCGTTTGGGTCGTCAATTGTACACCAATTTAAGAGTAGTAGTTGGCTCTGAGCACAAGCACGAAGCTCAACAACCAAAATTGATTAATTTAGATACAATCAAGTAATATGGAAGTTATCAACGCATTAGGAAGAAGAAAAACTTCAGTAGCGCGCGTGTACCTTACAAAAGGTAACGGTACTGTAACTGTGAACAAGAAAGACTACAAAGAGTTTTTCCCGGTTGACACGTTGCAAGCAAAAATTCAAAGACCATTTGAATTGACCAACACAAGCAATCAGTTCGACGTAAAAGTAAACGTTGACGGTGGTGGATTCAATGGTCAAGCAGAAGCAATCCGTCTAGGTATTGCTCGTGCCTTGGTATCATTGGATCCTGAGTTCAAGACTGTTTTGAAGTCAGAAGGTTTGATGACACGTGACCCAAGAATGGTGGAGCGTAAGAAGCCGGGTCGTCCAAAAGCACGTAAGAAATTCCAATTTAGTAAACGTTAATCCTTTTTTGACGATTGTTTAGTATCTAAGCGATGTGGAATCGAGTATCTCCACATGTGCTGACATCTAAAGGAAGGTAAACAATAAATCAAGTAAAATGTCAAAAGTTAGTTTCGATCAACTATTAGAAGCAGGTGTTCATTTCGGTCACCTCAAAAGAAAATGGAACCCAAAGATGGCTCCATACATCTTTGATGAGAAAAAAGGTATTCACATCATCGATTTGAACAAAACCATCGCGAAATTGGAAGTAGCAGGTGCTGCCATGAAACAAATCGCGAAAAGCGGTAAGAAAATCCTTTTCGTTGCCACAAAAAAGCAAGCCAAAGACATCATCGCAAATGGCGCTACGGCAGTAAACATGCCTTACGTTACTGAGCGTTGGACAGGTGGTATGTTAACCAACTTTGCAACAACACGTAAGTCTATTCGCAAAATGTCGAATATCGACAAAATGCAAACGGACGGCACTTGGGAAACTTTGAACAAGCGTGAGCGTTTGTTTAAAACACGTCAACGTGAGAAATTGGACAAAACTTTTGGTTCAATCGCAGACATGACAAGACTACCGGCAGCTATTTTTATCGTTGACGTTTTGAACGAAGAAATCGCAGTATTGGAAGCAGCAAGATTGGGTATCCCAACTTTCGCCATGGTAGATACCAACTCTGATCCATCTAAAGTGGACTTCGCAATTCCAGCCAACGACGACGCAAGCAAATCCATTGGTGTAATCGTAGATTATTTGGTGACTTGTATCAAAGAAGGTTTGGAAGAGCGCAAAACTTCCAAAGACAAGTCAGACGACAACGATCAGGAAGAGCATGTAAATGAGCCTGCGGCGGTTGAAGACAACGAAAGCACAGAATCAGCAGAATAAAATTTAGAAAGCGCCTCAGTGGCGCTTCTTTTATAACAACACGTAAATTCAAAATTGTATGTCAATTACAGCATCACAAGTAAACGAACTAAGAAAAAAGACCGGTGCCGGTATGATGGATTGCAAAAATGCATTGGTTGAGGCAAACGGTGACATGGAGCAAGCGATTGATTTGCTTCGTAAAAAAGGACAAAAAATTGCTGCGAAACGCGGAGATAACGAAGCCAAAGAAGGTTTGGTTTTCGCTGAAACTGCAGCGGACGGAAGCTTTGGTGTATTGGTAGCCTTGAATTGCGAAACTGACTTCGTTGCGAAAAATGACGATTTCAGAAATTTCGTTCAGTCTATCGTAAATATTGCTTTGGCTAACAAACCAGCATCTATCGACGAGTTAAAATCTTTGAAGTACGATGAGAAATTGACCATCGAGGAGAAAATCGTTGAGCAAATCGGTGTAATCGGTGAGAAATTGGATTTGTCTAAATACGAATTGGTAAACGCTCCTTGCGTAGTAGCTTACAACCACCCAGGTAATCAATTGGCTACTTTGGTAGCTTTGAATAAGGCCGGTGAAGTTGCAGCAAACGCGGGCAAACAAGTGGCTATGCAAGTTGCTGCCATGAACCCAATCGCTTTGAATCAAGAAGGTGTTGACGCTGAAACGATTCAAAGAGAAATTGAAATCGGAAAAGAATTGGCGATACAAGAAGGTAAGCCTGCCGATATGGCCTTGAAAATTGCTGAAGGTCGTTTGGGTAAATTCTTCAAAGAAAACACGTTGTTGAGCCAGCCCTTCGTAAGAGACAACAAATTGACTGTTGAGCAATTCTTGAAGCAAGAAGACAAGGAATTGACGGCAGTTGATTTCAAGCGAATCGCATTAAGTAATTAATCATTTGAAAAGAGAGAATTTCGGTTCTCTCTTTTTTTTATCCTTTACCCGGTGAAATACAAAAGAATACTACTAAAACTGAGCGGAGAAGCCTTGATGGGCGACAAACAATTTGGTATCGACAACCAAAGACTCAATATGTATGCCTTGCAAATCAAAGAAGCTGTGGACATGGGTGTCGAGGTCGCAATCGTGATTGGAGGAGGTAACATTTTCCGTGGTGTACAAGCCGAACAAGGCGGTATGGATCGCACGCATGGCGATTATATGGGTATGCTTGCCACGATGATCAACAGCATGGCTTTGCAATCAGCATTGGAAGCCGTGGGACTGGATACGCGCTTGCAATCCGCCATTGAAATGAAGCAAATTTGCGAGCCCTTCGTTCGCAGACGCGCTGTGCGTCACTTGGAGAAAGGCCGCGTTGTAATCTTCGGTGCAGGAACTGGAAATCCCTTCTTCACAACGGATTCTGCTGCTTCGTTGAGAGCCATTGAAATTGACGCCGATGTCATACTTAAAGGCACACGCGTAGATGGTATTTACACCGCTGACCCGGAGAAAGACGTTACTGCTGTGAAATATGACAGCATTTCATTCGATGAAGTGTATGCCAAAAACCTCAACGTCATGGACATGACCGCATTCACATTGTGTAAAGAAAATGACCTGCCAATCATTGTTTTTGATATGAATTTGGAGGGCAATTTGAAGCGTTTGATTCTGGGCGAAAAAGTGGGTACGATTGTAAGCTAAAAATTTAAGGAAATAACGAAAACCGATGCTATGCGTCGGTTTTTTTATGCCTTATCGCGGCATCCGCAATGATTCGAAACCGGATCATAACCCGCACCACCGTAGGGATTGCAGCGCAAAATCCTCCTAATCCCGTGATAGAGACCCACCACCGGACCGCAAGTTTTCAACGCTTCTATCATGAAATTAGAGCACGACGGTTCGTAACGGCAACTATTCGCCAGCACCGGACTCAAAACCCACTGGTAGATTTTCACTACAAGCACCAAGGGAAAAGATACGATTTGATTGAGCAATTTCATCAGGCAAATTTCAGTATTTCATTGGACCTGCAACAGCGAATAAGAAAAACATGAGCACCTATAACAACACTACTGATATTCTAAACTCAATAGACCCAAGAGCCTGCTCAGGTCAAAAAACACTTCCACACGCGCGTAGAGATTATCCAGATGGGTGAGTTTTGTTTGAACATATTGATTGCGAACCGACATCAAATCAATCGAATTGATCGTTCCGAAATTAAACCGCTCCAAAGCGAGCTCATAAGCCTTTTGGGCATAAATCAAATTTTCGGTCGATAAGGTGACCAAATCGCTTCTCACTTTATACATGCGTATCAACAGTTCACCCTGATTGGCAACAGAGCGCTTCACATCTTCCAAGTTCAATCGTGCGATGTCTTCTTGAATTTTTGCCACTTCAACAGCGCGTTTCGACTTCCAGTTGTTGTAAATGTTGTAGCGCAAGGTCACATTCGCATAGTAATTCGGCACATTAATGTTGGCTGATAAATCAGGCACATCGAGTGCGCGCAATGAATTCTTTGCATATTGATAACCAAATTGCACATTCACGGTTGGATACAAAAAGGATTGTTGTACTTTGGTTTGTGTCTCTGCCAAACTCAAGTTGATGTATTGGTTCTGAATGTTTCGGTTGTTTTTCATCAAATCCTGACGAAAAGCCTCTGCATTGAGTACGGGGAAATTGTAGTTTAAAGCATCCGTGGGGTTGAGCAAAGTGTCCAAATCGAAATTGAGAAACAGCGCCAAATTGCGCATCGCATTTTCGTATGTCAACTGCTGCATCATCACATTCATGGAATCCGACAGGTACTGATTTTTGAATTGCATTAAATCCAGCGAATTTGACGCGCCGAAATCCTTTTTGATTTCAATCAACTTCAGTCTTTCTCTAGAATAACCCAAAAGCTCTTCCAACAACGCCAACTTCTCGCGTTGAAGCACTGTCGAATAATAAGACTTAATCACTTCAAACACCGTATTTTCAATCAACAGCATGGCATTTCCACCCGATTGAGTCTCCAAATGTTCCAGTCGAGTCTTAGTCATTTTCACCAAAAAACCACTGAACACATTCCAATTCACGTTGAGGGATGGCGTCAAACCTTGCTGCAAAAGCAAGACCGGGGTAAAAGTGAAGGGGTTTTCTCTGTTGTCCTGTATGGCATTGTTGGAACTCACATTGAGCGTAACTGTAGGAAATAATCCTGCCTCCGACCACGTGTTGTTTTTCTGTGCAATTTGCTGTTGTTGTTGTGAAATTTGAATTTGGTAATTCCGTTCCAAAGCAATTTTGATGGCATCTTTCAAGGAAAACTCCTGTGCCTGAATCGTAAGACTCAAAAACAAAACTACTGCAACAAACCCATATTTTTTGCTAACGAACATCTTCATCAAAATCATTTTCAATTTGTTTCAAAGCGACCTCAACCTCTGCGGCCATCGGTTTTTTTCCGGTAATGAACCAACGAACTGTTCTCAGAAAATCATTGCCAAACATCAAAGCCGTTGGGAAGAAAAATAAAATCGTGAGCGTACCAAACATGACCCCGAAAGCCAGAGATACGGCCATCGGAATGAGGAACTGTGCCTGCATTGAGGTCTCGGAAATTAAAGGCAACAAACCTGCTACCGTGGTTACTGTGGTCAAGAGAATCGGCCTGAAACGCGACTTTGCTGCTTCTAAAGCGGCCTCTTTAACACTTAAACCGTTTTGTAGCACAGCGTTGTACCGGTCCATAAACACAATAGAGTCGTTTACCAAAACCCCGAGAAGGCCAATCATCCCAAAAATGCTGAGCAGCGAAACCGGAATACCGACAATACCATGACCGATGATCGCCCCGGCAATTCCAGCGGGCAACACCAAGAAAATCATCAAGGCTTGGTACAAAGATTTGAAGTGCAAAGTAATGATAATCACCATGACGACCAATACAATCAAGGTCATTGAAGCCATTGAGCCTGTACTTTTCTTACTGCGTTCGGCTTGTCCCAAAGGCACTACATCCACATTCGGAAACATCTGCTTGATTTGAGGAATAATCGTGTCGCCGATAAACTTGTTGACCACGCCGGTTGAATCAGGATTTCGCACATCGGCAGACACCGTCACCAGACGCATGCCGTCTCTGCGCTTTAAGTTCTCATACCCTCGACCTATGGTAAAATCTGCTATTTCGGACAACGGAATTTCAACACCCTGCGCCGTTTTGATGCGTGTATTATTCAAGTCAGCTATAGAGGAACGATCAGACTTTGGGTAGCGCAACCACAATTTTATTTCGTCCGTGCCTTTGATGAGTCGTTGCACTTCTTGCCCGAAAAAACCTTGACGAATCTGGTTCAAAATATCCGCGCGGGTCAAACCATACATCTCAGCGGTTGGCTTTACTTCCAAAAAGAGTTCTTTCCGGCCGGGCGTCTGGTCGTCCATCACGTTTATCGACTGCTCATGGCGCTGCAAGGCCGACTTAAATTCTTTGTTGGCCGCTTTTAAGGCCGCTTCATCCGTTGAGCTCAAACCGTAGGCCACCGGTTTACCCCAGCGACTCATGCCGGTTACCACGAACTCAGAAGCCAAACGCACGGCATTTTCATCTTCCAAACGGTCGATGATACCATTCATGAATTCCTGAATCGACGCTTTTTTACCTTCAGCCTCGCAAAAGACCTGAATGTTTGCCACGTGGTTGCCCATTTGACCAATATTCTGTGTCCAACCTACAAAAGTCACATAGTCACGCAACAGTGTATCTCCTGTTCGCTCAATGATTTTTTGATTTTCTTCATGCACCGCGGCCAGCGCAACATCGATAAACTCTGTGGCCACGCGCTTGTTTTCCCCCGGTTCATAGGCCACTTCAATGGTGAACATATCCGGCTCGATGTTGGGGAAAAATGTAAAAGCAATTCTTCCTGAAGCCAAACTGCCGATGCCATAAATCACAAAAAAGAGCGGAATAAATACGAACAAGCGGTACCATTTTCCATAAGTAAAATAGCTCACTGCAGAACCGATTACTTTATCCTTAAAAAAGGCAATCACGACATCGGCAAAAGTTCGCGTTTTTGTCTCCAATTCAGATTTGTTGAAACCTAAGAAAATCAAAACAATGCCCAAAACGAAAAGGGAAAAGGGAAAAAGTTTCACAGCGAAAGAAGCTTCTTCATCCAACATGTTAGATCCAAGGAAGATTGTAGCAAAACCCAAAATCATGAGTAAAGCGCCAACAATCCAGGACCATTGCCCTGATTTTTCCTCACTGAGGATTTTCTTACTTGCCAAGTGAGAAGGCAACACGAAGAAAGCCTCAAATAGAGAAAACAAGAGACACGCGATAACAACAATAGCCATTTCGCGCATCATCTCCATTCCCTCCACAAAGAGCAACAAAGAAAATGCTACAATCGTGGTCAGAACCGAGGTAAAAACCGGTTGCAAAACCTCAACAGTGCCGTCCAACGCAGCGCGAGGAGCAGACTTGCCTTGTTCAAAATGCGTGTAAATATTCTCCGCGATTACGATGCCATCGTCCACCAAAATACCCACTACGAGGATCATACCGAAAAGCGTAATCATGTTTATCGTGATACCAAAGCTCAAACCGAGAATAAACATGCCAAGGAAAGAAAACGGAATACCAAAGGCCACCCAAGCGGAGAGTTTCAGATTCAAAAACAAACCCAGCGCTACCAGAACCAATATCAATCCAACAATACCATTATCTTTCAACAGGTCAATACGCTCCGCAAGCATTTCATCAAAAGCGAAGAAGACGTCGATGTTGTAGTCTTTTTCACGCGCATTGAAATCTTTTACGAAAGATTTTACCGTCTCAGCGATGGTGCGCAAGTCTTGATCTGTGGTTTTTTCTAAGTTGAAAATTACTGAGGGCATACCGTTGAAACGCGCCAATTCCTGATTTTCATTCAGTTCGAAGCGCACATCGGCCACATCGCGGAGCAGAATTTTTTGGCCGCCGGAAAGTCCGCGAACAATTAAGTTTTTGAGCACTTCTGCATCCGTCGAGCGAGAAGCACTCCTGATAATAATCTCTTTGTCGCTACCACGAATAATCCCGGCAGTGAGGTCAATGTTTTTGGAAGCAATCGCCCTGGAAATTTCGTCGAAGGTGATGCCATAACGCAACAAATCCGTTTCACGCGCTTCAACGACCAACTCAACTTCAGGAAAAACATCCTTGCGAATTTGGGTTACCGTTTTGGAGTTCAGCAATTCATTTTCAATCTCTTGGGACTTCAAACGCAAATCCATTGGCGTGAGCTCAGGATTTTTAACACTGATGCCAATCACCATTACCGTGCTCGCCATTCCACCGGTTTTCAGACGGCGAATGATCGGTTTTTCTGCACCTTGCGGAAAAGAGTTGATCGAGTTGATCGAATTTTCCACATCCGAAAGCAACTCGTCCATGTTGGCGCGCTGATAAGCCTCAATGGTCACTGTACACATGTTCTCCGATGAAACTGTACTTACATGCTCTATATCTTTCAAACCTTTTACAGCCTGCTCAATTTTGATACCCACGCCCTCCTCCATTTCCTCGGGTGAGGCTCCGGGATACAATACCGAAACTGTAATTCGCATCGGGTCTAATTCCGGAAAAAAGGAACTCTTCATGTTCATCAAAGACCACAAGCCAAAAAGGCTTATGACCACGATAAACGCGTTGGTCCAAATCGGATATTTGATGAAAAAACCTATTAACTTTCTCATGATAAACTATTTAGGTATTCCAATAACCTTCACGGAGTCAACGATGATGTCGGACGAATTCACCAAAACTTGCATCTTGTTTTGCAATCCGCGAACCAGCACCGTGTCCGGGAACGACGCGACCACCTCGACAGGAACTTGAACCACAAGGCTGTCGCGAATTATGCGCACAAAATTCTCTTTCACTGCCAAATAAGGCAAAGCCATAACTTCCTCATAAGATTCTTTATTCAATCTAATATGCACATACATGCCATTATACAACTGAACACCCGACAGCGGTTCAATGTTGAAAAAAGCATCCACCGATTGGGTTAAGCGATTGATCACATCAGAAACGCGGACCAATTGCGCAGTGCCCACTTTTTTACCGCGAATATCCAACACGTCAACCCTACCTTTTTGCTGATACATAGCCAAATCCTCCAGACGAATCGGAATTTTCAACTCATAGTCCCCGGTTCTCAAAGCGGATGCAATGCGAACGCCGGGATTCACAATGGAGCCAGGTTCCAGATAAACGTCGGTCACAGTACCGGAAAATGGCGCATAATACTTGTGTTTCTCCAAACGCAATTCCTGACTTCGGATGTTGTTGTATTCGGCAAAAATGTTACGCTGATTGAGCAAAAGATTAAGTTTCTTACTTTTCGCATCCGGCAAATTTGGCAGCGGCTTATTGATATCTATCGAATACATGAACGACTCCCAAGAAGGAAACTCATCCGAATAATCCATCTTCATGTCCGGCATCACCTGAATGAGCATGGTGATAAATGCACTTTTTCTGGCACTTAAGGCAAATTTTGCTTCCTCGGCATCTACCTCAAACAACAATTGCCCCTTTGAAAATCTCACCCCGGGACGCAAACGCACCGAACCTTCTCTCAATTTCCCCGAAACCTCAAAGGCAATATCCAAAGTTTGTCCGGCACTCAACTGACCGTAAGACTCAAGAAAGAAATTGCGCATTTTGTTCTCAACTTCCAAAACCGGGACATAAACAACACCGGACTTTTCAGCCGTTTCCTTTTTTGGTTTTTGTGGATTACCTGACGAAAAATGAATGATGGCAAACAAGACGAGAATACTTCCCAAAATGATAATTCCTCTAAGTTTCATTGCGGAATTTTTGATGATTATGGTACAAAATTACGAAGTCGAAAGCAGTGCAACATTCAAAAATGATGAGTGGTGTTTCATGCCGTTAAACGTGAAGGAGCAAGCCAAAATTCACACGAATAAATTCAACTTTCTCAGAATTTTGGAACACATTTTATTTTTTCTATACATTTGCCCAAAAATTACGAATTATGAAAAATGTATTGATGTTATCAACGCTTATGTTGATGTTTGTGGTAGCAAGTTGTAACAAAAACCAAACTGCTGTGAAGAAGTTGGATGGGACATGGCAATTGACTCACCAAAATGGAAATCCTGTTGACGCCGATGAGATTACCAAAATGACATTTACAAAGTGTAAATTAAAAAAAGACGAATATTGCCAAATGAGTTTCAGCTACACAGCTCTTGGCCAGACGTTTAGCGCAAGTGCTCAGTTCTTGGTAATGGACGATGGCAACACTTTGGAGTACAAATACACTTCTGCCGGTCAGACTTCAATCGAGCGTTTGAAAATCAAAGAATTGACAAAATCTAAGTTGATTCTTGAGATCACAGAAGGTACCACTGTATACACTGAAGAGTATAAAAAATTGTAAGAAAATCTCAACTAAGCGGAAAGGTCAGCAGCAATGTTGACCTTTTTTTGTGCCTGGTTTTTAGCGAAATATCAAAGTTCCTGCTACATTTGAGAAAAAAATTCGAGATGAAAAACATACTCCTCCTTTTGAGTTTTTTACCTACTATGCTGTTGGCACAGACCAATAAGAGCCTAGTGAACAACATGCGAAGTGACACCATCGATGTAAAAAAGTACAAGCTCTTTTTGGATGTTACAGATTTCAATACCAATATCATCAAAGGCTCCTGTCAAGTGAATTTTCAATCCAAGATGAATCAGGTTCAGGGTATTTCTCTTGACCTTCTGGCATTACAAATCGATTCTATTATTTACCACAATCAACAAGCGAGTTACACGTACAACGACACGCTCATCAGAATCAACTTCCCGAATGCACTGAACCAAGGCGACTTGGATTCTGTGACTGTTTACTACAAAGGTACGCCGGTCACAGACGCTTCAGGTTGGGGAGGATTTTACTTCCAAAACGGCTTCGCATACAATCTTGGTGTGGGCTTCGACGCCAACCCGCACAATTTCGGACGTGTTTGGCATCCTTGCTTCGACAACTTCGTGGAACGCGCCCAATACGAAATGACTTTCAAAACCAACGGCACCAAACGCGCCTATGCCAATGGTCTCATCACGCACGAAGAAACCAACCTCGCCGGGGAGATGTTGCGCACATGGAAAATGACCGACGCAATCCCCTCCTACTTGGCATGCTTCTCAGTGGGCGATTATACGCATGTCACACAAAATTACACCAGTCAAATCTACGGCACCACAACCCCGGTAATGCTCGTGGCAAGAGCACAAGACACCACCGGCATGAAGAATTCATTCAACAAGCTATTCGATATGATTCATATCTATGAAAGCAAATACGGACCTTACGTTTGGGAAAAAGTGGGCTATGTGTTGGTACCCTTCAATTCAGGAGCCATGGAACATGCCTCTTTGATTGCATACCCTCAATTGGTGGGTGCAGGCAATACGACTTACGATTGGCTCATTGCGCACGAATTGTCTCACCATTGGTGGGGCGACTTGGTGACGTGCAAGACATCGTCAGACATGTGGATTAACGAAGGATTTGCCGTCTATTCAGAAGCGGTATATCTGCAAGAGAACAACAGCCAAAATCACTACATCAACGACCTGAAAAACAAACACTTGACCGTGCTACAACGTGCTCATTTCAACGACGGAGATTTCTATCCTGTCTCAGGTGTTCCTCATGGTGCCGTATATGGAGATCACTCTTACAGAAAAGGAGCCATTACTTTGCATAATCTGCGTACTTATCTAGGAGATGCGCTATTTTTCCAAGGACTTCAGGCAATGCAAACAGATTTTGCCTTCACTGCTGTGGATGCTTATCAGGTTCGCGATAAAATGTCAGAGGCGGCCGGGGTAGATTTGACTGACTTTTTCGAAGACTGGATTTTTCAACCCGGTTTTGTCGGGGTGATTTTGGACTCTGTTCAGGTAACACCCTCCGGAAATCAGTTCGAAGTGCGCGTGTCTGTACGTCAAAAAATTAGAAAAGCCAACCATCTTTTCTCTTCCTTCCCGATTCAAGTGACCTTTCATGAGAACCTAAATAATTCTGTTTCTCAGACTTTCAATTTTTCTGGGGAGAGTATGACTGCTCTCTTCACCTTGCCCTTCTTCCCCGTGTTTACTTACCTCAACGGCAATGAAGGTATCCTGAATGCTGTGACTGCGAATAACTACAACCTCGTCGAAAACGGCACTTTCATCGACAGTTATTCTTATTCCCGCGTCACTTCACCGGCAACGAATGCACCCGGCAATAGACTCGTGCGCTTCGAGCACTGCCGCGTGGCACCGGATCCATTCATTGACAACAATCCGGGCATTCAAATTTCTGGCGAACGCTACTGGCGCGTGGACGGTATCTGGGAAGAAGGTTTTACTTTCAATACGTGGTTTGTTTACGACGGCAGAAACAACGGCAGTGGCAATTTAGATATGGATTTGATGAACAATCCGCATCAAGTGAGCTTCACTGAAGACAGCTTGAAACTGCTTTACAGACCCAACGCATCCTCGCCATGGACCGTTCTTGAATCCGCAGAATTGAACAAACAAGGAAGTTCCACAGACTGCTCAGGGCGTTTTGTTGTGAATAACGTGCAAAAAGGTGAATATGCATTTGGTTTTAAGTATTCTTCGCTCGGTTTGCAGGAAAGTCAAGCCGGACAATTTTTACTTTATCCCAACCCGAGTGAAGGCACCTTTACCTTCAAAGCTCCAATGGCTGACGGAAAAGAATACCTATTGCATGTTTTTGACGCCTCAGGAAGAAAAGTAGATAGCCTGAAAATTCAGGACGGTGAAACAGTTATATTGAAACCCACGTGGCGAGGCACATTACACGTACAACTCGTGTACAACCAAGAAATTATCGGCCATCAACAACTCATCATCAAATAATACAACCATGAGAAAACTATCACTATTAAGCATTTTTGGAATTTGTCTGTTTGTGTTGACGGGCTGCCCTATTGGTCTGGATTATCCTTTGGGATACAAAGGCGAGGAAAAAAATGATGCTAAACTCTACGGTGCCTGGGAAATAAACGATCCCGAGGAAACGGTTTTGGCCTTCAAAGTAACCAGAAAAACCGAAAACACCATGCAGTTCACCGTGCTAGAGCCGGGCGAACTGTTTACCCCAAACACTTACGAATTTACCGGATGGATTGTGTCTTTGGGCGGTATGCGCTTCCTATGCTTAAGTGAAGATGCTGAGCCGAACGCCTTCTATCATTACGTCATTCACAGTGTAAGTGAGACCGAATTTAAAATAAGCGATCTTACATTATTGGACGGTGGTTTGGACGCTGTAACTTCTCAAGAAAATTTGCGGAAAGAAGTACTCAGTTCTATGAAAAAACCGAACTTCTTAGATGGTGCTATCACCTACACCAAGATGCGGTAATTTGGCACTCCGTGAATTTACTACGGGATTTCATTGGGATATTTGAACTTAAACTTTGAGTAAATGTCGTTGCTGTAATAAGCAACGCGGTCGATGGCTTTGTCCACTTCTCCCTGATCCAGACCCTCTACTTCGCGCAAGTGCAGACTAAAAAACCAATTTTCACGTTTGCAAACGCTCGTGCCATACATGGAATAGCCAAAATCCAATAAATCCAAGGCAATGGCTTGTTGGTTGTGTTCTGGTAACTTAAATAAAGGCGACATCACTTGAAGATAGTGCGTATGCGCGTCTTGCGAAGAGGTAATGATATCAATCCAAACCTCGGCGCCCGAAATAACGATGGTCCAACGACCGGGTCTATCACCTCGACAGCGCGCCGGTTCAACTTTTAAACCTTCCAAACTTTTCTCTACCATGCGGCAGGATTCTTCAAAGCTCAATTTGCTCATAGCGGTTCATTTGAATTGTGAAAATCTTGAGAATTTCTTGAATAACGGGCCAAATTACTTTTCCAAATTGAAATAATCAATCTAGATGAAAAAAGAGCCCGAATTCTCGAGCTCAAATGAATCATAGCAGTTCCGCAATGATGCGTTCTACAGTATATCCTTCGGCCTCGGCGCGGTAGTTTCTTACAATGCGGTGTCTTAAAATTGGTAGAGCCACGGCGCGCACATCCTCAATATCAGGAGCATATTTTCCACGGATGGCGGCATGGGTTTTCGCTGCGATAATCAAGTTTTGAGAGGCACGTGGACCAGCACCCCATGCAATGTACTTTTTGGTCATTTCAGTAGCACGTGGATCGTCCTTGCGCGTTTTGGCTACAAGTCCAACTGCATATTGCAAAACATTGTCAGTAACCGGCAATTCTCTCAATACATTTTGATATGTGATTATATCATCACCTGTCATTTGGGGTTGCACAGTTGCTACAAAATTCGTTGTAGTCGATTTAACAATATTTACCTCCTCTTCAAAAGTCGGGTAGCCCACCCAAACGTTGAACATAAAACGGTCCAATTGCGCTTCCGGTAATGGATAAGTACCTTCTTGCTCAATCGGGTTTTGCGTAGCCAGTACAAAGAAAGGTGCAGGTAATTTGTAGGTCACCCCGGCAGCCGTTACTGATTTTTCCTGCATGGCTTCCAACAAGGCCGCTTGTGTTTTTGGCGGCGTTCTGTTGATCTCGTCTGCCAAAACAATATTGTGAAAAATGGGACCCTTGATAAACTTAAACTGCCTTGATTCATCCAAAATTTCAGATCCGATGATGTCTGAAGGCATCAAGTCCGGTGTAAACTGAATGCGGTTCGACGTAAGACCAAGCGATTGAGAAATGGTATTGACCAGCAAGGTCTTTGCCAATCCGGGAACGCCTACCAACAAACAGTGTCCCTTAGAAAATATGGAAATAAGCACCTCCTCAACGACCTTTTCCTGGCCTACGATAACCTTGTGGATTTCTTGAGATAACTTGCGATAATCTTGTGCAAAACGGTCAATTTGTTGGGTAGCAGACATGTTTCAGTTTATGATTAAAATTTCAAAATATTCGATCCAAAATAGAATTCAACTTTTTATGGATTCGGGCGAATCCAGCGGTATTCAAAAGCACAACCCGCGAACTCGGGAGCGATGCGAATGTAGGCGTTATTGATTTTGTCATTCACCCATTTTTCAATAGTCTCCTGTTTCTTCTTGTTCAAGGCGGCTGTTTGTATCATTTGATAGTCGTCGTCAAGATTAGCGCGGTGTGGCGTGGTACGCTCAACCAAACGAACGATTCGAACGCCTTGTTTGTTCTCGATTATATTGTCGTAAACCGCAGGAGTGGAAATAGCGTTGATATTCATCGACCCGACAATTAAAGACATTTGACGATCGATCTGGCTCAAATTTTCCAAGTCCCAGGTAGGCTCACCGGTGTACGGATTCGTCAATCGACCCTGATTTCCTTTGGTCGCTTTGTCGTTGGAATACAGCAATACTGCTTGTTCCCAAGTGATTTCCTGATTCTTTAATTTTCTGTGACACTCTTCGATTTTGGCAATGGCTTTATCGAATTCTGCCTCAGAAACTTCGGGAATAATCAAAATGTGGCGACAGGTATAAGCATCACCGCGTCTGTTCTCCAATTTCATGATGTGAAATCCGTATTGCGTTTCGAACACCTGAGAAACTTCACCCGGTTTCAAAGAAAATGCAATGGCTTCAAATTCTTTAACCATCTGACCTTTGTAGGCCTCGATCAATCCGCCCTGAGAACTGGAACCCGGATCATCACTGTTTTTCACAGCTTCGTTTTGGAAGCTCGCATTTCCCGAAACAATGCGTTTGCGAATGTCTTCCAGACGTTTCTTGGCCAACTGCTTGTCCGCATCGGTAATTTGAGGATAAATCACAATTTGCTGAATACCAACACGTGCATTGATGTATGGCAATGAATCTCGTGGGATGTCTTCGAAAAACTTGCGAACCTCACGCGGGGTAACGGAAACATCGCTGGTGATTTTCTTCTCCATCTCCTGAGCAGTCATGCGTTCTTTAATCATTTTTCGGAACTCAGTTTTGATTTGGAAAACGCTCTTGCCGTAGAATTCCTCCAATTTTTCCCGGCCACCAATTTGTTGTTCAAAGTAGCGAATTCGCTGTTCCATTTCTGCATCCACCTGCTGATCGGAAACCACAACGCTATCCAACTCAGCCTGATTGAGCAACAAAAATTGAAACATCAACTCCTCGAGAATCACGCAGTCCGTTTTCTCATTGATCTCCATTTTTTCGCGCACAAGCTGCATTTTTTCGGCCTCAATATCAGACAACTGAATCATTTTGTCGCCAATGTTGGCCACCACTTTGTCCACCACCTTGAGTTGCGCAAAACTGAATTGCACCAACCAAAGGCTAAGGAAGAAAATATTGTATTTCATCATTTTGTTTTAATTTTTGTTCGAAGAATGCCTTGGCTTTGTTGCGCAATTCAAATTTGCGGTTGAGCAAAATTCGAGCCTTGATGCGTTCCTTCTCATATAAAAACGGAGAAGGTGTGTTTTTTAGTCTGAAATCGAGGACATTTATCAAATACAGAAAACCGTTCTCCTCGAAAATTTGCTTGGTTTTGTTGGTCACAAAGCGCTCGACATCGATGAAATCAACAGGAAGTTCTTTTACAAAATCTTCAAATGAAATCCAGTTTTCTTTGTTGAAATAGAATGAACTCGAATATTGGTTTGCGTATTGCGTCACTTTTGCCGTATCTGTTGGTTTTTTGAGCAGATACATCTGTCGCAAAATATCCAAATCAGGCGCCATTTCCGGAACTTTGATGTAGAGCAACTTCACGATGTAATCATTGAGTAAAAAATCTGTAATATTTTCCTGATAATACTTCTGCAACTCGCTCTCCGATACGACTGTATCCAAGCGCCGCTCTATCCAAAGATTCTCCCATTCAAAGGCAATTAAGGAAGCCCGATAATCCGCCGTACTGAGATCGATTCGCTTCTTACTCTCTTCAGGGATACTGTCCCAAAACAAATTGAGCATTTGCGTTTGCAACCATGCTGCAATTACCTCATCGCGTTCCTCATCGGTGTACTCTTCTTTTCCCAGGAGCAACTGAATATCCGACTCATAGAGCGCCTCATCGCCAAATTGCACCAACTTCTCCCCCTTGTTCGACCCGCAAGATGTGGATAAAATCAACAAACCAATCCATATGCCTAGGCCCAAAATTCTCAATGAATCAACTATTTTCCTAGGTTATACAATACGTCGGAATTCACTGTGATTTTGTACTTAGCCGTCAACTCTTCAATCCACTTTTGTTCTAGATATTGCTGATAAGCTGCAGTCACTGCACCACGCGTTTCCTCTAATTCTTTGTTAGACGCAGGAATGAACTCTTTGTTTACAACCACGTAGAATTTACCGTTGAATTCATAAATCGGATTCACACCAACCACAAAATTGCGGTCTTTCAAGTAATCGGTTGTAGACAATTCCATTTTTTGACTTCTCAAAATTACGTTGAGTGCAGACTTGCCATTGGCTTTTTCTGCTACCTCTTTGGCCTCTAGTTTCTGGTTTACCAAAAGCAAAACTTGGTTGGCAATATCGCGAGTATCACAAATGAACACATCTGCATCAATGCGATCGTTCCATCTGAATTGACCGCGATTCTCATTGAAGAATTGACGCAATCCTGAGGTATCGCGAAGTGCCTTATTCCATACTTTATCATTCATGATTTCATACAATAAAACGCCGTCGTGATACTCTGTCATTAGTGCTCTGAACATCGGGTATTTGGTATCCAATTGAGCCTCTTCATAACCCAAAATTTGCTCATCGACGAAGGTTTTGTAATTCGAATTGATGAACGCTTTCATATCCGCTTTTGGAGGCACAGAGGAGATTCCGGAAAGATAGTCGATGAAATCTGTTCGGTTAATTTTCACCGTACTGAAAGAGAATAACACAGGGTTTTTCTTCGAAGCAGTGAACGACCAAACCCCATTGTTGAATTTGGCATTTTTGTAGAACCACTTCAATTGTTTCTTGCCGTAATCCTTGAACTTGTATTCTTTTTTCAATTTGGCAATAAAAGATTGTTGCGTGGTCAAAGCACGGTCGTCTCGGTTCACACGCTGCTGTATGTCTTTCTCCAACTCACTGAATGGAGCCAACTCTTTCACATCCAAGCGCTTGATGATATGCCAACCGTAAGCAGTCTGTACCGGTTTTGAAAAATCACCATTGTTTTTCAAAGCAAATGCAGCATCTTCAAACTCCGCAACCATGCGCTGACGGCCTGTGCCAAACTCAGTGATTTTACCACCCGAATTTTTAGAGCCATAGTCCTCTGAATACTTCATCACCATATCTTCCCAAGACTCACCGGCCACAAGTTTGTTGTAAATTTCCTGTATTCTCAAGCGGGCATTTTCCTGCACTTGCGCATCAGCATCTTGCTTCACCACAAGCATGATGTGAGCGGCAGACATTACACCACGAGAAGCGCGTTTATCATGCACCTTCACCAAGTGATAACCAAAGCGTGTGCGCACGGGCATGCTCACCTCACCTACCGGTGTTTTGTATGCCGCAGATTCAAATGGATAAACCATCTGGAAGGCTGAAAAATAGCCCAAGTATCCCCCGTTTTGTTTAACAGATTCGTCTTCAGAACCACCTTTTCCACGAGCTACTTGTTCGAAATTTTCGCCTTTCAAGATGCGTTTTCTCAATTCCAAACAACGGTTGTAGGCAGCCAATGTATCTGCTGCAGAAGCGTCTTCATTCACGCGAATCAAAATGTGGCTGGCACTCACCTCTTGTTTCATGCGCTCATAGCCTTCTAAAACCAGCGATCTGTTTTTTGCCGAATCGATCATGTATGGAGTGGCCAATTGCTTGCGATAGCCATCCAGTTCGTTGCGCAATTTTGGCAAAGTATCATAACCCAAATTTTCGGCCTCAATCACTTTCAACTTGAACTTTTTGAACAACTCCATGTAATCGTCCAAAGAGGCTTTGTCAAACTTTGGATTTGGATTGTTTTTCAAATAGATTTGTAAAAACTCGGAACGCGTCACAGCACGATCACCTACTTGCATCAAAACAGGGTCTTGGGCCTGAGATGCCATACTCAACATCAACGCGAAAAGAAATACAAACTGTTTTTTCATTGTAAAACTGAGTTAACTTTTAATTTGAATTATTTAATACTGTAATTGGGTGCCTCTCTTGTAATTGTAACATCATGGGGGTGAGATTCGACTACTCCGGCATTGGTGATACGCACCATTCTCGCGCCTTTCAACTTATCGATGGAGGGCGCACCGCAATAGCCCATGCCGGCCTTCAATCCACCAATAATTTGATACATGACTTCAAACAACTTTCCTTTGTAAGGTACGCGTCCTGAAATTCCTTCTGGAACGAGTTTGGCTACATCTTCCTCTCCATCCTGAAAATAGCGATCCTTTGATCCTTTCTGCATGGCCTCGAGTGAGCCCATCCCGCGGTAGGACTTAAATTTTCTTCCTTGGTAGATGATGGTTTCACCGGGCGACTCTTCAGTTCCGGCAAACATAGAACCAATCATCACAGTGTCAGCACCCGCAGCAATTGCCTTAACAATATCGCCTGTGTAACGAATTCCGCCGTCTGCAATCACAGGAACTCCTGAACCTTCAATAGCGCGGGCTACATCGTTCACCGCAGTCAACTGTGGCACACCAACACCTGCAATAATTCTCGTGGTGCAAATCGAACCCGGACCGATTCCCACTTTAACGGCATCTGCACCGGCTGCAACCAAATAACGCGCAGCCTCAGCCGTTGCAATATTTCCAACCACCACGTCGATTTCCGGAAAAGTGTGCTTGACTTGTTTCAATTTCTCCACTACGCCTTGCGTATGTCCATGCGCAGTGTCAATGACTACAGCATCCACACCGGCATCCACCAAAGCTCTCACGCGATCCAACGTATCTGCAGTAACGCCAACCGCAGCTGCAACGCGCAATCTACCGAATTTGTCTTTACAAGAATCAGGGTGTTTTTTCACCTTAATGATATCCTTGTATGTAATCAACCCCACCAATTTGAAGTGGTCATCGACCACAGGCAATTTTTCAATTTTATACTCTTGGAGAATCTGTTCAGCCTTTTTGAGATCGATACCGTCTTTGGTAGTAATCAGGTTCTTGCTTGTCATGATTTCGGCTACCGGTCTACTCAAGTTTTTCTCGAATCTTAAGTCTCGGTTGGTAACAATTCCTGTTAATTTGCCATCTAGGCTCACCACCGGGATACCGCCAATTTTATTTTCTTTCATCAAACGCAAAGCGTCTCCGATGAGTGCGTCTTCTTTGAGGGTTATGGGATCGAGAATCATACCGCTTTCCGAGCGCTTTACTTTGCGCACTTCACGCGCTTGATCCTCAATGGACATATTTTTATGAATTACACCAATACCACCTTGTTGCGCAATGGCAATGGCCAACTCTGACTCAGTCACCGTATCCATCGCAGCAGAAACAATCGGTGCTTTGAGTTGGATATTTCTCGTAAAAAGAGTATTGAGCTGGGTGTCTTTGGGAAGAACCTCCGAATAGGCAGGTACCATCAAAACATCATCAAAGGTTAAACCTTCGGGAATCTCGGAAATATCTTGTAAGGACATAAAGTTGAATTTGAAAAAATTCGTGCAAAGTTAATA
The DNA here is from genome assembly GCA_037446475.1 of Crocinitomicaceae bacterium. Classification (GTDB taxonomy): domain Bacteria; phylum Bacteroidota; class Bacteroidia; order Flavobacteriales_D; family Crocinitomicaceae; genus UBA6165. The sequence continues at coordinate 15,017 of JBBIIM010000035.1, read as the reverse complement.
TTTTCAGGCTAACTAAAACACCACCGAAAAATCTGAATTCGGCTCTAAACAATTCCATTTCCAAATCATAAAATTCATCAATTCAGAAATATTACGCTTTGGGTCACGTATATTTGTCATACTTAAAACGCAATTTATGAAACGTGTATTTCTTGTTTCACTGCTTTTGACTGTCATTGGCTTTACTGCAAATGCTCAAAACAATTCTACTCAACAGAAATCTGCATCCAACACCACTAAAACCTCATCCGGTAACACGAACAATTCCGAGGATACCCTGAGCAGTCGTTTGGTACAAATAACCGGAATCATTTTGAATTCAGACAGTCTATACAATTTGCCGTTCACTACCGTGTATGACAAGACCACCCTGCGCGGGACTATATCCGACTACTACGGCTATTTCGCGCTTGTCGCTCACCCGGGTGACACCTTGATATTCCGACACTTAGGCTATAAACCAGCAACTTACATCATTCCGGAAGACATCCCTGTTTTCGGGAACGCGCTGATTCAGCTTATGGAAGTGGATACCCTTTTTACCAAGCCGGTGAACGTCTATCCTTGGCCTTCGCGTGAAGAATTTGCCTCAGCGTTTGTCAATTTAAAACTAGAAAACGAGGACGCTATCCGCAGAGCGCAGCGCCAATTGAGTGGGGAAAGTCTGGCTCAAATTGCGATGCGCGTGAATGCTGATGCGGGTCTTGCCTACAATACTTTGGAGCAACAACGTTTGAGTCAACTATACACCAAAGGACAATTCCCGGCAAACAATCTGCTAAACCCTGCCGCTTGGATGCAATTTGTAGATGCCTGGAAAAAAGGGAAGCTCAGTCGACAATAAAAAAATTTGAAGAAAATATTGTTATTTTTTAAGCATCTCTTCAACTGCACGTTGGATTTGCGCGTCAATCCCTTGGATAAATTCGTTATACTCCAAATTCACACGGATATCCGGTTCTAAGGTTTGATTCTCCACCAAATGGTCGAACTTCACGCTGCGCATACCCACTTGAGGAATACCAAACGTGGTGGCCCCATCGATCATGGTCTCCCACCACACTGCTGTTCCTGTGCCCGGCACAGGCATGCCGATCAACTTACCGATACCCAAAGACTGATAAGCCGCAGGGAACAAATGTGCATCCGAGTAATTCCCCTCACTCATCAACACGCAGCTCGGTTTTTGCCATTTCCAAATCGGCTCTCCACCCATATTGCGCTGACCTCGCGGCTCGAAGGTCATGTAGGTCTTGCCACTCAGGAAAGTTGCTAAATCGTCGTGCAACCAGCCGCCACCGTTGAATCGCGTGTCTACGATAAGTGCTTCTTTTTTGTGAAGTTTTCCCAAAGCACGATCAAAGACTTCTCGGAAACTCCCTGAGTCCATACCACGCACATGCACGTATCCAATGCGCCCGTTGGAAAGTTTATCCACAAGCGCCTCACAGCGTTTCACCCATCTGTCGTAAGCCATATCCAATTCCTCGTTCCAGGCAATTGGCTTCAGCACTTCCTCCCAACGCTCTTGCGTGGTTGGGTTATAGAATCCAATCAGGGTGCGTTTATCCGCCAAACGGTTCAAAAGCGGGTAATAGTTTTCACCGGCTTTGATTTCAATACCATTAATTTTCTCAATGATAACTCCATTTTTCACTTTGCCTGACGCGAGCAAGGGACTTTTATCCATAATTTCTAGGATTTTCAACCCGTTACCGGTAAAAGACGCATCGACGTAACAGCCAAAAGCAGCCGTTTGATCATCACCCGGTTTGCCTTGAGGACGATAACGCGCTCCGGTGTGAGAGGCATTTAATTCCCCGAGTAATTCGGACAACAACTCGGCAAAATCGTAGCCATTGTTGATGTCATCGAGCAGCGGTTCGTATTCTTTTTTGTAAAACACCCAATCCACACCATGCAAATCCTCGAGGTAGAATTTTTCTCGAACTTGTCTCCAGGCATGCTCAAACATGTGCGCTCGAACCGCATGAGCGTTCCAGAACATTTCAGCTTCAATTTCGATAGGTGTAGTTTTCGAACCGGATATTTCCAATTTTTCCAAGGAGCCATTTGCCGCATAAAACAAGTTCTTTTCCTCTTTGTCCCAGATCAGTTGCGAGCCACCTGAATTTTTCTTCACGATTTTCGTTTCACGCTTTTTCTTGAGCTGCGTTTGCCACAAGTCGAAGCCTTTCTCAAAGCGCGCTTGGTAATACAAATCTGTGGCTTCATTATTCAGGATAAAGTCGCCCAAAAATGAAGAATGAACGGTTAGCCGGACACGTCTATCCATCAAGCCCTGTTCCTCTATTTTAATCGGTTTGACTTCTTTATTATCCGACTTTTCCTTGTCGTCCTTGTCGCTCTTTTTGTCGTCTTTTTTGCTCTTGGTTGATTTGTTCTCCTCGCCTGACTTTTCCTCTTTTTTACGCGCTTTTTCTTGCTCCTTGTATTCGGCGTATTCCTCTTCGCTCATGGTGAACTTGTTGAATGCATCCACCGTTAAAAAGATGGCCTCCACATCGTTCATGCTGCCCCAGGAACCGTGCGAACGATAACCGTATTTATCAGTAGAGTAATAAACCATTTGACCGTCCATCGCAAATTTGGCATTTCCGTTTCCATAACCACTTTTGGTTAGATTGATGTATTTGGCTTCCGATGCCACATCGAAAAGTCCAATGTCCGTGCTCCAACGGTCGAACTCAAAAAATTGCGCTAGGATATATTTGGAATCCGGAGACCAAGTGAAATACTGATCACCGTCGGCATAAGAATAACTCAAATGTCCGGGCATCACAATGCGGCTTTTTTTGGACGCAAGATTCAGCACCTTGATGGTTGTTCGATTGCTCAAATAAGCAAGCTCTTTTCCGTCGGGCGAGTATTGGGGTTCAAAAGTTTCCTCCGTGTTTTCTACGAGGGCTTGCTCCTGAAACTGAAAGGCGTTGTAAAAAGTTTCGGCCTTGTTGTTGGTCAATTTGGTTTCGTAAATATTCCAAGAACGATTGCGCTCCGAGGCGTAAACCAAAGCTTTCCCATCCGGACTGAACTGCACGTTGCGCTCTTGCTCCGGAGTTTTGGTGATTTGTTTAGTGGTGGCGTACTCCACGCTAGTCACAAAAACATCACCATGCAAGACAAATGCGATTTCTTTACCATTGGGCGAAACTGAAAAATCTCCACTGGCCGAAGTCACTTTGCGATAGTCCAATTCGTTGGTGCTTCTGTCCTTTTTGACATTGATTGCAACCAACTTGGGTTGACCATCCATGGTTTGGGTGTAAATTTTACCGTGAAAGCCAAAGCACAACATTCCGTTTTTGGATGCACTCAGAAACCGCACCGGGTGATTATTGAAATTCGTGAGTTGTTTTTGATGCACTTCACCCGCAGCATTTCCTTGCCAAACGTTGAATGAACCCGATTTTTCACTCAAAAAAACAAACTCATTTTCACCAACAAAAACCGGATTTCGATGCTCGAGAGCAAGTTTAGAAATGGTTTTAAACTGTTTTGCTGCAACATCATAGAGCACTAAATCTCGCGCAACTGAAGATGTCTGGTGCTTTCTCCACGGGTCTTCGTAGCCTTTTCTGTTGTGGAAAATCATGAGTTTGCCCGAAGCATTAAAACTTGGATACTCAGCGTGCACGGTGAAATATTGTGTCTCCCTACCTCCGTTTGCAGGCACTTGATACAACTCACCCAAGCCTCCATAAGGAAATTGAGCCGATTTGGAATCATCCAAACGCGTAGACAAAAAGAGCACTGATTTGCCATCGGGCGAAAAAGTGTAAGGTGTATCTCCGGAGGAATGATAGGTGAGGCGTTGCGGCGTGCCACCATTGACATAAACTAAGAAAACATCGAAATTACCATGGCGATCACTGGCAAAAGCGATTTGTTTGGAATCCGGCGACCAAACAGGCATGTAGTCGTGGGCCGGGTGCTGGGTAATTTGTCGTGCATCACCGCCACTGCTGGAAACCACAAAAATGTCACCCTGATTGCTGAAAGCGATCCACTGACCGTCAGGAGAAATAGCCGGGTATCTCATCCATTGATTTTGAGCTGTTGAAATCAAAGCACTGAGGAAAAAACCAAAAGTCAAAAAATGCTTGTTCATCGTTGGAAAATTTGGGTGTGAATATACATAGTTTATTGGTTCACAACATTTCAATGCCTTCCATGCGTAGCGACGAAACTCCAGTGTTTGGGCAAAAAAAAAGACACCACAACGGGTGCCATTTTCTCAAATATTTGTGTCAACAATTCTTAGGCAATGTTGGTAAATACCTGTTGAATGTCGTCGTCATCTTCAATTTTATCCAACAATTTCTCGATATCCGTAAGTTGGTCATCGGTGAATTCAACCGGTGAACTAGCTATACGCTGCAAATTAGACTTTTTCACTTCAATACCCTTGTCCTCTAGCGCTTTAGCTAAAGAACCGAAATCCGTGTAGTCTCCATAAACGAATACTTGATCCTCCATGGCTTCAATGGACTCCAAACCGGCGTCAATCAACTCCAGTTCAAGTTCCTCAATATCGATAGCATCGGTCTTGTCAAATTGAAAAACAGCTTTTCTAGAGAACATGAATTCCAACGAACCATTCGGTACAATCGAACCACCGCTTTTATTGAAATAGGATTTCACATTGGCTACCGTTCTTGTTGGGTTGTCAGTAGCACACTCCACATAAATCAACACGCCGTGCGGTCCTTTGCCTTCGTAAACAATCTCAGAATAGTCTGCAACATCCTTGGCATGCGCTCTTTTGATGGCTGCTTCAATGTTGTCCTTGGGCATGTTTTGCGCCTTAGCATTTTGAATGGCCGTGCGCAATTTGGCATTCATCGCCGGATCCGTTCCGCCTTCCTTGGCTGCCATTGTGATTGCCTTTCCTAATTTTGGAAACACCTTCGACATTTTATCCCAACGCTTCTCTTTAGCGGCTCTACGATATTCAAATGCTCTTCCCATTGCAGTTTTTTTGTGGCGCAAAAATAGTGTTTTGATAAAAATGAAAACCATGACACATTAATTTCAGAAAATGAGATTCCTACGCCCGGCAAGTCCAATAATTGCGAAATTTGTGCGTTTTAGGTTTCACAAAATGTCAACCATGGTTCCTCGAAAACTGCTTTTATTGCTTCTCTTTTTTACTTCAATACCTGCATTCGCTCAAGTTCCTATGGGAGAGTGGCGTATGTTTACTCCCAACAGAGACCCTAGAGGTGTGGAGCGCATGGATGACAAAATTTACGTTGCCTTTGAAAACGGACTGTTTGAGTATGACAAAAGCACTGGGGAAAATCAATTGTGGACGGCGGCCAATTTTCTTTCAGATGTCGGTTTGACCTCACTTGAAGTGCATGAGCCCTCGAAAACATTGGTTATCGGTTATCAAAGCGGGAATTTGGATTTGATTAAAAATAATGTGATTACAAACGTTCCTGCACTTGTTTTGGCTTCTATTCCTGGCAACAAGCGAATCAATCGAATGCTCAGTCACGAAGACTTTGTTTACGTGGCTTGTGGTGTAGGCATCATGGTGCTCAATCCATCGCGGAGAGAAATTGCAGATACCTACTACCCTTTTCCTTCATCTACACCCATTTTGGATGTTGCCTTTCACGGAGACACCATTTTTGCGCTTTCGCAAAACAGTATTCGCTTCGCCAACAAAAACAGCATTGCTTTGGCAGATTTTACGCAATGGCAAACTTATAGCGGCGTACCTACCACAGGGAATGCTCAATTCCGCAGACTCCTTGAGTTTAACAACCAGCTTTGGCTCCAATGCAAAACACCCATTTCAAGCTACGCCACGGATACAGTGTATCGACGCGTAAACAATACTTTTGAAGTAGTACCCGAGCTTTTGAATCAAGAAATTCACGATTTGCGGGTTCAAAATGGAAACTTGTTCCTCGGCGCAGACGCCCGATTTGTGGAGTTTCGACCGGATTTATCTTCATTAGAGGTCATTTACCAATACGACGAGGGCTCGTTCATTGCCCCTAATGGTACCGTAAAAGTGGATTTGGATTATTTCATCGCGGACAACATATTCGGATTGGTCAAGGCCCGAAACGCGTTTAGACATGAAAAAATTGGTTTCGAGGGACCCTACAGCAACAGTTTCTTTCAACTGGACATCAAAAACGGTATGATGCTCGCAGCAGGCGGAGGACTCACGAGTTTCAATCAATCTTTTAATCTTTCCGGGCTCTATATCTTCAAGGATGAGCAGTGGTCTTACATCAATGCAACGAATGCGCCGCTGATGCAAGACGGGACATGGGATGTAATTTCAGTGAGCGTGGACCCCAACGATGCCAATCATTTTGCGTTCGGAACTTATTCCACTAGACCGTTATTTGAAGTCCGTGACGGTAAAACTATCGAGACTTTTTATGATGCGAATAACTCGCCTTTGGAAGTGACAACCTTGGGTAATCAAGCCTATAACGTGGCGGAACTGTTTTTTGACATTGAATCGAATTTGTGGATTGGACAATCCTACACGAACGCGCCATTGAAGGTTAAAACCAAAGACGGCATTTTCCAAGAGTTCAACCTCGGTCCGGATCCAAGGGCACGCGTAATCAGCGATTTGACCATAGACTACAACGGATACAAATGGCTGGCCACGCGCGGTGGTGGGCTCGTAGTTTTTGATGACAACAAAACCATACTCGACACCTCCGATGACCAATACAAAGTTTTCAAAAATGGTGTGGGTTCAGGAAATTTACCCAGCAATGTCGTGAATTCCATTTGTGTAGATTTTAACAACGACATCTGGGTGGGCACGGACAACGGCATGCGTGTGATTTACAACAGCTCGAGGGTCTTTAACCAAAGCGGTATTATCGATGCGCAAGGCATTATTCTCCCATTCGAGGAGGCCATTGAACAGCTTTTGGGGAACAGCTCGATCACGAAAATCGTCTTGGACGGCGGCAATAGAAAGTGGGTGGCCACAGAGGGTGCAGGCGTCATCCTCTTCGGTCCGGATGGGCGCAGTGAAATACACAATTTCAATACGTCAAACAGCCCGCTCATGTCCAATAACATCCTAGACATCGCCATCAATGATTTAACCGGCGAGGTGTTCTTCGTAACCGAAAAAGGTTTGCAATCCTTCCGCAGCGATGCTTCGAAGTCGGACTTCGACTACAACGATGTACAAGTTTTTCCAAACCCTTACCGACCTGAATTCACCGGGGTGGTTTCGATTCAAGGCATTGCTTATGAATCAGATGTGCGCATTACGGATATTGCCGGAAACTTGGTGCATCAGACCGTGTCGAATGGCGGTACTGCCACTTGGAATGGCCGAAAAATGAATGGTGAAAAAGCATCGTCGGGCGTCTATCAATTATGGACTGCTCCCAGAGGCGGAAAAGTAAGATATGTCGGAAAATTCGTTTTGATCAACTGAAAAAATGAAGCAGACGGATCGCGCCTTGCTCCTGCGTAAAGTGAATTATGGTGAAAGCAGTTTGGTGCTTCAACTCCTTTGCCAAAAACGCGGTGTGAAATCCTTTCTTTTCAAGGGTGCCAAAAAGAAAAAAGGCATGAATTTGATGCCCCTTTCCTTTTTGGAAATTACCTACTACGAAAGAAACGAAACGCAAATGGGCCAAATCACCGCGGCCGATCACGTCATAATTTGGTCAGAGGCTATTTTCGACCCAAGAAAATCTGCGGCACTTTTCTTTATGTGTGACGTGCTTCAAAGTTGTCTCAAAGATGAGGCATTGCCCCAAGAGAGTCTCTTCATTTTCCTCAGTGCTGAATTACTCGAATTGGATAAAGCACCATTTCAGGCCAATTACCCGCTTTATTTTCTTATGGTGATGACCCGATTTTTGGGATTTGAACCGGCGATAAACTGTGAAAATCCGACTTACTTCGACATGCATGAGGGCGTTTTCGCTAATGAACAACCCAAGGTGTTTCAGACCACTATTTCTAAAGAGGACATCCAAGAATTTGTACACTGCTTTCTTTCAGGAAAAGATGAAATCTTGGCCCGACCCTATTCGAGAGCGCAAAGACAAAGATTTTTGAAGATTTTGTTGGAATACTATGCCTACCACGTTTCAGGTTTTTCGAATCCAAAATCTCTTAAAATTCTAGAGGAAGTTTTCGATTGAACTGACAAAATCTTCAACGATCATCGCCATTTTTTGACCAAGTAGCGTACCGGTAAGTAGGCACTCACGAAGCCCACAGCGGTAGTCATCAGCACGATAAGGAGAAAATCAGTGACTTGCATATCCACCGGGAATGCATCCCCGAAAGCGCTTGGCATTTTCAACAATTCACCAAATTTTTGAACCGAAACAATGGCATAACCAAAGAACAAACCTAGACCAATACCCACAAAATTGATGATGAGTCCCAGATTGAAGAAAATCGAAAAAATACCCTTTTCCGACAAACCAACCGCAGCAAGCGTTCTCAAATCCTTGCGCTTTTCAATAAACATCATGGTCAGCGAGGCCACCATATTGAAAGAAGACAAAATGAAAATGAATATCAGGATGAAGAACACAATGACTTTTTCAACCTTGGAAGTCTTAAATATCAACTCGTTTTTCTCCATGTTGGTCTTGACCCAATAATCCTCTCCCAAAGCATCTTGCAAACGCTGTTTTACTTTTTCTACATTCGTTTTGGGGGTCAAATGAATACCAATTCTAGTGAGGTCATTGCCATAATTCAGTAGCTTTTGAGCAGTTTTAAAATCTACCAACATATTTTGTGTGTTGACCTCCTTGTTATAGTTCATGCCTGAAATCACCTGAAAGGCTTGATACTTGAAAGGGGTTTGAGTCGGGCCGATTTTTGCATCGCGAACAGGAGCATAAACCTGAACTCGTTCCGCATTTCCCTCAAACAACTGAAAATCCAATTTGTAGAGCAAACCCAAGCCCATTATGGCATCGCTCGGGTTTAAGCGCAACACATTTGCACCTTGGTCGATATGCTGCTCCAATTGAATAGCCTTCAGGAATGACTCTTCAGAGCCAATCAGCGTGGCGTAGGCGATCTTATCCATTTTTTTCACCACCACCACTTCTTCTATGATTTTGAAATAACTCTCAATCTCCGGGTTATTTTTCAATTTTTTCCAAGGAAAGAAACCTGAGTCAAAAGTTTTTGAATTTCTCGCTTCGATGGTTATCTGTGGGTCAAAATCAGAATAAAGCTTGTGTACAATGGACTCAATACCGTTAAACGCTGATAAGACAATCACCATGGCTGCTGTGCTGACCGCCAGCCCGAAAACAGAAATCCAGGTAATGATTTGAATGATGCTCTTTGACTGCTTGGCAAAAAAGTAACGCTTAGCGACAAAGAGTGAAAATTTCATGTGCACGGAAATTGAGTTGCAAAGTTACAAGAATTAGAATTGCCCACGTTCGGGCAAACCTATTGAGGTAAGTCCAAGAATAAACCAGTTTGAGAAACTTTTTGGCCAAATAGTGCCATAAGGACAAGGCAAAACTCTACCTTCGCAACACGTCCTGAAATTATGAGTATTACCCCATTTCAGATCACCAAAACGGTTCGAATCGCAACACACGGTCATCCGGAGTTGGCCCGTATTGGTATCCTAGCACTACACGGCTACGGTCAATTGGCTCCTTATTTCATTCGAAAGTTTCAACAGCTCGACCCGAACAAATTCTTCGTAGCAGCTCCTGAAGGACCACACCGATTTTACACCGCGGGAACTTCCGGTCGCGTAGGTGCCTCTTGGATGACCAAAGAAGATCGCTTGTCCGACATTGCCGACAACATGGCTTATTTAAATCAAGTTTACGCTACATATTTTTCAGGTTTTGCCTTTGAAAAACTTGTTGTTTTAGGTTTCAGTCAAGGAGCCGCGACCGCAGCGAGATGGATCGAGCAGCGTTCACAAAAAGTCGATGCGTTCATACAATGGGCGGGCGTTTTCCCTCCTGACTTAAACTTGCAGGTCAATTCGGGGAAATTCAACGCACTCCAACATTTCTACGTTGTAGGAAATCAAGATCCCTATTATCGAGACTCTGAATATCTCGAACAACAAAAACAATGGCTCAATCAACAACAGTTGAATCCGGAATTTGTGAGTTTTCATGGTGTGCACACGATTGACTTCAACTGCCTCAGTGACATTCTTCATCGCATTTGAATTGAGCTTGAGATTGCTCCCATCAAAAATCATCAACTATAGCGACGCCAAGAATCGTAAATTTGCGCAACAATTTGAACCATGAAGAAAGCAGGACTCATCATCTTAGACGGCTGGGGCATAGGAAACCACGATCGTTCCGACGCAATTTACCAAGCAAACACTCCGAATTTTGACGCTTTATGGGAAAAATATCCCCATGCTACCTTAAAAACTTCCGGACTAGACGTTGGTTTGCCTGATGGTCAGATGGGTAACTCAGAGGTTGGACACTTGAACATTGGCGCAGGACGGATTGTTTATCAAGAACTTACAAGAATAAACAAGTCCATTACAGATGGAGATTTCTTTGAAAACAAAACGTTGGTTAACGCCTTCAAAAAAGCTGAAGATGACCAAGTGAACGTTCATTTGATTGGTTTGGTATCTGATGGAGGCGTTCATTCCTCACAAGAACATCTTCACGCTTTGTGCGATATGTCGCAAGAATTTAATTTGAAAAACGTGTACATACACGCATTTACCGATGGCCGCGACTGTGACCCGAAATCAGGTAAAAACTTCCTAAAAAAATTGGAGCAACATATTTCTGAAAGCGCCATTGAAATTGCCTCCGTTGTGGGGCGCTATTATGCCATGGACCGCGACAAACGCTGGGAGCGCGTGGCTATGGCCTATAACCTATTGGTGCATGGGACAGGTAAAAAAATTGATAGTTTAGAGCAACTTTTTGATCAATCCTATCAAGCCGGTATCACAGATGAGTTTATCGAACCACATGTCCTTGTCGATGGAAAAATTCAAGAGCGCGATGTGGTTATCTTTTTCAACTTCCGCACAGACAGACCCAGGGAGCTTACCTCTGCACTTACTCAAGTGTCTTACCACGAACAAAATATGCATCCCCTGGCGCTGCATTTTGTGACCATGACACAGTACGATGAAAACTTCAAGAACGTACATGTGGTTTTCGAAAATGACAATTTGGAAAATACCTTGGGTGAGGTGATTTCTTCGGCTGGATTGAAGCAGTTGCGAATTGCCGAAACTGAAAAATACCCACACGTAACATTCTTCTTCAACGGTGGTCGGGAGAAAGAATTCCCCGAAGAATTGCGTCTCTTGGTTCATTCTCCCAAAGTGCCCACTTACGACTTACAACCCGAAATGAGCGCTTACGAAGTGCGTGACAAATTGATACAAGCGCTCACTCAAAATACACCTGATTTCTTCTGCCTGAATTTCGCCAATCCCGATATGGTCGGCCATACTGGGGTTTATGAAGCCATAATAAAGGCTGTTGAAGTGGTGGACACGTGTTTGGGCGAACTTGTGACATGTGCAAAAAATCTAGGTTACGAGTTGCTCATCATTGCAGACCATGGCAATGCTGATTATGCGCTCAATGGCGATGGCAGTCCCAATACGGCGCATTCACTGAATCCGGTGCCACTCATTTATGTCACAGAAAATACCGACGTTCAAATCCAAAATGGAATCCTTGCCGATGTCGCTCCAAGCATCTTGAAAATCATGGGGTTGCAACAACCGGATGTCATGACAGGCAAAGTTCTGATTGCGTAGCCCCAGCTTGGTCTTTTGAAATATTTCATGCTTTAATCATCTTCCGGGCAAGGAACTGAATAGGCGCATCCAAGTGTATTTGGATTAACAAGGCTCTTTCACTACATTTGCTCACCATACACACGAGATTTGACCTTCACCAAAAGTTTTTACAAATTCCTAAATGATCACGGATTGTTTCTGCTGTTTTTTGCAGTGGGTGCACTGCTGCGGCTAGAATTTATCCTGATTCAAGGTTTGTCCCACGATGAATTGAGTGCTTGGAATCGATTGGTCAGCGGGGATTTTCAGGACATTGTCTACTCAGGAGTCATTCCGGATATGCATCCAGCTTTCATGCAAGTATTGTTGCAATATTGGACCAATCTATTCGGCACATCTGAGCTCGCCCTAAGACTTCCAGGTACGATTTTCGGTTTAGGTGCTATCGTTTTGATTTATCATCTTGGAATTAAGTTTTTCAATAAAAATGTTGCTTTACTCGCCGGCGTCTTATTGCTCTTACCTTGCCTGCCTATCATCCACAGCACGCTCGCACGTCCATACGCACCAGGACTCTTGTTCATCGTGCTGCTCGTGTTTGGAATCTTTCGCTTGGAAGATAGTAGGGTGAGTAAATCTTTCTTCACCTCAATGTTGTGCATCATTCTAGGAGCCACCGGGTCGCTTTATACCCATTATTTTGCTGGTCTTGCAGCAGGACTGATTGGAATCGCATCGCTTTTCTACGTAAATAGAAGTCGCTGGATCTACCTGATTTCGGCGGGGCTGGTAGCATTGCTTTTATTCGTACCGCATTGGGAAATCACCAAAATTCATCTTTCTCGCGATGGGTTAGGTTGGTTGGGAACACCACAATGGTTTTGGTTTTGGGACTTTTTAAAACTTTACTTTGGCGATAATTACTGGTTTGCGGGTGCGTTCTTGATTTTGATACCCTCTGGCCTGATTTACGCAAAATTTAAAGCAGACAATAAATCTCGATTTCTCTTGCTTTCTTTCTCAGGGATTTACGCGATTGCCCATTTAATTTCAGTGGCATACACACCGATTCTCAGAGAGCCCGGCGTTTTCATGATCATGCCTCTTCTCCTACTCGGTATTGGCTCGTTTTTTCAATGGTTGCAACCGAAACTATTCAATGTTGGAATTTCTGTCATGGCGGCATTTATCTTGGGAAACACGCTTTTTACAGCACAACTTTTTGAGAACGTCCATTTTGAACCTTTTCGCGAGATAACACAGTTGATTAAGAAATACGACGATGCTATTGGGTCAGACGAAATGCTCAAATTGTGCAATGTAACCAACATCAATTACTTGAACTACTACGCCAAAAAAAATAGAGCCAAGCTAAACTTCGAACGCACCCTCATTGAGGAGGTTGATCAAATTCATGAACTTGCTCGAATCATCAACCAATCGAATAAAAGTTATGTAATGCTTGCTCGAACGAATCGTGCACAAAACGTTATTCAATTGGAGATCATCCGAAATAAATTCCCAACTCAGGTGGTGAATCATCAATTCTTCAACGCCAATTTTAACATCTGGACACGAGGAAAATTCAACGAACGACGTTTTATAAAAAAGTTCAACCTGCAAAATCGTCCTGAATGGTTCAAATCTTGGGACAGTGACACCACGAAAAATGAATTCATCGGCGACCTAAGAATTCCCGTTCGAGTCCTAAGAGCAGATAGCAGTTATATCCTAGTCAAAACGAAAGGCTGGCTCGATGAACATGCAGAAACACTCAACTTTGTGGTCGTTGCTGAAAGAAATGGACAATTAATACAATATCGCAACACGCCTGTACTCTACCAAGCATGGGACCAATTACAGATTTCAAACGAGAGAGGTTCAAGAGACCTTTTCACAGCCGTTGAAATTCCGAATAACTTAAAAGATGCTGACGAACTTCACATTTACTTTTGGAATCGTAACTTTGCTCGAGTGAAAATTGAAAAACCGGAAATTTATGTCGTACCGTTGGTTGATTAGTACTGTTGTAATTCTAATTATTTGTAATGTGTATCACGCTCAGGTACACAAACGTATGAAATTCTTTATCGGAACTTGGCAGTACGAAAATCTTCCCGGATTTGAAGTTTGGACAATCAATGGAAATGAAATTGCCGGTCAAGGTTATAGAATCAAAAATGGTAAAGATACGGTGCTGATTGAGACGATGAGAGTTGTCATGGAATCGAACAAACTTGTTCTTTACGCTCGCGTGGGTAGCGAAAATGATGGAAAAGAAATCCGTTTTGAAGAGTCGAAATCGAGAAAATACAAATTTGTCAACGAGTCCCACGATTTCCCAAAATCCATTTATTACCATTTCAGAAAATTCAGAAGAAAAAGGGTTCAAGTGCTGTTGAATCATCCGCACAAGGACACCCATACCAAACCAATAGTCATGCGTAAAATGCGCTAAAAATGACCCCAATTGGTTTGAAATAGAATAATACAAGAAATTTACGCTCGAATAAAAACACATCAGAAATCCATGAAAATCTACACAAAAAAAGGAGATAAAGGAGAAACATCATTGATAGGCGGCGTTCGCGTGCCAAAATTTGATACGCGAATAGATGCCTACGGTACCATTGATGAACTGAATTCTTATTTAGGCGTGCTTCGTGATCAAGACATTTCTGCAGTTTATAAGCAAGAACTTATAGACATCCAACAAATACTATTTACCATTGGTTCTCATTTGGCAGTGGGTCGTTCAAGCACCTCCATGAAACTGCCTGAAATGAAAAGGAGCTATATCGAACAACTTGAAAAGAGTATTGATCGTATGGATGAAAGTTTACCGCCGATGAAATACTTCGTACTGCCGGGTGGTCATCAAAGTGTTTCGTTTTGTCACGTTGCACGTTGCGTCTGTAGAAGAGCGGAGAGACTGGTAGTTCTTTTGTCTCATGAGGACGATGTAGATGAGCTCATTTTGATGTACCTGAATCGTTTAAGTGACTATTTATTCACCTTGAGCAGAAAAATTGGACAAGATTTAAACGCGGAAGAACAACCTTGGATTCCGGAAAAATAATTCCATCGGATCAGTTCTAGAACAACCCATTATTCATTTCATAAGCAAAAAATAAGCGCTGCGACCGACTTCTGGCGGTTCGACTTACTTTCTTGGCTTGGTAATGAACAAAAAAAAGCGCTCACCTTTTGGATGAGCGCTTTATAAAAGTGGCGCTGCGACCGA
>JBBIIM010000034.1:31650-36658 GCA_037446475.1 Crocinitomicaceae bacterium | reverse complement strand
TGTTTACCTTTGGCACAAGCAAAAACATATCTGTTGTTACTAAAAAACAATTTACTCCAAATTGAATTCCAAGAAAAATTAAAAAGAAGTGCATTTGACGTTCCACAAACACAGGTTTTGGGGCAATACGGTCAGTACAATTCAGTGTTTTGGGACAACCAAATAGGCATCAACCAATCGATTAGTTTCCCCACGGTGTATTTGCGACAGAAAGAACTGCTTGAACAACTTTCCAAAGCCAGCGAAAATGATTACGCCTTGAAAAAAGCAGAAATGAAAAAACAAGTAGGGGAGATTTTCTACCAGTGGCTTTATCTTAAAGAAAAACAAAAATTATTGGAGCAGAGCGACAGTTTGTATGCCAAGTTTCTTGAAAAATCTGTACTCCGATACAATCAAGGGGAAACCAACCTGTTGGAAAAAAGTACGGCCGAAAATCAACGCGGACAGATTGCTGTTCAAAAATTGCAATTGCAAAATGACATGGAATTGTTGAAACTGAAGTTTCAATTGATGCTGAACAGTGTTGACGCGCTGTCACCTAAGGGAACGCTCAATAAATTAGAATCTGTTTTGAAGCTGGACAGTGTTGTAAGTGACGGTCATGCACAAATTCGGATTTTAAAGCAAAACAAGGCCATTGCAGACAAAAAACATGAACTTCAACGCGCCAGAAAATTGCCTGAACTGGCTGTAGGCATCAACAGCACAAGTATTCAAGGTATGGGAGCGGATGACGTCTATTACCCTAGGAGCAACAGGTTTCAGTATGTTCAAATCGGTGTGGGCATCCCGATTTTTTCTCGTGCCCAAAATGCTCAAATTGAGGCGAGTAAGGTGCAAATTTCAATTGCAGAGAATCAAATTGACTACGGTAGTAAGTCTTTGCAAACCGATTTAGAAATGTGCTTGAAATTATACAACAACTTGTCCGAGCGTCTGAAGATTTACGAATCCATGTCGCTGCAAAATGCTATTATAACCCAAGAAACGGCGAATGTGCAATACCAAAATGGAGAAATCAGCTTTTTGGAGTGGATTATTCTGGTAAACGGAGCCATTCAAATTCAAAGTACCTATTTGGATTTAATCAACGCATGGAATCAAAACATGATTCAGCTCAATTATTTACTCAACGAAAATTAAAATAACAATCATGAAACGCTCAATCCAATCATACAAATTTAGACCGAGTTTACTCTTGATATCTGTCATATTCCTAAATGCTTGCTCGAGCCCGGAGTTAGAGGAACAAACTGAGGATCAACCTTCTAATGTTATTGAACTTACTGAGGATCAGGTGCTTCAATCCAACATCCAAACGGGCAACCTTGAGAAAAAGAACATTTCTAAAATATTGAAGGTCAATGGAAAAGTCGATGTTCCACCGCAAAATTTAATTTCGATCAGCATTGCCATGGGAGGCTATTTGCGCTCAACACCGCTTTTGCCGGGGATGCAGGTCAAAAAAGGTGAAGTACTCGCTACGCTAGAGGATGAACAGTATGTCCAATTGCAACAAGACTACCTCATGGCCAAAGCGCAATTTTCTTTTTTGGAAAGTGAACTCAAACGACAGAAAGAACTCAACGAAAATAAGGCGAGTAGCGACAAAAACTACCAACAAACCAAATCCAACTATGACAGTCAATATGTTTTGATAAAAGCTTTAGAACAAAAATTAAAACTTATTGGTATTCAGCCGGAAAGATTAAACGCTAACAACATTTCAAGAAGCATTCAACTTATCTCTCCAGTTAGCGGCTTTGTGGCCAGTGTGCAAACGAACATTGGAAAATATGTCAATCCCAACGATGTGATTTTTGAACTCATCGACCCTAAGGATATTCATTTGATATTGACGGTCTATGAGAAAGATATTCACGAATTACAGGTAGGGCAGCGCGTTGTCGCTTATGCCAATTCTAATCCGGGTGTCAAGTACGACTGTGAAATCATTCAAATCAGCAGAAGCATTGGTAGCAGAGAATCGGCGGAGGTGCATTGTCATTTCGTGAAAGACAACCATAGACTGCTACCCGGCACGTTCATGAATGCAGAGATTTACTGTCAAAATTCAACAGTTGAAGCAATTCCTGAGGAGTCCGTGGTGAGTTTTGAGAATGAGAATTTTGTCTTTGTTGAACAAGGAAAAAATAAGTATCTCATGAAAGCTATTGAACTGGGCAATATCCAAGACGGGTATGTCCATGTTCTGAATGCGCAGAACTTAAACCAAGAGAAAATTGTGATTCAGGGAGCCTACAAACTATTGATGACCTTGAAAAACAGGGAGTAAAACAGGTATAATCTTTACTCCCACTCAAATTTGATGGACTCCAAATCGAAATCTTTCATGTCCACTGTGTAAAGATTGTAGGTAGCCTTTTTGTCCTCCACAACGATTGAAGCGAGCACACCAAGTTTCAGTTCCGGATAATATTTGAAATGCGTATCGTCGTTCACTGAATTGATGCCGAATCCGAGATTCACCGGAATTGACCATTGGGAGCCATGAAGTTTGGATACAAAAATGTCAAAGCCCCCCAAGCCAGAATGGGAATCAGAGCTAAAAAACAAGTACTTACCATCCGGTGTAATGTAAGGCGTAGTTTGTCGCCCTTTGTTGTTGATGGATGCAGGCAGCGCTTGTGCCTTTGACCAAGTTTTGTCTTCGAGTATACTCACAAAAAGTTCAGTACTCGGACCATCGCTCGTTCTGCGTTGGGCAACAAAATACATGGTCTTTTCATCCCTGGTTAGCGTAGGTGACCCTTCAAAGAAATCAGTATTCACAGCACCCTCTATTTTCTTTGGTTTGGGCCAAGTTCCATTTTTCCCCATTTTCGCGACAGCAATATCTGACGAGCCGGTTTGGTCATTGCGTTTCACCTTAGGATCCATCGTGTTGTTGATGGTCATGTACAAACGTTGTCCATCATTGCTCACAAAAGAAACGGCATCAAAGCCCGGGGAATTCAATTTTCCTATTTTGTTGGTTACGGAGTCCCATTCTTGTTTTTTAGGATTCCACACAGCCTCGTAAGTGTCTTCAAAATAGATTTGATCGGATGGATTCTTGCCCCCTCCTGTGGTATTACTCCTTCTGGAAACAAAAAACAAACGCTTGCCATTATCGAATAGGGTGGGCGCATAATCCATGAATTCGGAATTTGCTCCCACCATGGGCTTTCTGGAGAATTTCGCTCCTTGGGCTACCTGACTTTGGGCGTATTCTACACACGAGATTAGAAATGACAATTTCAATTCTCTTTTAGCTCCTTCCTTATAGAGCGTCGAAGCTATTTCATAGTATTCTTTGGCTTTATCCAACTCTTGAAGCCTGTGGTAGGTGGTAGCCAAAAGAAATGCCGCATCTGCGTTATTTCCATCCAGCTCTACCGCTTTCTGGGCCGATTTCAAGGCATATCCATAGTTCATCATTTTGTATTGGCATTCAGCAACCCCCGCGTGGGCCTTGGAAGAAAATGGATTCTTGGTCACCGCGTCGTCGTATTTCACCAAAGCAGCGCGCACTTGACCTTCAAGCAAAAGACCTCCGGCTTCGTCGATTAACTTGAGAGCCAATGTCTTGTTCACAAGAGAAACAGAAGAATCGGCTTGTGCATGAGTGGTTTGAACAGATAGAAAAACGGAAACAAAACCGAAGAGAATGAGGTAAGACAATTTTTTCATGGTTGAGTGGTTTGTGGTGCGAAAATATTTGATTCAAGAACACACGAATAAAGTTTATCCACAATGAATAAACAAAGTAATTAACAGAGGATAAATGAATTTGAAAATCTCTATAATACTTTGAGCTCGTTGGTGATTCCAGTCAAAGCATCTTTTGCATCTGCGAAAAGCAATTGGCAGTTGTCATAGCCAAAAAGTTTGTTTTCAACACCCGCATAGCCTTTTGCCATACCGCGCTTAATCACAACCACCTCTCTACAATTGTAGGCCTTGATGATTGGCATGCCATAAATAGGACTGTGTTCGTCGGTTTCAGCAGCAGGATTTACCACGTCATTCGCTCCGATTATTATCGCCAAATCATAAGAAGACATGTCATCGTTTACAGCATCCATTTCTTTTAAAATATCGTAGTGGACATCGGCTTCGGCCAACAGCACATTCATATGTCCAGGCATTCGACCTGCAACAGGGTGAATGATGTAATGCACTTCGGTTCCTTTATTTTCAAGAAGGCTCTGCAATTGTTTGCATAAATGTTGTGCTTGTGCCACTGCCAAACCATAACCCGGAATAATTGCCACTTTCTGGGAAAATGCCAACTTAGTAGCAACTTCTCCAAAAGAAGTAGTTTTGATTTCAATGTGTTCTTCTTCAACAGGTCCTCCTTTGCTGGATTTGAATTTTCCACCAATCACGGAAAGTAGGGAACGATTCATCGCCTGACACATCAATAGGGTTAGGAGCACGCCGGCAGCACCCACAAAAATACCGCCTGCAATCATGATGCTGTTGTTGTAAAGAATTCCCGCCAATGCGGTAGCAACACCGGTAAGTGAATTCAATAATGATATCACAACAGGCATATCCGCACCACCGATAGGCAACACGAAAATCACTCCATAGACCAAACCAAGCACCAACAAGACGATGCTGATGAGTTCGAGATATTGAGGCAAAACATCATATACATAAAGAATTGGTGCTGCAATAAAGACAAGGAGCAATGCACGAGAGAGCCACATGATCCATGTAGCTTTCTTGTCTTTTTGTTTTCCTGCCAGTTTTCTGTAGGCCACAATACTCCCTGAAAATGACGCTGCACCAATGATTAATCCGGACCAAAGTAAAGTTAGGGATGCGGTTGAAGGATAAGCATCCAAACGTGCTTCGACAATAGCAAGAATCATCGCACAGCCACCACCCATAGCATTAAAAAAGGAAATCAATTGAGGCATTTCCGTCATTTCTACACGATCCGACATGCGCTTACCCACAAAGTAACCAGCGATAATTGCAATAAAAATGAGAG
>JBBIIM010000034.1:15195-31637 GCA_037446475.1 Crocinitomicaceae bacterium | reverse complement strand
ACTGAAACTTCTACTTGGTAGAACTGTCCTACCAATGCCGCGAGCACCGCAAGCGTCATTCCACCTGCTGCAATGTAATTTCCGGTTTTCGCTCTACTGGGTGACGACAAGAATTTTAAGCCCATCACAAAGCCGAGCATGGCAATCAAATAGCTGATTTGTATCACTGCTGTCATAGTGGTTTCTTATTTGGTTTTCTTTTTACCTGAAAACATTTGCAACATTCGCCCCGTTACTAAAAAACCACCGGCGATGTTGAGCATGCCTAAAAATACTGCAATTGTTCCGAGCGCAAGACTCACATAATTATTGTCATCGATTTTCATCATGATCAATATGGCGCCGACTAAGATAATTCCTGAAATTGCATTCGCACCGGACATCAATGGCGTGTGCAACACTGCGGGAACGTTGGCAATCAACTCGACACCCAGAAATGTACAGAGCACGAGGAAATAAATCATTTGCTCGTTTTCAATAAAAAAATCTAACATAATCCTTGCAATTAAACGTTTCTACTTAGCGTCAATGAATTGTTGAACACGCTCATTCACGATTTGCCCGTCGCGCAGTACGAGGCAAGAGTTCACAATGGGGTCATCTTGAACATCATTGGAAATCACTGTTTTGAAATGCTTCAGGAATTGGAAATAATTCCCGGAAAGCATTTGACTCGATGTTGTAGGAATTTCCCTTGCTAAATAACTAGAACCTACAATTTTAACACCATTTACTTCAATGATCTGATCATTATTTGTGAGCGCGCAATTTCCGCCTTGTTCTGAAGCCAGGTCAATGATTACGGAGCCAAACTTCATTTTGTAAACAGAGTCTGCTTCAACAAGCAACGGCGCTTTGCGACCGGGAATATTCGCAGTACAGATTACAATAGAAGCTTGAGCCACGTGTTTGTCAATCAACTCTCTTTGTTTCTGCAGATATTCCGCTGTTTGCTCAACGGCGTATCCTCCGGCTTGCTGGTTTTCCACAGCACCTTCCACTTCGATAAATTTAGCACCCAAACTGCGAACTTCTTCACCCGCTGCCTTGCGCACATCGAATGCCTCTACCACAGCACCAAGTCTTTTGGCGGTAGCAATGGCTTGCAAACCTGCCACACCGGCACCGAGTACCAACACCTTCGCGGGTTGAATCGTTCCAGCCGCGGTAGTAAACATCGGCAAGACTGAGTTATGAATCTCCGCAGCCTTAATCACTGCTTTGTAACCGGATAAAGATTGCATAGAGGAAAGTACATCCATAGATTGCGCCTTCGTGGTACGCGGCATCAAATCAAGGCTGTACAGATCCAAACCTTTGCAATAAAAATCAGAAAGCTTGTGATGCAAGAAAAGCGGATTCATAATACCAATCATAATTTTGTTGGTATTGAAACAAGTCGGCAAGCGGAAATGGTTGATAAACATGAGGATGTCACAAGAGTCCATCACTTCGTTGCGTGTCATGATTACAGCGCCAGCTTGAACATAGTCTGCGTCACTGAAACCTGAATTGACTCCGGCACCCGTTTCTACATAAACCTCAAAACCCAATTCCTGGATTACCTTTTTACATGTAAAAGACCCCAGACATACTCTGGGGTCTCCATTTTGTTCTTTTAAAACACCTATTCTGTTCAAAACAAATAAGTTTTAATTCTACACTATTAAGGGAATACACCACGCTGCATGTAAGCCAGCTCAATTCTCTTGATGGCTTGGATATATGCCGCCATTCTCCAATCGCAGTCGAATTCATTCGCAACGCGAACCACATGGTGGAAGGAGCGCGTGATTTGGTTTTCCAAACGACCAATTACATCGTCCATAGACCAAATCTCGCCGTTTCTGTTTTGCAACCACTCATAATAAGAACCAATAACGCCTCCTGAATTGCAAAGAATATCAGGGATTACGTCGATACCTCTTGAGAAAAGGATTGCATCTCCCTCTGGTGTGGTTGGTCCGTTAGCACCCTCAGCGATCACTTTCGCTTTAATCAGGTGTGCATTTTCTTCAGTGATTTGGTTGCCCAAAGCCGCTGGGATACAGATGTCGCAATCCAAGCTGTAGAAGCCGGCACCATCAATCGCTTGAGCATCTGGGTAGCCTGCTACACCGCCGGAATTCGTGTTTGCGTAAACCAACAATGCATCAGCATCAATTCCATTTTCATTGTATATTGTACCTGAAGCATCTTGAACGGCAACTAAAATTGAGCCTTCTTGCTTCATGAAATGTGCAGCCCATTGTCCCACATTGCCGTAACCTTGAACGATATACTTTTTGCCTTTCAAATCTACTTTGCGCAATTTAGCCCACTCTTTAATTGTGGTAACTACCCCAAAACCTGTTGCACGGTCGCGTCCTTCAAGACCTCCGGAACCTACAGGCTTACCGGTAACCACGTGTTGGAATTTAGAACGCTCATTTGGATTTTTAGTTGACATGTAAGTGTCAGCAATCCAAGCCATCATTTGCGCATTTGTGTTCACATCCGGTGCTGGAATATCGTATTCCGGACCGATGTTGTCACCTAAAGCAAACGTGAATCGTCTTGTGATTCGCTCCAACTCGCCCGCAGAATATTTCTTTGGATCAAGTTGCACTCCACCTTTACCGCCACCATAGGGAAGTCCTGCCAAAGAGGTCTTCCAAGTCATCCATGTAGCCAAAGCTTTAGCTGCGTTGATATCCACATCAGGATGGTAGCGCAAACCGCCTTTGTATGGACCCAAGGCGTTGTTGTGTTGCACGCGATAACCCGTAAATACTTCTACAGTACCGTCGTCTAAACGAACAGGGAAGTGTACAATCACCTCTGTGTTCGTAGTCGCAAGAATCTTGCGAATGTTGGGGTTTAAGCCCATTTTGTCAGCAGCCGCGTCGAACTGTTTTTGAACACTTTCGTACATGCTAGGCTTCTTTTTTTCAGCTGTGCTCATATTGGTTTAAAGTTAAACCGGTTCCAACGGAAAGATTTAATTTTAACGGTGCAAATCTACAACTTCTGCCGAATGCGGATTGAAATTTCGGGCCGTTTTGATTATGAATTTTGACAGTTCCATGTTCATATCCATTTTTAAGCCAAATTTATTTTTTAAATAATTGATTATTATTGATTTACAATTTTACTTAGTGTCAAAAATACAATATGTTTAAGTGGTTAAAACGTGTTAAATCTGAGGTGCCGAGCAAGTATTCGGAAACCAAAAGGATCATAAATCCGGGAGAATATCCGGCCAAAGTTATTCTGGCGTGGTCAAAAGCGGTAGAGGGCAATCAAAAACTGATGCAATGGTTGAGTGAAAATGGATATCGCGAGTTGGCTGTCTCCTGTTGGGCTATTAACCTTGAGGATGATGCGCGTGCATGGCTTATGGATAATGGATATCCCCATTTAATGGCGTTTATTAATGCCGCAGAAGGCAATACAAAAGCTTTGAATTGGTTGGAAAAACACGGATTCCAGACATACGCGAAAATGGCTTTGGCAATTGACGGAGATCAGGATGCTTACTTTTGGTTACAGAAGCATGTATATCCTGAGATTTTTATTTTGACCAAGTCTATCGAACAAGCCAAAGACGCCATTGAAGAACGTCATCGAGACATTCATAAATACGGAGATTGGTAAGGCGCTCTCGCAATCTCTTTATAGAGACAAACTCAATGATTCTTATGAGCATGCAGAGACTCGTGTATTTTCTCTACGCACTTCATACCGTCGATAGCAGCAGAAACGATGCCTCCTGCATAGCCGGCACCTTCTGCGCAAGGATACAAACCTGAAATTTCGATATGTTCGAACGTATCCGGATTTCTTGGAATTTGGATAGGGGAGGAAGTCCTCGATTCCGGAGCATGCAACACGGCCTCTGCTGTAATGTATCCTTTCATTTTCTTACCGATCGTCAAAAAAGCGTCTTTCAATCTTGAGGCAATGAGCCTGGGGAGCACATCGTGTAAATTGACAGAAACGATTCCCGGCTGATACGAGGAGGCCGGCAAGTCTGAAGAAACTGTATTCTGAAGAAAATCTGTGAGACGCTGAGCCGGTACAGCTTGCGTTTTTCCTGCTGCCTCCCAACATTTTTGCTCGACATTTTTCTGGTAATCCAGACAAATAAAAGGGTCATTGATGTCACCGGGTAAATTTTCAGGTGCCACCTGAACCACAATTCCGGAATTGGCAAAGGGATTGTTTCGTTTGGAAGGAGACCAACCGTTTGTCACAACTTCATTCGGACTTGTTGCGCAGGGGGCCACAATACCTCCCGGACACATACAAAATGAATACACACCCATGCCTCGGACTTGTTCTACCCATGCATAACTCGCCGGGGGCAGAAGATGATCCACGGGACAATTGTGGTATTGGATGGCATTGATCAAATGTTGCGGATGTTCAATTCTAACACCTAGTGCAAAGGGCTTCGCCACAATTTTGATATTCTTTCTGTGAAGCAATTCGAAGATGTCTCGCGCTGAGTGACCCGTGGCCAAAATCAGGTGATCTACTTCAACGACTTTTTCATCATTGAGAACAATGCTTTTCATGCGCTGCCCTTTCAACGACAAATCGGTAAGTTTGTGCTCAAAATGCACCTCGCCACCACATCGAATTATAGCTTCCCGCATGTTTTGAATGATTCCGGGCAAACGGTTTGTTCCGATGTGTGGATGTGCTTCAATCAAAATATTCTGCGAAGCACCAAAATCGACAAACCAATTCAACACCTGAAGCACATTGCCTCGCTTTTTTGAACGTGTGTATAGTTTGCCATCAGAATAAGTTCCAGCACCGCCTTCACCAAAACAATAGTTGGATTCAGGATTTACCAAATGTTCCTTGTGTATTTTAGCCAAGTCTCGTCTTCTGGCTCGCACATCTTTTCCCCTTTCAAAAACAATCGGCTTCAAGCCCAATTCAATGGCTTTGAGGGCAGCAAAAAGTCCCGCGGGACCAGCACCAATTATATGAATCGCTTTTGCCTGACTAACATCTTGCTCCCGGAAAGTAATTGTTCTGGGTTCAGGTGTCTCATCCTGAAAAATTTCAACCTTAAGCAACACTTTAATCGGATTCTTGCGCGCGTCAATGGAGCGTTTTTCGATGCGAAAATCAAATTCCCCATTCAACTTGGCTTCCCGTCGGATGGTTTGCTTCATTGCACTTTGGTCGGCGTGTACCTCAGGAGATACCGTGATTTGAATTACCGTTCTCATTATCCTTCAAATGTGAAACAAAACCAAACCACACGGTTGTAGAACCTTTCAAAAGGCTTAGAAAGGACCGTGTTGTCCTGATACAAAGAGTTGATTATGCCATGCGAAAGTTTGATTTCAATGCCGAATTTAAAATAAGGCAAATAAAAATCAACACCTGCACCGATTTGAGCTTGAACATCATGTCTGCGCAGTTTCAAAAAAGGGTCTGATGGCGTCTGAGGCACTTTTTCCTTGCTTTGTAAATCCAAAGAATATTGCGCCCCGCCGATGAAGTATGACGAGAAATTGTTGTAGCGCATTGTTTTGTATTTCAGCAACAAAGGAAAATCAAGGATAGTTGATTCTACCGTCGCTTTCTTGAATTCATTCGGCGTAGCATGGTAAAAATAGAGCACATCTTTAGCCTGAAACGAAAGCGAGGGTACAAATCTCAGGGTCAGGGTCGGGTGGCCTAACTTCAAACTACCAATAAATCCAAGATTAAATCCCGGATTACCGTTTACCTCAGTACGCATTAAGCCTTCGGAATTGCTTGGGTCAGTCGAAGGTACAGCAAGAATGTTGGCCCGATTCATCCCAAGTGTAAACCCGAAATGAAAAAATTTCTCGTCGAATTTCTTGTAGTTGGGTGCTTTGTACGTTTGACACCACACGGGCAGTGAAACCGTGAAAAGACCGATCAGAAGCCCTATGTGAAAGATGCGATTCAATTACTTAAACACTTGATAAATCGTGGCCACACCCATCGTTTGTTTGTAAAACACAGCCTTACTAAATCCAACATGTGTAAAGATATCACATAATTTTTGTCCGTAAGGAAAAGCGCTCGCAGACTCAGAGAGGTAACTGTAGGCGCGTTTGTCTTTGGAAAAAAGTCGTCCCAAAGTCGGCAAAACCACTTTACTGTGGATGTAATAACCTTGCTTGAATGGAAATTGGTCAGGAACTGAAGTTTCAAGAACAATGAGCTGCCCTTGAGGAGCGAGTACGCGCAATATTTCCGAGAGGCCTTGGGTTAGGTTTTCAAAATTGCGGATTCCGAAAGAAACAGTAACGACGTCGAAGCTGCCATCCGGGAAAGGCAATTTTTCTGAGTCGCCCACCAACATTTCAATTCTGTGGTCGAGTTTTAGCTGCTTAATTTTCTGCTTGCCTACCTCGAGCATACCCACGGAAATATCAAGTCCTACGATTCTTTTAGCATCTGTTTGGGCAAAAAGAATCGCCAGGTCGCCAGTACCGGTGGCGATATCTAAAATCGATTGCGGTTTCGCTTCTTTGACCATTTGCAAGACCTTCTTCCTCCACTTCACATCAGCGCCGAAAGAAATCATTCTGTTGAGTTGGTCGTAGTTGCCTGAAATGTTATCGAACATCTGAGCAACTTCCTCCTTTTTGGATTTGTTGGAACTGCCGTAAGGTTTGATGGTATCGGCAGGATTATTTGAGCTTTTTTCTGACATGTAGTTATTTTACAATCCTAAACGTACCAATTCTAGTTTTAGTTCATCCAAACTGATGGAAACCACCCCTGATTTTTCGCAAACCAAGCCGCCCGCAATGTTAGACAACTCTGCAATTTCCAGCGCATTCATTCCGCTGACCAAACCCATGGTAGCCACGGCGATAACAGTATCTCCCGCTCCGGACACATCGCGAATGGCTCTATGATGAGCATCAATATAGGCTCCTGAATCGCCATCTTGGATATAAACGCCATGTTCAGAGAGTGTTACAAAAATCATATTCGCCTGAAGTTGATGCTGAAGCTTGTCTACTGCATGCTCAAAATCTTCTCCTCTCGAAAAGTTAAAATTGAGTTGCATACCTTCTTTTAACTCTTTAAAGTTCGGTTTGAAAAGGGTAACTTGTTTGTACTCGAAGAAATTGTCCTTTTTTGGATCAACAGCCGTTGGAATCTGATGCTCGTTGCACAAAGCGATAACTTCCTGTATCACTTTGGCTGTCAACACACCTTTGTTGTAATCCTCAAAAACAACTGCGTCAATGGTTTGTTTTTCAATAAGTTCTGAAACCCGTTCGATAAATGTCTCTTCAAGCGCTTCGCTTAAGGCATGCGTTTGCTCTTTGTCAACGCGAAGCAATTGTTGGTTATTTCCGATGATGCGAATTTTCACGGTCGTCATGCGATGCGCATCCTGAAGCACGCCACGGGTAGAAATTTTTTGTTTTTCAGCTTCGTGAAGAAACCGCTGCCCTTCGTCATCATTGCCAATCACAGAACAAAGGATCGGATTGGCACCAAGAGCAAGAAGATTCAACGCTACGTTGGCAGCACCCCCCAAACGCTCTTCCCGATTCTTATAACTCACGATGGGCACAGGAGCCTCAGGAGAAACGCGCTGCACATCTCCAAGAATGTAAGAATCCAGCATCACGTCACCAATGACAATGATGTTCTTGCCCTGAAAAGCATCTAAATATTCTGAAAAATAGCTCATTACGACAACTTGGCTAAAGCTTCTTTGATGCGTTGCATGGCTTGAATTAAATTTTCCTCAGAAGTAGCGTAAGAAATCCGGATACAATCGTTGTTTCCAAACGCTTCACCATTCACAAGCGATACAAGACCCTCATTCAGCAAGTATTTCGTGATATCTTCAGCGCTGTTAATCACGGTTGCTCCAAACGACCTTCCAAAATAAGCACTGACGTCCGGGAACAGATAAAACGCGCCATCCGGTGTATTGATTTTCAAATCCGGAATTTGCGTCAAATAACTCAAAACCAAATCTCTGCGGCTTTTGTAAGCGGCAATCATGTCCTTGAGAACACTTGGATCCGCTTTCATGGCAGCAATCACTGCACGCTGTGTGATGGAGCAGGTTGCGCTTGTAAATTGTCCTTGAATCTTGTCACAGGCCAAAGCTATTTCTTTGGAAGCGGCAATGTAACCCAAGCGCCAACCGGTCATAGCCCAAGCTTTAGATACCCCGTTTACGGTAATAACCTGGTCTTTAATCGTGTCAAAAGAGGCCAGACTGCAGTGCTTTCCAACAAAGTTGATGTGCTCGTAAATTTCATCTGAAATCACAAAAATCCCGCTTTCTTTAATGATGTCCACCCAGGCCGCCAATTCTTCTTGTGAATATACAGAGCCTGAAGGATTACAAGGAGATGAGAAAATCATCATCTTAGATTGCTCATTGATGGCTGATCGAAACTGCTCAGGGGTCATTTTGAAGTCGGTCGAGATGTCCGTTTGAATAATCACGGGGACACCACCTGAAAGTTTAACAATTTCGGAGTAGGAGACCCAGTAGGGCGCAGGTATGATGACCTCGTCGCCCGGATTAATGAGCGACATGACCACGTTCGCAATACTCTGCTTGGCTCCCGTGGAAACCACGATTTGATCGGGCATGTAATCCAATCCATTATCGCGTTTTAATTTTTCGCAAATGCTTTGGCGCAAATCCAAATAACCCGAAACCGGCGTGTAAAAAGAGTAATTGTCGTGAATGGCTTGAATCGCGGCTTCTTTGATAAAATCCGGGGTGTTGAAATCAGGCTCTCCCAAAGTAAGGGCAACAATGTCTTTACCTTGTGCCTTGAGTTCTCTTGTAATGCGTGACATGGCGAGTGTTGCCGACTCTTCCATGGCAGTAACGCGCTCTGATAGCTGTGTCATGTTGTGTGAAAATGTGTGCAAAAGTAGAAATAAAAACGGCGTTGATATGGTTTTGTGAAAACGCGAATCTACAAGCCACTGTGGAAAAGCTAAGACTTAAAAAAGACATTCGATGAGAGGAAAATGAATCATTGTACCCATATGAATATCATGAAACGTACGATTCAAAACATCGAAATCTCAACGTTCAGTCTTTTGTTAATGCTTGAAATGTCTGGTACCCGTAAACACCATAGCCATTTCGTGCGCATCACAATAGTTGATGCTCAACTCATCTTTGATTGAACCTCCCGGTTGAATCACTATCTTAATACCCTCATTGTCTGCAATTTCCACGCAATCCGGGAAAGGAAAGAAAGCGTCCGATGCCATAACCGCACCGTTCAAATCAAAGCCGAAAGATTTGGCTTTGTGAATGGCCTGTTGTAAAGCATCCACGCGAGATGTTTGTCCGGTTCCACTTGCCAGTAATTGTTTGTTTTTCACCAAAACAATAGTATTGGACTTGGTATGTTTTACCAAAATATTGGCGAATAGCAAATCCTCAATTTCGTCTTGTCTGGGAGCAACTTTTGTCTGTACGGTTAACTGTTCAGCTGTTTCAACCCTAGTATCTCTGTCCTGAACAAGAATTCCATTCAGAGCTGAACGATAAGTTTGACTCGGCAAATCTAAACCTTTGTCAATCAACAAAATTCTATTCTTCTTTGACTTGAGTAATTCTAATGCATCCGCATCAAAATCAGGTGCAATCACAACCTCACAGAACAAGTCGTTGATTTGCTGCGCTGTATGCAAATCGATTTTCGCATTGGACACTAAAATTCCACCGAAGGCAGAAACCGGATCGGCTGCAAGTGCTGCTGCGTAGGCTTCGGAAGTTGTGGAACGCGTTGCAAAACCACATGCATTGTTGTGTTTCAAAATACCAAAAGTAGGCTCGGCATTTTTAAAGTCTCGAATCAATTGTATGGCAGCATCCACATCGAGTAAGTTGTTGTAGGAAAGCTCTTTACCATGCAATTGATCAAAAAACGCGCTCAAATCTCCAAAAAAGACCCCTTTCTGATGCGGATTTTCACCGTATCTCAAACTTTGTTGATGGTTTTCTGAAATTCGAAGCAAGGAATCAGTCTGGACCAAACCGGCAAAATAGTTGTGAATGTGTGTATCGTAATGCGAGGAAACGGCAAATGCGTGCATGGCAAACTTTTGACGCTCTTCCAGGGTTGAGCCACAATCGTTTTTATCCAAACATTCCAACAAATCGGCGTAGCGTTCAACGGATGGAACAATCAACACATCCTTGTAATTTTTAGCTGCAGCTCGGATGAGCGAAATTCCACCGATGTCAATTTTTTCGATGATGTCTTGATGCTCCGCTCCTGAGGCCACCGTGGCTTCGAAAGGGTAGAGGTCAACAACAACCAAATCGATTTCCGGGATATCAAATTTATTGATTTCGCGTTGATCGGTTGTATTGTCTCTTCTATTGAGGATGCCTCCAAAAATCTTCGGGTGCAAAGTTTTTACGCGACCACCCAAAATCTCAGGAAATCCGGTAAGACCTTCTACTGTATGCACTGGAATGCCCAAATCTTCAATAAAAGCTTTGGAGCCACCGGTAGAATAGATGCGCACGTCGTATTGATGCAATTTTCTCACAATCGGTTCAAGACCGTCTTTGTAAAACACTGAAATGAGTGCAGCTTTGATTTTTTTTGTTTCAGCCATGCTTGAACAGCTTTAAAAAATGGAGCGCAAAAGTACTCTTTTTGTAAAGTTGAGAACCGAATAAAAGATGAGATTTTCTAAAAAAGGCCAAAAAACTCTGGAAACTAGTAGCGGTAAATTTCTTCCAATGGGTAGCCTGCTAGCTGTTCTTGAGTTTTTTCCCAATTGTCTGTAAAACCAAGCATAAAGCCACCTCCTCCAGAGCCGCAAATTTTCATGAAGTAATCTTTAGAGTCCAGGCCTTGTTTCATAATCCCTTGAAGATGCTCCGGAATCAGATAATTCATGTGGTTGAATTGGAACTCACAAACTTTAGCCAAGTTCATGTACAAATTCGCATAATCTGCACTCAGGAAGGCATCTATACAAGCATTGTTCCCAGCCACAAGATTATCCTCCATCAGTTTTTTGAAGTCCTCATCGGTGCATGAATCCTTAAAACGTTTCACCAAAGTTTCAGTATTTCTTGGAATTTCAGTGTTCAAAAGGAACAGCACGTGTTTACTGTCTTTTTTGGCTACAGGAAGTTCCACGGGAACAACATCCTTAGGATTGACATAAAGTAAAGGCTTGTTCAGAAGGATACTCAGCGGGTCAATACCTGAGCTTGTACCGTGGAAAAAACCTTCTAAAGAACTCAAAATATTTTTCAGCTTATGAATATTTTCTTTAGTCTCGGCTTTCACCAAGTCCTTCATTTCGCCGGCTTTGTCGATGTAGCGCATGAAAATAGCTGCAACAACAGCACCTGAACTACCCAAACCGAAGCCTTGCGGGATATTACTCTCAAAATAAAGCCCTTTGTCTAACTCCAATTGAAATCGCTTGACATTGATGACATTACCTTGTTCGTCTATCGGGAAATGATTCTTGATGATGTGTCTGCAGAAAGCGCGCAAACTGGCATTTGAGGATTTGGACTGTTTGCAAGAAGGGTTGAAATTAAACTTCCCTTTGAACTGTTTGAGGGGCATTGTTAGTGCCTTACTGTTGTATAAAATACTGTATTCCCCAAATATTAAAACCTTCGAATGAAACTCCATTAGCTCAGTGTTAGTTGCATCGGGCCAAACCCAGCGCGGTCAAAGATAGTGCTTTTAACCCAAGTGGAAATTCGCTCCCGAATAAAGTTCTCTACATTTTGTTTTTGATTATCCGGGTAAAGCAGGTGAATGTTCGGACCGGCATCGAGCGTAAAACATAGCGGAATGTTGGTTTGTTCACGGAATTTGAATATTTCTTCAATTACAGCGATTGTATTTGGTCGCATCAGCAAATAATAATCTTTTGAGGTCATCATCATGGCATGCAAGGTGAGTGCCTCAGATTCTGTAATTTCAATAAACCCTTGAAGGTCTCCAGTGCGTAAAATTTCACGCAACTGCATCACACGTTCGTTCGCTTGCTTAAAACGCTGTTCTGCATATGGATGTCCATTCATCAATGCATGTCCTGCCGTACTTGACACCTTTTTGGGTTCATCATCGACAACCAGTATCGCGTCGTGCATGTTTTGAAAAACTTCATGGACTTCGGTAATTTGAACCGCATGGGTATCAGACCCGAGGGTATCATTTTCTGCCTTACCCCATTGCGCCCAACCGGAATAGATGGATCGACATGCACTTCCGCTGCCCAAACGGGCAAATTCAGAAGCGGTCTGCGTGGGATTGTCGCTTATTTTTTTTCCTTCTGTTTGTTCGTACAAATCAACAAGAACCAAAGACAAGGCTCCAAAGGCAGAGGCCGAAGAGGCAATCCCTGTGGAATGCGGAAAACTGTTTTTGGATTCCAGAACCAAGCGATACTTGGACAAAAAGGAAAAATGCGCTTTGTGCTTATTCAAATATTTTATAATCCTCGCTTCGAAAGACTCCAATCTTTGTCCTTCGAAATAATACACCAATTCAACCTCTTCATTACTGGTTTTCTCGCTCAGTGTCGCTTTTAGTTCCGTGTAGGACGCTGACAAGGTAAGACTGAGTGAGGCATTACAGGGAAGCTGCTCGTCTTTTTTGCCCCAATATTTAACAATCGCGATGTTCGATGGGCAGCGCCAGTAAGCAGTAAAGTGAGGATTATGCATAAGTTGTTTTACGTTTTTTTCGAAGTTACAACAAGGTTTTTAGGGTTTTGTTGATTCCATCTGCAAGTTCTGAATGAATCTTACGGCGTGCTAACACTCACAGGAATGATTTTACCACGAATGTATTTGTGTGCTTGCAGGCTGAAATCAACAATAAAATTCGCCATTTCTGCCGCTGAAAGGGGAGCCTGATATCCCGGAAAAGCCGTCTCGAGCATTTCAGTTTGCGCGGCTCCTAAAGCCAAACAATTGAAAGTCCAAGACTCATTTTTATACTCATCAGCCAACAACTCCGTCAAACTCGCAAGGGCCGCTTTTGGGGTGGAGTAGGCACTCAAACCGGCAAATTTCACTGTGCCCTGAAAACCTCCCATGCTCGAAATACTCACTACATGTGCCTGCTTTGCAAACTTCGGAATAGCCGCCTGAAAAATAGCAAAAGCACTGAGCACGTTTATCTGATAACTGGTCAAAATTTCATCTTTCGACAATTCCAAAAAAGGCTTGTTGACCAAATATCCGGCATTGTAAATTAGGACGTCAATTTGGGGAATTCTGTCCAAGGCGTCTATAAAGAATTCTTTGACATCAGATTTTGCTAAGTCTAAAGGCCAAATATTCACGTTGGGCAAATGCGCGAATTTATCATTCATAGCTCCAATATTTCTGGAGAAAGCATAAACCCTGTGCTTGCTATCATGGGCAAATTGAAGCACCAATTCCGCACCAATTCCGCGACTTGCCCCAATGACCACAATGTGCTTAGTCATCGTAGCTCACTTTTAGAATTTGTGAAGTCGGGTGAGACTGACAAGTCAAAATATATCCTTCTTCAATTTCTTTATCAGTGAGCGTTAAATTGTTTTTCATCCGCACACTGCCTTCCAGCACCTTGGCCCGACAAGTCGAACAAACACCTCCTTTGCAGGAATAGGGTGCATCAAGACCGAAGTTGAGTGCTGCCTCCAACACTGTTTCTTTTGCCGTATTGACTTCCAAGTTCGAAGGCATGCCATCGAGAATGATTTCTACAAGGGCCACACCCTCAAAGGCTTGTTCCGATTTGGGCGTTTCTTTTATCAATAAAACAGGCTCGGTGAATAATTCAAAGTGTATTTTGTCCTCACTGACGCCATAGAATTTTAGCGCATCGATTGCGCCTTTTATCATGGGCTCCGGACCGCAGAGGTAAAATCCATCTGCACGCAAAAGAGGTAAATTTTCCTTGAAGAAAAGACGCAGCGTTTCTGTGTCCAATCGACCTTTTTCGCTAAAATCTGTAGTCTCTTTCGATAGATAATAGTGCTTTTCGGTGCGAATTAATACATCTAATTCTGCTTTAAACATGATTTGGTCATGCGTTCGGTTTCCGTAAATCAACACTGATTTTCCTGTAGAGCACTCAAGCGTTTTTGCCATGGATAAAACCGGTGTTATTCCGCTTCCTGCTGCTATAAAGACATAGGTTCCGTCTGTATTGTTTAGCTTGAAATTGCCTTCGGGTTTCGAGATCGCTATTACATCGTCCAAGCCCAATTCCTGAGTGAGATAAGTTGACACCTTGCCGTTTTCCACTCTTTTTACGCCAATTGCCAAGCCTTCGTCAGTACTAGAACAAATCGAGTATGAACGTCGCTCATCTTTTCCCTGAATATTCACGAGCACTGTGATGTATTGACCTGGAACGAAGGTTCTGAAATCTTCAGGCAATGTATCTGTTTGAAAAGCGATTTGAACGCTTTCAGCGGTAAGCGGTTTTATTGATTTGATTTTGACTTCGGCAAAACCTTTTGGGAGCTGGGTTGCAGCTTTGGTTTTTCCGAAAATCTTTCCGAGTAGTCCCATGAATGTTGACTTTTAGTGTTTGATTTTTAAAAGCGGCGCAAATTTAAGGTTTATGCCGTCTTGAATTTCAACAACTAAAAATTATCTTATGCATCGCATCGGTAGTCATGTTTTCCCTAGCCAACTTTATTCTTTTCTATTTTGTCTTATAATTAATATTATGTTAAATAATAAATTGAAAAAACAAGCAGAATCAATCAAGGACCCTGCTCAGTAAAATTAATGATAGTTGGAATAACCTCCTATAAGTTCATAAACAACTTTGAATCCGGATTCCTTTAAAATTTCCATAGCCTTTTGAGAACGCCCTCCGGAACGGCAATACAAATACACGGGAACATTTTTGTCCAATTTGGCATTCACCTGTGCTTTAAAATCTGCGTCGTAAAAATTAATGTTCATAGCACCATCGATTTTACCGCCAGCAACTTCTTCCGGTGTACGCACATCCAAAACCTGAACTTTACCTGATGAAATTCCTTGTTTAAATTTTGTAGCATCCACACGTTCGTAGATCTGACCATTGGCACTGTTTGATTTAGTTTCTTTGGCATTGGTTTGTGCCCCACAGCTCGTTAGCACCGCAAAAAACATAGTTAGACTTAATAACTTCTTCATTGTTTAGTATTTTCTACAAATGTAGCACGCTCATCAATAAATGAACGTGACAAAAATTACAGAACTCTATTTAACATAATAATTCCATGTTTGCGCGCAGATATCCCTGATTTTGTGAGCATTTACTAATCTTCTTGTTTTGGAACATGCTTCGAGGGATCGTAAATGTATCCGTCGTCGCCGCGCAGTTTTCTGTAATGGATATACTTTTCCTTGATATACATGATAAGCTGGTAATCCGTCGTGTTCTTGAGCATCTCTTCATTTAAATTCATAAAGCGAATAAAATCAAGAAACTCCTCCTCTTCTAAATCCATAATATCATAAGCTACATAAACGCGAATAAGTTCTTTAACCACCTTCTCCATGTTGTCCTGAAACTCCAATTCTGCCAGTTTCTTTTTCATTCTTTCTCTTCGACTAAACTCTTGGTAAAGGGCTGTAATCGGACTTTTGAGTGCAGCGTAACCGGTCACCATTCTTGTTTCGACACGAGCCAGTTGCTCACGTTCCTCTTTGATTTGATTCAGACTTTTTATCGGATATACCACTACCTCTTGTTTTCGGTATTCCAAAGGATTGATGAATCGGTTAAATTCGTGTTTACAATCATGGTCGGCGGTCACCTGCATTTTTACCGTTTGATAGCCTGAAATCGTAAAATAAATTGAATCTCCCGGATTGACTTGAATAGAAAATGTGCCGTCGGGTTTACCGAATACCCCCCTACCCGCGGTTTTGTTCACGATGAACATGTTGTAAAACGACTGTCGGCTTGTCGTATCTTTGAACGAACCATGAAGATTGACCCATTTGCAATCTTGAGCAAACGCTCCCAGCCAAAAAACAAGCGCAACAAGTAGTACGGGCAATTTCATGGGACGAAAGTAGAAATAGTTAACGTTGAATCATGGCATTTCGCACCTATTCTACGTGAATCAGCTACTTTTGTAACACAAATTAAGAAACAAATAGAGATTTTTCTCTTTAGGGGAGCACATGAAAAGAGTTGTTGTAGGTTTATCAGGCGGTGTGGATTCTTCAGTGGCAGCCTATCTACTCAAGGAAGCTGGCTACGAGGTCATCGGATTGTTTATGAAAAATTGGCACGACACCTCCGTGACTATCTCTGACGAATGTCCTTGGATTGACGACTCCAACGACGCGCTTCTGGTGGCTCAGTCTCTAAACATTCCTTTCCAGGTCATTGACCTCAGTAAAGAGTACTACGAGCGGATCGTCAATTACATGTTCAAAGAATATGAAAGTGGTCGTA
>JBBIIM010000034.1:0-15163 GCA_037446475.1 Crocinitomicaceae bacterium | reverse complement strand
GTTTTTGGACGCTGCTTTGAAATTGGGGGCCGATTTTGTGGCCACGGGGCATTATTGTCAGAAAATTGAACATTCGGACGGTAGTTTTGGACTGGTTTCAGGACTTGACAAATCAAAAGACCAGAGCTACTTTTTGTGTCAAATCAGCCAATATCAATTGAGCAAAGCACTTTTTCCAATAGGCCATTTGCAAAAATCTGAGGTGCGGGAAATTGCCAAAAAGATGCACTTAATTACCGCAGAGAAAAAAGATTCTCAAGGACTCTGTTTCGTGGGAAAAGTCTCGCTGCCCGTATTTTTACAACAGCAATTAGCTGTCAAAGTGGGTAAAGTAATAGAAATTCCTGCTGATTTTCAGCCTTATGAGGCCTATTCACGTATTCCTTGCGATATCGACCATGTTGAAGCACTCAGCAAGGATTTCGAATATCATCAGCTTGATGGCATTGAAGTTGCGCAACACCAAGGCGCTCACTTTTACACGATTGGTCAACGCCGCGGCTTACAAATTGGCGGAAGACCCCTCCCCTCTTTTGTTGTTGGAACGGATGTGACAGAAAATGTTGTGTATTCAGGACAAGGCGAAAATCATCCGGGCTTGTACAAATACGCTCTGCGCATAGAAAAAAACGATTTACACTGGATACGAAGGTACGAGTATGCTGATGAACCCGCACAACGCTTTTATATCCGCATTCGCTACCGTCAATCACTTCAAAAAGGTACTCTAATTCAAAAGGAAAATGCGTTTTATGTCTTGTTTGAAACTGCACAACGCGGAATTACAAAAGGACAATTTGCCGCATTTTACCTAGAAACCGGTGAACTTGTAGCCTCCGGTGTGATTGCTTAAACTTTTAATATGAGACGCAAAATGTTGACTACGATTATTCTGCTGGTTATCGCTAACATTTTCATGACCTTTGCTTGGTATGGTCATTTGAAATTCAAAGAAATGACCTGGTTTCAGGGCTTGGGGCTGTTTGCAGTAATTTTAATCTCTTGGGGCATCGCCTTTTTTGAATACATTTTCCAAGTCCCGGCGAATAAAATTGGTTATTCCGAAAATGGCGGTCCGTTCAATTTATGGCAACTCAAGGTGCTTCAAGAAGTCATAACACTTACTGTGTTTACCTTATTTACCATAGTTTTCTTCAAAACAGAAGTGTTCAGGGTCAATCATTTGATTGGCTTTGTGTTCTTAATTCTTGCGGTTTATTTCATTTTTAAGAAATAAAAAAGCCGCCTCAATTGAGACAGCCTTCCTATTTGCGATTTGCAATTTTGTATTTATCTCACGGCCAGCTTTTTGCTCACTGTTCCAACTGCAGTCTCCAAAACAATCATATAAATTCCTGCGGGCAGATTTTCCACATCCACAAAGTACTTGCGATCGCCGGATACGAATTCACCCTGGTGTATATTTTTCACCGTCTGACCCAGTGAATTGGTTAAGTACATGCTTCCTTGAAATGCTCTGTCAAAATTTGTTGCAATACAAGTTAACCCCGAAGATGGATTAGGAAAAACATTGGTGAAATTCAATTGATTGATGCTCTCTAAATTGGCTCCACCCAATACTCTGAAATGGAAGTACCCCTCTGGCGCCGGCATAGGACGCACTTGCGTTTTGCCTGAGTTTGCCTGAGCATGGATATAATAATAAACGATTGTTCCAACATTTTGAGCGGGTATCAAAGCCGTCCAGTTGTTTTCTCCTCCCGCAGTATTCAAAGACATGGGCACAGAAGAATAATTTCCGGTCAGACTGTTTTTGTAATACAAGGTTGCAGACGCGATACCGCTCTTGTGTCGTATGGTTGCATTCACTGCGTATGGATTCACGGCATCATAAGTATCTGATAGACTTTTGTGTACAATCAACAACGGATCCGCTACCGATACGTCTTTGGTGATGCAGTGCAATGCGCCACCTTGTGCGATAAGATTTGCGTTGGAGTTGTCGCAATCAATTCCCACAACATTGTATCCCGGCATGGCTTGTTGAAGTATACTCAAACCAATGGAATCGTATTCTTCTCGATAAGTAGGAACAATCACTGTTTTGTTCACAATGATGTTATTGGCGTAGGTTCTGTAAGAGGCACTACCAAAGGGTGCTCCGGGATAACCTCCAGTGGTGCTTGGAATCATAGGGATTCGAATCACTTTGTAGGGCGTTCCAAACGGCGTCGTGAAATTATCCAAGACATATTGTAGGTTCAATTCTACCTGCGGACCATCTGAAATACCCGTTGGAAATTCACCAACCAACAAGGTTTCTTCGTTCAAAAGTTTCATGTGCATGTCAATGTGGTGGATATCATCATAGGGCAGATTAGTCATCTTGATATACTTGGTGAGTCCCATGTATTGCTGCATCATGGTATTGATTTGGGCCTCTGTTTTAAAGGATTGACTAAAACCTGTACCTTGATTTTCATCCAAAATAAGATTGGAAGAAAATGCGGTACCCATTCCATCAGCCATGAAGTTTCCGCCTGTAGCCACCAAATCGTTCGGGAGTGCTGTCATGGAATAAACGGGGATATCGCGCTGCGCACCAACTGCGATGGGCACATTGTTGTCGTTGGGTCTGTTTCTGTTGTAGCGCCAATTGATCAAGGCCAAGGAATCTACTCCGGCCAAATACACGGATTGAGGGCCATAATCACGTACCCAGATACTGTTGAACGGTGCTATGATAAATTTTACATTATTCAAAGAACCGCCGTTGGAAGTGATGTTGTTCTTCACTGTGGTCGAATCTTGCGTTACAATCCATACTTCACATTCATTTTGTATGTGTTGAACGAGTTGTCTGTGGATAGATGGAAAAGATGTCCAGGTAATAATTACTGCTTGCAATTCTTCCCACTGTCCGGGAGTTCTCACTTCCGAGCCGGGCGGTGGATCGGTTGAATTTCTGTCTCCTGAATTTTCAAAATCAATCCATCCGTTTTGAATTTGAAAGATTTCCTGAGGTGTTGACCAAATGGGAAGGGTTTGTTCTGATTGCCCGAAGACGTGGCCGCAAAAGCACGTCATACTCAGCAAAATCGAGGATCTTAAAGACCCGAAAGAAAAAAGTTTCATGGTACAAGTTTTAGCGCTTCGAAAATAGTGATTTTCAATGACTACACCGAGAATTTAATACGCATCAAAAATGTTTCATTCTAAACAAAACAAAAAAGCCGAGAATTCAGACTCCCCGGCTTTAATAATTCAAAATAGTTTCGGTTAGTAAACCACGTCCTCTTGAATCGGTGTGCTCGACGTGGAAACAGTTTTTGCTCCCATCAATGGACTCATTTTACAAACACCTTCAAACACAGCACCTTCCTCGATGATGATTGAGGCTGTGGTTATATTTCCTAAAATTCGTGCTGTATTCTTGAGCACCAAACGTTCAGAAACGTTCAGCTCTCCTTCAATGTACCCCTCAATCTCAGCCTGTTGGCTGCTGATATTGCCAACAATTTTTCCGGATTCGCCCAAAACCAATTTGGCCGCGCAATTGATGTTTCCCTCAATTTGTCCGTCAATACGAATCGATGTAACCACGGTGATATCGCCTTTGATTACTGCGCCATCAACAATGCGGTTCAACTTATCCGGACCGTCCGTAATGAGCTTTTCTTTTTGTGATTTGAATACTGCCATATCAATAATAATCTTGGTAAAACGACAAATAACCTTGCAAATTACCACCGGCGAGCAACTTGATAAAATTGTCTTCGGTGATGATAAAATAGGTATGCGAATGTAGGTGATTTATTGTTCTTTTCGCTTTTTTAAATGCATTCAAATACTTTTTGGCTTCGTTTTCGTTTTTGAATGAGGATACGCGCACAATGTCTTGTGTTGTTCCAATTACTGTTTCTTTCGTAGTCAATTTATCGGAACTGAAGAATTCATTGTTGAAATTGGACAAATCCTTTTTCAAATTGTTGACCTTTTCTCCAGGTTTGGCAACCACCACGAAAAACATCTTACCACTCTTGTACTCAAATTCTGATTTTCCTCCGTTGCCAAAGTTTGCCTCAATGGCTGCTGAATATCCGTTGTTGATGATGTTAATCATGGTGTTGGCGCGAGTGGCCTCTTTGCTTCCAGGATAGGCTGCGATAATGGCTTCGAAGAGAGGAATTGCATCCTTCTTGTTTTCCATCATGGCCGCTTCGCTCAGCGCATTTAAAAGCATATAACCGGAACGGTAGGCATTTTTTGGGTCGTTTTGCAAAATGCTCCTCGTTCTGCTTCTCACCGTTGAGTAATAACCCAATCTGAAGCGCTCAATTTGCTTCTCGTAGTCATCCAAATCCAAGCGTTCGCGTTCTTTTTTCTTTACAAAATAATCCGGATCCTTGATGAATTCAGCATATTCCGACGTTGGATATTTATTGAGAATGTAGTCCGCGTAAAATGCTCTTTTGTTCGGGTTGACGCCTTCATACAAACGATACAACTCGAAAGCCGAAAGCAGGATGTGCTTGTCTTCAACGCGGTAGGTCAATACTTTCTCGAATTGACCGATACCCAAGTCTCTCTCCAACAATTCTTCATTGTAAATTCTACCTGAGCGGTACAAAGCTTCCAATAAAATTTGGTGTGCAATTTCAATTTGCTCTTCATTTTGCGGAATATTAGAACGAAGCGTTTCCAAGTCAAACTTATCCTTGGGCTCAGGTTTTGCTTCTGCTGTTTGGGCGGTAGTATCCACCTCATTGCCGGTATTGGACGGTCCAAAAGCACTTGGCATTTTGTTGATTCTTCGCCAATCGTCTTCCAATTCCCTCTGCCCCCAAACCTTTTTAAAGGCTTCGTACCCGTCCGCTTTGGTGCGTTGGTTGTAAAAATACCACTTGTTGCCTCCGCCCTGACCTGCATTGGCCGTCTGTGCAGTTTGCTGAAGCGCAGCCAATTCCGCAGCGCGTTTCGCTTCTTGCTCCAAACGTACCTTCTCCTCCTTTTCCAGTTGCGTCTTTACTTGCGCCAAAAACGCGTCTTGTTCTCCGGGTGTCATTTTGGCAATGCGAATCAAACTGTCTTGCAAATTGGCTGTTTCGATAGCATCGACTAAATCCTTTAATTTCTTGGCTTTTCGCTCAATCAAGTCGCGATTTTTGAAGTTTTCCGGAGCCACACGAACACAACT
This sequence comes from Crocinitomicaceae bacterium, assembly GCA_037446475.1. Lineage (GTDB taxonomy): Bacteria > Bacteroidota > Bacteroidia > Flavobacteriales_D > Crocinitomicaceae > UBA6165. The sequence goes on along the minus strand of JBBIIM010000034.1, from coordinate 10,005 downwards.
GTCGTAATATTTTTGAGCTCTGACATAGTCTCGGTCTCCAATTTTCATTTCGGCCAAACGGAGATAAGATTTTGCCTTTTGTTTGTTGTTGCTTACAGAGTAATAAACCGATTTGGTGTACAATACAGTTGCCTTTTCTTTGTCTTTGTCCGATTCCGCGACATTACCTAAGGCGTAATAAATCTGATCGCGATATTCAATATTCTTGGTTTCGTTGGCCATTTTATTCAGCTCAGCCAAAACTTTGTTTCTATCAGCGCCAGAAGAATTGACCGCTCGTTGCAATCGCGCCGAAAAGTGCAGCACAAATGGTGCTTTCTTCTTCAACGAGGACGTGTAATTTTCATAAGCAGATTCTGACTTCCCGTTGGTCACCGAAAGTTGGGCCAAAATGAACAAATTTCTAGCGGCTTCTTCTTTGTTTTTACAATCGTCAACAACCAAAATCATAAACTTCTCCGCGTCATCAAATTTCTTGCGCGAAATGGCTATGTCCGCACGAAGTTTGTTGAGCTCATAATTGAAATCAGCAGGTGGTTTGGTAATGCTTTGCTTCTCCTTTTTTTCGGAAGCCTTTTTCTTTTTTGACTTCTTCTTTTTCTTTTTGCTTTTGGATTTCTTGGTGTCGTCCGAGTTCTCGGTTTTTGAAGCGTCATTCGTATTTTGGGCAATTTCTGCTTCTCTTGCAATTTCTCTAATAATTGAATCCGCTTTGGTCAATTCACCTTTGCGAAAAGCACATTTTGCCAACCAAAGTTTGGCCGTGTACTTTGAAGGTGTCGTCATAAACAGCTTTTCGACGAATTTAAAGGCCTCCTCTGCCCCGTCGTAGTCGCCTTTGTAATATTTCGCATATCCTACTGTTAGCCAGGCATCAGCCATGTATTTGTTGTATTCAACCTTCTTGGAAGAGTTTGCAAAAGAAGGCATGCTGTGCTTTGCAATTGCCGTAGTACATTTCACTACGATCGTGTCCATGACCGGCATAATGGCTACCTGCGCCTCATCGAATGGCACTACTTCAACCGGCAAGATTTCGTCATAATCATCCACATGAACTTTGCGGTAGGCTCTAAGCGTTTGCACCTTCAGTTCATTGGCGTTATATAGCGAATTGAAACGCGTTGTGGTTTGATGATACACCCTATTGGCCTTGGCATTTTTTTCTGTGGTGCACGAAGCAACAGCAGAAATGAGGAAAAGTAGAATGATGACCTGGTTAATTTTGCTCATTGTTTGAAATTCAACGGGTGTTTAACGTTTGGGGGTCAAAAATAGTATTTTTACGTTTAAGATTTCGTCAATTTGCCTTTACTGAGAGGCTTGATTGGAGCATTAAGGCCTAGACATCGCCGCAGATTCAATATTCTTAACATGCATAATGAATTGCCCTTGAATAATTTGATTTATTCTGGCCCAACACAAAGGATTACGTACATTTGCCAAAATCTTATTCCACGATGAAACAAATTTCAGAAGATGCCATAGAAAAATCTTTGGCTTTTATCAATTCGGCGAGCGATGATGTTTTGAATCAAATTTCTGAACGCTATGCAGACAACTACGAATCCCTTGTTGCCTATGTATTTCAAACTGCTACTGAGGAAAACGACGAGGATTTATTGGGTTACTTGGTGTATTACTACACCCTTATCATGAATATTTTTGAAACTTCAGGTTACACAATCCCACAAGTTTCTGATGATATGATTGATGCTTTTCACGAAGAATACTTGGAAATATTGGAGGATTTTGAGGAAGAGCGCGATTTTACGGAGTTGAATGACTTCATTGGGCAACCGGTTCTCATGAGTTTCCTAATCCAAGACATTGAAATGGCCGATGAAGATGGTAATCAAATCGATGAAGAAACGCAAAGCATGTTGAATATGATATTAATCGGGTTCATCGGTGTGTTGAACCGTGCGATTAATGCATAGTCATAATCGTGAAAAGTCCCCGAGAAATTGTTGAATTCATGCTCGCCAACGACGCTTACAGTCAGTGGCTTGGCATTGAATTACTTGCTCTTGACAAAGGTTGCTGTGAATTGAAAATGACAACCAGACCTGAAATGCTCAATGGATTTCACATCTTGCACGGAGGAATTACTTATGCGTTAGCCGATTCAGCGCTGGCTTTTGCAGCGAACTCATTCGGAAAGCATGCGCTAAGTGTTGAGACATCAATTTCTCATCTTGCAAAAGTGAAACAAGAGGAAATTATTTTCGCCAAAGCCATATTGATTCATTCAGGAAAAAAATTCTCTAGTTTTGACATCAAAATTATGAACTCCAACCACGAACTTGTAGCCAGTTTCCGAGGTACGGTTTATAATTCCGAAAAAGAATGGACATTTTAATGAATTAATTCTAAGTGTTTTAGAGATGACCAACGAGGAAGAAAAAAATCTTGAGCCAATCGATCTTGCCCTCCGCAAGGTCTGGCAAAAAATCCTGAAAATGTACAACCAAACTGCGATGAGCTATAACATGTCTTTCTCTCATGGCATGGTGCTGTTGTCCATAGATAAGGAAGGAACTCCCAGCACGCAACTTGGACCTCGCATGGGGCTAGAGCCAACGAGTTTGTCGCGCACTTTGAATTCTATGGAGGAATTGGGCATGATTACCCGTACCCCGGACAAGAAGGACAAGCGTGTAGTATTTGTGAAGCTCACCGATAAAGGCGTGGAATACCGAAGAATGGCCCGAGATGAAGTGAGAAAATACAATGAGAAGTTGTATCAGTCCATCGACAACGGTGAGCTCGAGGTTTTCATGAAAGTTCTCAATCAAATTTATGATTTAACGGAATATTAGTTGTTGGGTTGGTAGGCGTCATCGACAGATTTTTTACCATCGAAAAACCAATCCTTTTCAATCCTCTTGTTGAGCCATTGGTTCAATTTCACTGACAAGAATGCCGTTCCGCTTCCAAGTATCATTCCCCCTAAAACATCACTGGGATAATGAACACCCAAGTGCATCCGTGTGTAACCTACCCCGGCTGCCCACAAAAAGCTTGGTGCGATGACATACCATTTGGGATAGGCCAAACTTAAAGACGTAGCTAAGGCAAAGGCTTTCGTAGTATGCCCTGAAGGAAACGAAGGGGTATCGGCTGCAACCACTTGATCTAGATCCGGATAAGCAATAAAAGGCCTTTTTCTTTGAATGGAATATTTCAATCCCGCAGAAAAAACAGTGGAAATGAGCATTGTAGATGCTAGATACATACCGCGTTTCTTGCCATCCTCGTTCTTATTTAATAGACCCACGGCCAATACAGCAATTGGCGTTCCGACCACGATCGGCGTTACGCTGTGCGTCCAAAAAACAGCTGTTTGATCCCATTGCATAGGCCGGTTTAAATTAATGGTCCTTAATATCTCAATATCAATATTTTGCGAATTCGAATTCGTTACTGAGAAAATACTTACCGATGCTAAAAATATTTTGAGAAAAATTCCGGGACTGGTGTACACGTTTGTGAATTTGGTTCAATTACAAAATTAGACTTTGCGCGCGAATTCGCTGCTCGACAGTTGAGGAATTTATTGGAATTCAATCTTAGAGAACAAAACCTCAAGACTTTTAGTCTCTATAAATCTGTAAATCAATAATTTGTTCAATTCGATAGGTTTGATTAATTCAAAATTGCTCTCACCAACTTATGGCAATAAAAAATTGTATAATTTCGGGCAAAATTTGAAAAATGAAAACTCGATTTGTTAAACTTTTGGTCTTGATAGGTTTTGGGATGAGCGCTTGCGAAAAGAAAACAGACATTGTTTTTCCTCCAGAGGGATTGCATGGTCCCAACTTGCTTGCATTGGGGTCAAGCGTTCCATTGACAGTCGATCAAAACTATTCCATGCGTGCCAATTTGAGTAAGCAGTCGCGTTTGAAAGTCGTTTTTACAAACACCTCGAACTATACCGGTGCAGCTGCTAACGCCCCTCGCTGGGTGACTTCAGGAGAAAATAGTTGGAATGTAGGTGCCTACACAAATCACGTTCAGGAGTACAGTGCAACCAGAGGTGCAGACCACGCCGATTTGGCAATAAAATTCATCAACAGTCCCGGTACTGCCAAAATTGACTTCTATGTCAATTCGAACAGCGTTACAAGAACAATGATGGTATCTTGGTAGAAACGTCGCTTGTATGGCTAAAATAATTCCGTTTAAAGCAATTCGTGCTCCGCGGCACCTTGCTCACCTCGTAGTAACTCGCCCCTACTACACCTATTCTAAGCATGTGATGGATGCAAAATTGGAATCCAATAGGTTCTCTTTTTTACATATCATTAATCCGGAATATGGTCTGAGCGACCGGCATGCGTCAAATTCAACGGAGCGCTTTCACAAAGTGCATGAGAAATTTCAAGAATTCCTATCGAACGGCTTTCTAACTCAAGATCCTGAACCTGCGCTTTACGTGTACAGACAAAGTACGGGAGATAGACAGTACACCGGCGTGATTTGTGGCGCCTCGGTGGAAGAATATGACAAAGACAAAATCAAAAAGCATGAAGCTACATTAACCAGCCGTGAGGACGTTTTTGTAAAATATCTGGAAATCACAGGATTCAACGCAGAACCGGTGCTTATAAGTCATGAGCATAGCCATGAAATCCAGAGCATTTTAACGCAAATTACGGCAGCGCGTCCGGAGTATGAATTTTCAACGACTGACGCAATCAAACACGAGCTTTGGCTGGTGAAAGATGACAACCGGGACGTGTTAGTAGATGCTTACGCACAAATAGAAGCGTTGTACATAGCAGATGGTCACCATCGTAGTGCATCCTCGTCGAGATTGGCGGCTCAGAAAAGAGAGCAAGGGGTTAGACCGGATAATCCATCCCAATTTTTCATGTCTTTCTTGATGGATGAAAACGAATTAGACATCTTTCCTTTTCACAGACTAGTTCACGATTTGAATGGATTGACATTCACTGAGTTTTTGAATCGGATTTCAGAAAAATTTGAAATAGAGCAAACCAATTTAACAGAGCCTCGATCTTTTCAAGAGTTGATTTTGATGTATAAAAATCAGCGTTACTTGTTAACGGTCAAAGAAGGCATTGTGAATTTCGATCATCCCATCGCCGGGTTGAGCACACAGTATTTGACCGATTTGATACTCGAACCGGTTCTAAATATTTACGATCAAAAAACCTCAAGTCGCATTGAATTTGTTAGTGGCTTTTATGGGATTGATGCGACGCTCAGAAAATTAGAGGGCTATCCTGACGGTGTTGCATTTATTCTTTACCCGATTACCATGGAGCAAGTCAGAAAAGTAGCTGACGAGAAATTGATTATGCCACCAAAGTCGACATGGGTAGAGCCAAAACTGAGAAGTGGAATGACCATTTATTCTTTCGAAGATGATTGCTGAGAACTTATCAAAAATTCTTGCGAAAATACCAGATCATGTATGCCTTGTTGCGGTGAGTAAAACCAAGCCGGCTTCGGCTATCCTTGAGGCTTATCAAGCAGGCCAAATGGATTTTGGTGAAAATCGCGCTCAGGAAATTCTTGAAAAATTCCCCGCTTTACCCAAGGACATTCGTTGGCACTACATCGGGAGCCTACAAACAAACAAAGTGAAGCAAATCATTGATAAAGTGCACTTGATTCACTCGATGGATCGGGAAAATTTATTCGCCGAAATTGAAAAAGAAGCCGCCAAGATTAATAAAAAAGTGGATGTACTCTTGCAGTTTCACATTGCACAAGAGGATACGAAACAGGGTTTTTCCATTGAAGAAGCTATCAAATTTTTAAATTCCGAAAGTTTCAAAAAGGCTCAATACACTAGAATCACAGGAGTAATGGGTATGGCAACCTTTACTCAAGATAAAGAACTGATTTCCAAAGAGTTTAAAACCCTTAAATCTTTTTTTGAAATGCTCAAACGCGATTATTTTCAGAATAACCCGGAGTTTCAATCCATTTCTATGGGCATGAGCGGTGATTTTGAAATTGCTATCGCTTGCGGCAGTAACATGATTCGCGTGGGGAGTGCTATTTTTGGCGAACGTTAATTTCATCCTCAATCGCACCAAATTTGTTGTAGATTTGTTTCACTGAAAATCCCTGTATAATGAACGCATATCGTCCGCTTTTTCCAATATTAGGTTCACTGATACTTATGAGCTATTTGCAAAGTTGTAAAAAGGATGAACCTCGTGACATCCCTGTGACCATTCACAACGTATGGGGAAATGCAGACACACCGCTTGTCCTTGCTGAAACTTATGTGAATCCAATCACCGGAGAAGATGCTAAATTTTACACATGCAATTACTACCTTTCCAATTTTCAACTGAAAAAAAGTGACGGTACTTATTGGAAACAACCGGATTCCTACCACTTGGTTCGCGTAACCGATTCCAATCTTCATGAAATCAATCTTGCCGCTGTGCCTCCGGGTGAATACACTGCCATTCGCTTTTTGGTGGGGGTTGACTCCCTGAAAAATGTTTCCGGAGCGCAAACCGGAGATTTGTCACCATCGAACAATATGTTTTGGTCTTGGTCCACAGGCTACATCATGTTGAAATTGGAAGGTGCTTCCTCCAATGCTCCACAAGGATTTTTCTCTTTCCATGTGGGTGGATTCCGAGATGCAGACAGTTCAAATGTGACGCAATGGGTAGAGCTACCTTTTGACAGCAAGCCGCTGGTAGTCAACAGAAAAAACAATCCAAAAGTAGCCTTGAATGTAAATGTAGCTGCAACTTTCACGTTTTCTAACACACTGGAAAAATACAGCTCTTTGCATGCATCAGGCACGCTTGGGAGAGTTATGGCTGCTCAATTTGCCAACGGAATATCGGTGCGTCGCGTTGAATAGATGAAAAAAAATTGGGGCATATTCTCTACAGCATTATTTTTATTAAGTGCTTGCGTAAAAGAACAAGCATCTCCTTATCGGCCTATCTCCTTTGAAATTCCTGTACACTTCCCGCATCCCAACTACACTTTTTCGAACAATACAATCACAACAGAAGGCTTTGAACTGGGACGAAGACTTTTTTATGATACACGCTTGTCTTACGACAATTCCACCTCTTGTGCAAGCTGTCACAATCCGGAGTCTGCTTTCAGTGACGCCGGAAAGCCTTTAAGCACGGGCGTTGGAGGTGCTTTTGGCCAAAGAAACAGTCCTAGCTTGGCGAATTTGGCCTGGTATCCCTATTTCATGTGGGATGGTGGTGTGAATCACATTGAAATTTCATCACTAGCCGCCATTGTTCATCCTGCAGAGTTGAATATGGATTTTGCTGCTCTATTACAGAAACTTCGTGAAATCCCGGAATATGTAATCCGTTTTGAAAAGGCTTTTGGCACACCCGAAATCAATGATCAACGTTTTTTCTACGCCCTCACGCAGTTTACAGGTCTGATGATTTCGTCACAGTCGAAATATGATTTGGTCATTCAAGGAAAAGCACAATTCTCAGAACAAGAGCAATTGGGCTCGAACTTGTTCAACCAGCATTGTAACAGCTGCCACAGTGGTATTTTTCAAACCGATTTCAGCTTCAGAAACAACGGTTTAGATAGTGAATTTTTGGATGAAGGTAGAAAACATATCACAAACAATATCAATGATTTAGGAAAATTTCGCGTACCCAGTTTGCGCAACGTAGCGCTCACCTACCCTTACATGCACGACGGCAGATTCAACACTTTAGAGGAAGTCTTACTGCATTATTCAAACGGTATTCAGTCTAGTCCAACATTGGACCCTCTTTTAACACAGGGAATTTCCTTAAACCAATTGGAGCGTGCTGCTCTTATTGCGTTCTTGCAAACTTTGAGCGACGAGCATTTTGGGAAGGATTCAAGGTTTTCAAATCCATTCTGAACGTCAATGAAAAATAGTGACAAAACACCTTAGAAAATCATTCCGACCAAGATTGCCGTGGACAAACAAGCCAATGTGCCACCTAGAAGCGCTTGCATACCAAATTTAGCCAACTCCGATTTGCGACCTGGAATCAATGCTCCGATACCACCAATTTGAATACCGATGGACGCAAAATTGGCGAAACCACATAAAGCATAAGTCGCCATCAAAACGGATTTTTGAGTCATACGGTCTTGCAAATCGCCCAAATGCGGATAAGCCACGAACTCATTCAAAATTGTTTTTTCTCCCAACAATTGACCAAAAATAAGCGCGTCTTGCCATGGCACTCCCATGACCCATGCGACGGGAGCGAATAAATGGCCGAGAATAAATTCAAAGCTAAGGGCGTCGTAACTTCCTCCGGCTGCGATCATCGCATTCAGCCCGGTATGATATCCGAAAAACTTAAGGATGAAATTGCAAAGCGCAATCAGACTGATGAATACGATGAGCATGGCCCCTACATTTACGGCAAGTCGCACACCATCCGTAGTTCCATTGGCAATGGCTTCCAAAGCACTTCCACCGAGCTTATCTTTTGCAACGCTGAGGTCACGTTGAATTTCCTCTTTTTCGGGATACAAAATTTTGGCAAAAACAATAGCAGCAGGTGCCGACATGATTGATGCCGTTAATAAATGTTTAGCGAAATACAACTCGCGCACGGCATCACCTTTTCCCAAAAAACTGATGTAAGCTGCCAAAACACCACCGGCAATTGTAGCCATGCCACCAACCATAAGAGAAAGCAACTCCGATTTTGTCATTTTCTCCAAGTAGGGTTTAACCAAGAGAGGCGCCTCAGTTTGTCCCAAGAACACATTGCCGGCCGCGGCAACACTCTCAGCACCGGAAAGCCCCATAGCCCGATACATAACCCAAGCCATGGCATAAACAAATTTTTGTAGAATGCCCCAATAATAAAGCAACGACGACAAAGCAGAAAAGAAAATCACCGAGGGCAAAATCCAAGTCACAAAATTCATGATGGCAGGATTCATCTCCACATCGCCGAATGCCGCAAACACGAAAGTTGCACCATCATGGGACATATTCACCACCTTGGTAAATGCTTTGGATAGAAAATCAAACATGGATTCCACCATAGGAACTTTGAGAATCAACACAGCAAGTATCAGTTGAAGTGCAACCCCCTTACCCACTAATTTCCAATTGATAGACCTTCTATCTTTACTGAATAGATAAGCAATACCCAAAATGGCCAACATGCCCAAAATTCCACGCAGAAAACTCAAGCCAGAAAAACCGGAATTGTTGCGTATGGACGACTCCAGATAATAAAATGATTTACCATCCTCCCGTGTTAAACGAAGTTGACCCATTTTTGGGTTTTCCAATTGGATTTTCTGAGAATCCGCATCTTGCACAAGCACCAGGCCTTGATTGTATGCATACCATCGACCGGATTGAAAGGTTGTGAGTTCAAAATCTGTTGCTTGAAATGTTCCGGATGCTTCAAAGCGCAATTTACCGGATGACCTTTCCCAGTCTTTTCCTTCAAAACTTTTGGATTGAGCGAAAAAGGATTTTGTCGAAAAACAAAATAGTAACGCAAGTGCAACTGCCAGAAATCTAATATGACTGGCGCTTGTTAATCTCATCTCTGATTTGAGAAGCCAATTCATAATCCTCGTTTTCCAATGCCTCACTGAGCATTTCCTGCAATTCTTCGTTGCTTTTGGCATGGAAAGGATTGGCAAGGTCTGCAATCGATTCATCGTCCGAATCGTCGGGATTTAACAGTTGACTTGATTCATCCATCAATATTCCACTGGAAGACAAAATGCTTTCCGTGGTGTAAATAGGACAACTGAAACGCACACCAATGGCAATCGCATCTGAGGTTCGGGCGTCAATTTCTCTAACATCACCATTGTTTTCACACACAATCTTGGAGTAAAAAATACCCTCTTGAAGTTTGTAAATGAAAATCTCTCGCACTTGTATAGAGAACTCAATGGCCAGACTCTTGAACAAGTCGTGAGTTAAAGGACGGCTAAGCTTCATTTTTTCAAGTTCAATGGCGATTGCCTGAGCTTCGAAACCACCGATAA
>JBBIIM010000033.1:33176-37284 GCA_037446475.1 Crocinitomicaceae bacterium | reverse complement strand
TCCTCAACAGGAAATCCCGCTTTTCTAAAAAGTTTTATCGGACAACAGTGATTTTTGTCAATAATCAATACGCTTTCTTGCTGAGCTCTGAAAAAGCGATGCTAAAAAAATTAATTTTGTCGTCAAATTTAAAAAAAGAATCATGAAAAAATTAGTATTATCTCTGTCTGCTTTGTTTGCGTTTGGCGCAATGGCACAGCAGCGTACAATTTTGATCGAGGCGTTTTCTCAAGCGTCTTGCGGACCATGTGTGAATCCAAACATTGCATTGCAAGCTTTGCACGATGCCAATCCGGACAAATTCATTCCAATCAAGTATCAAGTGTCTTGGCCAGGTGTTGACCCAATGAATGCACAAAACCCTACGGATGTTGCAAACAGAGTAACCTATTATAACGTTACCGGTGTGCCCCACCGCGTTGTGGATGGGACTACGACGGCTGTGGCGAACGTAAACCAAGCATTGATCGATACGCGCTATGCTGTGCCCTCTCCGATCACAATGGATATTTCTCACACCATCAATGCAGATTTCACTGCTGACGTGACCGTAACAATCACTGCTCCTGCAATTTGGAACCCAACCAACACAGTTTTGCACTTGGCGTTGATTGAAAAAACAATCACGTTTGCCTCTGCACCCGGTTCAAATGGTGAAACAGTGTTCAAAAACGTAATGCGCAAGATGCTTCCAAGTCCAAACGGAAGCGTGGTTGAAGCATCTAACTTTACATCTGCCGGTGGTTCGCAAACTTTCACATTTACTAACGTAGCTATTCCAAGCTACATCTACAAAATGACAGAAGTAGGTTTCATCGCTTGGGTTCAGAACACAAGCACGAAAGAAGTGCACCAAGCAGGCATGTCTAACCCAGTTCCATTGAGCGACTATGGTGTTGTTCAGTCTGTGAACGTAGGTACTGATTACAGCTGTGCGGCTGATCTGACTGGAGCACAAATTGTGCTTCAAAATCAAGGTACTACACCAATCACTTCTGCAACTGTGAACTACCAAATCAACAGCGGTACTGTTCAAACTGCGCCATTTACAGGAAACATCGCTCCGAATGGAACTGCAAACTTCACATTGCCTAACATCAACGTTCCCTCAGGAGCTCACGTTTTGACAACGTATTTGACAAACATCAACGGTTCAGGTTCGACAGTAGCACTTGGCACACAAACAGCGCCATTTGCAAGAATTTCTGCTCCTGGAACAACCGGTCAAATGATTCAGGATTTCTCCAACACGGCTTTTCCATACACGAATTATTATGTTACTTCTCCAACGGGTGATAACTGGATACGCGTAGCACCAAACAACGGTAGTATCCGCTATACATTCTACAACTTCACAGCTGGAAAAACAGGTGAAGTTTATTTGGCTCCTGTAAACATGGCTACAAACTCTGCTAAATTGATGACGTTCGACGTAGCATACCGTCAATACCAAGCTGAAAACGACCGCTTGGAAGTTTTGGTTTCAACAGATTGTGGCGCAACATGGTCTTCCGTTTACAACAAAGCCGGTTCAACTTTGGCTACACTTTCTGCGGCAACTGCTGCTTACACAACGCCAGCGGCATCTGATTGGAGAAAAGAAACTGTAAACTTGAGCTCGGTTGGAACTGCAGATAAACTCATCGTTAAATTCAAAGCTACATCTGCTTATGGTAACAACTTGTTCGTGGATAACATCATGATCGGTGGTACTTTGGCAACTGTAGAATACGAGCAATTCCCGGTTGAGGTTTACCCTAACCCAGCAAGCCAAGTTGCTTTCGTAGGATTTGAAGCATTCGGAAGCTACAGCATCACTTTGACTGACATCTCAGGTCGTGTGGTAAAACAAGTTTCTAACAATGCAAGCGGTATGGTTAAAGAGGAATTGAATTTGTCTTCTTTGAACAGTGGTGCTTACATCATCTCCATCGAAACTAAAGGTCAAAAAACAACCAAGTCTTTGATTGTTGAATAATAGGAATTAGTCCTCATTGCAACCCCTCAAATCCGATGATTTGAGGGGTTTTCTTTTAATAAGATTCCAAGAGTTGAAAATTGAATTGACCCAAAACGCACAACTATTATTCTTAGCTTTGGCAAAGTTTTTGGCTTTACACTGCCAACAATTAATGATTAACACAATGAAAAACTTACTCTTACTTACCGCCGCGTTTTTAGTATCAAGCGCATTCATTTTCTCACCTGATGAGGACGAGCAAAAAGGAAAATCTGTTCCCTCCGTGAAGCTCACGGATTTAGCCGGAAAAAGCATCAACACTGCTGAATTAGGCAACAACGGTAAACCAGTGGTCATCAGTTTTTGGGCTACTTGGTGTTCTCCTTGCAAAAGAGAGCTCAACGCGATTCATGATTTATACGATGAGTGGCAAGAGGAAACCGGTGTGAAACTTATCGCAGTATCCATTGACGACGAGAGAACGAAAAGCCGTGTAAAACCTTACATCAACTCTTCGAGCTGGAATTTTGATATTTGGATGGATCCAAACCACGATTTCAAAAGAGCGATGGGCGTAAACAATGTACCACACACATTCTTGATTGATGGCAACGGTAAAATTGTTTATTCGCACAACAATTATGCTCCGGGTGATGAGCACAAACTCTACAAAGAAATTCTCAAATTGAAAAAATAAGCATGACTTTGCAAAAGTTTAAACTTTACAGCGCAGCGGGTTTATCCACCTTATGCGCTTTTTTTGTCCAAGCACAGAACGGTGGGACCTTTACCGGGAATATTGAGTCACAGTATCAATATCTGTTGAATGACTCTATTATTCAGGCCGTTCAACCCAAGGAAAAATCGCTTATCAATACTTACGCGCTCATCAATTACACGAACAAAGGCTTTAAAGCCGGGACAAGAATGGAACTATACGCCCCAAGAATCTTGGGTTATCCGGATCGTTTTGACGGAGCCGGGATCGGTTATCGCTACGTTGGTTATGAAAACGACATGTTGAGCGTGACTGTAGGAAACTTCTACGAGCAATTTGGTACAGGTTTAATTTTTCGCGCCTACGAGGACAGAAATTTAGGTTTAGACAACGCCATGGATGGACTCAACTTGAAGATTCGTCCGGTCAAAGGTGTTTTGATTAAAGCCGTTTATGGCAAACAGCGCTATTCTTTTACAAACGGTCGTGTGGTAAACACGGCAGGAATCGTGAGAGGTTTCGATGCTGAAGTTTCCTTAAGCGAATGGATACCGAAGTTAGAGGAAAAAGAAATCAGCATAAAATTGGGTGGGTCGATGGTGAGTAAATTTCAAACAGCCAATCACCCGGACTACATTTTACCACAAAATGTTGGTGCTTACGGTGGACGGATTGATGTCACTTACAAGAATTTTTACCTCAATGGTGAATACATCATCAAAGAAGCTGACCCTTCATGGGACAACAACTACATCTTCAATTATGGACACGGTTTGTTGATTAATGCCGGTTATTCGAAAAAAGGTTTGGGGATACTCTTGTCTGCGAAACACATCGACAATATGAGTTACCGCAGTGACCGCGAAATGCAGATCAACGACGGTATGATTGGTTTCATTCCACCATTAACAAAAACACATACCTATAACTTGGTTGCCCAACTTTACCCTTACGTATCACAACCGCTTGGTGAAGTGGCCTATCAAGCCGACTTTATGTACAATTTCAAAAAGGGATCCAAGTTGGGGGGTAAATACGGCACAACCATTTCGTTAAATGCCTCAACAGCCTTCGGTTCAGGACATTTTGCAACCAACGCGAATCCGCTTTCGAGAGTCACCTATGAAACTGATTTGTTCAGTACCAATGGACGTATGTACTGGCGCGACATCAATTTCGAAATCAAAAAGAAGATTGATAAGAAGCTGTCGATTATTGCAACGTATTTTAACTTATACCTCGACGATGACATCATTAAAGTAACACCTGCGGGTGGTATTATCAAATCGCACATTGGTGTTATCGAAACACTCTACAAACTGAACGAAAAGCACTCGATCCGAACGGAGTTGCAGGCTTTGTGGACAGAAGGCAATACAGACAGGGGGAGTTGGTACACGGTGTTGGTTGAATATACCATTTCCCCGGCT